>CAVOHP010000028.1:0-114901 GCA_963695715.1 uncultured Chloroflexia bacterium
GATCTACCCGCCAACAGGTTCAGAGTGACGTGAGCGACGCGATGGCGTGCAGGCGCGTCGTCAGCGCATTCCGGTCTTCGATCAGGTGCGAGATGATATCGGCGATCCGCGGCACGAACTCCAGTGCACGCGTTCGCGCCGCCGGCTCCGGCCGGTGCACGGCCTCGATATGCGCCGCCAGGTGGGCGGGCGACAGCCCCATCCGGGCGGCAATCGCCGCCTGCTCATTCGGCGTCGGGGGCCAGACCTCCGGCGCGATCCCGCCGGCGAACACCATGCCTTTCAGCTCGCGCCCGTGGCGGATCATCGCGCGGGCGCACAACACGCCCAGCTCGTTGGGCGCAAAACGCGGCTCCAGCGTCACCATGCCGGCCATCCGCCCCCAATCGGCCACGCAATGCGCCACCGCTTCCTGATCTTCCATCACCGCCGAAAAGAGGCCGCACGGGTTACTGACCTGCGTCATGGGCCGCCCTTCCATGTCCGTGATCAGCAGGGTCACCCCGAGCAGTTCGGCGCACACATCCTGGATCCGTTGCACGCTCTCAAGCGGCAGCAAGTCGGCCAGAGCCGGGCTGGCAACCGGCCCTGACGCAACCTCCGCGCTTCTCGGCGCACTCCCCTGGCTTGCTGCGCCGGTGCGCAGCCATTGATCCAGGTCAGCCCGATGGAACCGCCACTGCTTACCGACGCGGATCGCGGGCAGTTGTCCCCCGTCCACCATCCGGTAGATGGTGGTGCGGTCCACGTGTAACAAGTCTTGCACCTGTCGGGTTGTCAGTAAGTCAGTCATGCCTTGTGTCGCAATCTACAATCTTGTGAGGATAGTAACACACGGCCTGTTTGTTGTCAAATGCGCAAATGACTTATTGCATCAATCGCAACCACAGATTAGATGCACATGATGCAAATATATCTTTCTGCATCATGTGCATCTATAACGTGGGGCTCGACGCCGCATGGTTCTTCTGAGTTACCCATGTCGCCGCGGCGACATGGGTAACTCAGAAGAACCATGCGGAAGCCCTGACCGGTGATCTCGAACATTTGACAAGTGAGCACAAGTGCAATAAAATCTGGCGGCTCGTAAAGCTCGTCTCAAGGAAGGACGGCTTGCATCCCTGCATCCACACATTGCGCTTGATGCGCCCCTTCCGGCGCGAAGCGTCGCCCCCGGGCTATCGTTTTCGCCCCATATCCCGGCACAAGGAGGTCGCACCTGAAAGAGAATCGATCCCGTTTCCGCGAATACGATTCCGTTGAACTCCCGTCACAAAACGCAAGGAGTACCAAATCATGAAATGGAAGTCCCTTAGCGCGCTGCTGATCGTGGTCATGCTGTTGATCGCCGTGATCCCCGCCGCAAGCGCCGCCCCCCTGGCATCGGATGGCATCGGCGGCGAGCCTCAGGCGGCGCCAAAAATTGACAACAAGCCCGACCCGCTGACGACGGCGCAATTGGAACTCAAAGAACAGGCGCTGGAGGCCAAGCTGAACGGCAAGGCCTATGGCAAGACGCACGAAGTCGCGCAGGGCCAGTACGTCGAGCTCGAGCGTGACGGCGAGGGCGCGCTCTGGACGGTGCTCGGTGAATTCGCCGATTTCGCGCACAACACCATGCCGGAGCCGGATCGCGCCGTGAACAACACCGATCTCTGGGTCCCGGATTTCAGCCGCGACTACTACATGGACCTGCTGTTCAATGAAGCGCCGGGCGCAAACTCGATGCGCAACTTCTACATCGAGCAGTCAGCCAACCGCTACACGGTCCATGGCGACGTGACGGATTGGATCCGCGTTCCGGGCGACGCCTGGACCTTGATGATGACGACAACCCCGTTGGCGCAATGCGGTCTGGTTGTTCCTGCAGGATACGATCAACGGCTGGTATGCTGCGCAAATCGCAGCCGGCATGACTCCGGACCAGATCAATGACTACCTGAGCCCAGTTCGACGTTTGGGATCGTTACGACTATAACGGCAACGGCAACTTCGACGAGCCGGACGGCTACATTGACACCTTCCAGTCGGTGCACGCCGGGGTGGGCGAAGAAGCCGGGCGGTACGTGTGATTGGGCGATCTGGAGCCATAGCTGGTATGCCTACTCCAGCTTGATGGGCATCACCGGCCCTGCCTTCAACCTGCTCGGCGGCATCCAGATCGGCGACAGCGATTTCTGGGTCGGCAAGTACACCATCCAGCCCGAGAACGGCGGCGTGGGCGTCTTCGCTCACGAGTACGGTCACGACCTGGGCCTGCCGGATCTGTACGACTACTACGGCGAGAATGGCACCGGCTTCTGGACCCTGATGTCCTCCGGCTCCTGGATGGATGAGGGAAGGACACCATCGGCAACAAGCCCAGCCACATGGGCGCCTGGGAAAAGTTCCAGCTTGGCTGGCTGAACTACGAGGTCGCCCACGCCGGGCAAAAGTCCGAGCACAAGCTCGGCCCGATGGAGTTCAACACCAAGCAGGCGCAAGGCGTGTTCGTGGTCTTGCCGCAGAAGCCTGTGGCCACGCACATCGCCGATCCGTATGCGGGCAGCAACTTCTACTTCAGCGGCTCGGCGAACGACCTGCGAAATAAGATGACGAAGGCCGTGACGCTCCCCGCCGGGGCCATGCTTGCCGGCCAAGGTCAACTATGGCATCGAGAAGGCTACGACTACGCCAACGTGATCGTCTCGACAAACGGCGGCGCCACGTGGGTCACCGTCCCACGAACCTGTCGAACGTCGAGCGGCGAACCGAACGGCATCGACGGGTTCTCCAACGGCTGGATTGATCTTGAGCGCAGATCTCTCGGCCTATAGGGCAATGTGCTGCTGGGCTTCCAGTATTCCAGCGACGGTGGCGTCAATCTTGACGGGTTTATGATTGACGAGATCGATATCAGCGGCCAGACGCTCGATGGGGCCGAGGCGGATGCCGGCTGGACGTTCAACGGCTTCCGTGTGACGACCGGCACCGAGGACAAGCTGTACAGCCAGTACTACGTGGCCGAGTTCCGCACGTACAAGGGCTATGACTATGGTCTCAAGGTCGGGCCGTACTACTTCGGCTACCGCGACCATGCCCGACTACGTGGATCACTTCGCGTATCAGGACGGCCTGCTGATCCACTACTGGGACACATCGCAGGCGGACAACAACACGGGGCTGCATCCCGGCGAAGGGCCTGCTGCTGCCGATTGATGCGCACTTCACGACGCTCTACCGCGTGGACGGTGGCCGCTGGCGCAACCGTGTTCAGACCTACGACTCCACGTTCACGCTGGCCCCTACGGACGGCATTCCGAACATCCACCAGCGGGCGTGCTTTCGCCCGTTCCCAGCCTGCCGGCCGTCCAGGTGTTCGACGACCGCATTCTGCACTACGATCCCACAAACCCGTTGGGCAGTGTGATCATCCCAACACGGGCACGCAAATCGCCATCCGGAGCATCAGCGCTCAGGATAGCTTCATGCAGGTCGAAGTTCGCCCTGTAAAGTAGTCGCACCTCGGGTGTAATCGCAAGGTGCAACGCACTTCTGAAGTGCGTTGCACCTTCTTTTTTCCGCGCCTTCTCCCTGATCCGAAAATCTGGTATGATACGATACAAGATTGAATCTGCCCCCGGCCGTTTGTGCGGCCGGAAAATCTTGCCCTCGTTGCACTCATCTTTCATCGCGGAGGAGGAATGATGGAAAACGTGAACCCCTGGGTTCTTCTGATTGCCGGCGCGCTGCTCGGGTGGCTCGGCGGCTGGCTGATGGAACTGCTCTTTTTCCGCCGCAAGGCCGAGACCTCATCCACCGCACAGATAGACCGCCTCACCACGCAACTGACCTCTTGTGAGGGCGAACTCCAGAACTTGCGGCTCACCGCCGCCCGGGGCCTATCGGCGGAACCGACCGCCTATGAAGCGCAGATTGCGGCGCTGGAAGCCGAGCTCAAACGGTTGCGCGCCGCCCCGCTCGCGGCCGGGCGCGGCCGATTGGGACCAGAGAACTGCGCCTGTCCCGGGGCCGGCGGAGTTGCCCACCGAGCCCGACGACCTCGAGGCGTTGGAAGGCATCGGCCCGGTCATGGCCGCCCGCCTCCGCGATGCGGGTGTCATCAACTACCCACGCCTCGCCCTGCTGACCCCCGCCTGGCTGGATGACATGCTACGCATCCCCCCATGGCGTCGCCCGGCCTATGACGAGTGGATCGCCCAGGCCAGACTGGCGGCGGCAGGCGAGACAGCGGCCCTGGCGGCGTTGCAGGCGCAACTCAACTCGCGGCAGGGCGACAACCTGATGCTGATCTACGGCATCGGGCCGGGTGGGGCCGATGCGTTACGCGCCGCCGGAATTACGTCCTTCGCGGCGCTCGCCGCGACCGACCCCGAACAGTTACGCGCCATCGCGGTCGCCGCCGGCATTCGCAACCCCGACGTGGACGCATGGATCCACGAAGCCGGGTTGCGCGCCGCGGGCAAACGCATCGCGCGCAGCCCACACCTGCGCGAAGTCGCCACCATGATATCCTGCCCGCAAGACCTCTCGCGCGTGCGGGGCATCGGCGCGGTGTTGGAGAGCAAGCTCTATGCCGCCGGCATCGGCACCTTCTGGGAGTTGGCCGGGTTGAACGATGAAGAGTTGGGGCGCATCCTCGAAGCGGACAACATCCCCGACATCTCTCTGAGCAGCATCAAGTCCTCGGCGCGCCACCTGGCCGAAGACACCGGCTCCACCGGTCTCGCGTGGGACGGCACGCCGCCCGACGACCTCGAACTGCTGGCGGGCATCGGCGAGATCTACGAACGCCGGCTGGTCGAAGGCGGCATCTGCACCTATCGCGCGTTGGCCACGGCCACTGTCGAAGAACTCGAAACGATCACCAAGCCGCAGGGTTCGGCTCGCCCCGATTACGCGAGCTGGATCGCCCAGGCCAAAGCGCGGGCCGACTGAGAGGGAGACGGCGATGAAAACTCAACAAGAACCGGAGACCCAGTTCACCCTGCCCGAGACGTACGGCAGGCAGCTCGAGGGGCGCGTCAAGTGGTCCAAATCGGCGGACATGGTCTGGGGCGGCGGCCTATCCATCCTCACGGCCCTGCTGTTGTGGCTGCTCTTCGGCGCAAGCCCGGCGGGCGTGGCTGCGCCGGTCGTCACCGCGCCGACCGCGGGCGCAGTCGTGGCCGCGGATGAGCCGATCGTCGTGGCGGGCGACGCCGCGCCCAATCAGCGGCTCAGCATTGTCGGCAACGACCGGCCGCTGGGCGACGTTACTGCGGGGGCCGACGGCCGTTTCGATTACGAACTGACCGGGCTCGAACCCGGCGCATACAACATCGTGGCCCGGGCGGTGGATGCCGCCGGGCAGGAGACGGCGATCTCCGAACCGGTAACCTTCACGGTCACAGGGCCGCGGATGGCCGCGCCGGTCGCCCTCTTGCCGGAGGATCAGGCGCCGGTGGTGGATTTGCCCGATGGCGGGCTGACGTTCGACGCCAACGCCACACGCACGATTTCCGGAGCGGGCGCGCCCGGTGCGACCATCACAATCCTGAACGGTGCGACGCCCATCGCCGAAACGGTGGTAGACGCCGCGGGACGGTGGTCGCTGGAACTGCCCACGCTCGACCCCGGCGCATACGACCTCACGCTGAAACAACGCCTGCCCGACGGCCAGGAAGTGACCCTGGCCGAGCCGCTGACGGCCTTGTTCGCAGGGCTCAAGGCCCCACAACTCGTACTGCCGGTGGAAGGTCTGAACTTCGCAACCGGCCGGCCGATCACGCTGGAGGGGACGGGCGCGCCGGGCGCGACCATCACCGTGAGCGACGGCGCGGGCAACATTCTGGGTTCGGCCCCCGTGGATGGCACGGGCGCGTGGACGCTGACGCTGCCCGCGCCGGATGCGGGCGAGTATCAGTGGAGCGTGACGCAGACCACCGCCGAAGGTCAGGAAGTCGCGATGGCCGAGTCGTTGGCGTTCACCGTCGGTGAGCCGGCGGCCGCGACCACGGACGCGCCAACGGCAACCCCGGCCGACGCCCAACCGGTGGTCATCTCACCTGCGCCGGGCGCGCCACAGGCCGCCGGGCAGCCGATCACGCTGGAGGGCACAGGCGCGCCGGGCGCGACCATCACCGTGAGCGATGCCGCGGGCGACCCGCTGGGGTCAACGCCCGTTGATGAATCCGGCGCGTGGACACTGACGCTGCCCGCGCCGGATGCGGGCGAATCTATGTGGAACGTGACGCAGACCACCGCCGACGGGGTGGAAACCGCGCCATCCGAGCCGTTGGCGCTGACGGTCGTCGAGCCGTCAGGGGCCGCCGCCGATGCGCCATCTCCGGCGACCGCAACCAACGCGCAACCGACCGTCACATCGCCCGAGGCGGGCGCGTTGCTCCCCGCCGGGCAGCCGATCACGCTGGAAGGGGCCGGTGAGCCGGGCGCGACCATCCTGGTGAGCGACGGCGAAGGGACGCCGTTGGGTAAGGCCATCGTAGATTCGGCGGGCGCATGGACGTTGACGCTGCCCGCGCCCGCGTCAGGCGACCACGTCTGGACCGTGGTACAGATCACCACCGGCGCGGCGGAAACCGCCCGGCCCGGGTCCGTGGCGCTGACCATCGCCCCGCCGGAGTTCGTGTTGCCCGAGGTGACGAAACCGGCCGCCGATCTCAACGCGGTGACCGGCGCAACCCTGACGCTGGAAGGCATCGGCCAGCCGGGCGCGGCCATCGCGATCTCCGAAGGCGCCACCGTGCTCGCCGAGGCGGCGGTCGGCCCCACGGGCGCGTGGCAGGCCGAGATCACGAAGCTCGCGCCCGGGCTGCATACCCTGACGCTGACACAGACCATCGAGAGCGGGGCGCAAGTCGAAGCCGCCGTTCCCATCCATGTGACCGTGGTTGCAAAAACCGCGACGACATCCGGGCCGGCCGCGAGCGCAGCGCCCGCGCAGATCGTGCGCGGCGCGGCCCCTGCCGGCGCATCGGTCTCGGTGTATGCGGGCGATGCGCTGCTGGGAACCGTGACGGCGGACCCGCGCGGCGAATGGCGCCTGACCCTGCCCGCCGGCCTGGCGTTCAAACCCGGCGAGCTGACGGTCGAGGCGTGGGATGTCTCCGGCGCGCCGCTGGGTGAAGGGAAAGCCACCATCATCTTCGATGCGCCGCTGACCCTGCCGGTGACGGGCGGGCGGCGCTGACGCGGATTTGCCGGCGCGAATCGCCGGCGCGGATTTGACTGAAAGGAATCATCATGCCAATCGAAGTCTATGAAGCGGAACTGGGCGAACTGATTGACCTGGCGGCCGAACCGGAGCTACTGGCGACCGGCTTCCAGTTTACCGAGGGGCCGGTGTGGCTGCCGTCGCGCAAGGCGGTGCTCTTCTCCGACATCCCCGCCGACACGAAGTATCGCTGGTCTGCGGAGGGCGGCGTGGTGGTACATCGCACGCCGAGTCATTTCTCTAACGGCCACACGCTTGACGCCGATGAGCGCATCATCGCATGCGAACACCAATCGCGCCACGTCACCCGCGAGGGGCCGGGCGGAGTCGAGATCATCGCGGAGTATTACCGGGGCAAGCGGCTCAACTCGCCCAACGACGTGATCGTCGCGCCCGACGGCTCGATCATCTTCACCGACCCGACCTATGGCCTGAAGAAGTCGGAAGAGGGCGGCCCGCACGACGCCGAGCTGGATTTCCGCGGCGTCTATCGCATCCCCCCCGGCGGCGGTGAGCTGGAGTTGCTCGTAGATGACTTCACGCAGCCCAACGGGTTGGCGCTCAGCCTCGACCGGCGGCGGCTTTACATCGGCGATTCGGGCGCCGTTCACATCCGCGCCTTCGATGTTGCCGATGATTGGCGGCTGACCGGCGGCGAAGTGCTGCTCGACATGCAGCGCGGCGAGCCGGGCGCGACCGACGGCCTCAAAGTGGATGCGCGGGGCAACATCTGGTCTACCGGGCAGGGCGGCGTCTGGGTGATTGCGCCCTCAGGGGCCGTGCTGGGGCGCGTGCTGTTCCCCGAAGTCACGGCCAATTGCAACTGGGGCGACGATGACCGGCGCACGCTCTACGTTACGGCGTCGCACGGCCTGTATCGGCTACGGCACGCGTGTGCCGGCGTGTGAGACACGGGTCAACACGGACTGGCGCAACCTCACGAATTCAGGAATTCCAAATATAGTCGCGAGAGGCATCAGAATTTTGACGCAGAGACGCAAAGACGCAGGGACCCATGTCCAATTCGGGCCTCTGCGGCTCTGCGCCTCTGCGTCAAAGGGCGAGACGACTCAGATCAGCCTCACATTTGGCATTCCTGTCACGAATTTCGGCGCATTGCGCTGCGTTCGGGCGCGGTGGTATAGTGTGCGGGGGAACGAAGACCTCCGAGATCGTCATGACGATCTCGGAGGTTTGATTCAATGCAACAATCAGCACCCCCAGCAGGATTCGAACCCGCAACCTTCTGATCCGAAGTCAGACGCTCTATCCATTGAGCTATGGGGGCGCAGAAGCATACAACCGTAAGTATAGCACGGAACGAGATGAATTACGAATTGAGAATTAGGAATTACGGGCGCGCCGACAACGAATAGATAAAAAGCTTCGTGTCTTCGCTCCTTCGTGGTGAAAAAAATCTTGGTGTTCTTGGTGTCCTGGTGGTAAGTATTCAGATGACCTGGGAAGCGCTGGAACAGCAGTTGCCGAAGAGCTATACGCCGCAGGACGTGGCGCTGGTGCGCCGCGCCTACGAGCTGGCGGCCTCGGCGCACGCCGAACAGCGGCGCAAATCGGGCGAGCCGTATATCATGCACCCGCTCGAAGTGGCGCGGCATCCTGGCCGAGTTACGGCTGGACGCCAAAACTCTCGCGGCGGCGCTGCTGCACGACGTGGCCGAGGACACCGATATCGAAATCCCCGACCTGGCCGAAGACTTCGGGCCGGAGGTCGCCAGCATGGTGGACGGCGTCACCAAACTGATGACCATCTCCGAGATGGCGCGCCTCCCCGAAGACAGCCGCGACCCCAAGGTGGAGAGCCTGCGCAAGATGTTGCTGGCCATGGTGGACGACGTCCGCGTGGTGCTCATCAAGCTGGCCGACCGGCTGCACAACATGCGCACCATGGCGCCCTGTCGCCGGAGCAGCAACGCCGCATCGCCCGCGAGACGCTGGAGATCTACGCCCCGCTGGCCAATCGTCCTGGGCATCTGGCAGATCAAATGGGAGCTGGAAGACCTGTCGTTCCGCTATCTCGAACCGGACAACTACGCCCAGATGAAGCAGCGCGATCAACCAGCGGCGGGGCGATCGCGAGAATTACATCGAGGAGATCATCCAGGCGCTGCAAACCGAGCTGAACGAAGCACGGCATCCAGGCCGAGCATCACCGGGCCGGCCCAAACACATCTACAGCATCTGGCGCAAGATGGAGCGCAAAGGCGTCGACCTTCGAGCAGATCTACGACCGTCACGGGCGTGCGCGTCATCGTGCCGGAAATCGCGGCGATTGCTACGCGGCGCTGGGCATGGTGCACACGCTGTGGCGGCCCATCCCGGCGAGTTCGACGACTACATCGCCAGCCCCAAGGACAACCTGTACCAGTCGCTGCACACGGCCGTCGATCGGGCCGGGCGGGCAAGCCGCTGGAGGTGCAGATCCGCACGCCCGACATGCATCGCATCGCCGACGTGGGCATCGCCGCGCACTGGCGCTACAAGGCGCAGACGCGCCAGCGACGATGCAGTATGAGCAGAAGATCGCCTGGCTGCGCTCGGTGATGGACTGGCAACGCAGGAGCAATCGGGCGGCAGCGACTTCGTGGCGACGCTCAGAGCGGACGTGTTCAAGGATCGCGTCTACGTCTTCACGCCCAAGGGCGAGGTGATCGACCTGCCGGCCGGCTCGCACGCCGATCGACTTTGCCTATCACATCCACACCGAGGTCGGCCATCGCTGCCGGGGCGCGCGCATCAACGGCAGGCTGGTCTCGCTGGATTATCACCTCAAGACCGGCGACCAGGTCGAGATCCTGACCGCCAAGCGCGGCGGCCCCAGCCGCGACTGGCTCAACCCGAACCTGGGCTACGTCAAGACCAGCCCGCGCGCGCCACAAGATTCGCGAGCTGGTTCCGCCAGCAGGACCGCGACGAGAACATCTCGCCGGGGCGCGCCATCCTCGAACGTGAACTTGACCGGCTCGGCGTGGAAAACCTCACCTATCAGGAGCTGTCCACCATCTTCAAGACGGCTTCGCTGGATGACTTCCTGTGCCAGATCGGCACCGGCGACATCAGCACAGTGGATGTCGTGGAGAAGGTGCTGGCGGTCGGGCGGGTGGAAGAGGCGCCCAAGACGCTGGTCGAGGAGATGTTGCCCACGCAGGAAGCGCCGCAACGCCCGGCGACCGTCTCGGACGGGGTGACGGTGCAGGGCACGGGCAACATGCTGACGGTGCTGGCGCGCTGCTGCAACCCGATGCCGCCCGATGAGATCATCGGCTTCGTGACCGCGGGCGCGGCGTCTCGGTGCACCGGCGCGATTGCCCCAACGTGCTGAACCTGAGCCACGAACGGTTGCTGCGGGTGGGCTGGGGGCCGGCCACCGCGTCGCCGCTGCGGGTGAAGATCCGCGTGAAGGCGTGGGATCGGTCGGGCCTGCTGCGCGACATCGCCGACGTGCTGGAAGAAGAGAAGATCAACCTGATTGACGCCTCCACGGTGACGGCGCGCCAGGACAGCCAGGCGCTCATCACGGCGACGCTGGAACTGCGCAACGCCGAACAACTCAGCCGCGTCCTCAGCCGCATTGACCGCCTGCCGAACGTGCTCGACGTGAAGCGACAGAAGGGGTAGGGCGCGTCAAGATCATTCATGGACAGGAAGTATGGAGGCGCGATGTTGACTCGATCGCAAATTCTGAGGACATTACGAACCCAGAAGCCGGTATTGCAGGAGCAATTTGCCGTCCGCCGGATCGGCCTGTTCGGTTCATATCCGCGCGGCGGACGCGACTCCAGAAAGCGACATTGACACCCTCGTCGAGCTAACGTCACCGACCTTCGACCATTACATGGGATTGAAATTCTATCTTGAAGATCTTTTTCAGACGCCCGTGGACGTTGTCCTGGCGGATTCGGTCAAACCCCGGCTAAGGCCCTACATCGAAGCTGAAGTGGTTTATGCCTAGAGACGCCCGGCTTTACCTGGATGATATCCTGGAGGCAGTCGCCAGATGCCGCGCGGTACGTCGCGGGCATGTCATATGATGATTTTGCCGAAGACCGCAAGACCGTTGACGCCGTCGTCCGCAACCTCGAAATCATCGGTGAAGCGGCGCGCAACTTGCCTGAAGAATATCGCGACCTCGCGCCCGATATTGAATGGCGTAAGATCATTGGGCTACGAAACCTGCTGACGCATGAATACTTTGGGATTAACCCCGCAATTGTGTGGGATGTCGTTCAGAACAAGCTGGAGACATTAGAAGCCGCGTGTCGTCGGCTCCTGGAAGAGTAGGGAGAATTATCACCACGAAAGAACGAAGAAACTTCGTTTCTTCAAATTTTCTTCTTCGTTTCTTCGTTCCTTCGTGGTAAAAGGGCGGCCACATCGGGATCAGCAGCGAAGGGGGCCAGCGCCTCGTGGTAGGCGGCGACGCGCGGCGGGCGGGTCTCCAGGCGCGCCGCCTCGAGCACGGCCACGCGCAACCCCGCATCGCGCGTCGTCAGCATCGCCAGCGCTACATAGCGCAGCAGGTCCGCGTCGGCGGTCGCGCGCGAGCGTGTCCCGCAGATAATCCACCCCCTGCGGCCCCGCCGCGTGCCCGATCAGCAGGTCGCACAGCCCGGCGAGGATCGCGACATCCTTGCTCTTCCCATGTCGTTCGATGACGCCGGGCAGCAACGGCAGCGGGAGCGCTGTGAGCGACCGCAGGCATTCGGAGACCACATCCGCGGCGACGGCGGCATCCTCGCGCATGGCATACGCGTAGAGCGGCGGCAACAGCCCCAGGCTCGCCAGCGACCGCGCCGCGGTCAGCCCCGGCTCGCCCGACATCTCATCCGCGTTGGGATCGTTCAGCAGGCGCGCCGCGTGGAAGCCCGCCAGCTCATCGTCCCGTTGGGTCAGCGCGACCAGCGCCGCCACGCGCAGCGCGACCGCCTCATCGTTGAACCCCGGCGGGGTGCGCTGGACCGTCGTGACGGCGCGCAGTAATAACGGCACATCGGCGGGCAGCGCGACCGGGCGCAGCGCCGCGAGGATCGCCCGGCGGACGTTACACCCCGGGTCGCGGCGCGGCCCATCGGCGTCGTAATGCGCGTAGACCGCGAGCAGCGCCGGCCGCGCGTCCCCTTGCGGGTTGCGTTCCAGCGCCGCCAGCGCGGCCAGCAGCGCCGCCAGCGGCGCCTTCGGCCGCAGCAGCGTCACCGCATACGCGGCCTGCGCCTCCGGGTCGCCGGCCAGCCGTTTTAGCTCGGCGGTTTCAGGCGTTGAGAGGGATGGCATGATGATCACTCATTCTCGTGGAGTCCGCATCCTCAGATGCGGGGGCAGGGCAGCGGATGGGAGCGGATAAATCGCAGATCCCCGTTAGGGGACGGATAAGCCAATTGATTGCCATCATACCAAACACGCGGCGCGGCGTCAACCAAATCACCACGGAGACACGAGAACACGGAGAAGATCACCGAGAAGCGAAGGATCGAATCTTCATCCTTTTCTTCGTGTCTTCGTTCCTTCGTGGTAAAGAATCCTCCTCCGTGTCTCCGTGGTAAAATACGAAGCAACACACGCCCGGAGGCGCGCCATGACCGACCGTGAACGCATCCTCGCCGTCCTCGCCGGGCGGCGGCCCGACCGCATCCCGTGGATCCCGCGGCTGCTGCTGTGGTATAACGCCCACACCCGCGCGGGGACGCTGCCCGCACGCTACCGCGGCATGACGCTGCGCGAGGTCGAGCGCGACCTGGGCGTCGGGACGCCCGCGCGCGACGGGCGCATCTTCACCACGCGCCTGCCGGGTGACGTGACGACCCGCGAACGCCAGATCAGCCCCACCGAACGGCTCACCGAGATCGTCGCGCCGCCGGGGACTGTCAGCACGCTGCACCGCCGCAGCGTCGAGCTGCACGCCGCCGGGCATCGAGGACATGCAGGCCGAGTTCTGGCTCAAGACCGCCGCCGACTACCCCGTCGTCGAGTATATCCTGACCCACACGGAATACACGCCCGCCTATGCCGACTACACGGCCTACGAGGCGGAGATCGGCGACGAGGGGTATCCGATGGTGCAGGTGGGCGACTGCCCCTTCCACCGCTGGATGCGCGAACTGGTCGGCTACAACAACGCCTTCTATCACCTGAGCGACTATCGCGCCGAGGTCGAGCATCTGCTGGCCGCGCTGGATGACTACGACCGCCGCGTGGTGTGGCCCATCCTGGCCGACTCGCCCGCGCGGCTCATCCTGCACGGCGTCCACCACTCCAGCCAGATGACCCCGCCGCGCGCTCTACGACCGCTATATCCTGCCCTATTACCGCGACCTTTCGGCGCTGCTGCGCTCCCGCGGCAAGACGCTGGCGCTCCACGCCGACAACGACACGCGCCACATCCTGACGCGCATCGAGGCCGCGGGCTTCGGCATGGCCGAGTGCTTCGTCACCGCGCCGATGGTGCCCACCACGCTGGCCGAGGCGCGCGCGGCCTGGGGCGACCGCGTGATCATCTGGGGCGGCGTGCCGTCGGTGATCCTCGAACCGCAGTTCTCCGCCGCCGAGTTCGAGGCGTATCTGCGCGAGATCTTCGCGGTGGTGGGCGACGGCGCCGCGTTCATCCTCGGCGTCGCCGACAACGTGATGCCCGGCGCGGAGATCGAGCGCGTCCGCCGCATCACGGAGATGGTAAGCAAGTAGACAAGGAAACAGGAAACGAAGGAGACAGGGAAACAAGGAAGCAAGACATACTCCCTGTCTACTTATCTACTTGTTTCCTTGTCTTCGCTGCTTCGTTTCTTCGTGGTGAATAAATCGTACTGTACGCTTACGGAGGATCGCTTGGATTCAACCGATGCGAGACGTGATCGCGCGGATGCAGGGCATCATCCGCGGGTGGGAGGAAGCCGCCGATCGGCGCGCGGTCTTCCTCACCTGCTACATGATGATGACCGAAAACATGCAGTCGGCCGTCGCGCAGGGCGAGTTCGCTGACTCCGCGTGGGTGGATCGGCTGCTGCGGCATTTCGCCGGTTACTATTTCGTCGCGCTGGACGCCTACGAGCGCGACCACGCCTCCGCGCCGGCGGTGTGGCAATTGGCGCACGACGCCGCGCTGGAGGGGCGCGAGCTGGCGCTCCAGCAACTCCTGCTGGGCGTCAACGCGCACATCAACTATGACCTGGTGCTGACGCTGGCCGATATGCTCGAAGCGGAATGGGCGGGACTATCCGATGAAGCGCGCCGCCTTCGCTACATGGATTACTGCCACGTCAACGCGATCATCGGCCAGACGATTGACGCCGTGCAGGATCAGGTGCTCGAACCGGCGATGCCCACGATGGCGCTGGTGGACCGGCTGTTCGGCGATCTGGATGAGCGGCTGATCTCGCGCATCATCACCGATTGGCGCGAGTCGGTGTGGGACCACGCCGCGCATCTGCTGGACACGCATGACCCCGCCATGCGCGCCGTCCTGATAAAGAGCGTCGAGGATGACGCGTTGCGCCGTGGCAGCATGATCGGACTGCGCGGTAGGGGCAAGGCGTTCCTGCACCAGTCATGCGCAACGAAAGGCTGTCAGAGAGCCGTGATGCTTCGGTGATGAGCGGATCGCCGGGGAACGCCTTGCCCACATGGGAGAAACGAAGGAGCAAACATGACGATTGGGACGCGGTCTCTGGGCCACAGCGACTTGCGGGTGACGCCCATCGGGCTGGGGGTGATGGAGTTTTCGGGCGGCGGCGGGCTGCTGGGCCGCGCCTTCCCCGTGATGACGCAAGATGAGAAGAGCGCCATCGTGCAGGCCGCGCTCGATGGCGGCATGAACTGGTTCGATACGGCGGAGATGTACGGCGCCGGCGTATCCGAGAAGTCGTTGGCGGCGGGGCTACAGGCCGCCGGCGTCTCCGACGACGACGTGGTGATCGCGACCAAGTGGTTTCCGCTGCTCAGGACGGCGGGCAACATCTCGCAGACCATCGGCGACCGGCTGCGCTATCTCGCGCCGTATCACATTGACCTGCACCAGATTCACCAGCCGTGGAGCTTCTCATCGCCGGAGGCGGAGATGGCCGCCATGGCCGATCTGGTTGCGGCGGGCAAGATTCGCGCGGTGGGCGTGAGCAATTTCAACGCGGACCAGATGCGCCGCGCCCACGCCGCGCTGGCCAGGCGCGGGCTGCCGCTCGCCTCCAACCAGGTGCTCTACAGCCTGCTGCACCGCGAGATCGAGACGAACGGCGTGCTGGCCGCCGCGAAAGAGCTGGGGATCACCATCATCGCCTATACGCCGCTGGCCTCGGGCGCGCTGACGGGGAAATATCACCGCGACCCGGCGCTGATGGATCAGAAGGCGCTGTTCTGGCGGCGTCAGATTCGCAAGGACGTGGCGCGCAGCGGGGCGCTGATCGCCGCAATGGAGGAGATCGCTGCGGCGCACGGCGTCACGGTGGCCCAGGTGGCGCTGAACTGGACGGTCAACTTCCACGGCGAGACGATCGTCGCCATCCCCGCGGCGACGAAGGTGAGCCAGGCCGAGCAGAACGCCGGGGCCATGCACTTCCGCCTGACCGACGCCGAACTCGCGCGCCTGGATGTGCTATCGCGTTCACCGAATTGAAACACGGAGACACGGAGAACACAGAGAAGAAATATTTCTCTCCGTGTCCTGCGATGTCTCCGTGGTGAATTCCCGGTATGGAGGGAGGAATAGATGCTATATGAGAAAGAACTGACAGATCGCATTATCGGTGCGGCGATCGAAGTGCATCGGGCTCTGGGACCGGGGCTGCTAGAGTCGGCATACCAGGTATGTCTGGCCCATGAATTCAATCTGAGAGACATCCCATACGAGCGCGAGGTTCCTCTTCCTGTCTGCTATAAAGGGATTCAACTTGACAACGGCTACCGACTCGATTTCCTGGTAGCTCACAGAGTTGTGATCGAACTCAAAGCGGTGGAAGCGCTTCAGCCCATTCATGAGGCGCAATTGCTGACCTACCTGCGATTAGCCAACTGTCGTGTAGGGCTACTAATGAACTTCAACGTACCCGTTTTGAAGGATGGCATCAAACGCCGGGCGCTTTAAACACGGAGACACGGAGAACACAGAGAAAAAATCTTCTCCGTGCTCTCCGTGTCTCCGTGGTGAGTCTTCCTACCGGATGAACGTGCCGTCGCGGAGTTCCGCGAGGGTATCCAGGATCTCCTGGCGCGTGTTCATCACGAACGGGCCGTAGCGCACGATCGGCTCACCCAGCGGCAGGCCCGCGATGAAGAGGAAGCGCAACCCCTCGGCCCCGGCGACGAGCGTCACCCGGTCGCCATCGCCGAACAGCGCGAGGCGCGGCGCAGTCAGCGGCCTCGCCCCACCCTCGGCCCCGCCGGCTGAGCCCGCCCCGCGAAACGCATAGGCCATCACCGTATGCCCGCGCGGCGTGGCCTGCTCGAAGCGCCCGCCCGGCGCGAGGGTCACGTCCAGATAGGTGGGTTGCACCGCGATGTCCCTCACCGGGCCGGTGATCGCATCGGCCGCGCCGGCGATCACGCGCACCGTCACATCGTTGCCCAGATACACGACGGGGATCATCTCGGCGGCGATCTCCTGATAGCGCGGGTCCATCATCTTCAACGCTGCGGGCAGGTTCACCCAGAGCTGAAAGCCTTCCATCATGCCGTCGCGCGATTCGGGCATCTCCTCGTGGAGGATCGCCCGGCCCGCGGTCATCCATTGCACATCACCGCGTTCGATCACACCGCTGTTGCCCATGCTGTCGGTGTGGCGCGCTGCGCCCTCCAGCATGTAGGTGACCGTTTCGATGCCGCGATGCGGGTGCATGGGGAAACCGGCGAGATAGTCGGCCGGGTCGTCGGAGCCGAAATGGTCGAGCAGCAGGAACGGGTCGGGGTAATCCAGCGCCTGACCGGGGAACACGCGCAGCAGACGGACGCCCGCGCCCTCAGTCACCGGGGCCGGCGTCACGATCTGGACGACGTCACGGGGTTGGTCGGTCATGGGGTTTTCCTCTCACTTGCAGATGGGTCAATCGCAGAGGGCCACGCGTCGTGCGCCCCACTTCTCTTTGAAGCGCTCAGACGCGGCGCCGATGATCGGGTCGCCGTGGCCGAAACAGGCCACGTCAAAACGGAGATCGGCCAGCTTCGCCAGGCTCCGCAGGCCACAATCCAGATCCTCGTAGGCGATGCTCAGGTTGAGCTTCCGCATGTTCATCGCGGCGTCGGCGGCGAAGAGTAACGCGCCGTTGTTTGGACGATAATGATACATGAATCCGAGTTGTCCGCAACAATGGCCGGGTGCATGCACGGCGGTGATGGTCTTGCCCGAACAATCCAACTCGTCGCCGTCCATGATCTCATGCTCCACGAAAGCCCACGGGATATCCCACGGCGGCTGGGTGATGAAGATGCGGGTGAGCGCGCGATTCAGCAGGCCCGGCGCAGGGCGCAAGGGATGGCCCGACGCTTCGCCGCGCAACACCGCCGCGGCCAGCGGGTGCATGTAAGCCGCCGCGCCGGTAATGCGTTTGAGCTCGGCCAGCCCACCCGCGTGGTCGGGGTGGCAATGCGTCACCAGGATGTGCGCGATCTCGCGCGGCGAGCGGCCCAACGATTGCACGGCCTGCATGATCTTCGTGGCGCTGCCGGGCGAACCGGTGTCCACCAGCGTCAGGTCGTGCCCGTCAATCAGGTACACGTTGACAACACCCAGTTGGATCGCATAGACCCCCGGGACGACTTCCTTGACGATCACGCGCGACGCTCGGCGGGCCGCGGGTGAAGCGCGGTGCGACCTGAATAGAGTACTGCGGGCATACTCTATACGATACACCACCCCGCCGCCGCCCGCAGTGGGGTCGCTTACCAACCCTTTGCACAGTTACCGGCGCACGTTGCAATCGCGCACGCGGAAACGCCGGAGCGGCCGGCTCCATCTTTCCGCGCACCCCGCCTCTCCGTGTGCGCCAACATTGTGCTATACTGCGCGCAGGAGGGTTAAACTGCCATGTCAACTTCGCGCGGAACGCGTTGCCGCGTCCATCAACCACATCAAACCCGATCACGTCCCGCTCGACCTGGGCGCCAGCGCGGTCACCGGCATGCACGTCATCAGCGTCGTCTACAGCTGCGCCAGGCGCTCAAGCTCGACCCGCCCGGCACGCCGGTCAAGGTGGTCGAGCCGTACCAGATGCTCGGCGAGATCGCGCCCGACCTGCATGGACGCGCTGGGCGTCGACGTGGTCGGCGCTGGGCGGCCGCGAAGACGATGTTCGGCTTTCGCGAACGAGGACTGGAAGCCGTGGAGCTATTCGACGGCACGCCGGTGCTGGTGCCCGGCGGGGTTCAACACCACGCCCGAGCCGAACGGCGACATCCTGCATGTATCCCGAGGGCGACCGCACCGCGCCGCCCAGCGGCCGGATGCCCACGGGCGGCTATCTACTTCGACACGATCATCCGCCAGGAGCCGATCGACGACGCGAAGCTCGAACGTCGAGGACAACCTGGAGGAGTTCGGCCCGATCTCCGACGCCGACCTGGCGCACTTCGCGCGACGAGGCCGACCGGCTCTACACCACGACCGACCAGGCGATCCTGGCCAACTTCGGCGGCACGGCCTTCGGCGACATCGCCCTGGTGCCCGCCCCCTGGCTGAAGCACCCGAAGGGCATCCGCGACATCGCCGAGTGGTACATGAGCACGGTCACCCGGCGCGACTACGTCTACGAGGTGTTCGAGCGGCAGTGCGAGATCGGCCTGGCGAACCTGGCGCGGATCCACGCCGCCGTGGGCGACCGCGTCGCGCCGTGTTCAGTCACCGGCACCGACTTCGGCACGCAGAACGGGCCGTTCATCTCGCCGAAGGCCTACCGCAAGCTCTTCCAGCCGTTCCACCGGGCGGTGAACGACTGGGTCCACGCGCACACGGCCTGGAAGACGTTCATCCACTCCTGCGGCTCGGTGGTCGCCCTGCTGCCCGACTTCATCGAGGCCGGCTTCGACATCCTCAACCCGGTGCAGTGCTCGGCGGCGGGCATGGACCCCCGGCGCTCAAGGAGCGCTTCGGCGACCGGATCACCTTCTGGGGCGGCGGCGTCGACACGCAGAAGACGCTGCCCTTCGGCACGCCGGACGAGGTCCGCCGCGAGGTGCGCGAGCGGATCGAGATCTTCGCGCCGCGGCGGCGGCTTCGTGTTCAACACGGTCCACAACGTCCAGCCGAAGACGCCGGTCGAGAACCTGCTGGCGCTGTATGAGACGGTGAAGGAGTACAGGGAAGGAAACAGGTAGGCAAGGAAAGCAGGGCCGGGCTCTGGAATCCATCTCTTGATGATCCGCGCGGTGCGCCCCTTGCCATTCATGTCAGCAGCGCCAATCAACACGACAGGTGGTCCATCGCCCACCTGGTCTTTCACATCGCCTTCAAGCAACCGACTACCGAGCCGCGCTTCTGCGGCGACAAGGGCTACGACTACGCTGCCGCCCCACTACGGAATTTGCATGTTTGACACCAGCGGCGATGATGTCTATACTGCACCCTACAGTTAGCCGGTAACAGGCTGCCATTTATCAGATGGTCAGGTTTCGATCACCTCATCTATCCAAAGGAGGAAGCAATGAGGACTCTCCATCATCAGACCCGGCGGCAATTCCTGAAAGCCGCCGGCATCGCCACCGGTACATTGACTCTCGCCGCTTGCGCACCCGCCGCACCCGCCGCCCCTGCACCCGTCGCGCCAACCGAGGCGCCGGCCCAAGAAGCGCCAACCGAGGCGCCGGCGCAAGCCGCGCCGGCAGAGCCGGCCGCAGCGCCAGTCACCCTGCGCTATCGGACGTGGCACAGCCCCGAAGGCTCAGCCGGAGACAAGGCCTGGTATGACTGGCTCAGTGAGAACTACCCCAAGGATTCGGGCGGCACGCAGATTGAGTACGAATTCCTGGGCTGGGGTACGGAGTATCTCCAGAAGGCGCTGGCCGATTCGGCAGCCGGCAGCCCGGTTGATCTCCTGCACTCTTCCATCATTTGGGCCCGGGAGCTCTGGGATCGCGGTGTGCTCCTTGATCTCAACCCCTACCTGGCCGACGTTCCCGAACTGGCGCCCGACATGTTCTTTGGCGAATCTACAACGCGTTATCGCTCGAAGGACGGCAAATTCTACGGCGTGCCGTGGGAAGGCCCGGATTCCGGCATCATTGCCATCAACTCAACCCTGGCCGAGGAAGCCGGGCTGGACCCGAAAGGGGCCGGCATCAAGACCTGGGATGATTTCATTGCTGCTGCCCAGGCCATGACCAAGACCGAGGGGGACGAGGTTACGCAGGCCGGGTTCCTCGCCAGCGATTTCAGCTACATCGAGATGTTCGCTTCCTGGATGTATTCCAACGGCGGAACACTGAGCAACGACGAATTTACAGAGCCCACCTTCAATACCCCGGCCGGGGAACAGGTGTTGCAGAAGGAGTACGACCTGCTGAATACGCTGAAAGTCTCCTTCCCGGTGTCAGCCGACCGCCTCGACAGCCAGTTGTTCATGCAGGGCAAGGCCGGCATGATCTACGCCGGCACCTGGTCGACGGCGGAGTTCATGGGCTCGGCCCCTGAAGGCTTCGAGTTCTGGTATATCCTTTTCCCGCAAGGTCCTTCAGGTTCAGGCTCTGGCGCGACGACCTGGTCGAACATGTTCTTGTTGCCGAGCCAGGGCAAGAACCTGGACCAGGCCTTTGACCTGATGAAGTACTGCACGACGCCGCCGGTGGTCATCAAGCGCTTCGAGTTGTCTACCCGCACGACGCCCATCAAGGCCCTCTTCGAAAGCCCTGAATGGAAGAACGTGGAGGCGACGGTACCGCAACGCGCCATCACCACCCAGGCGGCCGAGATTGGCGACATCTATCCATACTTCCCCTTCTTCGAGGAAGCCAACAACGCCATCGGCCCTGAGTTGCAGAAGGCCATCCTGGGCCAGCAGGGCATCCCGGAGTCGCTGCAACTCGCGGAGACAAAGGTGAAAGAGGTCATCACCCGCCGCGCAGCGGGGGCTTGATCCAGATCTGTTGCACGGGATATGGGCAATGGTCGGGCGCTGCTGCGCAGCGGCGCCCGACTGTCGCCTTCATCCCGAATAGAAGAGGCATCGTCTGAGTCTCTATCCGCAAAGCCCATCGCGTCGGCCTTACTCCCGTCAACGGCGCCCGCAAGGGGCGCGGCTACCCGTCTTCGGATAGACTCTCAGTTTATTTGGAGGGAGAGCAATGCAGCAATCCCATACGCCGCGCCCGTTTTGGCGGCAGCCGCGCAAGTGGATCGCCGGCTACCTGTTTGCCGGACCGGCGATCATCCTCATCGTCATCTTTTCACTGGTCGCGATTGTCTTTTCCCTGTACGTCAGCTTCTTTCAATACGACGTCATCTCACAGAACCGACCCTTCGTGGGTCTTAGTAACTACCGCGAGGCGCTTTTCAGGGATCGCCTCTTCTGGACCTCTCTCAAGAACACGACCTTCTATGTCCTCGGCGTTGTGCCGGGCATCACTATCATTGCATTCCTCCTGGCGCTGGCGGGGCACAAGGTGCGCCGGGGGCGCAGTGCATTCCGTACGATCTACTTCCTGCCTTCGATCACCCCGGCGGTGGCCATGGCGCTGGTCTGGGTCTGGCTGTACAGCCCCAGGGGAATGTTCAATCAGATGTTGGGCGTCTTCGGCATCAAGGGCCCCAACTGGTTGATGGACTTCCGGTTGGCCATGCCGTCCGTGATCGTGATGAGCATCTGGTTGAGCGTCGGATATTACACCGTGATCTACCTGGCGGGTATGGCGGATATCCCGCCGGAGTTCTACGATGCGGCTCGCGTCGATGGCGCCAGCCCCTGGCAGGAGATCCGCTATGTGACCATGCCCCTGTTGCGAAACGTCACCTCCTTCGTCACCATCACGCTCGGCATCTTTGCTTTCCAGGTCTTTCAGCAGGTGTACATCATGACGCGTGGTGGGCCCGGCGATGCCACGGTGACCTTGCAACTCTTGATCTTCCGTAATGGCTTCCAGTATTTCCGCATGGGCTATGCCGCGGCGATCTCGTGGCTGCTGTTCGTGGTCATTTTCATCCTGGCCGCGTTCCAACTGCGCGGATATCGTTCGCAGCAAATGTTCTAAGTGAGGGCGTCGTCATGAGCACAAACACATCTGTCGCCGCGGCGACAGCAAGCTCGCAGGTCAAGACGACCAGGCGCCGAAGTGCGCGGGTCACGGTGCGCAACGTTTTGATCTACGGCCTGTTAATCGCCATCGCGATCAGCATGCTCTTCCCGTACTACTGGATGGTCGTGAGCTCTGTGAAGGGACCGCGTGGCTTCACGGCAGACCCCTATTCGCTGATCCCCAAGACCTTCAGCCTGGAGACCATGCGTTATGTGTGGGGAGCAGGCCACATCGGGCGCTACCTGACGAATAGCCTCATCTATGCCTCGGTCGTACTGGTAGTACAGACCCTCGTCAACGCCCTTGCTGCGTATGCTTTTGCGCGCATCGTGTTTCCGGGCCGCGATATCTTGTTCCTGCTGGTGCTGGCAACCCTGATGCTGCCCTATTCTGTCCTCTTGATCCCCACCTATCTCATCGTTTGGAAGGTAGGCCTGGCCAATACGATGGCTGGTGTCGTCATCCCCGGTTTTGCCAGCGCCTATGGGATCTTCATGCTGCGCCAATTCTTTTTAAACATCCCCATGGAACTGGAAGACGCGGCGCGCATAGATGGCTGTAGCCGACTGCGCATCTTCTTCCAGATCATCGTCCCGCTGGCGAAACCGGCCCTGATCACGCTGGGGTTATTCACTTTCATCGGCACCTGGTCCGATTTCACCTGGCCGTTGGTGGTCCTCAGTGATTCCACCAAGTATCCCATCACGGTAGGTCTCTCGCTCTATCGCGACCAACAGTGGGTTCAATACGACCGCACCTTTGCGGCCTCGACTTACGCGACGCTCCCTCTCATCATCATCTTTCTGATCGGCCAGAAGTACATCATCGGCGGCATCAGCTTGACCGGACTGAAAGGCTGAGCCGGCCATGGCGATGTCACCGCTCGAGCGCGTTGAAGCGGCCTTGTTCGACGGGCGTCCCGACTGTGTCCCGTTCACGATCTACGAAGGTCACCTGCCCACATCGGAAGCCGAACGGCATCTGCGCAACGAAGGGCTATGCATTGTCCAGCGATCACCGGCCGTATACTCGGTGAGCACGCCGCATGTCGCAGAGGAGCGTCTGCATTTCAGCGGACCGGACGGCGATGAGCGGGTGCGCACCGTCTGGCGCTCGCCCGCCGGGGAACTGAGCGCGGTCCATCGCATCGTGCCGGTGGGCCGCAGCCCGCTCGATCGAGTGATGTCATACACATCCTGGCGTGAGGAATACCCTTTTAAAGGTCCTGCCGACTACGAGCCGCTGGAATTCTTGATCCGAGATCGCTGCTACAGCCCAAATTACGAAGACTTCCTGGCCAAAGCCGATCTGATGGGCGGCGACGCCATCATGCGGGCCAACATCGGTTATGAACCGCTTCAAGAGATCCTCTACAACTTGATGGGAATGGAAACGTTTGCGACCGAATGGGCTGAACGCCGCGACCGTTTGCTCCTGTTGTATGAGGCGCTGGTCGAGGATCGGCGCAAGGTCTATCCTATCGTCGCCGAATCACCGGCCCGCATCGCCAACTACGGCGGCAACGTCAGCCCGGAGGTGATGGGCCTGCGCCGCTTCGAGCAATATATCCTTCCGAATTACGAAGAAGCCGCTGAACCACTGCACGCCCGGGGCAAGCTGCTGGGCGTGCACTTCGATGCCAACTGCCGGTTGCTCGCGCCCGGCATCGCGCGCTCGTCGATAGACTATGTGGAGGCATTCACGCCGGCGCCGGACACGGACATGACCCTCGCCGAGGCCAGGCAGGTCTGGCCGGACAAAATCCTCTGGATCAACTTCCCCTCCTCGATCCACCTTGAACCCCTCGATGTGATCGCCGATGTCACGCGTCGTCTGCTGCAGGAAGCCGCGCCCTGCGACCGGTTCCTGATGGGCATCACCGAGGATGTGCCCGCCCATCGCTGGCGCGCGAACTACGAGACGATCCTTCGCGTCCTGAATACGGAAGGACGTCTTTAAAGAAGCGAGGCCGCCATGATCCAACCGAAAGTCGGATTCGTCGTCTACGGCGTACACAAGGACGGTCTGCTCGACCCCATGGGCGCGCCGTTTATTGACCCGGTGCTCATCGGCCAGGCCAGGGCCGCGCTGCGCGCCGCAGGACTGACGCTCGTCGAGCACGATGTGGTGTTGGCGAGCAAGGAGGAGGCCAGGGCGTGTCTGGGTAGCCTGAAGAAACGCGACGATCTGGATGCCGTCGTACTCTTCGCCGGCACCTGGGTATGGGCGGCGCACCTGGTTGCCGCGTTGCGCGACTTCGCCGGTTCCGGCAAGGGGATCCTGCTGTGGACGCATCCGGGTTCCCAGGGCTGGCGGCCGGTCGGCGGGCTGGTGCTGCACGGCGCGCTCAAAGAGATCGGCCTGGATCACCGGTTTGTCTACGGCGATCATCGCGACCCGGAGACGTTGCAGCGCATCACCTCTTACTGCCGCGCGAGCCATATGGTCAATCGGCTCAATCTGAGCACCGCGGGCGTCCTGGGCGGCCGCGGCATGGGGCAGACGTGCGGCGTTGCCGACCCTTCGCAGTGGATGCGCGTCTTCGGCGTGGACATTGATTCACGCGACACGACGGCGCTCCTGGAGCTAGCGAACGCGGTGACTGCCGATGAACTGGCCGCCGCCCGCGCCCACGTGCAGCCTTTCTTCATCGAGCCGATCCCGGATGACGATCTGGCCGAGCGCTCGCTCAGGCTCTATGTCGCGCTCGGCAAGATGCTCGGCGCGCGAGGGCTGGGACTTCTATACCATCCAGTCATTCCCCGGCCTGGGTGATGACTATTCGGCCACCTCGTTCGCTCAGAGCATGATGTTGGAGGATCGCATCGGCACGTCAACGCTCAGCGACTTCAACACCCTCATGACGGTCAAGCTGCTCACCGACCTGAGCGCCGAGCCGGTGTATTACGGGGACTTACAGCACATTGATCCGGCGACCCGCGAGATCAAGATCATCGGCGACGGCGCCTGTCCCCCCTCGCTGGCTGATCGGCGGGGCGCGACCTTTGCGCAGCATGGCATTCCCACCGAGGGCGCGGCCGGTGGGCTGTCGGTGCGGCTCGTCTGCAAGGCGGGGCGGGGCGTGC
This sequence comes from uncultured Chloroflexia bacterium, assembly GCA_963695715.1. GTDB lineage: Bacteria > Chloroflexota > Anaerolineae > CG2-30-64-16 > CG2-30-64-16 > JBBQRS01. Next base: position 25,519 of record CAVOHP010000028.1, read on the forward strand.
TGGCGCGCCTGGGGCGGCAGGCCGGCGAATTCGAGATGGTGCTCGCGCGCTGTGAGGTCGTCGAAGTGCCCGATGACGAGCTGGAGACGCGTACGCACGAGTGCGGAATCCCCTTCTGGCCCCACGCGTTCGTGCGGGCAGATTGCGACATGGCGGCCTTGATCGAGGCCTGGAACAATGAGTACGCCGTCCTCGGATACGGAGATCACCTCTACGACGATCTGCTGGCGTTCTGCGAGCTGGTCGGGATCAGGGCCGTCGCCCTTTAGCGCCCGGCTTGATGCCTGTTACAATGGAGAGCGAACATGTCGGACCTGTTGCTGCGCGACTTTGAGCCGCGACCCAGGCTGGTGACCCGCGAGACGGTTATTCGCCGGCCTCGCTATCCGATTTTTGACGCGCACAACCACCTGGGGCCTGAGTTTGGAGGCAACTGGATCGCCCGGCCGGTCGGCGAACTTCTCGCAGCGATGGACCAGTTGGGCATCGCGCGGCTGGTTGACCTCGACGGCGGTTGGGGCGAAGCGATCTTCGACGCCCACCTCGCCCACTTCAAGGAACCGCACCCGGAGCGATTCCTGGTCTTTGGCGGCATCGAGTGGGACCGCTGGCCCGCGGAGGGCAACCGCTTTGGCGAAGCCTCGGCGCGGCGGCTGGAAGCTCAGGTGCAGCGAGGCGCCGAAGGGCTGAAGGTGTGGAAGGTATTGGGCCTGCGCGTGCGCGACCACAACGGCGCGCGCGTCGCGGTGGATGATCCACGTCTGGATCCGATCTTTGAAATGGCGGCCGATCTGTCCATCCCGACGATGATCCACATTGCCGATCCCATCGCGTTTTTTGACCCCGCCGACCGCTTCAACGAACAGGTCGAGGTGCTGCAGCAGGTTCCGGAATGGCACTTCCACGGGCCGGAGTTTCCGTCTTTCCAGCAACTGATGGATGAATTCGTAGCGCGGTTCGAGCGCCATCCGCGCGCGACGTTCATCGCTGCCCACGTGGCTTCATATCCGGAGAACCTGAGCTGGGTCGGCGCGCTGCTGGATGCTCACCCGAACGTCTATGTGGATATCTCTGCGCGCATCAGCGAACTCGGGCGTCAGCCCTATACGGCGCGCGATTTCTTCATCCGGTATCAGGATCGGATCCTGTTCGGCAGCGATTGCCCGCCCGGCTATGATTCTTACCCGCTCTACTACCGCTTCCTTGAGACGTGGGATGAGTATTTCGAATACGGCGGCGGCCTGGGGCGCTGGCGGATTTACGGCATTTCGTTGCCCGACGAAGTGCTGGAGAAGCTGTATCGGCGCAATGCCGAGCGCGTGATCATGCATCAGGCGGCAAGCGCCGCATGAGGGCTCAAGAGAAGGGAGCGATTGGAGTGCGCAGCTACGCTTTGGTCGGCGCCAGTTCACGCAGCCTCACCTACGGTCTGCCGCTCAGCAAGGAATACGCAGACCGGGCGCGGCTGGCCGGTATTTTCGACCCCAACCCCGTGCCGCGCGAGCGCGGTGGCGGATCTCTGCGGTGGGGCCGCGGTCTTCAACGACTTCGACGCGCTGTTGAAATCGGCGCGGCCCGAATGCGTTATCGTCACCACGGTAGACCGCTATCACGCTGAGTACATTGTCCGCGCGTTGGAGGCCGGGTGTGACGTCATCACCGAGAAACCGATGGCGATAGATGCGGCCGGCGTTCGGGCGATCCTCGACGCGGAGCGCCGCACGGGTCGGCGGATCACCGTGACCTTCAACTACCGCTTTGCCCCGCATTCCAGCCGGATCAAGGAGCTGATGCAAAGCGGGATCGTCGGCAAGGTACTCAACGTGGATTTTGAGTGGATTCTGGATACGCGACACGGCGCCGATTATTTCCGACGCTGGCACCGCCGGCTTGCGAACTCAGGGGGGCTGCTCGTTCATAAGGCCACACACCATTTCGACGTGATCAACTGGTGGATTGACGATGAACCCGAGACGGTTTACGGTTTCGGCGAGCGGCGGTTCTACGGGCCCCAGCGCGAGGCCCGGGGTGAACGCTGTCGCGGGTGTCCCCATGCCGTGAAGTGTGAGTTCTTCGTGGATTATGCCGCCGACCCGCTCTACAAGGCGTTGTATTTCGATGCCGAGCACGTGGACGGCTACCGGCGCGATGGCTGTGTGTTCTCACCGGAGATTGACATCTACGATACCATGAGCGTGGCCGTCCGCTATCACAGCGGCGCCTTACTGAGCTATTCGCTCATCGCCCACAGCCCCTATGAAGGCTGGCGCGCGGCGATCAACGGCACGGACGGACGTCTCGAACTGGAGGAGTTTCACAGCGGAGGTCGCTTCGGAGAAGCGAATCACTTCTTGCATTTCTACAATCGAAGAGGCGAGCGGATCACCTACACCGTGCCGAAAACGGAGGGCGTCCACGGCGGCGGCGACGAACGTCTGCTGGCGCGCCTCTTTGGCGACCAGCCGCTACCCGATCCTCTCGGGCTGATGGCCGATTCACGGGCGGGGGCCTTGTCGGTGCTCATTGGAGCAGGCGCCAACCAGTCCATCGCAACCGGCCAACCGGCGATCATCGAGGATCTGCTTACCGGCTGAACCACCTTACATCCGGCCCGGACGGACGTTACAGGCGCAGCAACCTGCGCACGGGCGTGGGCAGAGGGGCGCGCGATTCCAGCGCGAACGCGCGCAGCGAATCCGCATCCAATTCGCCATGGATCGTGTGCGGGCTCGTGACGGAAAGCGCCGCGACCAGGGCGGCGAGGGCGTGCGCGTCGGCGAGTGACAGACCGGCCGCCAGCCCGCTGAGCAGCCCTGCCAGGTGAGCGTCGCCGGCCCCGGCCGTACTCACGACCGTGACCGGAAGCGCCGGGAGGTGTTGCAGCCCCAGATCATTCGAGACCCAACTGCCATTGGCGCCGGCGGTCACGGAGATCCACATTTCCGGCCGACTGCGCCGCGCGACGCGGACCGCCGCTTCGGCGATTTCTGCAGGAGAGTCGTCTGGCGGCAATCCCGCCAGCATTGCCGCCTCATCGCGGTTGAGCGCCAACAGGTCGAGTTGGTGCAGCAGACCTGACGCCTGGGCCGGACCGATTTCCGCCGTCGTGAAGGCGCCGACGCGCAACGCGCCGCACCGGGTCGCCAGGGTCAGGAGTTCGGCGCGCGCCGCAAGCGGCGTCTCCGGCGCGGCCAGGGCGATCGCCCGCTCGCCGGAGGCGCGTAGCTCGGGCTCGGCTCGTCTCACCAGGGCCGGGTCAACACGATCGCTCGCTGAATCGGCGGTGGTCAGATTGCCTCCTGACCCGTCGGGGTAGACGAAGCAGAACGATGACAGGGTCGGGCTGCCTGGAGTCACGCGCACGTGGCGCAGGTCCATCCCCGTCTGCGCCATCTCATCAAGAAGCCGCCGACCCGTGTCATCATCGCCTACCGCGCCTACAGGACACTACACCGAAGTCTTCCCCGAGCAGCACCTGGACGTAGTGTGCGATGATGTGCAGCTTGCAATAGTCGCGCCGGTCCAGATAACGCCCGCTCCGGCTCTCCTCGCGCCCCAGCGTATGGTTGCCATCCAGCGCGAAGAAGGCGCCCGCGCCGATGCCGCCGGTTCCGATCAGCGCGCGATAGCGCCAACTGTCCGCCTCAACGGCCAGGCAGGCAGCCACATCAGACCTCTCTGGCGATGCCGAGATCCCATTCCGGGTGCTCGGCGACAGGATGACGCGCCGTGTCAACGGTCGCCGTCAGCAGGGCGTCAGGATGCTCCTGGAGGAGTGTGATCGGGTACTCCGGCGTCATCGGCCCGAACAACGCCACGCGCAAGGCCGTCTGTTTCCAGGCGCCGGTATCGCTGAAAAGCCGAACTTTGCGCGCCGAGAGACACTCCTTGATGCCGAGCGTCACCGACATGGGCGGCACGAACTGGTAGGCGCCGCCCAAAGGTGCGTTGCGCCAGCGCCAGGATCGTATCCAGGTTGTTGTCTTGCACGCGGATGGTGGATTGGCGCAATTCGTTCAGCGTGACCTGGCTGAATGGGTGGCGGCGGGCCTGGTTGTATGCGATGTGGCCGTCCTGGCCCCAGCCGCCGAGGGTGATATCGAGGGGGGCCGCGGTGATCGCTTCGGCCACGACGCCCATCGAGGCGGGCGTCAGCCAGTACCGATTGGCTTCCGGCACGGCCAGATCATCGCACACCGGGTCGTAGAAATGCCGCTCCATGAAGCCGCGAAAGCTGTAAGGATGCCGGCGCGGCAGTTCGCGGCCCTGCCAATCCAGGCACTCGTCCATGTGGAAGACCACCAGTTGGCGCAGGCTGATGCGTTCGGCATTGACCAGTGCGACGAAGGGCTCATACCAGCAGCCTGGCCCGCAGGGGATGATCGCCCGCGTCGGTTCGCCGCGGGCGTTATGCGCGCGAATCTCATTGACTAACTCGTGCGCCATCAACTGACCCATCTCGTGTGAGTCTCGGCATAGGCGGAACGGTAAGCGACGGTCTGGATGCCCCGTCAGTGCGTCGTATGGGATACGACACCATTCGTACAGATCGGCAGGCGAGATCATAGATAGGTCTCGAAGAACTCGAACGCGCGCCGACCCGCAAAGGCATGTGGGCCGGGCCAAACGTCCGCCCACAGCCGGTCGGCGGCGCCGGCCGCGTCGTAGATGCGCTTCACTCCCTCGTAGCCCTTGAGGAGATCCTGGATGAAGAAACATTCATCGTAGATCCCCATCTCGATGAGAAGCGGTCTGGGCGCAATCAGGCCGGCAATGTCGTCCGTGTCGAGGTCACGGTAAATCCCCGGCACCATCTGGGATCCGCAGAAGTTACCGCGCGCGATGCCAAACCCACGCCACGTATTGACGTAGCTGATGATATCGGCGGCCTTGATCCGCGGCTCCACGGCTGCCGTGAAAGTCGTCATTGTGCCGCCCTGGGAAAGCCCCATCATGCCGATGCGCGTCGGGTCAATCTCGGGCCGCGTCTCCAGATAGTCAATGCAGCGCTTCATATCCCAGATATTGAGGGTCAACGTGTAGCTGCCCAGCAGGGCGCCCTTGAGGAAGTTCACATTGCACGGATCGCGACCGGGAAACGGGTCAGCGCCGTCGCGTCGTTCGCCGAAGCCTCGCAGGTCAGGAGCAATGGTGAGGTAACCCGCGCTCGCCATTTGCTCCGCGAAGTTGTAGTTGTGTTGGCGAATGTCCGCTTCCATTTCCGGGGACGAGCGGATCCCCGCGACCGAGTCCTTCCCAAATGCGCCGTGCCCGTGGCTGCACAGGATTGCCGCGTTGCTGCGATCGGCGGCCATGTTCCGGGGCCTGAGCACCTGGCACGGCACCGACATGAAGGCCTCGGAGTTGAACACGACCCGTTCGCGGATCAGTTCGCCATCCACCACCGAGCTTTCAATCTCGGCATCCAGGGGAACCGGTTCTGGAAAGGAACCCAGGTGTGAGTGAAGTCGGGCCAGCGCTGGATCGCGCCAGGCATTCCAGTCCTCGTAGGCGCCGCCGTCAAAGCACAACTGGGGCCGCCAGTTCTCGGCCACACGATCCCAGTATGCTTGCATCGAAAAGTTACGGGGTGTCTTTGCCATCTCCTGATCCTTCCTTCATACCCTGAATTGGTTCGGATATCACAGTGATTGTATCAGCACTCGGAATGAGCCGCCAATTCTTTGCCCGGCTGGACGCTGTGCAGCCACGCCCGGCCGCCCATTGATTGTGGCCGGCCGCACGGTTGCCGGCGACTGGTTTCAGGTGATCTTCGATAATGCCCCGGTGTGGAATCGAATCAATATGCGCGCTCCTTTCATTGGCCTGTCGGAATATCGGTAATCACCAGCGCGCCGCCGATATCCAGCGTCGCCGGGGCATTTTGCGGCAGCGCGGACAGCGTCTCCAGGTCGAGCGCCAGCACGGGCAACGTTACCCCGCTCATTTCGCCTGCCACAATGGACGCCAGCGCAAAGAAGGCGTCGCTGCCCGTCGTGATGATGGCGGCGGGGGCCGAGCCGTTGCGGATCGCTTCCAACAGGATCGCCGTGGTGGTGCTGGAGCCACGCGAGAACGGCAGAGCCAAAATCCGCCCGGCCGCGATCTCCCCGTGCAATGGATGACGCTGGTCAATGATGGCTCCCGTTTCGGGGTCATAGCCGCCCCAGAAGCTCAACGGCTCCGTCGTGACCAACAGCCGGCCCGTCGCCTCGCCCGCCACCAACGGATGACCCTGGATTACGCGTCCCATGCCGGCTCCTTCCGCACCACGCGCCCGGCGACCGCGGTGTTCACGCAATCCTCCAGATCGCCGAAGACGACCTGCGCGCCCAGCAGTCCGGGCGTGTAATAGGCGAACTTGCCGGCGTTGGTCATGATGCGTCGCACGGAACCGGGCAGCATGGGCGAGGTCAGGATGCAGGTGTCTACGGTCAGCGACCCGCCGAACTCCTCCAGCGCCTGCAAGTCGCCGCGCCGGTCGGCAAGCAGCCGGACGCCGCGGCTGGTGGTGACGAGGAACTCGACTGCCGGGTGGCGGGCGCGCCCGGCGAGCAGCGGCGTCAGCCGGGCGAACTCGGCCAATGAGAAATGCGGGCTGCCCAGCACGATCATATCCACGTTCGGGTGATCGGATGTGGAGAGGGCATTCCAGGCGACCCGCAGGTCGTCGGGCCCGATCTCGATCTCGCGCAGGGGCGCGCGCCCTTGAAAGGCCGCCGCTTCGGTGGGCGCTTCGGGCGTCACACCGACCATGTGGAACAACGCCACGCGTCCCGAGGAGGCTGCGGTGGCGCACACGGCCTTGAGTTGATCCTCGTTCGGCGCATCCTCCAGCCCGACGACGACCGGAATCTGATCTCCGGCGATGCTGCCCATCAAATAACCCAACACGGTGTAGAAGCTGTCGGTGGCCTGAACCCGGCGCGAGACGCCCGACAGCCGCAAACGCACCTGCCCGGCGCGGTTTTCGGTCAGATGCAGACCGGTGGCCGGGGCGCGCCCGGTGATGGCGCAACAGATGTCCAGCAGGTCGGGATAGCGCTCGGTGCGCGCCCCGATGACCGAGTTCGCAAACGAGATCGCGTTGGATTCGCCCCACGCGATCTGTTGGCCGAATCGGGGCCGCAGCGCATCCTGATAGGGCGCGCACGTCATGGAGGGCGCACAGCCCATGCTGCGATAGGCGTTCATCTGACGGCGCGCATGTTCGGCCCAGCGCGGCGGCACGGCCCATTCCTGCCAGTGATGCTCATCAATCCCGCCGACGTTCATGGTGGTGGGCACGGCCACCTGCGCGCCCAGCCCGGCCAGGCGTTCGGCGTATTCCATGCCGGCGTCGCCCACGTAGACGGTGCTGTCAATGTGCGCCTGCTCGATATCCAGCAGCGCGCGCGCGCCGTAGATGCCGGCCATACGCACCAGGATGCGCATCGCCATCTGCGTCGCCGGCCCACGGTCGCCGCCCAACCGGGCGCGGTCGTCCGCGGTGAGTTGCGGCAGGTCCGTGTCGGCAATCATCTCGGCGCGGCCTTCAACAGCGGGTGCGGGCCTATGCATCTTCCGCCTTCAACATCGCCATCATGGCGGGCATCTGATCGTAAATGTGCCGCTCGAAGGCCCGGCGCATCGTCTCCGCGTCGCCGGAGCGCATCGCTTCCAGCAGCACGCGATGCTCGTGCTGCACCGAGTCGCGTCCCTGGTGCACGAGGTGTTGCGTCATGGCGAGCAGGGCGCGCGTTTGCAGCATCAGCCCGCGGTCGAGGTCATGGATGCGCTGATGGCCGGCGTAACGGCTGACCGTCTCATGGAAACGGACGTGCAGGGCGCTGAGGTCGCTCTCCGTCGCGGCGCTGCCCATCTCCTGCACGATCTCCTCCAGCGTCTGCCAGCCTTCGGGGTCGAGCTTCTGCGCGGCGAGCGGCGCGGCGAACCCTTCCACCAGGGCGCGCAGCGTATTGATCTCCCAGAGATCATCAGGCCCCAGCCGCGCGATGGAAACCCCGCGGTGCGGCGAACTCGTCACCAGCCCCTCGGCCTCGAGGATGCGAAACGCCTCGCGCACCGGCGACTTGCTGGTCTGCAAACGCTCCGCGATCTCGGCTTCCACCAGGCGGTCGCCGGGCTTCAGCCGATGCTCGATGATCTCCTGCTTGAGATAACTCGCCACTTCGGCGGAGAGGGTGCTGCGCTGCAACGGCGCAACCGTGTCGTGTATCATCTTTACCTTCCAGCGGAAACAATAAACGATAAACGATTATATATGATCGTTCAGGCGATATCTTACTTGACCTTCTGGTTGGTGTCAAGGGCAAGCAGACAAGTAGACCAGGAAGCAGGTGGAGGGCGACGTGTTCCCTGACTCCTGATGTACTCGCCTGCCGATGTCCTTGTCTCCTTCCCCTCGACTTGCGCATCCGCAACCAAAGACGTATAGTCTCTTTGTCTCCCTGTGTACTTGTCTACTTGTTTCCTTGCCTACCTGTCTCCTTTTCTACCGGAGGACCCTCATGGAATTACGCACACTGATCTTCGACCAGCCGGGGCCGCACAACACCGATGCGACCCTGGAGATTGCGCTGGCGCGGGCGCAGGCGCTGGGCATCACGCAGGCGGTCGTGGCGTCGTCGCACGGTGAGACGGCCATCAAGGCGGCGCGCCTGTTCGCCATCGGCGGCATCCAGGTGATCGCCGTCTCCATCTGTCACGGCTTCGAGGATGTCGGCTGGACCATGACCCCGGAGGAGCGCCGCGAGGTCGAGCAGATGGGCGTGCGGGTGGTCACGGGCATCCACGCGCTGGGCGATGGCGTGGGCGCGGCCTTCACCGAGAAGAACGGCGGTCGCACGCCCGAAGAATACGTCCGCGAGACGCTCTATCGGTTCGGGCAGGGGATGAAGGTCGCGGTGGAGTGCCTGCTGATGGCCGCCGACGCCGGCCTGCTCGACATGGACGCGGAGGTCGTCTCCATTGCCGGGACAGACAACGGGGCCGACACGGCGATCATCTGCAAGCCGGCCTACCCGCGCACCTTCCTGGATCTGGAGATTCGCGAGGTGCTGGCGAAGCCGCGCATCCCGTGAGCAGGCGTCACTTCATCTTGAGGGTCCGCATTTCTTACAAGCAAGTTGACCGCACCCTGACCCTCGATCAATCATCGCATTGTTCCGAACATTGGGAGGCAACATGACTACGTCCGCACACCTGGAAAGCAGCCTGGCCGTGAACGGCGGCCCCAAGACCATCTCCGGCTTCGAGGCGCAGCAAGGCGGCCACGGCTTGAAAGTGGGCGCCGAAGAGTTCCTGGCGCTGGCCGACCTGTGGGGCTATAGCCCCGAGGTGCAGGCGAAGATCGCCGCGGCCATCGAACCGGAAGAGGCGCAGGTCAATCCGCAACTCACCCGTTACTACAACCCGCGCCCATCGCGCACCGCGATGCTGGAAGCCTACGCGCGCGAGATCTTCGGCTCGAAATATGCGCTGGGTGTGAGCTCGGGCACGGCCGCGCTGATGTCTGCCTACGTCGCGTGCGGCATCGGCCCGGGGACCGAAGTCATCATCCCGGCCTACACCTTCTACGCCAGCGCGGCGGCCGTCGTGGCGGCCAAGGGCATCCCGATCATCGCGGAGATAGACGACTCCTACACGCTCGACCCGGAAGATGTCGAGCGCAAGATCACCCCGCGCACCCGGGCCATCGTGCCTGTGCACATGGTCGGCGTCGCCTCGAACATGGACGCCATCATGGACATCGCACGCCGCCACAACCTGATCGTCATCGAAGACAACGCGCAGAGCTGCGGCGGCATGTATCACGGCAAATACCTGGGTACCATCGGACACATGGGCTGCACCAGCCTCAGCTCGTACAAGGTGGTGGGCGCGGGCGAAGCCGGGCTGGTGTTGACCGATGACGAGTATCTCTACACACGGGCGCAGAGCCAGCATGACACCGCCGCCTGTTGGCGGCCCGATCGCTACGCGCGTGAGCGGATGCCGGGCGAACTCTTTTGCGGCGAAAACTACCGCATGTCGGAGTTGGAAGGCGCGGTGAACCTGGTGCAGTTGCGCGGTCTCGAGGCCCAGCGTCAGCGCTACAACAGCGCGCTGCGCCGGGTGCTGGCCGGGCTGGACGCCTTCCGCACGACCCGCCCGCGGCGCAGCAACGACATCGCCGGGGACCTGGGCTACGATCTGATCCTCATCGCAGGAGATCGTGAGGCTGCCGGACGCATCGCCGGCGCGTTGCAGGCCGAGGGCGTCCAGGCCGGATCGCGCGGCACGCGCGGTTCGCGCGACTGGCACATCTACGCCTACTGGGAGCAGATCCTGGAGAAGAAGTCGGCCACCGCCGAAGGCTGCCCCTTCACCTGCCCCTACTACGACGCCCCGCCGCCGGTCTACTCGGAGGATATGTGCGCGCACTCGCTGGAGCTTGTTCGACCGCGCCGTGCACGTCTCGATCAACCAGTGGTGGACGGAGGCGGATTGCCGCGCGGTGGCCGACGCCATCAACAAGGTCTGCGCGGTGTTGGGGTAGGGGGCCTACTGATGACAGATCCCATTCCCGGGAGGTTGGCTCTCCTGGACGCGGGCCGGCTTGAAGACGAACGTCGCCCGGTATAGCAGCGACGAGGGCCGGTGGCTGGCCGACCTGTTCGAGGAAGTCAACACGACCTATCGCATCGGCCTGAGCCAGAAGTCCATCCGCGCCTCTCGGGTCAACGATGACGAAGGATCGTTCATCAATGCCGGGTATCGCAGCGCCGTGATGGTGATCGGGTTCGAGCCCTATGCCGACCCGAACTATCACCTGGAAAGTGATACGCCCAAGTCGGTGGATCTTGAAAATGTGGTGATGGCCGTCAAGGCGAGCCTGGCGGCCATCCTGCGCGCTGCCGAAATGTGAAAGGGATGACGAAGGGCCAGAAACATACTGCTTGACAACGTTCCCACGCGATGCTACCAGCAATCAGTTCATGCCGATTGACGATTTCATCGCCGACTACGACGAATTCAGCGACTTCTATCCCCGCATGGTGGACATCTCCCGTTACAACAACAAGCTCATGGCGATGCCCTATGTCCTGGACATTCGCGCGCTGTGCTATCGCAAGGATAACTTCACTGAAGTGGGGTTAGACCCGGAGAAGCCGCCGCAGAATTGGGATGAGATGGTTGCTGCTGCGACCAAGCTCACGCAGACGGATGACCAGGGCAACATCACCCGTTCCGGATATATGACCAACGCTTCCGCGCCCAACGGCGCCTTCTTCGAGTGGTGGTATTTCCTGGTGCAGAACGGGACCAACGTCGTCGTGCCGTGGGGAAGCTGGGACCCCAATGACGTCGTCTTCAACAATGAAGCCGGGGTCGAAGCGCTGCAATTCTTCTATGACCTGATTCACAAGTACAAGGTCTCACCCATCGCTGGGATGACCGCCAAGACCCCGGATATGTCGGCCCTCGGCGAAGGCATCGCCTCCATGCAGGTGCAGGGCTCGGCGGAAGTCGGCAACTGGAAACGCAACCAGCCCGACAAACTGGAATTGCTCGGCATCGCCCCGCCGTTGGAGAAGGTTACGCGCTTAACTTACTGCTGCCCCAACGTCTATGCCACCGGTACAAACACCCAGAACCCCGACAAGGCGTGGGCGCTGATGAAGCACATGATCTCGGAGGCGACCCTCACTGGCATGCTCAGCCCGACGAATGAGTCGCCGCCGCGCGCTGCCGTCGCCGATAACGCCGAATACATGAAGGACCCGATGCTGGTGAAGTTCCAGCAAATTCCTCTCCAGGGCTGGGGTGACACCACGCCGCAGGCCACAGAGTTCCCGACGCTGGAGATCATCGGCAACTATGTCCAGGCCGCCCTGCGTGACGAGATCGGCATCCAGGAAGCGCTGGATAAGGCCGCCGAGGAAGTCAAGAAGAAGGTCGAAGAACTGAATCAGGCTACCCAGTCCTGAATCTCGTTGCGTCTTGCCTGACCCCCTCTCCCCACCGGAGAGGGGGTAGAGGGAAATAGATATGGCAATTGCGACCAGAAGAGGCCCGGTCGAAACGGCGACAACCGGGCCACATAACCGCTTTTCCCTGACCCGACAGGAGAAGGCGGCTATCGTTTTCATCCTGCCGCTCATGATCCCGCTCACCGTTTATTGGATCATCCCATCGTTGGCTTCGCTCTATTTCAGCATGACCAATTACAGCGTCGTCATGGACACGGAGTGGGTAGGCCTTGCGAATTTTGGACGGATGATTGAGGATGAATTATTCTGGCGGTCTATCAAGAATACCGTTTTGTACACGGTCGGCTACATCCCGCTTGTCATCCTCCTCGGGCTGATCCTCGCGCTTGCCGTCAATGCCGGGATCCGCGGGCGTAATTTCTTTCGCGTCGTGTTCTATCTGCCTGTCGTCACGTCTACGATTGCACTGTCTATGGTGTGGTTGTGGCTCTATGACCCGAACTTCGGTCTGCTGAACGCCTTGCTCAAGGCGTTGAGGCTCCCTCCGCAGCTGTGGCTGCAAAGCACCACCCAAGCCATCCCTGCCATCATCATCATGAGCGTGTGGATAGGCGTCGGGGGCGCGATGATCATCTTCCTGGCCGGGCTACAGGGCGTACCGGAGACGCTGTACGAGGCAGCGCGCGTGGATGGCGCAAGCCGCTGGCAGCTTACCAGTAACATCACTTTGCCCATGCTCAAACCGGTCACGCTCTATGTGCTGATCACCAGCATCATCGCATCTTTCCAAATTTTCGGTCCGATCTACGCGATGACGGACGGCGGCCCGGCGTTCGCTACGACCACCATCGTACACCAGATCTACGTCAACGGGTTTCGCTACTTCAACATGGGCTACGCGTCGGCGCAGTCGTGGGTCCTGTTCCTCCTGTTGCTGGGGTTGTCCGTGTTCAACATGCGCCTGATGCGCGGCGGCATGGAGATTTGACATGCAAGACGCGATGACGCCGCCTGCCGCAGGCCCAACCGCCGGGCAAAGGGTAGCAAAGTTCGGTACCAGGATCGTCTTGCCTGGCCTGGCTTACACGGTGCTCATCCTCGCCGCACTGACAATGCTCATCCCTTTTCTGTGGATGGTGTTCACGTCGTTCAAGCCGCAACAACAGATCTTCAAGATGCCACCCGTGGTCTTCACGACGGAATACACGATTGCTCATTACGTGCGGGCGATGACGCGCGGCAATTTCCACATCTACTTCAAGAACAGCATGATCGTCACACTTTCGGTCACGGTGTTGAATGTCCTGATCACGGCGCTGGCGGGCTACGCCTTCGCCCGGCTCAAATGGCGGGGACGCGATGCCGTCTTCTTGATCGTGCTCTCCGTAATGATGCTGCCCGGTCTGATCGCCCTGATCCCCACTTTTCTGATCGTCAAGGGGACGCCATTCGCCGGCGGCAATAACTGGTTGGGCCAGGGCGGCACGGGCTGGTTGGACAGCTACCCCGGCCTGATCTTTCCGATGGTGGGCAGCGCGTTCCATGTGTTCCTGTTTCGTCAGTTTTTCCTCTCGCTGCCCGTCGAACTTGAGGATGCCGCGCGGCATTGACGGTTGCTCGGAATACGGCATCTTCTGGCGGATCATCCTGCCGCTCAGCAAGGCCGTACTCGCCGTAGTAGCGCTCTTTACGTTCCAATACGCCTGGAACGACTTTCTCTGGGCGCTGGTCATCACCCAGAGTGATCGCATGCGCACGATCCAATTGGGTCTCACGCTGTTCAAGTCGCAGCACACGGTTGATTGGGGGCCGCTCATGGCCGGGACGACGCTGGCCACGATCCCAACCGTCCTCCTCTTCTTGCTGTTCCAGCGATACTTCGTACAAGGTATTGCGCTCACCGGTATCAAGGGATAAACTGGTCCCCAAAGGCCACCGGTGCGTTGCACATCGAGGCGTGTAGCGCACCACTATCGCGCGAATGGAGAAATCATCATGCCGGAAAAGAAGCTTGCCATTGACGGCGGAACGCCCGCCCGCACCCGCCCGAATCCATCCATGTATCCGGGCGGCAACGAGATTGATGTGGAGGAGGAGCAGGCTGTCCTCGAATCGGTGCGGGCCAAGCGGTTGTTCCGCTATTACGGCCCGAACCCCGGCCCCTCACAGGCGGCGGAATTGGAAACGGAGTTCGCAGCCCATACGGGCGCGCGGCGCGCCCTCGCCGTGACCTCCGGCACCGCGGCGCTGATCTGCGGGCTGCGGGGCATCGGCGTTGGGCCGGGCGATGAGGTGATCGTGCCCGGCTACACCTGGATCGCCTCCGCCGCGGCGGTGCTGGCCGTGGGCGCCGTGCCGGTGGTGGCCGAGGTGGATGACTCCCTCACGCTCGACCCCGTTGACGCCGAAGCGCGCATCACGCCCTACACGAAGGCGATCATGCCCGTCCACATGCGCGGCATGCCGTGTAACATGGATGCGTTTTCCGAGCTGGCGCAACGCCGGGGCCTGAAGCTGATCGAGGACGTGGCCCAGGCCGACGGCGCGTCCTATCACGGGCGGCGGCTGGGGACGATCGGCGACGTGGGCTGCTTCAGCCTTCAGTTCAACAAGATCATCACGTCGGGCGAGGGCGGCATGGTGATCACCAGCGATGATGAGGTTTGGAAGCGCGCGGTGATGTGGCACGACGTGATCGGCGGGTTGCGCGGCGATTTCCCGCGCGACGAGATCCTGTGGGGCGTCAACTTCCGCATCTCCGAGCTGCAAGCCGCAGTCGCTCGAGTCCAACTCCGCCGGTTGAATGGGTTACTGGCGGCGATGCGCGCCCGCAAGGCCATGTTGCAGGGCGCGATTGCTCCCATCGCCGCGCGCAAGGGGGTGGCCTTCCCGACGGCGCACGACGCGGAGGGCGACGCATCGGTCTGCATGATCCTGCTCGCGCCGGATGTGGCCGCAGCGAACCGGATGAGCGAGGCGCTGAAAGCCGAGGGCGTGGGTACGTGGCAGCTCTACAGCCCGGATCACGTGGATTATCACGTCTACGCGCACTGGATTCCCATCGTGGAGCATCGCAACTGGTCGGCCGAGGGCGGCCCGTGGCGCTGGGCGCACCGCGAGATATCTTATGGTCCCGAGGTCGCCCCGCGCACGCTCGACCTGCTGGGCCGCGCCGTTCACCTCGACATCAACCCGCTCTACACGAACGAGGACGTGGAGGAGACCGCAGAGGCGGTGGCGAAGGTTCTGGAAGGCGTGTTGTAGAGATTTTCACCACGAAGAAACGAAGAAACGAAGTTTTCCGCAGAAGACTTCGTTTCTTGGCTCCTTCGTGGTGAATCTTTCACTGAAACGTGCTGATTAACGCATCGGACGCATCGTAGAGTCGCGCGGCGTCCGGTTTGCTGTTGCTCCAGATAGCGCTCTTGCGATACGCGAAGTTGAGACCGCACCATTCGGGGTGATCTTCGTCCGTATAAACCCGGCAGATCTGCTGGGGCGCAAGGATGAACCCTGGCGGGAAGACAAACACCTGCCCCGCATCCCAACCCACCTCGCTGACCAGCCGCCACCCGGTCAGGTCCATCGAATCGGCCCCGGTATTCGTGATTTCAACATACTCGTCCGGCTCGTTCTGCCCCTTCGCGCCGTCGCGAAACAGCGCGATGATCTTGACCTCAGACGCGGCGCCAGGCTGATGAGCCGGGATAACGGTCGGCGCGACCGGTGGCGACGCGACCGGCGGCGCGACCGGCGGCGCGGCAGGTTGCGCCGTCGCCGCGGTCAGATCGAGCAGTGGAGCGTTGGGTTGCGCGGGAACCGCGGTCGCGGCGGGCGGGGCTGCCGCCACGGTAAGCAGGGCGCGGGCAGGCGCGTCCTCCACGAATTGCGCGATGATCCACGCGCCGCCGGCCAACTGATACCAGTCGCCCGCCGCGTTGCGCGCCACAATCTCGACCGGTTCACCCTTCGGGATGATTCCCACCTCATCGTAAGTGACATCCGGTCCGGCGCGCAGGCTTGCGGCGGCCAGGGTAATGGGCCGGACGGGCTTCCAGATGCCGATTCCCGCCGCCTTCGCCGGCGCCTCCAACTGCTCGAACAGCGCATGATGCCGGGTGTCCGGGGGATATTGTCTCGCAACCGCATGCCCCAACCGCACCAGTTCCGCATTGACCATCACGTCGCCCACGTACACATAGCGTAGTAAACGCCCGTAACGATCCGTCTCGGAGACATCCTTCTCCAACCATACCGTTTTGCCCTGCACCAACGCACGGTTACTCGCCGTCGCGGCCTTCGCCAGGTCACGGATGCGCGGGGTCGGCATCGTGGGTTTCCAGCGTATCAATGCCGATGTAACGCACGGGATATGATCTGGTCGCCGATCCGCACACGGATCGTGTCGCCATCCACGATCTCGGTGACGAGGGCCTCGCCGACTGTGACGTCGGGCTGTAAGGTACGCGTTGGCGTGGCGGTCGGGCGCAGCGTTGATGCAGGGGCGCGGGTGGGCGTCAACGGCGTGATCGGCGCAAAGGAGGGCTGCACAGTTGCCTTCTGCGTGGGGGCCATCTGCCCCGTGTAGCACCCACTGAGCAGCGCGCATCCCACCAGGAACATGACGATCGCTCTTTCTCCGCGCATGATACTCCTTCGGAAATGCGCTCCCGCCGGCGGAACAACGTAGCGCATGATGCCATCTTGCGCTACATATCACTGTGTGATATCACTCACTATAACATTAAGCCCACCCTGCGTCAATCCATTTTGTGCGTGGAGCTTTTCCAGGAATGGCGTTATGTCGCCCTTCCTGTTCGTCTTTTCAATCCTGTCCATCGAGAGCGGGTTTGACTCGCTGCCCCCGTGAGCCTATACTCTCAGACAATTGAAAGCCACAGGAGGCGTCACCCGTGCCACGCGACTATACCCGTCTGCTTGCCGAACTCTCCGCCGAGTATGAGCGCCACGCGCCGACCTCCGCCGCGCTGAACCGGCGCGCGTTGGAGGTGATGGTGGACGGCGGAAACCACGCCTTGCGGCTGATTCGCCCGTTCCCGCCGCGCATCGCCCGCGCGCAGGGCGGCCGGGTGTGGGACGAGGACGGCAACGCCATCCTCGATTTCTGGCAGGGGCATCACGCCAACCTGCTGGGTCACAACCCGCCCGTTATCACCGGGGCGCTGACCGCCGCGCTGCAAACCAATTGGGGCTTACAAACCGGCTTCACCGACCGGTTGCAAATCGAGACGGCCGAGTTACTCTGCCGGCAAACCGGCGCGGAGCGCGTCCGGTTCACGACCAGCGGCGCGCTGGCGACCATGTATGCGACCCTGCTGGCGCGCGGCTTCACGGGGCGCGAGTTGGTGCTGAAGGTGGGCGGCGGCTGGCACGGCGCGCAGCCGTGGGCGCTAAAGGGCGTGCACTTCGAGGACGGCCCCGAACCGTGGAAGGTGGAGAGCGCCGGTCTGCCCGCCGCGCTGACCGGCGAGGTCGCCGTGACGCGATACAACGACGCCGACCGGCTTGCGGACGATTTTCGACGGCTGGGCGACCGGGTTGCGTGCTTCATCGTCGAGCCGTTCATCGGGGCGGGCGGCTTCATCTTCGCGCAGCCCGAATATCTGCGCGCGGCCCGCGACCTGTGCGACCGGTACGGCGCGCTCCTGATCTTCGATGAGGTAATCTCCGGGTTCCGCTTCGGCCCATCCGACCTGGGCAGTATTTATGGCGTGAAGCCCGACCTGTCCACCTTCGCCAAGATCATCGGCGGCGGGATGCCCGTGGCCGCGGTCGCCGGGCGGGCGGAGGTGTTGGCGCAGGCGGGGCGCGAGACGGGGCGTCGCGTGGGCTTCTCCGGCGGCACCTACTCGGCGCACCCGCTGGCAATGCTCGCCGCGAAGACGCATCTCGAACAGATCGTGGCGCACGCCGATGAGATCTATCCACATATCGCCCGACTCGGCGCGGCGATGCGCGCCGCCATCGAGCGCGCGTTCGCCGCGGAGGGGATGCTTGCCCGCTGCACCGGCGACGGCGACGGGATCGGTATCGGCAGTTCGGTGGCCGTGCCGCACTTTCCCTATCGCGACGACCTCGCGCTCACCGGGCCGGATGTGGTGAACGACCCCACCCTCACCGACACGGCGCTGCGCGACGTGGTGTTCCAGCTCGCGTTATTACTTGAGGATGCACACGTGGTCCACGGGGGCGGCTCGGCCTGCGCCGCGCACACCGAGGCAGACATCACCTGGTTCGAGGGCGCCGTCGGCCGCGCCGCGCGGCGCATCCGTGGCGGTTAGCCGATCGCGGCGGTCATCGGAATAAATCCTCAATCAGCATAAGCCAGTTACGGCGAATGCTTTCCAACGCGCTTCTCAGCGCGTTTTTCGTGTCAGGCCGGGAATTCATTCCTGGCTGGCCTGGCCTTAGCTTGCGCTCGTCATGCGAACCTCCGGCCCCATTTGCGCCGGTCAGGCGATCTTAACGGCGGTGCCGCTGGCGGCGACCATGAGCATCCCATCGCGAATCACCTCGTAGTCAATATCCACACCGATGACGGCGTTTGCGCCCAGCTTCTTGGCCTCCGCGGCCATCTCGTCCAGCGCAATCTTGCGCGCCTTGCGTACTTCCTCCTCGTAGACGCCCGAACGCCCGCCCACAATATCCGTGAAGCTCGCCAGGATATCGCGCCCGATGTGCGCCCCCAGGATGGCCTCGCCGGTGACAACGCCCAGGTAATCCTCGACTGGCCGTCCCTCGACGATGTTGGTTGTTGTGATAATCATCGTCGCAGATCCTCTCTCAGGCGGCGGCCAGCGCTTCAGCCAGGCCGCCTATCTCGTCCGCGCCGGCGGGCACCGTCAGGCTCGCGCCCCGAAAGTCGTCGCCGATCGGCTCGACGCGGCCGCCGAGACAGCGCGCCAGGAACGCCTCCGCGATGGCGCTGAACGACAGGTTGTTCTCGGGCCGCGCGAAGCCGTGCCCCTCGTCGGGATAGAGCACGTAGGTCACCGGGATTCCCTTCGCCTGCATCGCCGCCACGATCTGATCCGACTCGGCCTGCTTGACGCGCGGGTCGTTGGCCCCTTGCGCGATCAGCAGCGGGCGGCGGATGTTCTCGACGTAGTTCAGCGGCGAGTGCCGCTCCAGCAGGGCGCGCCCTTCCTCGGTACGCGGGTCGCCCATGCGTTTGGTGAAGGTCTCGATCATCGGCTTCCAATAGGGCGGCACCGATTCGAGCAGCGTGATCAGGTTCGATGGGCCGACGATGTCCACCCCGCAGGCAAACGTCTCCGGGAAGAAGGTCAACCCGGCCAGCACCGAGTAGCCGCCGAAGCTGCCGCCCATCACCGCCACGCGTTCCGGGTCGGCGATGCCCTGCGCGATGGCCCAGCGCACGGCGTCCTGCTGATCCTCCATGATCTTGCCGCCCCACTCCAGGTCGCCGGCGTTGACGAACGCCTTGCCGAACCCGGTGGACGACCGGAAGTTGACGCTGATCGCCGCGTAGCCGCGGTTCGCCAGGAACTGGTGCTACGCGTTGAGGCCCCACGTATCGCGGCCCCACGGCCCGCCGTGCGGTATCAGCACGGTCGGCTGCGGGCGACGGGGATGCCCGTCGCCGTCGGGGTCGGAACCGGGGGGCAGCGAGTAGTAGCACACCAGATCGAGACCGTCGCGCGACTTGATGACGGCAGGATGCATCTTGACCAGCGGGCGGCCTTCGAGGTCGGCGCGGTTGGTGAACAGGAACTGCGCCTCGCGTTGCACGCGGTCATAGAGATAGTAACGCACCGGGCCGTCATCCACCACGTAGGCGACGATCCAGGCGCGGTCGTCCAGCGTCCGGCTGACGATCTCGGCGTCGCCCTCCGACACGGTGCGCAGGGTCGCCAGATCGGGCGCGATGGAGGGATCCAGCACCTCCCAGCGTTTGCGCTCGTAGGTGAAGGACACCGCCTGCACCTGCTTGCCCGTGGGATGCATCATCACTTGCCCGACGTCGGCCAGCGGGTCTTCGGCCAGCAGCCTCGATGCCTTCGTCTCCGGCTCGATCTCGAACAGCGCAGCCGTGTCGCGCCCGCGGCTATCCATCAGGTAAACCAGTTGATTGTCCGGCCCGAAGCCGATCAGGTTCGTCGTCAGCGTGTCCTCGGCGGGGATGGTATCCCACAACTCCCAATCTTCGGCGCTCGTAGTGCGCTCGTCAGAGCGCCCCGGCGCGTAGATCTCGATCTCGCCGTCCGGCGTCATCTGCAACCCGAAGCGCAGCCGGTAATCGTCATCCACCTCGACGGACATGAAGCGGTCGTGTTGCAACAGCAGCGTCCGCTCGCCGGTCGCGAGCGCCAGCCGGTAGATGTCATGGTAGCTCGGGTCGCGGTCATTCAGGGCGATGAGCACCGTATCGGGATGCACGTGACTCACGCCGGCCAGCCGCGCCTGGACGCCCTCGTAAGGCGTGAGGTCGCGCACCGTATCGTCGGCCAGGTCCACGGCATAGAGCCGCCAGTTCTCGTCGCCGTTCTTGTCCTGGATGTAGAGGATATGATCGTTGGTGTAGGCCCAGCCGTAGAACCGAACGCCGCGCCCCGTGTCGTGCGTCACCGCGCGCGCGTCGTCGGGATTGTCGCGCGGGGCCACCCAGACGTTGAGCACCCCATCCAGCGGGGCCAACCACGACAGGCGCTGGCCGTCGGGGCTGATTTGCACCATGGCGCGATCGGGGTTGCCGAACAAAAGCTTGCGCGGGATGAGGGGTGCGTCGTGAGTTGTCATGAATCGGCTCCTTTTCCTGCTTGATGTCGCGTCCGGCTCGTAGCGCGCGCTACGAGCCGGGGCGACGTACACGTGATTCAACGATCTTATTTACCACCATAAGCGCCTGTCGGTCGGTAATGCAGCATCACAATCCCGTTCGGATAGGGCGTGGACTCGACCAGCGTGAGCCGTTCGGGCGCGCCGGGCGCAGCGAAAAGCGGGATTCCCGCCCCCAGGATGATGGGGATGACGGCAACGTAATACTCCGAAATCAGCCCCGCCGCCCGGAACGATGCGGCCAGCTCGGCGCCGCCCACCAGCCAGGCCCGACGCAGCCCGCGCGCCGCCAGCTCCGCCGCCACCTCCTGCGGCTCGGCAGTGGTGATCGTCACTTCCGCCGCAGCAGGAGTTAAGCTCTGCGTGAGAGAACACCCAGCACGGCTTGCCCGCATAGGGCCACGGGCCGAAGGGCAACACCTGTTCATACGTGCGCCGCCCCATCAGCACCGCATCGAGCGACGCGACGAAATCGGCATACCCGTAGTCCTCGTCGCCGTCCTCGAACTCGCTCAGCCACGCGACCCCGCCGTCCGGCGTCGCGATGTAGCCGTCCAGGCTGGCAGCCACGTAATAACTGATCTCCGTCATGGCTTGGCCTCCTATGCAATCAGGTGCAACGCACTTCGCGAAGTGCGTTGCACCTATCTTATCCCGGCGCACGACGCCCCAGCGCCATCGGCTCGATCTCCGCCCGCGCGAACGGGCGCAGCCGCACCCGGAAGCGCCGCTCCACCGCGTCGAGCTGGTACTGCTCCAGCCGGCCCGGCCCACACGACGCGCTGCCCAGCCCCGATTGCGCGAGGTCCACGTTCAGCGTGATTTCCGGTCGCCGCTTCAGGTCGTAGGTGTGTTTCGCCGCGGTCAGGTCTTCGGTCGTAAAGTGATGCGCGCTGACGCAGCCGTAAGGATGCGCCGCGTCGCCCCGACAGGAGACCAGCAGCCCGACGCCTTCCGCGTCCATCAGCGCCGCCCAGCGCACCTCCTCCTTGTTGCCGTTCTCCTCCGGGAAGATGTAGGGCACGTACTGCTCATCCACCGTCCCGCGGAAGTGACCCACGCGCGCCCCTTCCAGCCGGTCGGCGTACGTCTCATGCGGGCCGCGACCGTACCACTCGAACCACTCCAGCCCCTCCACAAGTTGCATCTGCATCCCCAGCCGCGGCAGGAACGGCAGCCCCTCGATCGGAACGACGTACGCGTTGACGATCACATCGCCGCTGCCATACACCTCATACACCAGATGACAGTCGAACCGGGCACGCGGCGCGGGCGTCTGCGGCTGCCAGCCCTCCGGCCCCGCGGCGATGGCGTGTTCAAGCACGTCCGGGACGGGAATCCCGGCGGCAGTCAGAACCTGGTTCACGGCCAGCAGCAGGTCATAGATCCGGTTCTGCGCCGTCACCCACCCCAACAGCGCCCCGATGCGCGCCGCCCTGGTCGAAGGCTCGCCGGGCAGTTGACCCCCCACCTCGCCGCCCAGTTGCGCCGCATCCAGTCCCAGCGCCCCGGCCAGCGCGACCAGGCCCGCATCGTCCAGCAACATCTGCAAGCCTTGCTCCAGCATCCCGTAGCGCGCAGACACGTCCTCAGGCGGCAGCAGTTCGGCGCCGTCCGGCACGCGCAGGGTCGAGCGCACGCCGATCTCGATCTTCTCGGGCCACGCCCGCGTCACCCAGGCCGACTCGACCACCTCCTCGAGCTGGTCATAGCCGACCTCGCGCCAGTGGATCGCCGCGCGCTCGTCGCCCCAGGTGTTCAGATCGTTCTCCGTCGGCGCGCGCCAGACGTTCAGACGCGGCCCGGCGGCGAACAGTTCGCGCCCGGCATGCGTCAACGAGCGGATGCGCCCGGCCTGCCGGTCGAAGACCAGCCGGAAGTCTTCACCCGTGATGACCGCCTCTTGCGCGTTGTCTTCCAGCGTCAGCGCGGGCATCCCATCCAGTTCGAGCGGGGTCGCGGCGACGGCGCCGGGCAGCGCGAGCTGCGCCCACACGACCTCATGCTCCGCATCGGCCCAGGTCTGATCTTCGGCCAACCGGAAGCTCAGTTCGAGCCAATATTCGACGCCCGGCGCGGGGGTGGGTCGCGCGAACGGCACGACGACTTCCTCGCTCCGGCCGGGCGGCGTACTGAGCGGCGGCAGCACGCCCGCCTGCACCACCTCGCCGTCGGCGGAGAGCGCCCACCTGATCTTCAGCCCGCTCAGATCGGTGTGAAAATAGCGGTTGCGGACGCGCACGATGCCCCGGCTCAGATCCACCGCCTCCACGACTACCGGCTGGTAGACCTTCTTCACCTCCCACATCGCGGGGTGCACCGACCGGTCGGGGAAGATCACGCCGTTGATGCAGAAGCTCAGGCTGCTCGGCGTGTCGCCGAAGTCGCCGCCGTAGGCATACCACGGCTCGCCGTCGTCCGTGTGCTGGAGGATGCCCTGATCTACCCAGTCCCAGATGAAGCCGCCGCACAGGCGCGGATACTTCTCGATGATCTCCCAGTATTCTTTGAGGTTGCCGGGGCTGTTGCCCATGGCGTGCGCGTACTCGCACATCACCAGCGGGCGCGTCTCGCCGGGCGTCTGCGCCATCTTCTCCAGCGCGTCCACCTTGGGATACATCACGCTGATGATGTCGAGATACGGCTCGCTGCCGCGCCGATTCGTAATGCACCGGGCGCGTCGCGTCGTGCGCGTGGATCCAATCGGCCAGCGCCTCGTGGTTCGGCCCGTAGCCCGACTCGTTGCCCAGCGACCAGATGATCACCGACGGGTGATTCTTGTCGCGCTCGACCATCCGGCTGCCGCGGTCGAGAAACGCGTCGCGCCAGGCGGGGTCTTTGGTCAGCCGATCCCACACGCCGTGCGATTCGATGTTGGCCTCGTCGATCACGTACAGGCCGTACTGATCGCACAGGTCGTACCAGCGCGGATCATCGGGATAGTGGCAGGTGCGCACGCGTTGACGTTGAACCGCTTCATCAGCAGGATGTCTTCCAGCATCGAAGCGACCGACACGGCATGGCCGGTCTGCGGGTCATGCTCGTGCCGGTTGACGCCGCGGAAATAGATCGGCGCGCCGTTGATCAGCACTTTGCCGTCGCGCATCTCCACCACGCGGAACCCGACGCGACTCCGCTCGACCTCCAGCACGCTGCCGTCCGCGTCCGTCAGCGTCAGCAGCAGCGTGTAGAGATGCGGATGCTCGGCGGACCACTTGAGCGGGTTCTCGATGCGCTTTTCTACCTCCAGCACGGCCTCCCCGCCGGGCTCGACCCGGAACGCGACGGCCACCGGCGCCTCGAAGACCGGCTCGCCCGCCGGGTCGTGGAGCATCAGCTCGACGCGGCCGCGGCGCTCGTCCCCCTCCTCGCCGTAATGATGCACGTTCAGCCGCACGCGCAACGTGGCGTCGCGATAATCCGCGTCCAGCTCGGTCTGCGCCCAGAAGTCGCGCAGATGCACCTCCGGCGTCGCATAGAGATAGACGTCGCGGAAGATGCCGCTCAGGAACCACATATCCTGGTCTTCGAGATAGCTGCCGTCCGACCAGCGGTACACCTGCACGGCCAGCAGGTTCTCGCCGGGTACGAGATACGGCGTGATGTCGAACTCGGCGGGCAGCCGGCTGTCCTCGCTGTAGCCGACCTGTTGGCCGTTCACCCAAAGGTAGAACGCCGAATCCACGCCGTCGAAGACGAGGAAGACCCGTCGAAGATCCCAGTCCGCGGGCAGCTCGAAGCTGCGCCGGTATAGCCCCACCGGGTTTTCCAACGGCACACCGGGCAGCCGCGAAATATCGAAGCCGTAATCCGACGCCATATAACGCGGCTGGTCATAGCCGTGCATCTGCCAGTTGCCCGGCACGGGCAGGTTATCCCACCCGCTCGCGTCGAAATCGGGGACGTAAAAATCCGCCGTGACGGCCTCGGGGCGCGGCGCGAGGGTGAAGCGCCAGTCGCCGTTAAGGAGCCTGAAGTGCGGCGAAGCCTCCCGGTCGCCCGCCAGCGCCGAAGCCGCGTCGGGATAGGGCGTCAGCGTGACGTGCGCCGGTTCGCGGTTCCGCCCGGAAACGTACGGATTTTCCCAATCGTGCATATTCTCAGCCACTATTCTTGTTCTCCATCATGAGTGAACTTACGAATCAATTTTCGCCAGGAAGGCGCGCACCGCCGTCATGTAGGCGTCGAAGTCCTCACGGCGGATGTTGTGACCGGCGTCGGGCACGTGGGCAACCTCAATCAGAGGGTTCAAAGCCTGCGCTTCGGCGGCCTGCTCCGGCGTCACGATGGCATCCTGACTCACATCGGCGGTGATCAACAGTGTAGGGCAGTGAATGGCAGAAGCAATGCTCTCGCCACGGCGGCATGGCCCGGCTGTGAAACTCCGCCACGTCCGGGGTCACCTGCATCTTGGCCACCACCCAATCGGGAAACTCCTCTTCTTCCCACCTGGGTTGCTCACCCCGGCGCATTGCGATCAAGGCTTCTGGTGTCATGGCCTGCCGCGCGAGGATTTGCCTGCGCCACTCAGCCATACGAGCCGCCCGCTGCTCAGGGGAGTGGGCGCCCGTATCGGGCATCCAGGCCGGGTCTTCGAGGACGGCGGCGCGCGACCAGGTCGGGATGGTGCGCGGCGACCAGCGAAGCAACCAGCCCGCCCATCGAGTGCCCGATGACAACCGGCCGGTCAAGCCCCAGCGCCGCGATCAGCCCGGCCACGTCCGCGGCGTGATCCTCCGGCGCATAGCCCGTTGGCGGCTTATCCGACAGGCCGTGCCCGCGCGCATCGGGCAGCACCAGATCATATTCGCCCGCCAGCGCCTTCACGACGCGCGGCCAGCACAGCCCGCTGTCGGTGATGCCGTGCAACAGCACCAGCGTCGGGCGCGCCCCGGCCTCGTCGGCAGTCCTGTAATAGTGTATCTTCAGACCGTTGCTTTCTACGTCACCGGGGATCAGCGTGGACATGGGTTGCCTCCTGAAGTAAGAGTGAATCAGGAGTAGATTACCACGAATGAGGACGGGAACCAAAGGGGGAGCAGAGGAGCAGAGGAGCGGAGGGGGCCGCGCCCTTTGGGAGGGGGTCAGGATGTGGAAGAATCATCTTTCCCCTCTGCCCCTCAGCTCCTCCGCCTCGCTAGATCACCTGCACCAACACTTGCATCGGTCTCGGCATACCCTCGTTAGGCACGGGGTAATGCATGGTCGTCAATAGATCGCCCGTCTGCACCCGTTCGCTGCCGTCAATGCTGATATGCACCCGCAGCGACAGCGATTGCGTGGCTTCCACTTCCGGGGTATCCACGCTGAACGGGATCGCCCCGCCCGGCTCCAGCCGGACATCTTCCAGGCGCTCTTCGGCGATCACCACCGAAGGCGCATCGAGGAGCGAGACATCGCGCACCTCGATCAGCGTCAGCCCGGCGCGCGTCTCCGGCGCATCGAGCGGCAGCATCACGAAGCCCATGATCTTACGCTTCATGCGACCCTCCCTGACTCGGGGTGATCCTCCAGCCCGGCCAGCAAGTCGGCCACCGCCTGGCTGACGGGCATCCCGGTCAATCGCTCGGTGAAGAGCCACTGCCCTGCCGGGTTCACCTCGAGGAACACATACTCGCCATCCGGCGTGCGCCGCATGTCAATCGCCCCGTAGTATAACCCCAACCGGCGCTGCAAGGCCAGAAGCTTATCGTGTACATCCGGCGGCAACTCCGCCTGCCCGACGACCGACTCGCCCACCACCATCCGCATATCCATCGGATAGGAGGTGTTGCGCGCGTCGATTTCGCAAGGGAACAGCCGGTCGCCGACCGCCGTGATGCGTAAGTCCACGCCTTCCACATACTCCTGGAAGATCACCGGCGCATAACGCACCTGATCGAGCCGCGCCATGTCCTCCGCTTCGACCAGCCGGGTCTCGCGCCACGCTTCGATCGAGGCGATGAACGCCTTGAACACTGTGCGCCCCACGCCCACCCGTTCCACGAAGGCACGCGCCTCATCGGGCCGGTTCGTCACCAACGTGCGCGGCAAGCGCAGCCCCACCTGTTGCGCGACCTCCCACTGATACGGCTTGTGGTGAGCCGCCTCATCGGCCAGGCGCGGGTTCACCCAGGCGCATGGCAGCGCGTCCAACATGCCGCCCACCGCCTGGCCCGTCTCGCTGAGGGCGAAGGTGCGCAACGAGGGCGAAGTCACCGCAGAGTCTATCGTGAAGGGCCGCACCCGCCGCCACCAGGCCACGCTCGCCTGGCGCAGGTCTACAGTGCGGCCCCCGTGTTCCACCAGATAAGACGGCGGTTGCCCGTCATCCCAACAGAGGGTCAACCCGGAACGGGTCGGGAAATCCGCAAGGTCAATCTGCACGACCTCACGCCCCGCCCGCTCCAGTCGCCCCACCACTTCCAGTGTATGATCTTCGTCAGGATAAGAGATGACGAGGATCACTTACATCTGCCCGCTTTGCAGCGCGTCCAGCAATTGCACCGCCGCAGCGTAGGCCGCCACGAGCTGACTTCGCTGCTGCTCCAGTTCGATCATCGCAGTGGCCAGCTCTTCTACCTGCGCCGCCGCCTCGGCCAGCGCCTGCTCGGCCCCACCCGCACGGCTCGGCGCGCCCA
This sequence comes from uncultured Chloroflexia bacterium, assembly GCA_963695715.1. Lineage (GTDB taxonomy): Bacteria > Chloroflexota > Anaerolineae > CG2-30-64-16 > CG2-30-64-16 > JBBQRS01. The sequence continues at coordinate 52,934 of CAVOHP010000028.1, forward strand.
TCACAAAGGGCTGCGCGTCGCCAAACCGCCCCGGATTGATCACCGGCCCCGGCCCGGGCTGCACCACCGTCTCGGCGATCGTGATCGGATCACGAACGACCTCTTTGAAGGTGTCCTGGATCGGATCCTTGCCCACTTCTTTGATCGTCACCGGGTCCTGGATCGGATCCTTGCGGATCTCCTTGACCGTCGGGTCCTGAATCGGATCTTTACGGACTTCCTTGATCGTCACCGGGTCCTGGATCGGGTCCTTGATGAGTTCCTTCCGCGTGTGCACCGGGTCTGTCAACGCATCCTTACGGACTTCTTTGAGCGTGACCGCAGGCCCCGGATACATGGTGTGCACACCGGCGATATCGCCCGCCGATAGCCCCGAGCGCTGGCCCATCGTCACCCCCGCCGGCAGCGCCTGGCGCGGGACGATGGTGTCCTGACCGTTGACGCTGAAGGCCGTGCGCGGGTAGTGCATGATCGAGCCGTAGTCATACGCCCCCAGGTCGTCGCCATCGGCGACGTGCTGGTTGAAGTTATGCTGCGCGGCCGGGTCAATGTTGGCCCAGATGATCTGAATGAAGGTGTCGCGATCTTCGCGGCTCTGCTCGTGCCACAGGCCGACCGCATGGCCGATCTCATGGATGGTGTTGCCGGTGGTGCAGCCGCTGCCCAGCGTGATGTTCTGCGGACCGCCGCGCCGCCCCACCATCGAGGAGCAACCGTTGCCCGCCACAAAACGAACGTAGTCCGCTTCGTTCGTGCGCTGGACGAACCGGATCCGGGTGTTGGCCTCCCAGTGCGCGAGGGCGTCCGTCACGCGCTGCTGGTTGGGCAACCCGCTGTCAATCACATAAGGAATCGTCGCGTTCGGCCAGCGGAACTGCTGACCGGTAATGCCGATGGAGGCCAGCGCGCCTTCCGGCGTCTGGCGGGCGCCCGCTTCTACTTCTTGCACGGTTCCGAGGATGATGTCGCCTTCGAAGACGGCCTGGCCGTCTATGGCTGCGTACTGGATGCCCTTGCCGGCGAACGTCGCGCTATCATACAGGGCCGTCCCGGCTACCGGCGCCGAGCGAAATTCGCCTCCGGTCTGATCCGCGGTATTCTTACTCTTTTCGGCCATCTGGAACCCTCCGATGCAGTGATGAAGTTGTGTTACACTAAACTGAGGCTGGCACTACTATTGTACCAGATTCGGTATGTATGCACAACTCCCAATTTCCGTGGTTCCGTGGCCCGCCCGGGGCAGTGCGCGGTTAAAAAACAGGCCCGACCGGGAACCCGGTCGGGCCTGTTGGGAGACTCTCGATCGAGAATTACTTCAGCACGCAAGTGGTGGTCGTCGTAATCCATGCGGACGACGCCGTTCTGATCCATGAAGTACTTGAAGGTGATCGTGGAAATCAGCTTGTCACTCTCGACCGTCAAGGTGTCCATGATGGACGCATTCGTCCCGATCAGCCCCCAGACACCTTCGTTGATCGAAGACCTTCGCTTCGTAGGGGCCGCTGAACCAACGTACATGTCGCCGGTGTCAGCGCCATAGCCCGGCACATTCAGCGATTGAAGAAGGTGCGGTTAGTACAGGACGCCGGTCTTCTTGTCGGTGACCGCTGCCATCGAGGCCTTCGACCGGACCTTCGAGGGTTCAACCTCTCTCGCCGTCGACCGCCATTCGCGCACGAAACCCAGAACGTCGTCGGGCCATAGAAAATGATCGTCGCTGAGTGGCTTGGCCATCGCCGGGACAACCGTCGCCGCGAGCAGAATCAATACCAACAGAGAGAGGGAGAAGAAAGATCGCTTGTTGAGACGCATCGGATTCCTCCTGACTGAGATGTAGAGCGTGATGTTGAGCGGGCGGTCGAGATGATATGAGTATCGGTTGTGAGTCTCCCCTCCTTACGCCGGAAAGTGTGCACTCAATCAAAGACCACTGTCGAAGATATTATGCACCCGTTTGCAACTGTTGTCAATAGTAAATTGTGCCAAAAATTGCAGTCAATTTACTCTGCAATCTCCGACGTGGCGAGCATGGCATATCGTCTGCCGAGCATCACACGGGCATGACGTGAAACCCCTCGAACGCGACCGTGAAGCCGTCGCCGTCGGGTGAACAACACATCGGGCCGATCATCGTCTCGCCGCCGGGCACAAGATAAGCGAGCCGCAGCATCGTGAATGTGTCGCCGTCCGTTGAAAGCTGCACTTCGACGTAGTCGCCGCGCCGCGTCACCCGCAACCAGATGCTCGCCGGGTTATCGGTCAGCGGCGTCACCGACCAGTCGGAGAAATCGCGCGTCGCCACGACGCTGGCCTGCTGCACGCCCCCCACATATTCGATGCCGCACTTCAGCCAGTTCCGGTCATCCACCCGCACCATCAGCCCGGCCTGATCGTATAGATCGCGATACGCGCCGGTCACCTTGACCTCGGCCACAAAATCGCCTGCGACCGTTTCGTAGCAGAAGTGGCCGCTGTCGCGGATGAAGTCATAGTGCGTCACACGCCAGAAATCGGTGTGTGGGTCGGTGGTAATCCGGCAATCCTCTCCCTGGGCCTGCCATTGGCGCGGCTCATTCAACCATTGCATTTTCGTATCTCCTGATGACGACATTTTCTAATCCTGTTCATCCTGTTGATCCTGTCCGCTACGGTTAAGCAAGAACCCCAGCGGCAGATGAACCCGCTCGCGCCAGGCTCGCTCCGAGTGGTCCGCGCCTTCGAACTTCAGCGTCAGCCAGTCGCGTCCCGGCGTGTAGCCCGCCGCCCGCACGAAGCCGTCGAACCGGCGCTGATACGGCTCATACGGCGCGTCTATGGTCTCCGTGCCGAAATCGAAATAGAGCCGATGGCGCCCGGCGCGCGGCAGGGCGCGCCCCATGGCGTCCACCAACCGATTGCCCCCCGCCGGCCAGTGCGTCGAGACGCAGCCCGCGCCGCCGAAGACATCCGGGTAGGCTTCCAGCGCATAGAGCGAGAGCAACCCGCCCAGGCTCGACCCCATGACGACGGTATCCTGCGGGGCCGGGCCGCGTCCGATAGTGCGTATCCACGAACGGCTTCAGCTCCTCGACCATGAAGCGCAGATAGGCGTCGGAGGTGGGCGGGCCGCCAAACCCGACGACGAACCGGGCGCGCCGGGCGCGGTGCATGGCGGCAAAGCCGTTCATCGGCATATACTCGCGGCGGCGCGCCGGGCTGTTCCACGCGCCGACGACGATCGCGCCGGGCAAACCCGCTTCCCACATCAATCCCTTGACGGCGGCGTCCACATCCCAGGCCACACCGCAAAAGGCGATGGCCGGGTCGAACAGGTTTTGCCCGTCATGCATGTAGACCACGGGGTAGCGCGCCGCCGGGTCAAGGCCGTAGCCCGGCGGCAGCCAGATGTCTACGTGGCGCGCCGCGACGTGGCGCGAAGGGAACCCGGCGTGCCGCACCAGCGCGTCGGTGTCTTCGGAAAGGGCGATGATTTCGGTGGCGATGGGCATATGCTTCATTGTTACCTGCAACGCACCTCGGAGGTGCGTTGCAGGTGCGGTCAAACTCTATTGCGCCGGCGCGAGCGTGCGCGTCGCCAGGTCGAAGCGAAGCAGTGCGCCCGCATCATCCGTCAGGGTCAATGCGCCGGGTTCATCCCACGTCAGGCTGGTGAAGGATGGACTATCCGCCTCCAACAGCGTCTCAGCCTCCCCACCGGGCAGCGTCACGCCGACGATCTGCGTATAGCCCGGCGGGCAGACGTTCTCGGCCCAGGGATAGACCAGCCGCGTTCCATCCGGCGACCAGACGACAGGGCCGGGCGCGCCGCCGGCGATGGGCGACTCAATGAGCAGGACCTCGTCGCCGTCCACATCCCACACCGCCAGCTTGCGGCCGCCGTCGTCGCCCTCGACTGACTGCCACCCGGCGAGCTTCGTCCCGTCGGGCGAACGCACGGCCTCAGCCAGTTCCGCCGTGATGAGCGGGTTCTGCACATCCACGCGCGCCACGGGCGGAACCCATGCGCGACAACCGCCGTCCGGTTGCCCCTCACGCGCAGTCGTGTAGTAGAAGTAGCGTCCCCCCGGCGACCAGTTCAACCCGCCCAGCCCGAACGCGCCGAGGCCGCCGCAGTATTGCACCTGGCGGGCGGCAATGGTCTCCTGCCCGTCTCTCAACCCGGATCAACCGCAGCACGTCCAGGGCCATCTCCTGCCCCTCGCCCGTGTCGGCGCAATCATAGCGGATCACTTCGGCCTGCCACGCGCCATCGGGCGAAGGGTAGCTGCCCAGCAAGCGCGGCAGCCCCGGCCCGTCCGGCGTCTCCGACCGGGCGCGCGTGGGGTCGGGGGTCACATCCGCCGGGCGCGGCGTCGCGGCGCGAATCGAGGGCGGCGGCAGAGGTTGGCACGCGGCCAACCCGACCGCCAGGATCAGCGCGAGCAGTCCACCACGCAACCATGCGCGCGCCGTCAGGTATCTGTCCGAATACTTCCAGATCATCCTATTTTTCCCCCTTCGTCGTGGCGGCTTCAGCCACCCTATGAGCTCAGCGGCGAAGCCGCCACGACGAAGCGGCGTTTGGTCTCTAGCCCTTCTGCACCCAGCCGTTATCCAGCCGGTCGAAGCGCTCATACAGCGCGGCCAGAGTGTCGGGGGCAATCGATACGCCCTCTTCCACACGACGGACATTCGCCGGCATGTGTTCCGGCGTTCGAGTGCCCACGATGGCAACATCCACTTCGTCGTGCGCAAACGTGAACGCCAGCGCCAGCCCGATGCGGTCTTCCGGCTCAGACGGCAGCGGGCCTTCCACGGTCATCGCCCGATAGCGCGCCCAATACTCGTCGGCATAATCGCTGGGGCTGGCCGGCGCGCCCCAGGCCGCATTGCCGATCGGTCGCTTTGCGATGATGCCCATGCCGCGCGCTTCCGCTTCCGGCAGCAACGTGTGGCGCGCCCGCTGGTCGGTCAGGTTGAAGCTGGTTTGCAGCGTGTCGAACAGGCCGCTGCGCACGGCCCACAGCGCCGCTTCGTTATCGCCGCTGTAGCCGATGAAGCGGGTCTTCCCGGCGGCGCGCGCCTCTTGCAGCGCGCGGATCACATCGCCGCGTTCCAGCACGTCTACGTCGCACGAATGAAGCTGCACCACGTCCACGTGATCGGTGCGCAGGCGGCGCAGGCTCCGGTCAATGCTGTCGGCCACGGTTTGATAGGTCCATTCCTCGCCCTCATAGCCGCCGGTGATGTGGCCGGCCTTGGTCGCCAGGAAATACTCATCGCGCCGCCCGGCCACCGTCCGCCCCACCAGCTCCTCGCTGATGTTGTAGCAGGCCGCCGTATCGAGCAGGTTGATGCCCGCGTCCAGCGCTGCGTTGAGGATGCGCGCCGCCTTGTCCTCGTCCGCAAAGGTCATGCCGAATCCCATCTCCGACAGCCCGACGCCCAACCGGCTCACCTGCCAGCCCGTCTTCCCGAAGGGTCGTGTTTCCATGTGTCGCTCCTTTTTTGCCACGAATTTCACGAATGATTCGAATTTTTCAAACCCCGAACCGGCTCGTAGCGCGCTGTCCGCAACGCATCTGCCGCTCGTAGCGCGCCGTCCTCAGCGCATCTGCGCCTTACCTGATCGTCATGCCACAGGGAACTCATCCGTGTTGTCGCGCCACGAATAGGCCGGCTCGTAGCCCAGCAGCCGGCGCGCCTTGTCAATGCACAACACCGCCTCGAACTCGCCCATCCCCGGTTTGATCGGCGCGCCGGGGAAGACCGCCTCCAGCAATTCCGCCGTGGGCCGGTCCATGATGGTATCGGCCGCGCCCAGGTTGAACACCTCCGCCGACTGAATGTCCGCCTCAAGGCTTAACCGCACACCCAGGGCGGCGTCGCGCGCATCTATGTATCCCCACAGGTTGCTCTTGCGTCGGTAAGGATCGGCCCAATACGTCGGGATTGCCCGGTAAACGTCACGATGTTCCGCTCCTCGATATTGGACGCTGGAGAAGCGCAGCCCGATGATGGGCAGCCCGTACATGCCGTTCATCTGGCGGGCCAACTCCTCACACAGCACCTTCGACAGCGCGTAACTGGTCTGCGGTTGCACCGGGTGATCTTCATCCACCGGCGCGTAGTGCGGGCGCACTCTCTGGTAGGGGTGGCCCAGCGTCGTGTCGCTGGACGCCCAGACGACCCGCCGCATCCCCTGCGCCGCCGCAGCCTGAAAGATGTTGAATGTGCTCAGCGTATTGTTCTGAAATCGCCGCGCGCCGGTGGCGTGGTCGCGATCGGGGGCCGGCTCCCCGGCCAGGTGCACGATCGCGTCGTACCCGTAGACCGCGGCGAACGTCGCCCCGTAATCCGCCAGGTCCACCTCGATGAAGGGCGAAATCCACGCACTCGGCCTCATGCGGTCAAGATTGAGGACTTCGTAGCCGTGTTCGATGAGATCGCGCACCACATAGCGCCCCACGCCCCCGCTGCCGCCCGTCACAACCACTCGTTTCAATGCCGTCCTCCCAGGGGAAGAATAGAATCAACACACGCGGAGACGTGAAGAACGCGGATGAATACAAGAACGATCCTTGAATCTCCGCGTCTTAACATCCGATGATTTCTCCGCGCCCTCCGCGTCTCCGCGTGATCCGGTTCTAGCAGGCGTCCGCGCTCGACTGTTGAATCCGCAGGATGATGAATTCGACTGTGCAGAGACGATCCGTTCGTCGCTCACGCGCGGGTCAGCGCCGCCTCGATGGCGTTCATCTCAGTGGGCAGCGCGGCCATGCCCGGAAAATCACGGCCGGCCAGGCGATACCAGTAGCGTGAGTTCGACTCGTCCGGCTCGGCCATGTGGACGACGCCGTGCAGCCATGATCCCATCGGCGTCGGGTCGTCCTGCGCGATGCGATGCGCGCGATCCCATTCCCCGGCGCGCAGCAGGTTCAAGCCTTCCAGCAAGGTCGCATTATTCGTCGTGCTCATGAAGCATCCTCCGTGTAGAGATTGCGTATTGACGCCGGGCCAACGGAGTTCAACGCCACCCCGGCGGCTTAAGGCTCCAGCATTGTAAGGCAGTATGCTTCGCCAGCAAATCCAACCGCAGATCGGGGCGATGCGGCGTCCAGTTGGGCAACATCTCGTAGATCGCCTGCCGCACCAGCGCCTCCGTCCCGGCGGGCAGCGCGTCGCCGGGTGCGACTTCGTAGGTCGCCTCCGTCCTATCGCGGGCAAACGTCAGGAACTGCCGGGCCGCCAGCTTCAACAGGGCCGCCGGCCCCAGCTCGACGCCCGCCACAGGCAACGAAGTGGGCAGATAACCGGCGCGATCTACGTGCGCGACCACATCCCGGCACAGGGCGACTGTTTCGCCGGGGGTCACGACGACCACGTTCTCCAGGACCGGCGCGTGCTCGATCGGCCCCAGCACTGTCCGCGACAATAAGAACGCCGGCGCGGCGACCGCAACATCTGCCAGCGCAATAACCGCCCGCGCCAGCAGGTCGAGCATCTGCGCGGGCGAGGCCAACCGGACGCCTGCCGGGACGCCGTCGGTGCGCAACACGTGCGTCGCCAATCGGCCCACCTCGCGCATGGAGACGCGCTCGTTGTGCGACACGACGCGGTTGGCGATAGACCGCACCGGAACGAGCCGGACGCCGGGCATCCCCCCAACCGTGTGAATCATCCGCCACAGATTCCTCAGGCCCGTCGCATACGTCGCGTCGTCTTTGCGCGGCGCGAAGCGATAGTCCGCCGGGTCGGAGTTCACTCCCGCGTTATAGTTCAGGGCATCCCAGAAGGCTGTGTAACGCAGCCGGGTGGGGTGGGCGCCGAACAACCCCAGCACGTGCGCGCCGCGCCGTTCGGCTTCCTCCACCTGAGCCAGCAGACCGGGCAGGCCGGCCTCGAATGTTTCATCGCTGCCATAGGCATCCTCGCCGCCGGGAAAGAAGGCGTAGTCGGGGTAGCAAAGCTGCCCTCCGTACCAGCACGCGCCGCTTTCGTCGGCGCGCACGTGGGCATAGACCGTGGCCGGGATGCCGAGCAGGCGTGTCGCCGCAGGAATCTGCGGAGCCCAACTCGCGCCGCTGGTCGCCCACGTCGTCGGGTAGGCCCGAAAGATACGCGCCAGATCGTGCGCCGCTGCACCCTCGATCCGAATCGCCTCTGAAACGCCATCCGCCCATTCGCGCTCGGCCAGATATTCGGAGACGGTCGGGTGGATCGAGTGGTGATCGGTATGCAGGCCAACGTCATGCCGCGCCACCGCCGAGATCACGTCCCAGCGCCCGCGCGCCTCCCACAACCGCGCCTTCTCACCGACCACGAACATCGAGGCGATGATGCCATCGGCGGCAAGCATGTCGGCAATATCGAGGGCGATGTCGTCGGTATCCTCGTGGACAATATCCTCAACATCGAAACAGACGAACACATCCATGATGCAGCTCCTCGCAGGTAACATCGCGGAATACGCATCCGAGCATACGCACTCCGCGGGCTATGTGGGTCACTTCCTGGGCCGGAACGGCGCATCCGGGTCGGCGTCGGATGCGGCCTGCGCCGCGCGGCGCTCGGCCAGCGCGCGAAACGCCGCGTCCGCCTCGGCGCGCCGTTCGCGCCGCACCCGGCGGCGCGCCGCTTCCCTGCGCCGATACCTGCCCCCGAAGACGATCGCAAAGGGCGCCACGATCAGCGCGATCTCCGCCGCGAAGACCGCCAGGATGCGCCCTTCGTTCCCGGTCACGTAGTCACGGACAATGCCGATCCGGGCGGGTCGTCGCGGGTGCTTGACCTGATAGAACCCCGGCCGCGGGATCGTAAAGGTCATCACCGGGCGGCCCGGCGCAAGGTGACTGTCATAGATACGCATCCCGCGGTTCATAAACTCGATGGGAATGCGCTCACCCGTCTCCGGGACGATGACGGTAAACCAGCCCTCGGTATCCTTTTCATCGAGCGCGTCGCTGATGGTCAGCAGGTCATAGTCGCCGGTATAGACCGCGTAACGACCCGCCGCCGGGAAGCTCACCAGTTCAGGCATGGCATTCAAGGCGAAGCGCTGCGCCTCGCCGCTGCCCGCCTGCGGCGTCAGCCCCAACCGCGCGGGGACATAATAGAGCGCTGCGCCGGCGATCTTCACCAGGTCGCCCAGCTTGAGCAACGCCAGCAACACCGCCAGCCCGATCAGCAAGGCCAACCCGATATCGCGAAAGCGCGGCGCGCGGTATCCTTCCGAAAAAGCCATTCCGACTCCTTGCGTCCTATTATCGCGCAATGGCGGCGATTGGGGCGAATCGAGGCGCTTGACGAATTTAATCATCGCGTTATACTTACGGTGTAAGCACATCCACCGGAGGGATTCAATGTTGCGGAAAATATTCCGTACAGGGAACAGTATGGTTGTCTCGTTGCCCCGTGAGGCGCTGGACTACCTGGGGATATCGGAAGGGTCCGAGGTTTCGGTCGAGCTTGACAGAGAACAATGCCAGTTGGTTCTGACGCTCGCGTCAACTGCGCCCCCGGAGATAGATCAAAAATTCGCGCGCCAGGTAGATTTGTTCATCGAACGCTACCGTCCTGCGCTCGAAGCGCTTGCAGAGTGACGATCTATCTCAGCGTCCAGCAGGTGTTGTTCATACACATGCGCCTGATCGAAGAGACGGGCGGCGCGTACGGCGTACGTGATCTCGGTCTTTTACAGTCCGCCGTGGCGCGCCCGCGGGCAACGTTCGATCTTCAGGAGCTGTACCCCGATCTGTACAGCCAGGCTGCCGCCCTGATGCACTCATTGATCCTGGGGCATCCTATGATGGATGGCAACAAACGTCTTGGCATTACTGCCGCAGCTATCTTTCTGGAATATAATGGGCTTGAACTCACAGCCGATCATCGCGAACTCGAAGTATTTGTGCTGCGAGTCGCCCAGGGCCATATCGGAGTTGATGAGATTACACTCTGGCTTCGAGCCAATATTCGCAAAATGGAGTGAACAAGATGCAGCCTGTACTGACCGAATCAACCTACAAGATCACGCCGGAGGAAGTGGATTTCTTCGGGCGTAACGGTTATCTGGTGGTGCACAACGCCCTGACCCCGGCGGAGGTGGCGGAGTTGCGCCGCGACGCCGCGCAGATTTGCCGCGGCGACCTGGGCCCCGTCCGCGGGGTGACGCCCGCGCTGCCCGGCGAGACGGACGACGACGTGATGCAGCGCTATCTGTGCATCCACTTCCCGCACAAGCTGTCCGCCGTGATGGCGGGCTACCTGGCGCATCCGGTGATCGCCGAAGTGCTGACCCACGTCATCGGGCCGGATGTCAAGGCCATGCAATCCATGTTGTTCATCAAGGCCGCGGGCAAGCCGGGCCAGGCATGGCACCAGGATGAAGACTTCATCCCCACCCGCGACCGCACGCTGACCGGCGCATGGATCGCCATGGATCGCGCGACGATCGAGAACGGTTGCCTGTGGGTGCTCCCCGGCTCGCACAAACCGGGCATCCTGTGGGAGATGGACGACACCTACGACGCCCGGTTCGATTGCACCAAAGAATCGAAGGGCTTCCCCTATCGCGACGAAGACGCCGTCCCCGTCGAGGTGGAGGCCGGAGCCATCGTCTTCTTCAACGGCTATCTGCTGCATCGCTCACTGCCCAACACCGCCGCGTCGGGCTATCGCCGCGCGCTGGTCAATCACTATATGAGCGCGTCGTCGCTCTTGCCCTGGTTCCTGCGCGAGAACGAAAAGCAAATCGCCATCGCCGACTATCGCGACATCGTGATGATCGCGGGGGAGGACCCGTATCACTGGAAGGGGATCGAAGACCTGGCCGAGCCGCACGTGCGCCCGACGCGGCAGGGCGGCTGCGCCAACCCGGCGCTCAACCTGCGAGAGATGGAGTAATCATGGACACCACTGCCGGCACAACGACGACGTTCACGCGACCTGATCCGCGCCATGCTACGCGGCGAAAACGTCGAGCGGGTCGGGTTGATGGACTCGATCTGGTCCGACGCCCTGCTGCTCTGGGTGCAAGACGGTTATCCTACGCGCACCGTATATAAGGAGGTCGGCGAATCGCGCTGGCGGCCCGAGGACGGGCGCTCGGAAGACGTGGAAGTCGCCGGCGAGTATATCGAGCCGGTCCCGCCGTGGCTGCATTTCGGCTACGACATGGCCGGCGTGGGGCCGTGGATGGACGTCATGCCCATCCGCGATTTTGAGGAAATCGAGCAGGAGACGGATGAATGGGAGGTGCGGCGCAACGGCGCGGGCGCGGCGCTGAAATACTGGAAGCACAAGATGGGCACGCCCGAGCACATCCATTTTCGCATGACCACGCGCGAGATCTGGCAGCGCGACTATCGCGACCGTCTGCTGGAGCTGGACCCGGCGCGCATTGAACGCGAACAGATGCGCAAGAACATGGCCGAGGCGACCGCCGCGGGGCGCTGGACGCATTTCGGCCATATGTTCATCTGGGAGCTGATGCGGCAGAGCATGGGCGACGTCACCATGTACGAAAGCCTCATCCTCGACCCCGGCTGGCTGAACGACTATAACCGCGTCTACACCGATTTCTACAAGGCGCACTTCGCCTACATGTTCGAGCAGGTCGGCCTGCCCGACGGCGTCTGGCTTTATGAGGACCTGGGCTACAAGAACGGGTTATTTGCCTCGCCGCGGGCGCTGGAAAAGATCATCTTCCCCTACTACGCCGAAATCGTGGAGTTCTTCCACGGCTACGGGCTGCCCGTCGTCCTGCACACCTGCGGCTCCACCGCCGCCGCCCTGCCGCTGATCGTGGATGTGGGCTTCGACGCGCTCAACCCCATGGAGCGCAAGGCCAAAGACAACGACCCGTTCGTCTTCGCAGAGCAGTACGGCGATCGGCTCACCTTCATCGGCGGGCTGGATGCGCGCGTCTTCGAGACCAACGACCGCGACACCATCCGCCGCGAGGTGGGCGCGTACATTGACGGGATGAAGGCCCGCAACGCCCGGCTGGTCTTCGCGTCCGACCATTCGATCTCACCCAACACGCACTACGACAGCTACCGCTACGCGCTGGATGTGTACCGAGAGCATATGTGGTATTGAAGGTCGCCGCGCGGCGGCGTTTGGACCACGAAAGCGCCCCCTATCGGGGATCTACTTCATGATCCAAACGCTGCCGCGCCAGCGGGAAGACATCCAGGATCACGATCGCGTCCGTCTGATCCGGCAGGACCGTCCCGGCGGGGAGAGTCAGTTCCACCGTCGCACCGTCGCCCGACGTAACGGTCTTCAGGTTGGCGTGGTAATCCAGCCAGACGGGTTCATCGGTCTCAGCGTCCACCAGCAAGATCGCCGGGCGATGCGCCGCAAACGGGTAGGGCGCGTCGCCCGATTGTATCAGCGTCGCGACGACTTGGCCCCGCGGCTTCCCCGGTTGGCGCTTCAAACGTCACTCTCCCCGGCTCGACCCATAGGGCGCGGAGGGCAACCCCGGCGCGGAGACAGGGCGGGGCGCGGGCGGCGCAGCAGGCGCAGCGCACCCCGCCAGCACGATCAACACGATGAACAGCGATGACACGCGCGAACGCAGCAACATGATGCAACCCTTTTCCGATAGATGACGGTCAGGGCTGCATCGTATCACGTTCCCATGCCGCAGCGAAAACGGCGTCCCTTAAGGCCGCGCGATCACGATCCTCACACTATCGCTGTCGCCATCCGGGTCATCATTGGCCGCCGCATCGTAGGTATAGCCCGAACGCGCAACCCGATCAATGGTGAAGGTGATGGAGGGATAGCTCACCGAAGAGAGGTTCCGGCTCACGCTACATGCGCCGGTCGTCCCCGTGGTGCAACTCGCCGAACTGCCGTCGCTCCATGAGGCCAGAACCGCGATCCCCCCGACCGGTCTGTGACCTGCATCATGAATCCGGATCGTCGCGGTGGCGCGCCACACCTGGCTCGACAGCACCGTTGCCGCGCCGTCCAGGTCGCCGATGTGGATCGCGTTCGCCACGGCGGGCGTTGCCGTCCGCGTGGGCGTGGCGGTTGGCGTCCGCGTGGGCGTGACAGTTGCCGTCCGCGTGGGTGTGACGGTTGGCGTCCGCGTGGGTGTGACGGTTGGCGTCCGCGTGGGTGTGACGGTTGGCGTCCGCGTGGGCGTGACGGTTGGCGTCGCTGTTGCAGTTGCCGTAGGCGTGGCTGTTGCGTCGCGTTGCGGTCGCCGTAGGCGTGGCTGTTGCGGTTGCCGTAGGCGTCGCTGTTGCGTTGCCGTAGGCGTTAGCGTCCAGGTAGCCGTCGGATTCGTCGTCGGCGAAGCAGTCATGGTGGGCGTCGCGGTCGGCGCGGGTTCGCCCGTGCGAATCAGCTTCACGGCAACGTCGGATGCGAGACCGGCAATCTCCAGGGTCAACGGTTCACCGGCGGCCACGTCCCGCGTCTCCGTCCGGTTCACGACTCCGGCGGTGGTATCCCACCACTCGATGCGATACGCGCCCGCAGGCAACCCCTGCACGCCGAGCGATCCCGACGCGCTCAGGATGGCGACGCCATCCGCCACGTTCTTCCAGGTGTGCGCCGCGTTGTCAATCCACAACAGGGTGCGGCCCGTGGCGGCTTCGCGTTGACCCCACGCCCGCAGGTTGCCGTCCGCCGATGTCACGAACACCTGCTCCGCGCCGGTCAGGTCGGTTCCGATGCCCTGCCACCCGCCGGAGGTCAGCGGCTCGCCGTCGAGATAGCGCTCATAGGCCGCGAAGAGCGGCCACAGATTGAGCTGATCCAGCGTATTGGTGTACCAGTCGCCGGCGCACTGGTTGCCGTCCATGCCCACCTGCGCCCAGAGTTGCTTCTTGTAATAGGTTCCCGTGGGGTCGCGGGCGATATCGGGGTGTTGCGGCTGCGTGCCGGAGACGGCGACGCCCGTCTCGCCGCGGACGATCGGCTTGCCCAGCGCGTACGCCGCTTCATGCTCGTTGAAACGTTTCCAGCACTGGCGCACGTTGGCCGCACTGTCAGCCCACACGTTGCTCACCAGCTCGCCGCCGCCCTGCGCAGTCAAGGACGCGTACCAGTGCCTATCGGCGTAGTCCATCAGCCCGCCGCGGACGGGATCGGTCCAGAACGGTTCGACAAACCACCCCCAGAATGAATTGGACTGGAGGATGTGACGCGGCGAAAGATCCTTGATCGTTTGCGCCAGGGCAAACGCGGCGTCGTAGCTGGCCAGGTTCAGGTCGTTCTCGTTCGCCAGCTCGACGGAGTGCAGCGCCGTGGAGTAAGACCAGCGCGCCACGAAGTAGCGCACGTAGGCCCGCTCATACCAACGGGCCGCTTGCCCTTCGGCGGAGTAGAAGTTGCGCAACCGCCAGGAAGTCGTCGCGCCGTCCGGCCCGAAACGTCCCAGCACGGAGTCGTTCTTGTGGAACAACGGCAGCTTGTGATAGACGCCATGCTGCGCCGAGAGCGCCAGCACCTCGTCGAGCCGGGCCGCGCCCACCTGATCCACATAGTTATAGGTGTCGGGGTCGCCGCGGGCCAGCAGGTTCGGCCCCCAATCGCCCGCGCCCGTCTCATCGCGTTGCAGGCGGATCGAATGCAGCCGGATCGAGCCGGTCGCGGGGTCGGTCTCCGAGCGCCCTTCATGCAGCCAGATATAAAGAGATGCGCCGCCGCCGTTGGTCACTTCCAGCGTATAGTCGTTCCAGCCCTCGCGCGCATCTGCGCAAACAGCGGGGTTCGCGCAGACGGTGAGCTGTCCCAACGAGCCGCCCTGGCCTGTGATCTCGGGAATGAACACCTTGTCGCCGGCGACCTTCGCGCGAAAACTCAACCGATAGCGCGCGCCCGGCACGGCCGGCACGCGTTGCCCGGTGTAGTAATAGGGCGCATAGCTGAACCGCTTGCCCGCCGCCGTATCCACGTCGGCGCTATCGGTCCCGGCAGAGCCAAACGCCCAGCTCGACTTGATGTCGTCGCCGAACGGGATGACGTCGTAATTGCCGCCCTCGCCGGTGGGCAACCAGCGCAGCAGGCGCGCCCCGTTGGCCGCATACTTCTGAATGCTCGCGCGTGTCTTCTCCAGCCCGTTGAAGGGGCTGCCCAGCTCCACGTTGATCAGCGGCGCATTGAAGGGCGAGCCGTCGGAGAAGGCGAAGCGCTGCGGGTCGGTCTCGCTCACCCGCACAAAGCCCTTATGTTGGGACGGGATCACATCGAAGCTACGCTGCGGCGCTCTCGACCGTACCGCCCGCATCCGTCGCGCGGATGCGGTATTGCCACGCGCCATCCAGCTCCGGCGTGAACCGGCAGCGCCACTCCGCCGGCCCAACCGGCGCCAGGCCCGCCTGCGCGCCCACGCCGAGCTCCTCTACCGGTTGGTAGTAGAAACATGGCAGCGTCAGGGCTCCCGCCCAGTCGCCGCTGCCGGGCGGCAACAGCGACATATCCACGTTGATCCCCACCCCGGGCGGCACACCCGCGGGGGTGTTCGCCTCATAGGGCCAGTAGGGATTGGTCGCTGCGCTATTCGTTATATCAAACGCAACCTCGAACGGCGCATAGCGTTCGATAGGGTCGGGCGTCATCACCCGCAACGGGCCGATCTCAGGCCCCGAACCTTGACTGTAAGCCGGCGTCTGCATCCCGATCCATAGGACGATCGCGACAGCCAGCCCGATACCTTGAATGTTGCCTCGTTTGGACACAGTTATCCTCCGTCGCCGTAGCTATGGCACGGCGGTAAAAAAGTCACTACGAACCCACGTCGGACGCGGTTTGTAGTGTAGGCGCAAGCCCATCACGCGGACTGGCGTGCGCCAATACGAACCTCTCTGGCGCGGTTGGGCGTGCACACATAAACCCTGGGGGAACCGGGGGCGCAAGGAGAGAACCTCCATGCGGGTGTGATGGCGGCCGAATCGTCAGCGGCCGCAGGCAGCGATGACAGGAAAGTCAGCCATATTGCAGGGTCAGGCGACCCTGGTGACATTCTGCCACAATCGAGGGCTGCGGTCAAATCGTCAAATCGGAACCCGTTGACTTCGTGCGTCGTCGCTCATATAATGAAGAGGAAGATCCGATCCTCTCCATGTTTTGCCCGTATGACCGCTGCCCGGTCGTCCTCGATGTTGAGGAGGAGAACCATGAAACGCCCCGTTTGGATTGCCCCATTCCTGCTCCTGGCGCTCGTCGCACCCCTGCTACTTGCGGCGTGTTCATCTGCGCCGGCGGCCGCGCCGGCCGCATCAGACTACGCGGCGGAAGCGCCGGCCGCGGAAGCGCCCGCCGCGGAAGCGCTGGTAGAGGAGGCTGGTTGAGGCTCCGGCGATCGAGGCCCCGGCCCAACCCGAACCGCAGCCCGGGCTCGCCGGTCTGGCCGACCTCCCCTCACCCTATCAGGAAGGCCGCAAGATCATCAAGAACGGCGATATGGCGCTGCTCGTCGCCGACACCGACGCCGCCCTGGACAATGTCACGCTCATCGCCGTCGGCCAGGGCGGGTATATCGTCAGTTCGGAGACGGAGGAGCGGGACGGCGCGAAGTACGCGCAATTGCGACTCGGTGTGCCCGTAGAGCGCTTCGAGGAGACGCAGCGCCGATTGCGAACACTGGCGATCAAGGTGTTGCGCGACAACGCCAGCGGCGAGGACGTGACCGATCAGTACGTGGACCTTCAGTCTCAACTCAACAACCTGGAGGCCACGGCCGCGCGCATCCGCACCTTCCTGGATGAGACCGAGACCGTCGAGGAAGCGCTCAAGGTCAACGCCGAACTCACGGCCATCGAGGGGGAGATCGAGCAGGTGAAGGGCCGGATGAACTACCTGAAAGATCGCTCGGCGTTCTCCAGCCTCTCGGTGAGCCTGGAGCCGCTGCTGCCGACACCAACGCCGACGCCGACGGCGACGCCCACGCCGACGCCCACACCGGTCGCGTTCAAGCCCGGCGAGACGGCGCAAGACGCCTTCGTGACGCTGGGAAACATGACCAAGGGTCTGATGACCGGCCTCATCCAGTTCACGATCATCCTCGGGCCGTTCCTGATCCCCCTCGCGCTCATCATCTGGTGGCTGGTGCGCAGGCGTCGCCGGCGCGGCGCGCCACAGATCCCGGAAGCGCCCGGTGCAGCGGCGACGCCATCCGACGCCGCGCCCGCCGCGCCGCAGAAATAGCCGGCCGGCTCCGCGCCCTGTCTCGAAGACAAGAATTGAAAAGCCCGCCCCGTGAAGGGGGCGGGCTTTCCGGTCACTCGCGCCGGAATGGGGGCCGGACGAATACCAACGCTCGAACGATTAGCGCATGAACGCCTTGACGATCTGGATGACGCCGCCGACGACCAGGAAGATGCCGGCAACCCAAACCAGCGACAGGATCATCGCCGGGCTCGTCCAGTTCAAGATCAACACGACGCCCAGGATGATGCCCAGGATGCCCAGGATGATCGTACCGAGGCCGCCGCCCTTGAAGCCCATGATCAGAGCCAGGACGCCGCTGATGAGGCCCTGGATGCCCAGGATCAGGATCAACGTCGCAGGCACCGCAACGGTGCTGACGATCGGGTTGCGCAAGATGATGACGCCGACGACGATGCCCAGGAGGCCGACGATCAGCTTCCAGAGCCAGGCCGTATGATCCATGAACATCCCGATGATGGTGAAGATGCCCTGGACGATCCACCAGATGGCGAGGACGAGGACCAACGCATTGGTGGTCTTGACCGGGGATGTGAGAAGCATAACACCGAGGATGATGCTGGCGATGCCGCCGATCAGAAGCAGCCACCACGGAGTTTGCTTGGTCTGGAACCCGGCGTCCATTTCCCAAGTTTCAGCAGACATGATTCAGTCTCCTTTTCCGATGAGAATAGATAAGTGATGCCACGAACGATGCAGGCGCACGCGGATGCCTGCCCCCATTACGCATCATCATAATACAATCCTGCATCGCGCGCAACGATCGCGCGACACTGCACGCGCGATTTCCCTGTCCGGCCGGATAGCTGACCGGCGCGCCGCCGCTACAGCAGTCTGCCGCCGCTACGCGCCAGGTCGGTCGCCAGCCCGGCGGCCGTGCCCGGGTCGGCGGTGATGACCACGGCGACCTCACCGGCTTCCAGGCTCTCGCCGATCTTGACGACCTCTCGACCCGCGGCATAGTCGCTCATCATCATGCGGCTCGGATAGGAGAGAACCTCTCCCGTCAACCCGATGACCTGCCCCGCGTTGTTCGTGACCAGGCGCACACTGTCGAGCACGAACTTCGCGCCTGCGGTCGCGACCCCCATCAGCAGCCCGATGCCGCCGATGCCGATGCTGATCGTCGTGTCCGCCGCATCCACAAGGATGTCGCGCAGGCCGATGTCCTTCATGTCCTTGATTTCGAGATCGCCGCGCCGGTCGAGCGTGACCACCGCGCCCTCGTAGATTGTCTTGTCCTCATCGCGCAACGTCCGATTGACCTTACGCAGCGCCTTCTCGGCCGCGCGCGAATCATCGAACTTCGCTGCGACCGTCGTCGCAGCCACCGATTTTGTATCTGATTGCTTCCTTTGCCATGTGACCGTTGCTCCTTTTCCACGAAAACTTGATCCATCCGCATACAATTATATCATATTCGCCGCGCAAACGGTTCCGGCCCCGGCCTAATTCGCCGCATCGCCAAACCAACGGGTCATGAGACGGTCGTACGTCCCGTCTTCGACAATCTCCAACAACACTCGATTGAGCGCCTCGCGCTCAGGGCTTTCATTCGGCAGGGCAATGCCATAATACTGCCGCTTGAACATCTCGCCCGCCAGCGCCACTCGCCCTTGCCCTTCGGTGAGCGCATAATATTGCAGCACCGGCCCGTCGTATACCACGGCATCCACCTTGCCGGCTTCCAGCAATGCATACGCGTCTTCGACGGCAGGCACATCCTGATAGGGCAGACGCCGATCATCCAGATAACTCGCCGCCGTGCTGCCGCTCACCGTGGCGATGCGTTTGCCGGGCAGGTCTTCCGGCCCCTGAATGAGCCCCTGAAATTGGCTCAGCGTGAGTTGCGAGGTGATGTTGGCCGTGAAACCGGCGACCAGCAACAGGCTGATGAACATCCAACCCATCGCGACCATCCGTCCGATCAGTTGTCCGCGCCGTGCGATCGCCATAGCCGACCGTCACCAGGGTCACCACCGAATACCAGATGCCCTCCCACACGCCCCGCACGTAGGATGTGGGGAAATCGGGATTGCGCCCACGCTCTACCAGCCAGAAGATGTGCCCGACAATCAGGATCAGGCCGGCCAGACCGGCCAGAGTGCTGATAGAAGACCGGCGATGAGAAGGCCTGTCGCAGCATGTCGAGGGGCGTCACCCATTGGCCGGTGTTACTCGTCGCCGTCGTGAGGATTTGCAGACCGGAACGGAAATAGGGCAGCGAGAAATCGAGGGCTTGCTCGCGTTCTTTGGTGATGGTGATGCCGGTGATCCCGAGATCGCCGCGCCCTTCTCGCACTGCGTCCAATTGCTCCGTGACCGTATCCACGTACACGTATTCGTAGTCGAGATTCAAGCGGTCGGCGACTTCTTCCCACAGATCAATGCTGAACCCGCGATACGTCTCTCCCTCCGCAAAGACAAACGGCTTCAGCGGTTTGATGACTACCCGTGTCGGCGCCTCAGCCTGCGCCCGCGCCGGCCCGGGGCGCGCAAAGATCACCGCGCAGGCTGACGACAAAAGGAGTAAAATCAGCGCAAGTCGTAATATCAGACGTCTCATCGTCTTCCCATGCAAAAAAATGCCCGTGTCGCCGGATGGAACAGGGCCGCCGTCCCTGGGCGGCGGCCCTGTTCCATCCGAAGATCACAACTCGCGATGCCCACAGATCGGTCGGGCACGCGGAGCTCACTACTTTTTCAGGTTGAAGGCTTCTTTGGTGCTGGGCAGCAGCGCCAGGATCAGCGCCGCAGCATTGACGATGATCCCCAGCGTGACCGACTGGAAGGTGCTCTGACCCAGAATCGCCAGGAACAGGAAGATCAGGTTGATGACCGCGATCACGACCACGAACAGCCAGCCACGCGGGTCTACCTTGTAGAGCTGGTAGGCGACCGAGAACCAGATGAGCGCAACAATCCCGGAGAGGATCGCGCCGAACCAATTGGCGCTATAGAACCTCATCTGGCCCAATACGGTGTTCGGCAGCACGCCCAACAGCCGCAGCGTGTCGAGCACCGCCAGGAGCCCGGCGATCACCGCCACGAATACGAGGAGCCAGATCGCCCACGTCCGATTTTTACCTGTCGAATACGCCATTTGATGCCTCCACTGAGATCGAGAAAATTGCGGGGCCGATAGATGCCATCATCCCGCCGACAAACACCCCATATTCGCCGACGGGAGCCAGGGACAATCGTGTCAGTTCTTGAACCACCCCCAACCGTGCGCCAACAGGCTGATTTGCCCCGCCGCCATGAGCGCCAGGAAAAGTGTCATGCCCAGGCTAACAAGGTCTAGAACAGGCGCAATGCGCGCTTGAATGAGGGAGGAGGCTTGCATCGCCGTCGCGACATTGGCGTTGAGTTGCTGCAAGCGGCTTTCGACTTGCGCCAGTTCGGAGGATGCGCCGCCAATGAGCGCCGAGATGCGCGCGCCGTCTCCCGATACTTCCAACAGGGCCGCTTGCACGTCGTCCAGCCGTTGACCCACCACGCCCAATTGCCGGCTCACTTCGGCCAACTCTGCGGGCGGCGGCGCAACATTCAGGCCCGGCAGCCGGCTGACGGTCGTCAGGGTGTCGTTGAGCGATGTCAACCCGGCTTCCAACGCCAGCGCCGTGCTGGAAAGGCGTTGCACCGGCGCGGCCAGTTCCTGCACCCGAGCGGCCAGGGCGGCGCGTTCCTCCGCCGCCACGATGGGCACGGCGGCGGCTATTTCCGCCAGGCGGGTCGAGACGTCGCCTACCGTGGCCCCGGCCATGCTGCTGGTTTGCTCAGCTACCGTCAGATATTGATCGGCGGTATCCAGCGCGGAAAGGACGCCCTGCGTCACAGGCTCGTTGGCCGCCCAGGCCCCGAAAATGCCGCCGACGCACAACACCAAGCCGATGACGCTCAGGATCATGATAACAATGGCTGCAAGTTTGCGCAGGAAGTTCATGGGTCTCCAATGCTGAATCAAAACGACAGGATGGATGAGATGGCGGGAAAACTCACAATCATTCGATCCAGTATATACCATTATTGTACGCAAGATGCAAAAAGTTTTTAGTCCCCCCGGTTCCTTCCAGGAGTTCCAAATGTAAACGGTAAATAGGCGAGTCATTCTGAGCGGGTTGGCCCTGAGAAGTCCGTAACGGCGTGCATTCCAGCGAAGAATCTCCGTTAGCGACGGCGCAGATGCTTCACTCCGTTCAGCATGACAGGCTACATTTGGAACTCCTGGGTTCCTGTCACCGGCGTTTGCCCGTAGCCCCGGTCTGCGCTATCATGGACAATGGATCTTACGCTGTTCCACGCATACGTTGTTCTCTACCATGCGAGGTCAGGTCGTGCGAGCACTTTTGGCAACGAAGCTGAATCTGCCGCAGGCGCCCGGCGATCAAATCGCCCGAACGCGCCTCCTGTTGCAACTCAACGCCGGCCTGCCGGCGCCCTTCTCCCTGATCGTCGGCCCGGCCGGCGCAGGCAAGTCCACGCTCGCCGCGGCCTGGCTGCACACATTGAGCGGGCGGGTCAACCTGATTGTCGGCCACTCCGGCATGCCCCGACCGGAGGCGCGCGCCGCCTGGCTTTCGCTCGATGACGGCGACGACGACCCCAACCTCTTCTTCCTGTATCTTCTGGCAGCGATCCGTACTGCTGCGCCGGGCTTCGGCCAAACGATTTTCGATGCACTTGCCGCGGGTGAGGCGCTGTCGCCGGAACAGATCGTAGACGCTATCGCCGCAGAAGCCGCCGCCTTGCGGGGCAACATCGCCGTCGCGCTGGACGATGTCCACACGCTGACCCAACCCGCCATCCACGCCGCGCTGGAGCGGTTGATCCGGCGCGCTTCACCGCACCTCCACCTGGTCCTGATCGGCCGCGAAGAGCCGCCTTTCGCGGCCGGTTTGCGGCGCGAAGGCTATGCCCCCGTTGCCTTGAGCGCCGCCGACCTGTTCTTCACCGAGGAAGAGGCGGCCCACTTCCTGCGCCGGACGATGGGTTTGGTCATATCCGATGACCTGATGGGAGAGATCTACAGGCAGACCGAAGGCTGGCCGGCCGGTCTGCGCCTGGCGGCGCTTTCTCTGCGCCATACCGCCGACCCCGACGCCCTCACCGTCGAAGCGCTCCAGCTTCCGACCGGATGGGTCGCCGATTATCTGGCCGAATCCGTCTTCGCGGGGCAACCCGCTGCGGTGCAGCGTTTCCTTTTGTATACGGCGCTGCCCGAACAGTTCAGTGTGGGGCTGGCGACGGCGCTGCTGGACGAAGCCGATCCGTCGGATGTGATAGAAACCTTGCGCGAGGTCGAACGCCGCAATCTCACGCTGATTCGTCTGGATCCTCAGGGCAAGTGGTATCGCTATCATACCCTCACGCGCGAGTACTTGCTCAGACGCCTCGGGCAGACGGCGACGCCCGCGGAGATCGCCGCGCTCCACGGGCGCGCCGCGGCCTGGCTGGCGCGCACCGATCGCACGCTGATGGCGCTCCAGCCATTACCTTGCAGCAGGCGACCGGGAAGGCGCGGCCCGCCTGGTGGAAGCGAAACTGCCGGAGTACCAGGAAGCCACGGCCTGGAGCGACCTGGCGGCCTGTTTCTACCGACTGCCCGAAGACCTCATCCAGGCGCGGCCGGGGCTGCTGCTGGCGCGCGCCTGCCTGCTCCGGTGGCAATACCAGCCCGCAGCCATGCAAGTCGCGCTTGACCGGGCCGCAAAGCTGCTGGACGCCCACCCCGAAACGGCGGATGTGCTCTCCTCGAACTACCTGCCGCGGGCAAATCGCATTGTTCCGCAGCGCCGATGACCACAGCGCAACTCTCAGCCGAAGCCCGGTTGCGCCATGCCGACGCCGCACTGGTCTTGCTTGCGCCATCCTCCATCATCATGGGTGCAGGCGGCGCAGATGAAGGCGCGCCTGCTGGGGCGGCTGGGGCGCCTCACGGAGGCGCGCCGGCTCGTCGAGGCCCTTGACGCGGCGACATCGCAAACGACGCCTGAGACTTCCCGCGCCGCCCGGTATGCCGTGCAGGCCGTCATCATGAACGCCGCCGGCCCCATCGAGGCGCAGGCGCAACACGCGCGCGAATGGCTGGCCGCCATGCAGACTACGGGCAAACCGGCAGACGCGCTCTGGGCGCACATGACGCTGGGCGGCCTGTACTATCAGATGAACGCCGTTGAGCCATGCCCTCGAACATTGGGAAGCGGCGCTCGAACAAGGCCACTTGCTGAATCTGGATCGGGTGGCCCTGATCGCGCGCGCCGCAATGGAAATGTGGGCGGAGTTGGGCCGGCCCGACCGGGCGGAACGGGTCTTGTCCCGCGTCCGGCAAATCGTCGTCGCCGGCGGCCCGCCGCGTTCGGGAGATGTAGATGCCGAGCTGGCAGCCTATCTGGCATTGTTGCGCGGCGAACGTGAACCGGCGGAGCAATGGCTGGCGGCGCAACCCGTGATGCCCGATCCGAACCCGGTCAACTTCAGAACCTCCCAGCGCCTGCATATCCTCCTGGCGTTGGCAACGCCGAAGAGCCTGGCGCAGGCGACCGCGGACGCGCGCGCGTTGCTGGCCGTCTGCCCGCCCGATCAGATATACGCGCGTGACTCAACTTCGCGTGTTGCTGGCGGCTGCACTGTGGCAACGCGGCCGCCGTGAAGAAGCCCTGGACTACTACCGCGCCGCCCTGCGCGAAGGATACGAACTGGGTCACCGGCGCGTCTATCTGATCGCCGGCCTCGCGACGCGTGAAATGCTGGCGGCGTTAGCGGAAGAGGCGGAAACGTCCGCCATGGCGCGCGACCTGTCGGCGCAGATGCCCGCGCGCCCGACCATCCCCGTTTTATCGCCGGTGCATCCCGCGCTTGTCCCGCTCACCGATCGTGAGCTCGCCGTGCTGCGCCTCATGGCCGACAGGCTCACCAACCCCGAAATTGCCGCGCGTCTCGGCGTCTCTCCCCACACCGTGCGCAATCAAATCGCCGCCATCTTCCGCAAACTGGACGTCTCACACCGGCAAGAAGCGGTTTCAGTCGCCCGTGAAATCGGCCTCATCCACTAAACCTGCCACACCACACCTTCACGCAACGAATATGTGCCTTCTGGCATAGTACACCCGTAGTATCTTTTGAGCGCCGGTGTACCACGACATATTCCCCGGGCTCATGTTAAGATCAATTAACAAGAATTTTTCACGCAAGGAGCATCTATGCCACGCCGCGCCCGAACGCACACCGACCCCGATCACTCGTTGCAGGACGCTTCGCGCGGGAACCCGCGTCACCGTGATCGGCGGCTATATCGGCTCGGGGAAAACGACGCTCATCCGCCATCTCCTGCTCGACGCCGGCGGGCGACGGCTTGCCGCGCTCGTCCAGGACCCGAGCGCCTTGCAACTCCCGAAGCCGATGATCGCCTACTGGGATGCAGAAATCACCGGCCTCACCAACGGGAACGCGTATTGCTCGGTGATGCAAGGTCCCAGCACGGCGCTTCACGACCTCATCCACCGGGTCGGCCCGCCCGATCATGTCCTGCTCGAAACGCGCGCCGACGAGAGTCTGTCTGCCGCCCTGCGCTATGTGGAGGAGATGGGCCTGGCGCTGGACGGCCTGATCGTGGTGGCCGACGCGGAACGGCTGCCGGCGCTGGCGACATCCTCGATCCACCAGCTTCACATCCTGCGCCAGGTCCATCAGGCGGACCTGGTCATATTGAACAAAATAGACCTGCTGACGCCGGATCAACTGGCCCGCACGCGCGCCTGGCTGGCAGGCGCCGCCCCGGGCGTGCGCCGCATCGAGACGGAACACGCGGCCGCGCCGACCCCGCTGTTGATCGGCGCGCCGCCGGAGGAGACGCCGACCTCCGACACCTGGCGCGATTGCGACGCGTGGTGCTTTGAATCAACACGCGCGCTGGACCGCGACGCCCTGCACGCCGTGCTCCGGTCACTCCCCGAAGGCATCATCCGCGCGGAGGGCACGGTTCACCTGGCCGATGAGCCGGGAGTCCCCCACACCCTGCAACACATCGGCCGGCGCTCGATCTTCAAACGGGAAGTTGAAGGAAGCGTCCCCTGGCCGCAGACGAAGATCATCCTGTCGGGGCTTCGCAACAGCGGCTGCGCGCAGACGCTCGAGAAAGCCCTGTGTCATGCGGCGGCCCCGGGCTACGCCTCGCTGCGCGCCCTATCCACCCCGCCCACCGACAACGCAAAATGGGCCTGACGCCCCCGAGATCGGACCGGCTTTCGGAAAATCAGCCCGGCCCGTTCGTAACTCACACGTTGCGGTGATCTATGTTATAATTTTCTAAAGTCTGAACAGCTCTCTTGATTCCGCCAAATCCTAATCAAGAATGATCGGTGTCCTACCCGGCAGATACACGATTCCGCTCCTCCCGCGGACGCACGTTTCTCGCGATCGTTTGCTCGCGCACCTGGATGAAGGATTGACAACCCGCATCATCCACGTATCGGCGCCGGCCGGCTCAGGCAAAACCACCCTCCTCGCCGACTGGTTGCAGCGTTTGGACGGCGCGACCTTCTCGACTAACCTGCCGTTACGACGCGCGTGGGTCACATTCGACCCGAGCGACAACCGGCCGGAAACGCTCATCCGCGACATCCTCCTGGCGCTGCGGCAGGCCATCCCCGATTTCGCCGAAGCCCAATTTGCGGCCCTGCAAGACGGCCGGCCCGTTGACGCGGCGCACGGTCTGGAAGATATCATCGCCGCCCTCGCGGCCACGCCACATCACGTCGTGCTGGTAGCCGATGACTTTCATCAGATTATCAACCAGCAGGCGCTGGATGCCACGGCGCGCTTGCTCCAATATCTGCCGCCCAATTTCTGCGTGGCCTATGCCGGGCGCAAGCAACAGCCCATTGCAACGGCGCAGTTGCGCGCGCGCGGCCGCCTCACCGAGTTGCGCGGCCCCGAGCTGGCCTTCTCGCACGATGAAGCCACCCGGCTGCTGCGCAACATTGCCGGTGAAAAAGCCACCGCTGAACTCTGCCGCGCGCTGCAAGCGCGCACGGAAGGCTGGGCGACGGGGCTGATGCTGGCAGGCCGAGGCATGAATGAAGCCGATGATCCGGCGGCATACGCGTGTGATTTCGCCGCCCACGTAGACCGCAACGTGGCGGATTATCTGCTCGAGCAGGTGCTTGCCCCCGAGCCGGACCCCATGCAACGCATCTTGATGGAGACCGCCATTCTCTCGGAACTCACAGCAGAAAATTGCGCCGCGATCCTGGGCGACGCTCGCCCCGGCACGTGCCAGGCAATGCTGGAAGACCTGGAGCGACGGAGCTTCTTCATGACGCCGCTGGATACGCATCGCCGCCGGTATCGCTATCACCCGTTGTTCGGCGATATGCTGCGCGACCGCCTGGTACAGTCTACGCCCCCGGAAACCCTCAACGAACTGCACCGCCGCGCCGCGGCCCGCCTGGCCCAGGCCGGTGAGATGCGAAGAGCCTTGCAGCATTATCTGGCCGCCGATGATACGCCGGCGGCCGCCCGATCGGTCGAGCATCGGCTGGTCATCATTCAGGAAACCGAATCCTTCGCCCAACTCGCCGACTGGCTGACGCTGTTGCCGCGCGAGCTGATCGAAGCGCGTCCGGGCTTATTGATCGCCGAAGCCTGGACGCACAGTTGGAACTACCGCTACGATCGTGTGCCGCCGCTGGCCGCGCGCGCCGAGGCCTTGCTCGCCCAATGGCAACCGGAAGAAGGCGATCTCACCGCCGATTACTGGCGCAGCCAGATCGCCGCGATGCGCAGCTCGAATCGGCATTTCAATCTCACGCCCACCCAACAGCTCGAAGCGGCGGACGACGCGCTGACGATCATTACTCAACATTCCTGGCTACACGCGTTCGTCATCACCCAGAAGTTGCTGCGGCTTCACGAATTGGGACGCATGACGGAAGCCCTGCGCACCTTTCAAGAGTTGAGCGATCGGGCCGGGCCGCGCCCTACGCCTTTCCTGACGCGTTTGCAGTTTTCACTGGTCGAGTTGTACAGTCGCGACGCCTCGCCGCTGCTCTTGCTGCCGGCGGCGCGCCGCTATCTGCAACTCGCCGAGACATGCAATATGGCGGGTAGCATCGTGTGGGCGCACCATGGCATCGCGCAAGCATATTACGCATTGAACAATCTGGATGAGGCGGCCACGCATTTCTCGGCAGTGCTCAATAGCGTCCATCAAGGGCAGTCCGAAGCGAAGATGACCAGCGCATTTCCATTGATGAAAATCTACATCGAGAGTGGCGCGCCGGCGCGCGCCGATGAGATCGTCGCAAGGGTGCGCGGCCTGGCCGAGCGCGCCGGCGGCTCGGCCCTGGCCGAGGAAGCAGAGGCATTGGCGCTCTTCGCGGCGCTGGCGCGCGGCGACAAGACCGCGGCGCGGCGTTGGCTTGCGACCTCTACGCTGGGCCTGGCGTCTCAACGCCCCTATCGCATGCCAATCATTCGGGCGCAGGTCTGTCTGGCAGCCGGAGACGACGCCGACCTGCAACGCGTGATCGAAGAAAGCGGCGAGATATTGCGTCAGGCCGGCGCAGAGCGCCAGGTGCAGGTGCAGATCGAGGTTGGCGTCCTGCTGGCGTGCATGTTATGGCGACGCGGCTCCCGTCAGCGAGCCCTGGATGCGCTGGAGGAGGCCCTGGCCCTGGCGGCGCCGCGCGGCCACATCCGCCGGTTCATCCAGGGCGGGGCCGATGTCGGGACGATGTTGTATGAGTTGGCGCGCCAGGGCCGGGAGGCCGAAGCCGCGCGCGCGATGTTGGCGCACGTCACCCGCGCCGCGGAAGCTCGCCAACCCACGCCGTCGCTGATAGACCCGCTGACGGCGCGCGAGTTGGAAATCCTGGAGTTGTTGGCCGAAGGACTGACCAACAAGGAAATCGGCGCGCGCCTCGACATTTCGCCCTTCACGGTGCGCAACCACACCACCCGCATCTACGCGAAGGTGGGCGTCAACAATCGCGATGATGCGATCGAGGCCGCTCGCTCGCTGCGCCTCATCGGGGGCGACGCCTCAGGATAGCAGGGCTTCGAGTGCGCCGATCAGGCGATCCGCGTCGGCTTCGCTGTTATAGGCCTGAAACGACACCCGGATGTATGCTCCGCCGTCTCGTTGGAAGACCGGCGCTTCGATGGCATACGCCTCCCGCAGCGCCTCGCTCAACGCTCGTGACGTTCGAGCCATCCGGCAGGCGCGCCGTCACCATCTGACCAAACCAATGGGGAGAATCGGGACAGAGGGTTGCGAGGCCTGTCAGCGCATGGATGCGTCACGTCTCCGTTTCCTCGCGGTGAAAACAGCTTATCCCGATCATCACCTACTACATTTGTGGCGCTTGATAGATCACCGCATACGCCCTTTACATTATGCATAAATGCCCCATCCGGCGGATGACGAATCCCCGCCACGCGATTATATTGTCCTCAGATGACCCCGCGCAGACGGTTGATGTTCGTGCTATGGGGGCCATCAGGAGGAAAGCGATGCGAGTCATTGGAATCACGTCAAGCCCGACCCTCAGCGGCAATACGGCCGTACTGGTGCGCGAAGTCCTACAAGGCGCAGCCGAGGGCGGCGCGACCACGCAGGAAATCTGGCTATCCGGTGAACACCTGCGCCCCTGCGCCGGCTGTTTTCGCTGTATGCAGACCGGTGCGTGTTCGCTGCCCGACGGTTTCGAGGCAATCCGACGCGCCGTCCAGGCTGCCGATGGCCTGGTGTTGGGCGCCCCGACCTACGGCCTGGCCCCCAACGCGCTCATGAAGAATTTCCTGGATCGCATGGGGATGTACAGCGTCTATACTTCGGCCATGCGCGGGAAGTATATCGTTGGCGTAAGCACATGCGGTACGTTCGGCGCCGAGCAAGTGGCGCGCGGTCTCACGCAGATTGCCGGCGGCATGTTCGGCTACGGCAAGGTGACGGGGTCGCTGGGCGTCGCGCGGGGCTGGGAGCGCATCGAGGAATCGCCGGAGGCGCTGGATCGTGCCTGGGCGCTGGGCCGCCGGCTGGCGCGCGACATCGCCGCGCAGCGCGCTTATCCCTTGCAACACGCCAAAGACAGGCTCATCACCGCCCTGTTCGTGCGCCCGGAAATCCGCCGCAACATATTGGAGCATCGGACGCGAGAGATGAAGGCCATCTACGAAAGCCTGACAGCACGCGGCCTCTTGAACGTGGCCGACGATAACACCGCGCGACATGGCGCGGGGGACAGCCCGCTTACGGTGAAGCACTACAGTTCTGAGAACATCTGAGTTCAAAGCCCAACAGAAAATACGGAGGACACGCAGAAGAAATCTGCGCGCCTCTTGTGGGAAAACATAGCGACTTGCTGCAGGAGATCATTCATATGCCGGATCGTGTTACCACCAGGACAATTGCGTTCGTCTGTCTTCTGATCTTTTCGGCGCTGCTGGGCGCGTGCGTGCCTGTTCCGAATCAAGCGCCCAGCGCGACCGGCGCGCGCCTGTCGGGCGTCGTCACCTATGGCGGGCAGCCCGCGGCCGGCGCGCGGGTGACCCTGCGCAGCCCCGGCTGGCAGGCCGACCCCGCCGGCATGACCGTGGCCGCGGCGACCGCCGGGCCAGACGGCATCTTCGTGATGGAGAACCCACCCGCGGGCGACTTCAGCGTGATCGGCGTCTTTCCCGATGGGGAAGAGGACCAGGGCGGCTGGCCTCCGGTCACCATCGCGCCGGGGCAGAGCATCACCGATCTCGTCGTCCCGCTGGAACGCGCCCTGACGTTGGTCGAGCCGGCCGCAGACTGCCTGACGAACGCCGTCCCGGTGCTGCGCTGGGCGCCGTTCGCCGGGGTCAAACCCACGGACGGCTATCGCGTGCTGTTGATTGACGCGGGGACGACGGAACTCTTGCTGGACCAGACCCTGTCGCAGACCGAGCTTGCCGCGCCGGTCTTGTCGCCGGGGCGCTCCTACACCTGGGTCGTCAACGCCTACGGGCCAAACGACATCTTGCTGGCCGCAGGCGAACGCGCCTTCACCGTCGCCTCCGACGCCTGCGCGCCCACCCCCACGCCGGAATGAAAACATTCGACCAGGAAGGCGCAGAAGCAACGAAGGAAGCAAAGGTTCATCATTCCTTTCTTCGTGTCTTCGTTTCTTCGTGGTGAAGAATGGTAGCCTTCTCGCTCATTCTGCGCTACAATGCCCGCCATTGAGCGAATCGCGCAAAGGAGCGAACTTATGGATCACACCCTTCCTCACCCCGAACTGTACGGCGTCCCCTACGAAACCGATGACTACCACGGCATGCCCTATCTCTGGATCGGGCGTTCCGGCCTGCGCGCCTCGATGGTCGGGCTGGGAACGTGGAAGCTGGGCCTGCCCGAGACGGGCGACGGCGCACGCGCCGGTGAAGCCGAGGCCTACGCCATCTTCGACCGGGCCATGGCGCTGGGCGTCACCTTCTGGGACACCGCCAACCGCTATAACAACGGAGCGGGCAACTCCGAACGGCTGATCGGGCGCTGGCTGCGCGCCAACCCCGACCAGCGCCGCAACGTCGTGATCGCGACCAAGATGGCCGGCGGCATGGACGGCAGCACGCCTAACCACTGCCGCCTATCGCGCGCCAACATCCTCGATTCGGTCTACGCCAGCCTGGCCCGCCTGCAAACCGATCACATTGACCTGCTCTACTTCCACTCGCAGGAACCGTACACCCCGATCGAGGAGAGCCTGACCGCCATCGAAGATCTCGTCTCGCGCGACCTCGTGCGCTATTTCGGCGTCAGCAAGATCAGCGTGGACGGGCTGCGGATGTACCAGGCCGCCGAGCGCAGCCTGTCGGTGCGCTGCCGCGTGATCGCCGCGCAAAACGGCTTCGACATCGTGCGCGGCGAGACCGATCCCGATGGCCGGGGCGTGCTGAACTATTGCGCCGACACCGGCGTCTCCTACATCGCCTATGCCCCGCTGGCGCGTGGCCTGCTGAGCGAGCGCTATCTCGATCCGGCGGCGGCGCGCCCCGGCGACCGGCTGGTGGATGACGGCGTGCTCGACCGCTATGCCGCGCCCGCCGCGGTGGAGAAAGTGCAACGCTTGGCCGCGCTGAGCCGCGAGTGGGGCATCAGCGTGACGCAGCTCGCGCTGGCCTATATGCTGACCCTGCCGGGCATGGGGCCGGTCATCCCCGGAGTCACGTCCGTCGCGCAGCTCGAAGCCAACGCCCGGGCCGCGCACATCACGTTCGACGCCGCCCAACTCGCCGCCATCCGCGCCGCGCTGACCTGATAAGGATTTACCACGAAGGAACGAAGAAACGAAGCCCTTTTTAGAAGAACTTCGTTTCTTCGTTCCTTCGTGGTGAGAATGGGGTACCCATGCCTGAGCTGCCTGATCTGGAGATCATCCGCGAAGTGCTGTCGCCGCGGCTGACCGGGGCCGAGATCGCCGCGGTGGACGTGCGCCGGCCGTTGATCGTGCGCGACCTGACAGGTTCGGAAAACCTGTCAGGTCTATTAATCGGCAAGCGCTTCATCGGCGTCGAGCGGCGCGGCAAGTTCCTGCTGCTGGCGCTGGAGGATGGCCCGACGCTGGTCATCAACCCGATGCTGGCGGGGCGGCTGCGCTATGGCGCGCCCCTCGCGAAAGACCGGACGCGCGACGCGCTGGTGCTGCGGCTGGCCGACGGCGCCGAGCTGCGTTACAACGATCAAGTGGACATGGGGAAAATCTACATCACGGCCGACCTGAACGCCGTCCCTGTTTTCGCGGAGCAGGGGCCTGACGCCGACGATCCGGCGTTGACGCTGGAGGCCTTCCGCGAACGGCTGAAACGTCACCCCGGCGAGATCAAGGGGACGCTCACCAACCAGGCCTTCGTCGCGGGGATCGGCAATGCTTACGCCGACGAGATCCTCTGGTGCGCGCAGATCTACCCGTTTCGCCGCCGCGCCGGCCTCAGCCCCGGCGAAGTCGAGCGGCTATATGGTTGTATGCGGACGGTGCTTGCCAGGGCCATTGATACCCTGCGTGACCGCGTGGGCGAACGCATCGAAGTGGAGGTGCGTGACTTCCTCGCCGTGCACGGCAAAACCGGCGGACCGTGCCCCCGTTGCGGCGGCCCCATCAGCGAAGTCAAGCGCCAGAAGCGCGTCACCAACTTCTGCCGCGCCTGCCAACCGGGGCTAATGGTAGGAAATTAGGAATTGCAACGAATTAAGACGGACTAAGAATTAGGAGGACGATGAAGACACGATAATGTCGTACAGACGAAAAGCTATACGTTTGCTGTGCGCATCGTGCGGCTTTATCAGTATTTGTCCTGTGAGAAGCGCGAGTACGTCCTCTCAAGGCAGCTTTTGCGGTGTGGAACGAGCATCGGCGCGAACGTTGAAGAAGCCATCGGCGGCCAATCACGCGCCGACTTCGTTGCCAAGTTAGCAATTGCTTACAAAGAAGCGCGCGAGGCAACCTAGTTGGTTGCGTCTGCTTCGCGATACCGACTACCTCACGCCGGCCCAGTTCGCCAGCATTCACGACAGACGCTGAAGAACTCTGTCGTATCATCGCAGCCATCCAAAAGTCAACGAAATCAAGCCGCAATTCGTAATTCCCAATTCGTAATTCCTAATTCTGAAACGGAGTGATCCTATGAACGAAACACGAGAGTTCTTACGGGCGCGTGGCTTGCCCACCGGCGACGCGTACGACCTGCCGACGTCCGACAAGCGGTTTCCCGACGGCGCGCACTATCGCGTCGAGATCCCCAGCGTGGAGGGGCCGCGGGCGCTGGCCGCCGTGCTGGAGGAGGCGGAGCGCCAGAAGGTGCTGATCCAGCGCGTGTCGCAGGGCAGCGGCATCATGCTGCTCACCGACGCCGAAATCCGCGAGATGGCGCAACTGGGCCGCGAGGCCGGCATCGAGGTGAGCCTGTTCGTCGGCCCGCGCGCCGCCTGGGACACCGGCGCGCAGATCACCGCCGGCGGGCGGCAAGAACCTGGGCGCGCGCCTGCGCGGCATGGAGCAGGTGATCTACGCCGTCGAGGACATCCGCCGCGCCTGCGCGCTGGGCATCCGCTCGGTGCTGGTGGCCGATGAGGGGCTGCTGTGGCTGGCCGCGGAGATGAAGCGCACGGGCGACCTGCCGCCGGAGCTGGTGCTGAAGATCTCGGTGCAGATGGGGCCGGCCAACCCGCTCTCCGTCCGCTGGATGGAGCAACTCGGCGCGGGCACGTATAACGTGCCCACCGACCTCACCCTGCCGCAGACTGGCCGCGGTGCGCCAGGCCGTCTCGCTGCCGCTGGACGTCTACGTCGAAGCGCCGGACGACTTCGGCGGGTTCATCCGCCATTACGAAGTACCGGAGATGGTGCGCGTCGCCGCGCCGATGTACGTCAAGCTGGGGCTGCGCAACTCACCCAACATCTACCCCAGCGGGCTGCACTACGAGGCGACGGCCGTGCTGATGGCCCGCGAGCGCGTCCACCGCGCGGCGATCGCCGTGGACATGCTGCGCCGCTACTTCCCGGAGGCGGTCGCCTCGCCGCGCGGCGCGCGCGATCTGGGCATTCCCGTGGGGTGAAGGGGCAGCGGGCAGCGAATGAGAACCCCATAGGGGGGCCTTCGGCTCCGGATAAGCGGTGAAGCGCGATCCGCTTATCCGCTTTTTATCTGCTGCCCTGGCGCCCTCACAAAACCCTGATCATCGTGCGCTTTGCGGTTCGCACAACCTCTGATACACTGAAGCCATCAGGATCAAGGACCGGACAATATCGCAACGAAACACAGACAGAAGGCATTGAAAGTCTGGGTGGCTTCTGTTCGACGCACACGACTGCCAGTGGGTCGGTCCTGAACTGAAGGAGGTTGCGATGACGACAGCCTTTGTCCTCAGCGGCGGCGGCATCCGCGGTCCGCTCCAGGTGGGCGCGTTGCGCTCGCTGCTGGAGCATGGCATCCAACCCGACTTCTTCGTCGGGACTTCCGCAGGCTCCATCAACTCGGGCTTCATGGCGGCGCGGGGACCAAACCTCGACGCCATCCCTGAGCTTGAGGCGGCCTGGCGCAAAGGCACGAAAGATGTGGTGTATCCGGGCAACGCCTTCACCATCGCCTGGCGCGCCCTGACCGGCGAAGACAGCGCCTTCCCCAGCGAGGGGATGCGCAAACTGATCGCCGACAACCTGCCCGCCGGGGCGACAACCTTCGGCCACCTCAAATGCCCGGCCTACCTCACCGCCGCCGACCTGATCAGCCGCCGGCTCTATCTGTTCGGCGAAGACCCCGCCGCGCCCCTGGTGGACGCGATCATGGCCAGCAGCTCGATCCCGGTCTACCAGGATCCGGTGGACTACGGCGACTTGCAACTGGTGGATGGCGGAGTGGTGGCGTGTGTGCCGTGCAGCGTGGCGATAGACAAGGGCGCAAATGTGATCTACGCGATCAACGTGGCCCACGGCACGGAGTCACTGCCCCGCGTCAGCGGCATCCTGAACATCTTGATGCGCACCATTGACACCTTCATCGGGCAGTCGCTGTTCGCCGACCTAAAGCGCGCCGAGGACGATCCGCGGGTCGAACTGCATCACATCCACATCACCGACTTCTCGCACCTGCCATTCAACGATTTCGATCACATTGATGAAATGTTCGTCGCGGGTAAGGCGGCCACCGACCGCTATCTCGAAAACCCCGCGCCGCTCGATATCCGGCCGGTCATGGATCAGGCGGCCGCGCCCGTAGCGCCCGGCCTGCGCGAATACGTCCCACCCTACCTGCGCTGAGGATTTCCCATACAACCAGGCCAACACGGATTGGACCATGGATGCACGGAATACCGCACTCGGATCCGTGTTGGCCCCATCCGTGTTGGCGCCCATCCGTGCTGGCTAATCCGTGTCCAGCCTCCCGCGCAGGAGGTAGGTGTGCATCGGGCCCTTGCCCTTGACCTCGATCACGCCGCGATCCGCGAAGGCGAACTTGTCGGCAAGCAGGGCGCGGGTGGCTTCGGTGACCTGAATCTCGCCGGGAATGCCGTACGATTCCATGCGCGCGGCGGTGTTCACGGCGTCGCCCCACAGATCGTAGAGGAAGCGGCGCTTGCCGATCACCCCGGCGACCACCGGCCCCGAGTTGATCCCGATGCGAAGTTGAAGAGCAAGCCCGATCTCACGGACGTACACATCCCACGTGCGCCGCATCTCCAGCGCGAGCAAGGCCGTCGCCTCGGCGTGGTCGGGGCGCGGGGTTGGGATGCCCGCGGCAACCATATATGCGTCGCCGACCGTCTTGATTTTCTCCAGCCCGCACGCGTCCACCAGCGCATCGAAGCGCGTGAACACCTCGTCGAGCAGCGCCACCACCTGATCGGCCGGCAGCCCACGCGAGTACACCGTGAAATTCGCGATATCCGCGAACAGGATGGATGCGTTCTCGAACCGGTCGGCGATGCCGCGGCCCTCGATCTTCAGGCGCGCCGCGATGGCGTGGGGCAGGACGTTGTGCAACAGCGCCTCGCTGCGCGCCCGCTCCGCTTCCAGCGCGGCCTCGGCGCGCTCGGCCACCGAGATCCAGAAGAGCAGGATGATCGAGTTCAGCCCGAAACCGACGAATGCAACGAAGGTCAGGTTGAACGCGTGGGCCAACTCCAGCAAGCGTGGATCAACCACGACCAGCGGCGGGTGGCCGCGGCTATAGAGGTAAAGCCCGGTCAGGGCGCCGATCACCAACGTCACCAGCGCGATGTGCTGCCGCCGCCTCAGCGGCGCGAGCACCGCCGCCGGGATCGCGGGCAGCAGATAGTACTGCGCCCCGAAGGCCCACCCCAGGAAGATCACCACCAGCGCGGCATGGAGCACCAGCTCGAAAAACGCCAGCCAATAGGCTCGTCGCATATGGCCGCGCTTCACCATCGCGATGATGATGACCCAGAAGCCCATGCTGAGCAGGTTGTAAAGGCTGAGCGCCGGAACATTGAAGGATACGAACAGGAAGATCAGGACGAAGTGCCAGGCGCACCCGCACAGATAGGCGATCAGCGAACCGGTATAGAACCAGCGCTCGCGCGGCGTCAGACCGGGCGGCGGGGCGAACCAGGCCTGCACCCGCCCGGGCGCGAGCACCGATGAGACAACCGACCCGGCGTCCCCGGAACGATGCGCTGCGGTCACGGCCTGTTGACCTCCCCAGAGTATAGTACAAGCAGGGAGCTATCATATCACATAGCATTACTTACATCAAGACGTTTGTGTTTGCCGGCGCTTCGTGGTACGCTAGGGGTATCCACTGATGACTCAATCACCATCTCCCACAGACCGGGCTGAAGGGGTCCTGAAGCTCGGCGCCCGGCGCGACGGCAAATTGCTGGACCCGACCCGTTCGTTCCGCACCACCGGCCGCGAGCCCTTCGTGCCTGCGACGCTGATCCGCGACTATGGGTTGCCGGAGGGCGCGCTGATCGAAGGGCCGGTGCGCGCGGTCAAGGGCGTCCTCACGCTGACCGGCGTAGACTGCATTTCGGGGCTGACGCCCGACGCGTTCGCCGCGCGCCGCGACTTCGAGGACCTGATCCCCATTGATCCGAACGCGCGCTTCGACTTCGGCCGCCTGCCCGATACCACGCTGCGCGCGGTGGATCTGGTTGCGCCCATCGGCAAGGGCACGCGCGGGTTGATCGTCTCGCCGCCGAAGGCCGGCAAGACGACGCTGCTCAGCAAACTGGCGACCGGCATCGCCGGCATCGCCCCCGAGACGCGCGTCATCGTGCTGCTGATTGACGAGCGCCCGGAAGAGGTCACGTACTTCCGGCGGGCCGCGGGCGCGGAGGTGATCGCCTCATCCAGCGACCGCCCCACGCAGGAGCATATGGCGCTGATGGAGCTGATGCTGGCGCATATCCGCGTGGAGCTGGAATGCGGCCGCGACGTGGTGGTGGTGCTGGACAGCCTGACGCGGCTGGCGCGGGCCTTCAACCTGGGCGCGCCGGGCCGCGGGCGCAGCCTCTCCGGCGGGCTCGAGGCGAGCGCGATGGAGATGCCGCGGCGCTTCTTCGGGCTGGCGCGCAACATCGAGGGCGGCGGCTCGGTCACGGTGTTGGCGTCCGTGCTGGTAGATACGGAGTCGCGGCTCGATCAGGTGATCTTCGAGGAGTTGAAGGCCACCGGCAACAGCGAGGTCGTGCTCGACCGCTCGCTGGCCGAGGCGCGCATCTTCCCTGCCATCAACATCAACGCATCCGGCACGCGGCGCGAAGAACTGCTCTACCCGCCCAATGAAATGGCGCGCGTGCGCACGCTGCGGCGCGGGCTGGCCCAGTATCAGCCGAAAGAGGGCATGCTCAAACTGTTGCAGCTCCTCGACAAGTACCCCACCAACCCCGAACTGCTCGCCGCGCTCAAACCCAGCCTGTAAGATTGCATGTGGCACGCGGAGACGCGGAGGACGCGGAGAAATGCTAAACTTTCTCCGCGCGCCGATATGGATTGCCCATTTGACGCTGACCCCCATTCGTGTACAATAGGATCATCTTGTACATCTCGGAGGCGGCCATGATGGAACCAATCAGCGTCGCGCAGGCGCGTAAAAACTTCTCGGAGTTGCTGGCGCAAGTCACGTATACGGGAAAGCGTCTGGTGATCGAACGGAGAGGCCGGCCGATGGCCGCGCTCATCAGCATCCACGATCTTCGCCGGCTGGAAGAATTGGAACGCATGCATGGCCCTGAAGCACAGCAGCGCGATGCGGCGCTTGCCGCGGCCCGCGCCGCGCGCGAGGCCATCCTTGCGGAGCGCCGGGGCGAGTATCTGGCGGATGTTGCGTCACTGATCCGGGAGGCGCGGGATGAGCGGGATGACGAAAACACAAGTCTGCGTTGACGCCAGTTTTGTGCTCAAGCTGGTTCTGCCCGAAGCGGATAGCGAGCGCGTCGCAACTCTGTGGGGCGACTGGCGAGACGCAAGGGTCGAGATCCTGGCGCCGGCGTTGCTCCCCTTCGAGGCGACCTCCGCCATCCGCAAGGCCGTACATCGCGACTCACTCAGCGTTGAGAGCGGTCGGATCGCGCTCGCAGCCTACCTCACGCTGGAGACCGGCATCGTTCTGGTGGCGCCCGATGGACTGCACACCCGCGCCTGGGAGCTGGCGATTCAACACCAACAGCCTCGCATGTACGATGCGTATTACGTAGCGCTCGCGGAGAGCCTGGGGTGTCCGTTATGGACGGCGGATGAGCGCCTGCGCAGGGCCATGCCCGGCCTTGCGCACATCATCAGCACGATACACTGAAACGAAGTTTGCGACGCAGTCAGAGACCAAGCGCCGGGACAAGCTGCTCCCGGAAAGCGCTCAGGTCTGCGAGATTCTCCTGCAGAACCGTGTAGATACGGCGATTATCCACCTGCCAGTACAGATGAACGAGGAAATTGCGAAATCTTGCCATCTGCCTCAAACGGGCCGACAAATCCTCGGTGATCAAGCCGAGTTCCGCAAGCACCGTGAAGCAATCCGCATAGCCTTCGGGCGATCGCCCACCCTGCCGGGCCGCCAGATGATTGCAAACGTCAATCGCCGCTTCCGTCGCCACAATGAGCAAATACTTGGCGCTCTCCGTATTACGAAAGTCGGCCAGAAACTCCTCTTCGGTCAAGCTGCTCAATTCGCGCAAACGACGCTCGGATTCGGTGATAATTCCTAACCGCTCACGCACTCGGATTGCATCAACGTTCATGGTTTCATCTCTCGCAGATATGCCATCGCCACCGGCTCGAAATCCCACCACGCCATGCGGGTGCGCTCGATGAACGTGTAGTACGCTTCTTCATCATGGGCAATGAGCCTCTGCCCGCGGCTGACATTGTAGCGATAGGGCAGCGGCGCGTCGTTGATCACACGCACATCCACCGGGAAACTCACAGTCTTCTCCAGATCGTCGGCCAGGTCGAAGCCATACGCCAACTCCGTTTCGGCGGAGACGACGGCCCGATCCACCCACACCGCAACATCCAGATCTCGAAATGCGCCGCCCTCACTGGCCGAACCATAAAGGATCGCAAACAGGATTTCCGGCCGGCCTTTCAATCGGGCCGTCAGCGCCTCACGGATAGTATTAAGATCCTTCGGGTTCATCTTCTGCCCACCTGACCTGATTATAGCACAGGGCCGCAGCGCCGGTGATCCTGCCCTTCGCGCACTTCGCGTTTCGCGCTCCTTCGTGAATCTTCGCGTCTTCGTGTTCCAAACTCCCGCGGCGCATCTAAGGATGCGCCCTCCGCCATGTGCCATCTGCTATAAGCTATCTGCCGTCAGCCACCCCGCCAACCCGCGCGCTCCACCGCGTCCGGGAAACGCGGCAGCAGCACGGCCCAATCGGCCAGCGCGACCTTGTCTCCCGGCGCGAGTTCGGCCTTGTCCGGCTTCTCAGTCAGCGGTTTGCCGGGCAGATTGAACACGCCGATCTCATCGCCGGGCCGGGCGTAACGGCTCTGCACGTAGGCCAGCCCCAAAATCACGCCGTTCACGTCCACGGCGGCGCTCGTCACCCAGCCGATGGCCTGCCCGCGCGCGTTCACCACCGGATCGCCCGTCTTGGGCATCCGGACGCCGCGCGCCTTCATGCGGAACCGCGCGACCTCCATCGTGCGTGTTTGCTCCGTCGCCAGGTAGGCGGGCCGCCCCACGAAGTACGGCTTGTGCAGCTTGACGTAGCCCGCAAAGCGCGCGCCCGCGGGCGAGATATCAAACGGCCCGGCCAACTCATGCCCGTAGAGCGGCAGCCCGGCCTCGGTGCGCGTGCTATCGCGCGCGGCCAGCCCGGCCGGCTGCACGCCGAACGGCTGCCCGGCCGCCAGCAGCGCCTCCCACAGCGCGACCGCCCGGTCGGGATGCACGAAAATCTCATACCCCACATCTTCGCCGGTGTAACCGGTGCGGGCGATCACCAGATCGAACCCGCCCAGGTCGCATTCGATCAGGCCCGTCTTACGGACGCGCGCAAGGCGGTCGCGCAGGCG
This sequence comes from uncultured Chloroflexia bacterium, assembly GCA_963695715.1. Lineage (GTDB taxonomy): Bacteria > Chloroflexota > Anaerolineae > CG2-30-64-16 > CG2-30-64-16 > JBBQRS01. Next base: position 93,109 of record CAVOHP010000028.1, read on the forward strand.
CGGATCGTCCGTCAATGCCTGAAGCGTACGCAACGCGGCCGGCCCCTGCAACGCCAGATCCACGCGCATCTCCGCGCCCGGCCGCGGGGGCCTTGAGGTCGTGCAATTCGGCGGGATGCAGGACACACAGATCGGGCCGCGCCCGATCGAGCAGCACGCGCCCGTCGTTGACGGCGTTCAACCACGCCCAATCCTTCTCGGCATTGGCCGCGTTCACCACGATCAGGAACCGATCCGCCGCCCGGCGATACACCAGCAGATCATCAATGACCTGACCGTCAGCATCCAGCAGGTAAGAGTAGAAACTCTCGCCGGGGGCGTACCAGCGGACGTAGTTGGTGCAGACCAGATCGAGGAACTCGACGGCGTGCGGGCCGCGGCACTCGAAGACGCCCATGTGCGCCACATCGAACAGCCCCGCCGCTCGGCGCACCGCGTTGTGCTCATCCAGCACGCCCGTGTACCAGACGGGCATCTCCCACCCGGCGAATGGCACGATGTGGCTGGTGTGCGCCCGGTGCCAGTCGTAGAGCGGCGTGCGCCGCAGGGGCGCGTCGGCGGGCGGCTCGTAGGAGAAGACGGGCAGCTCGGGGCGCTCGCGCACCGGGTCCAGCGTCTTGTGGCCGATGAAGTACGGCTTGCGCAACTCGAAACGCGAGGTCGCGCCGCGCTCGAAACAGCTCCAGCCCGGTAGGACGCGAGGCGGCGTCCCGATAGTCGGGCAGGTGCGATGCCGCGCGGAGGGAGGCCAGGGTCTCCGCGCCGATGGGGCGCGCGCCGCGCAGCGATCAACGCGGCATGAGCCTCATCCGCGTGCGCCGCCGGATAGATGATCTCCACGTGTTCGATCAACCCGCCGCGCAGCGGTTGCGCGCTCACGACGAACGCGGCCGGCGGCTCCGCAGCGAGCAGAGCGTGTGCGGCGCTCACGCTGCCCGCGCCGTGCAGCACCAGGGCGACGGAAGGGTCAGGACCCGCCGCCAGGTCTTCCACCGTGAACGGCCCTTCCACCTTCCGCAGCAACTCCTCGCGGTCGAACAGCACATAGCCGTCGGCCAGGTCGAGCAGCCAGGCGGCCACGCGGGCATGGTTCAGCGGTTGCGTGCGCAGGATGAAGCGATCGCGCCCATGCTCGTCCGGCGCCAGCCGGATCACGCACACATCGTCCATCACCACGCCGTCAGGATCGAGCACGAAGCCGAAGCGAAACGTGCCCGGCGCCAGCGCGGCCACATCACACGTCACGATCTGATTCAGCGCCGGCGCGGCCCGCTCTCCCGTCACCAGCAGCGCCCGGATTCGCCACGAAAGACACCTGCGGACGATCCGGCGAAGATCCTTCTCCTCGGGCCCTCCGTGTCTCCGTGTTTCGCTGTTTCCTTATCTTCTTGTTTCCTTGTTTCCTTGTCTCCTTGTTTCCCGATCTTCGTGTCTTCTGGTGCGCGACACCTCCGCAGCGCACCTCGGCCAGCACGCTCGCGTCAATCTTCCCGCGCGGCAACTCGCCCGACAGCCCGGTGTATGAGAAGGGCCGAATGTTCGTCACGACCCGGTGAATCAGCCCGGCGACCGCATCCATCTCCGCCGCCCCGAACCCGCGCTGCGTCAGCCACGGCGACCCCAGCCGGATCCCCATCGCCAGCGAGGTCTGCGTATCGCCGGGGATGGTGTTCTTGTTCGCCACAATCCCCGCCAGATCGAGGATGCGCACGGCCGGCTCTCCCCGCAGCGGCGTCCCCTTGTGGCCGCTTACACTGTTCAGGTCGAGCACGCAGAAGTGCGTATCCGTGCCGCCGTAGGCCAGCTTCAGCCCGCGATTCACCAGCCCCGCGGCCAGCGCCTGCGCGTTCTCCGCGATGCGGAACATCATCCGCCGGAAGGTCTCCGTCTGCGCGATCTTGAAGGCCACGGCCATCGCCGCGAACTTCTGCGTGTGCGGGCCGCCCTGCTCACCGGGGAAGACGGCCAGATCAATGCGGTGGGCCAATTCTTCATCGGCGCTGACGATCACCGCGCCGCGCGGCCCGCACAACGTCTTGTGCGTGGTGAAGGTGATCACATCGGCGATGCCCACGGGGCTGGGATAGGCCCCGGCAATCGCCATCCCCGCCGGGTGGCTGATGTCGGCCAGCAACTTCGCGCCGACTTCATGCGCGATCCCGGCGAAGGCTGCCCAGTCGGGCGCCCAGGTGTATGAGGTGAACCCGGCGATGATCATCTTCGGGCGCTCGCGGCGCGCCAGCTCGCGAATCTGGTCGTAATCCAGCCGGCCCGTCTCCCGGCTGACCCCGTAACTCGCCACGCGATAGCGCTTGCCGGAGAAGTTGAACTCGCTGCCGTGCGTCAGGTGGCCGCCCTGATAGAGGTCCATCCCCATCACGGTGTCGCCCACGTCCAGCAACGCGTCATACACGGCCAGGTTGGCCGCCGCGCCCGAAAGCGGCTGCACGTTGACATAAAGTTCAGAGGATGCAACGCGGTCGTTGGCGAGGCAATCGGCCGCGCGGCGTTGCGCCAGCGTCTCGATGAAGTTGACGAAGTCCACGCCCTTGTAGAAGCGCCGGTCGGCATAGCGCCGGTAATGGGCGAGCTGATGGGCGATATCGAGGATCATCTCCTCCTCGTCGCGCGTCATCCGCAGCGGCGGATAGCCCTCCGCATAGACGTTGTTGAAGACGGAACCCAACGCCTGGCGCACCGCCGCCGGGGCGATGGATTCCGATGGGATCAGGATGAGCTTGCGCGCCTGGCGCTCCTCTTCAGCGCCGATGATGGCGTCAACATCGGGGTCAATCACGCCCAGGTCGGCCCCCAGATAGGTATCGCGATATTCCGTTGTGGACATACGATTTTTCACTCCGTCGTGGGTTGATCACGTTGTGAGAACCATTATAGCAGCAAACAAACCGGTGAGAAGAGACAGGATGATCCCCCGTCTTGACAGCAGCCCGCCGCGCATGTACCCTACGCTTTGCCGGCCACCAATATTCTATGCGAGGGCTGTATGGACGTTGCATCGTTACGGCGACTCTATGACTATCACTGCTGGGCCACCCGGCGCGTGCTGGATGCCGCCGGAGCGTTGCACGCCTGAGCAACTGACGGCGACCGGCGGCGCGCCGCACGGCAGCCTGCTGGCGACCCTCGTCCATGCGCTGGCCGCGGAACGCGTGTGGCTGCAACGCGCCCGCGACGGTCGCAAGCAGGCGGATCTGGCCGATCTGGAGGGGATTGCGACGGTCGCCGCGCTCGGCGCGGCCTGGGACGTGCAGCAAGCCGCGATGCGCGACTATCTTGCGGGGATCACAGATGAGCGGCTTGCGGCGAAGTTTCGCTACGTCGTCTCGCGCGGCGCCTGGCGCGACGAGGTCTTGTGGCAGGCGCTCACGTACATCGTCCTGCACGGCGATGCAGCATCGCTCCGAAGCCGCCATCCTGCTCACGGCCTACGGCGAATCGCCGGGCAATCTGGATTTCATCATCTACGTGCAAGAACAAGGAGCCGCCGCATGACGCGCGATGACATCCTCTTCCTGTTCGGTTATCACTACTGGGCCACCGCGCGCATCCTCGACCGGCTCGATTGCGCCGGTCCCGACTCGCTTCGACGCGCCCGCGCCGCCCGGCAGCCTGCGCGCCATCCTGTTGCACATCCTGGGGGCCGATGTCGTCTGGCGGCAGCGGATGCAGGAGGGTCTCTCGCCCGCCGTGCTGCCCGCATTCGACGAAGTGCAGACGCCCGCCGATCTGCGCGCCGCCTGGGCCGCGCATCAGGCGGTGATGCAGGCCTATCTGACGGGATTGACCGACGCCGATCTGCGCGGGACCTTTCGCTTCCGGCGCACCAATGGGGAAGAACTGGAGTTCGAGCTGGGGCGGGCGCTGGCCCACGTGGTCAACCACGGGACACAACACCGCGCCGAGGCCGCCATGCTGCTCACCGACTACGGCTGCTCGCCCGGCGACCTCGATATGAGCCTCTATCTGCGGGAAATCAGCCGGTAGACAGGCAAGCAGGGGAATCCGTTCATCGCTCGAAAGGAACCACCCGACAGCGCCATGACTCTACCACCCGATTTGCTGGACGCAGGCATCACCCTCCATGCGCTGGACGTGCGCACCGCGGACGACGCCGCGCTGACCGCGCTGGCCGCGCACGAGCAAGCCATGGAGCAGGAGAGCACGCCCGAAGACCCGCCCACGCCGGTGGAGGAGCGGATCGCCGGCTGGCGCAATAGCCCCGACTTCGCCGAGATCGCATGCTGGGTCGCCCGCGATGCCGCCGGCGAGATCATCGCCGACGTTTGGGTCGAGATCTGGCACACGGGCAGCAACGAACATGCCGTCTGGTTCAACATTCAGGTGTTGCCCGACTATCGCCGGCGCGGCCTGGGGCGAGCGCTGCTGGCCGCAGGCGGCGCGCTACACCGCATCGAAGGGCCGCACGCTGCTCATCACAGATACCACGGATCGCGTCCCCGCCGGAGAGGCCTTCATGCGCCGTCTCGATGCCAAACCGGGTCTCCCGTCGAAGCTGCGGCAACTCGAGCTCGCAGCCGTGGACCGCGATCTGATGCACAGGTGGCTGGCGCAGGGCGAGCGCAACGCCGCGCGATACGAGTTAGGCTTCTGGGATGGCCCCTACCCCGACGCCGACCTGGACGGCATTCTCGCCTTGCACAACGTCACCTGGAACACCGAACCGCGCGGCGACCTGGCGCTGGAAGATGAGCGGCTCACCGGGGAGCACATTCGCGGGATGGAACGCGAAAATGCCGCGCGCGGCGTCATACGCTGGACGGGCTACCTGCGCGAGCGCGAGACCGGCGCCTTCGTGGGCGATACCGAGGTGTTCTGGAACCCCAACTACCCGGAGCAAGTCTGGCAGGGCTTCACCGGGGTGTCTGCCCGATCATCAGGGGCGCGGGCTGGGGCGCTGGCTCAAGGCCGATATGATGCTGCGTATCCTGCGCGACCGGCCCGAGGCGCGCCACGTGCGCGCGGGCAACGCCGATACCAACGCGCCGATGCTCAAGATCAACGAGGAGATGGGTTTCCGCATCTTCAGCGCACACATCACCTGGCAAGTGTCACTGGAGCAAGTCGAGGCTTATCTCGACCGGAGGACGCCATGACCGGTTTGAATTTCGGGCGAGGCGGCGGGGTCGCCGAGGTCGTCATTGACGAGGCGCGCTGCAATGCGTGCGGGCTTTGCGTGCGCGTGTGCAAGGGCGCGCCGCTCTACCTGGAGGACGGACGCGTCCGTGTGGATCAAACGCGGGTATTCGGGTGCATCGCCTGCGGCCATTGCATGACCGTGTGCCCGAACGACGCGATCACCGTGCGCGGGCGCGACTTTGGCCCCGAGGATATGTTGACCCTGCCGCCGACCGAAGGGCGTGCGAGTTTCGATGCGCTCTACAACCTCTTGCTGGCGCGGCGCAGCGTGCGCGAGTTCCGCGCCGCGGAGGTCGAGCATGATCTGGTCGAGCGCATCCTGGACGCCGCCTCCACTGCGCCGATGGGCCTGCCCCCCAGCGAGGTGGGCGTGCTGGTGTTCGAGGGGCGCGCGGCGGTGCGTGCGTTCCGCGATGATCTGCTGGTAGCGCTCAACGGGTGGCGGCGCATGTTCGCCCCACCGCTGGGCCTCGCGATGCGCCCCTTCATGTCGGGCGCAGATTACGCCGCCATGCAGGAGTTCGTGCTGCCCGCCATCGAGAAGTACATCGAGGGTGATCGGGAAGGTGAGGACTGGTTCTTCTACGATGCGCCGCTGGCGTTCTATTTCTACGCGTCCGGGGCCGCCGATATGGCCGACCCGTTCATCCCTGCGACCTATGCCATGCTGGCGGGCCACGCGCTGGGGCTGGGCGGTTGCATGTTGGGCTTCCCCGGCTATGCCATGAAACAGAGCAAGGCGCTCCAGGCGAAGTACGGCTTGCCGCCGAAGGCCCAACAGGGGCTGGTGGTCATCTTCGGCCATCCGGCGATCAAACATCGCGCCGCGTTGCGCCGCCGGTTCGCCGACGTGCGCACCTTCCGCACGACAGGTTCGTAGCAGCCCGTTCGTAGAGCGCACGCTCAGTGCGCCGGCGCGCCGAACTTGCGCCGAGGACGGCGCGCTACGAACCGGTGACCGCGACGCGCCCATCGGCTTGATTCGCTCCCAGTCAACCACGCTTCGAGCCGGGCGCGGTGGCGCGGCTCCAGCTTCACCAGCTTCCGCCGTGACGTGAGGAGCGCCCACACCTCATCGAACGACATACCGTGACAGCGCATCAGATACGCCGCCAGCATCGCCGCCGACCGGCCGCGACCCTTGGCGCAGTGCACCAGCACGGGCCGGCCCGCCTTCACCTGCCTGTGAATCCAGGCAACGCCATCCGTCAACACGTCATCGGGCGGCACGCCGATATCGGGGACGAGGTAGCGGATGTGGGTGATATCGTGCGCGTCGTACAGCGCGGTGTCATCGGCGCGCTCGGCGCGGATGTTCATCACCGCCGCAATCCCCGCATTCAGCAGAAAGGCGTAGTCTCGGTCGTAGGTCGGCGCGCCGCCCAGCCAGATCTCTTCCGGGATCTCGTCCGTCGGCGTGATGCGATCGAACCACCGATTCCCCAGCCCCTTCTCATATACCAGACGAATCGCCGGGTAAAAGAGATCGAAGGTGCGGTGGAAAGTCGAGAGCGGGTTCGTTTCGGCGCGAGTCATATCAACCGGGCTGCCTTTCAGCGGGATATCATCAAGACGCATTATAATGCATTCGTGTTCCATCCCTCCAACGCGTCTGCGTTAACATATTTCACTGTTAGCCCGGCGGACCCCGCGGCCGATGCGTAGACACGGCTCTGCGCCGCCACTATGGACCGATCCCCGGCGGCAAATTATCGCGTAAATGTCAGCATATTTCTTATACATTTCTGACAAACACGTGATACAATGTTGATACGTTCGCCGGAGAACTCAACGGCAACGCGCAATCTTGTGGGCAACCTTTATTCGATCATTCATTATCCGGCTGCGCCCACCGGCCGATCATAGGAGAGGCATCAACCGATGAAATTCCTGAAGAAGTTCGTCCCTGCATTGCTGATCGTCACGGCGTTGAGTGTGGGGGTGGTAGGCCCTGCGGCCGCCGCCCCGCCCGAGCCGAACAAGCTCTCGCTGAATTGCGATTCGGGCGCTTGCCGGCTGCAATTGGAGGCCGAGAGCCTGCCGGCGGCGCTCCGTGACGGGGCCAACCTGGCGCTGAGCCTGCTGCCCTTCAACCAGGACGGCGAAGCGGTCGCCGTCAACCAGGATATCACCCTGGCGTTGCCCATCGGCGACGTGAAGTTGACCGACGCCCGGCTGATGGTGAACCTGAATGAAGACGGGTCTATCGAGCAACTGCGCGGCACGGCCGATATGCCGTTCCCAACCTTCGGCCTGCTCGATGATGTGCGCATTCTCGCCCCGGCGCGCGCCGATGTGGGGCTCGACCTGGGCAAGAACCTGGCAAGCACGGGGCTGGATCTCGACCCCGACCGGTCTTACCTGTTCTTCGATGTTGACTCGGCTTTCGATGTGGCGGGCCGCGCGCCCGGCAGCGCCGAGGAATTTTCGCTCTCACTGGAGCCGGGCCAGCGGGTCCGGCTGGTGATTGACACGGAAGAAGCCGTGGCCTATCTGGACGGTCAGGTCACGCTGTCGAACACAGATCAGATCGAACTTGCTGGGCGGGTTGCTGGAAGACACGGCCATCGGCCCCTATGCGCCCGATTCGCTGCCGATTCGTGAGCGCACGCAGTTCGGGCTTTCGGGCAAGTTCAGCAAGGATTTGAGCGAAAGCTACCTGACGCTGAGCGGCGCCTACCGCGTGGACGGCGGGCTCCTCGCCGCCCGGCTGGGGATAGATGCGGAGCCGGTGCAGTTGGAAGGCGAAGTCACCGTAAGCCGCGACGGCATCGAGATTGACGGCGTGCTGGCTTCGAGCATCGAGCCGGAAGTCGTGCTGGACAGCGGGGCGCGCATCCAGGCGTTTGTCCCGTTCCCCGGCGGTGAAGAAGCCGGCTATGCCCGGATCGAAGCCGAAGTCGAGGCGCCCGGTATCAACGTGGCGGCCGGCGCGGGCGCGGAGATCGGTGAGGCGGGCTACTCGCTGGAAGGGCGTCTCGCCACCCCGTTGAGCGAAGATGAACTCTCGGGCAAGGTGTCGGGCGATGTGAACTTGCCGGATGTCGCCGGAGCCGTGGGCACAGCCGGGGCGCGGTCGGGTCGGCAGCGGGCAAGGCAGCCGGGGCAGCCGGTGAAGCCGCCGGCACAGTCGGAACGTCTGTCGGCAAGGCTGCCGGGGCAGTCGGAACAGCCGCGGGTGAGGCTGCCGACTTCATCGGGCCGGTGATCGGCAAGGCCGCCGGAACGGTGGGCGGTTATGCGCAACGCGGCCTCGGCCTGGCGGGCAGCGCCATCAACGCCGGCAAGTCGCGATTGAATCGCAGCGTCACGCCCACACCCACCCCGACCCTCACGCCGACGCCTGCCGCGCCGTGATCGCCGGTAATTAACGACGCAATACGTGCTCTGCGCCTCAGAGGCGCGGAGCACGTTTCTTTTATCACCCCGAACACGGGTTCAGGGTATTGGAGTATGCGTGAATAGTTCTCAAAGCTCGGATACGCGCGACGCGGGAGTTCCCTTGTCAGAGGTTTTCACCTGGCGGCGCGGGACGGCGAAAGCGATCTCGACGATCATCAGCCCGCCCATCCTTCTCTTCGGCGTGATGCTGGTGATCGCGCACGCCACCGGGCTGCGCGTGGCCTGGGAATGGGCCTGGGTCTACCTCGCCGTGGCGGTCGGCATCCCCATGCTCTACTTCATCCGCCTCTACCGGCGGGGAGCCATCAGCGATCTCGACGTATCCGTGCGGAGCGAGCGGCTGCGCCCCATGTTCCTCACGCTCGGCTGCATGGCGCTGGGCGGGGCGGCGCTGTGGGTGGGCGATGCGCCGCGCCTCCAATCCGCCTGGGTCACCATCATCTGGGTCGAGCTGGCGCTGGTATGGCTCGTCACGCAACGCTGGAAAATCAGCATCCACGGCGCGGCCGCCGCCGCCACGGTGACCATGCTCTTCTCCGTCTTCGGCCCCATCGCCCTGGTGACCGCGCCGGCCGTGCCGATGGTCGCCTGGTCGCGGGTTCACCTGCTGCGCCACACCCCCGCCCAAACGGTCGCCGGCGCGCTGCTGGGCAGCGTCACCGCCCTCGCCGTGCTCAACCTGCTGGCGCGGGTGTGACCACGTCGGCGTGTGCGGATTGGACAGCGCAGGCGCCTTCCCCTCTTGCCGGGCATTGACCGGGAACGGCTAGCGGTTATACTGAAGATCAGAATCCGGGCCAGAGATGCTGCCACGTCTGGCCTGATCTTGTGACGACGTGAGATGAAACTATGTTGCAGATTGCCGAATTGATTGCCACCGATACGCTACGATTGCCGCCCGACGTGGCGGCGAGTTCTCGGCGCCCTTCGACCGCTTCATCGTCTGGCAAGATGGCGATATGCTGGTGTTCAAACGTATCAGCCCACCGGCTGTGACGGACATCGTCGAACGCGCACCCGATAGCGCCTGCCGCTGTCGCCGGAAGAGGTCAGCGAGATCGTCCACGAGGTGCGCCGGAAGCGCCGGGCCGGGTAAGCGTGCGTGTCGTTCTTGATATGACGATTCGACCAATTCGTGCAATTCGGTGCTGATTCCCTACGCCGGCGTCTCGCGCGGCACACGCGCCAGGATGCCCGACACCACCTCGTAGTTGATGGTCCCCAGCCGCGCGGCGACCTCCTCCGCGGTGATGCGGTCGTCGCCCTGCGCGCCGATCAGCGTCACCTCATCGCCCTGCTGCACGCCGGGGATCTCCGTCACGTTGATCATCGCCTGATCCATGCACACGCGGCCCACGATCGGCGCGCTGGCGGCCGCGCACCAGCACCTCGCCCCAGTTCTGCGGGGCGCGGCGGAACCCGTCGGCGTAGCCCACCGGGATCACCGCGATCCGCTCGACCCCCGCCGTGCGGTAGGTCGCGCCGTAGCCCACGGGGCTGCCCGCGGGATATTCCTTCACCTGCGCGACCAGCGTCTTCCACGCCAGCGCGGGCCGGAATCCATCGGGCAGCGCGACGCCCGGCGACGGGTGCAGCCCGTAGACCGCGATGCCGGTGCGGAAGAGGATGTGGGCGCGGAGGAGCAGAGGAGCAGAGGCGCGGAGGAGGCCGGCGCTGTTTGCGGCGTGAATCAACGGAATCGTGATACCCTCACGCGCCAGCGCGGCCAGCACGCCATCGAACGCGGCGAGCTGGCCCGCGGTGTGGTCCGCTTCCCACTCCGTGTCCCCATCGGCCACCGAGAGATGCGTGAACAGGCCCTCCACCTCGACGCCGGGCAACGCGTGGACGGCCTGCACGAACGCGAGCGCGTCCGCGGGGAACACCCCCAGCCGGCCCATGCCGGTGTCCACCTTGATGTGGACGCGCGCCGTCCGGTCGAGCGCCTGCGCCGCCCGCGAGTAGGCGGTCGCCGTATCCAGATCGAAGATCGCGGGCGTCAGGTCGCGACGCAGCACGTCGCGCGCCTGCCACGCGGGCGTGTAGCCCAGCACCAGGATCGGCGCGGCGATCCCCGCGTCGCGCAACGCAGTCCCCTCGCTCAGACAGGCCACGCCGAGCCAGCTCGCGCCGTTCAGCAGCGCGGTCTGCGCCACCTGGATCGCGCCGTGCCCGTAGGCGTCGGCTTTCAGCGAGATGAGGAGCCCGCCCTCGCCCGCCAGCGCCTTCAACCGGCGCACGTTGCCGGCAATGGCCCCCAGGTCAATCTCCAGCCAGGTGGGCCGGTCGGGGCTGACGGTGACCGTCTGCCGCCAGGCCGCATCCTGACGCACCAGATGATCCGCGGCCTGCTCCGGTTCGGCCATCAGCAGGCGCGTCACCTGCTCCATGCGCGTCGCCAGCGACCCCTTCACCAGCACCACGTCGCCCGGCCCCAGCCCCCCAAGCGCCGCCTCCGCCGCATCTTCCGCCGTATAGGTCACGACGATCTGATCTGCGGCCAGCCCCGCGGCGCGCGCCGCATCGGCCGTCCGGCGCGCCCGGTTGCCGCGCGTCACCAGCCGATCCACCGTCTGCGCGGCGCGGCGACCCACGGCCTCATGCCCGGCGGCTTCGTAGTCGCCCAACTCCAGCATGTCGCCCAGCACCGCCACGCGCCGGCGCGCCTCCAGCGCGGCCAGCGTCTCCAGCGCGGCCTCCACCGCGGCGGGGCTGGCGCTATATGAGTCGTCGAGGATCAGGCTGCCGCGCCGTCCCGGCAACGGGTTCAAGCGACCGGGCAGACGCGGCAGCGCCTCCAGCCGCGCGGTGAGCACATCCAGCGCGACCCCATGATGCAATCCCACCGCCAGCGCGGCCAGCGCCGCATACACCTGATGTCGCCCCAGCAACGGCAGACGCACGTGCCCCCGCCCCGCGGGCGTCTCGACGTGAAAATGCACCCCCTCGCGCGTCACGATGATCTCGGAAGCGTAAAGATCGCAACACGCGGCCGTTGTGTTGCGATCCGTGCCATAACGAATCACGGGCGCGGCCGACCGCGCCGCCATCGCCGCCACGCGCGGGTCGTCGGCATTGAGCACGGCCAGCCCATCGGCAGGCAGCGCCGAGACCAACTCGCCCTTCTCGCGGGCAATCGCGTCCACGTCGCCGAACGTCTCCAGGTGGGCCGGCTCGACCGTGGTGACCACCCCCACGCGCGGCCGGGTGATGGCGCACAGCCGGGCAATCTCGCCCGCGTGGTCGGCGGCGAGTTCCAGCACCGCCAGTCGTTGGTCGGGACGCAGTTCGCCCAGCGCGATCGGCAGCCCGTAGAGACCGTTGTAGTTGGCCCGATTCTTGAAGATGGGCGTCTCGCCATCCAACACCGCGGCGATGGCTTCTTTCGTGGTGGTCTTGCCCACGCTGCCCGTCACGCCGATCACCGCGACGCCCTGCCGCGCCAGGACATACTGCGCCCATTGCTTGGATCGCCAGCCGCGTATCCGGCGCGACGACCACGCAAGTCACGGGCAGCGTCGCTCGATATCAACCGGAGTCTCGCACAGCACGCCGGTCGCGCCGCCCGCCACGGCCGCGCGGATATACGCGTGCCCGTCGGCGCGTTCCGTCTTCACCGCGATGAAAAGCTGCCCCGGCCGAACCAGTCGCGAGTCATAGCAGAAGGCATCGAAGGCGGTCGCCCCGGTGGGTCCATGCAGCCGCCCGCCCGTCGCCGCCAGCAAGTCAGAGAGTTGAATCATGGGGGAATTGTAAAAGACCTTCGAGGTTTGGCAAACCCCGAAGGTCTTCGAGAGCACAGATCAGGATTGGCGGTCTACGACCCCGTGTCGTATTCGCGCCGACCTTCACGCACGAAAGCCACAATTTCATCACGGCTCAGGTCGAGGTCAATCCCCTCAACCGCTAAGGGTGACTCGGCGCGTACTTGAGGTTTGAGCACGAAGACCTGACCATCCTTGCGGCGAATGCGTACCTCGCCCTCTTGCAGTGCCTTCTCCAGCAACGCCGCCAGACTTTGCCTCGCTTCGCTGTAAGTATAGACATTCATGGGTCCACCTCTATGACTCTCACACCCCGGCCCTGAGCGATGCGTGCTTCCGGAGGTATCTTCCAGAACGTCTCGGATGGCTTGATCTGCGGCAGACATCATTCACTCCTCGCGAGAAATCCGGGACCTTCGGTCTAGTCCGCGATCGTTCGTCTCTGGGTGAACTACTGGTTCGTCTCCCGGACGTGCGCTGCCGACCGGCGCACCAACTCCTCCAGCACCGCAAGATCCACATCGGCCAACTTGTTGATGTAGAGGCAAGACTTGCCGGTCTTGTGCTTGCCCAGCCGCGCCATCAGTTCGTCGTAGCCGTCGAAGCCCGACATGATGTACAACGTCAAATTCTGTTTGCGCGGCGAGAAGGCAACCAGAGGCCAGTCACCCTCGCGCCCGCTCGCGTACCGATAGCGGTATTCCCCAAACCCGACAATCGCATCGCCCCACATCACCGGTTCTTCACCGGTCGCCTGCTTCATCAGCTCCAGCACCGCGAAGGCATCGGCGCGTTTCCTCTCATCCGGGATCGCGTTCAGGAAAGCCTCGACGCTGGCGTCATTCGGTTGTGTCTTCAGCTCTGCCATCACACCCTCCTTCAACTCCATTTTCCTCAGTCGGCTTCCAGCCGACTTCGCCGTATCAGGCTGCGAATTCGTTCGCAGCGCTCACTCCACGCCTCTCACCCCAACTGCCCGTAGTATACGTTCGTCACCGTCGGCAACGTCACATAGCCGCATCCACCTGATACGCGTCAAATAGCACTCGCAGCCCGTCCATCATCGGCGCGTAGTTCGGGTGATCCGGCTCCGGCGTGTACGAACCCGATTGCAGCCCGCCCGACAACCCCTCCCAGTCACGGATCTGCGGGTTATCGAACGTCGCCAACGCCAGACCACCGGCCGAAGAACCCGTCCAACTCGTTATCTTCCACGTTACGATGACTGACTTGCCGATAGTCCAGGCTGTATTGCTTCGAGCAGCGCCTCGTAGCCCCGCGCGAACGCGCTGGCGTCCTCCTGCCGTGAGTTCCAGATCAGCGCGACCCACCCACCCGGCCTCAGGATGCGCACGCCACTCGGCCGCGTCGCAACCGGCTCGAACCAGTGAAACGCCTGGCCCGCCGTCACCAATTGGACGCTCGCATCCGGCAGCGTCGTCGCCTCGGCCCGCGCCGGCACGCTGACGAAACCGGGATAGCTCGCCAACTTCTCCTCCGCATAGGCGCGCATGGCGTCGTTCGGCTCCACCGCGTAGACGCGATTGCCGTTGCGCAGCAGCAGCTCGCTCAGGATGCCGGTCCCCGAACCCACGTCCGCAATCACGGCGTCCGGCGTCAACCCGCACTCGCGCCTCAGCAGCTCCACGACCGCCGCCGGATATGAAGGCCGATACCTGGCATAGTTATCGGCCCGCGAAGAGAACCGCTGCGTCGAATCAGTTACTGTCATAAATCCTCTCCCCTGTCATCCACGATCTGTCTCAACCACCGGGCGCACTGACGTGCGCACTACGAACCATCGGCTTATGGCGTTATGGCTTATAGCTGATACGAAGGGGCAGACATCGCTATCGGCTATTCGCTATCGGCTATTCGCTATCTGCCATCGGCTATTTGCTATCCGCTACCCGCGATCCGGCAAATCGTACATCGCCATCATGTACGGGTGATCGGGGTCATAGTGCGTGAGCGTCTGCGGGTTTTCCACACGGCCCGCGGGGCGACAACCGCTGCCCTCGAATCCCAGCACCGCGTCGCCCAGGTCGAGCCGCGCGGCATCGGCATAGCCTTCCAACCGGCGCACGATATCAGGATGCTTCGCCGCCACATCCTCCAGCTCCCCGATATCCGTCTCCAGGTTATAGAGCTCACGCACGGGCGCACCGTCGCGCGCCACGTGCAGCTTCCACGGCCCCGACCGCACCGCCTGCAAACCGTCCTTCAGATAGTAGAAGAACGCTTCGTGCGGGCTGCGCGCCCCCGGCTCGCCGCGCATGAGCGGCCCGATATCGCGCCCGTCAATCACCCGATCCGCCGGCAGCTCCGCGCCCGCCAACCCGGCAAACGTCGGCAGGAAGTCCATCGAGGCGACCACCTCCGCGCTGGTCGTCCCCGCAGGGATCACGCCGGGCCAGCGCATGATGCACGGCAGCCGCAGCCCGCCTTCCCAGGTGGTGAACTTACCGCCGCGCAAGGGGCGATTCGTGCCGCCGCGGTCGCCGCGCGCGCCGTTGTCCGAGGTGAAGATCACCAGCGTCCGCTCGTCCAGCCCCAACTGCTTGAGCTCATCCAGCAGCACCCCGACGCTCCAATCCACCGCCGCCACCGCCGCGCCATACGGCCCGTTGATGCTCTCGCGCAGGAAGCGCCACGGCGGGTAGATCGGGACGTGGACGTACATGTGCGCGAAGTAGAGGAAGAACGGCCCGTCGCGGTGCGCCCGGATGAACTGCACCGACTCGTCCACGTAACGCTCGGTCAGCGCGGACTGGTCGGGCTGCTCCTGGATCACCTCTTCATCGCGCAGCAGGGGCAACGGCGGCATCGGCCCGATGGCGTCGCTCGCCTGGATGCCCATATCGTTCGAGTAGGGCAGGCCGAAGTAGGAATCGAACCCGTGGCGCGTGGGCAGGAACTCCGGCTGGTCGCCGCAGTGCCACTTGCCCACCATCTTCGTCGCGTAGCCCTGCGCCTTGAGCAGCTCGGCAATCGTGACCTCGTCCGGGTTCAGCCCGATGCCCATCCCCGGAAACAGCACGCCCTGGCCGTCGAACGTGCCGAACCCGATCCGCCGCGGATAGCAGCCGGTCAACATGCCCCCGCGACGGCGAGCAGAGCGGCGCGACCATGTAGAAATCGGTGAAGCGCATCCCTTCCGCGGCCATGCGATCCAGATACGGCGTCCGGTTGACCTCCGAGCCATAGCACCCCAGGTCGCCATAGCCCAGGTCGTCGCAGTTGAAGAGGATGATGTTCGGTCGTTGCGGTGTCATGGATGCTCCTGTCATCTTCTGGTCATGTCTCATATGGTCCTAAATACCGTTCTCCGTTGAAGTGAATCAGATGCGTCTGCGCTTCGGCGACCCAGACTTCGGTTTCCCAAGAGATATCCGCCAGGTAACGGGTCATGTCACGTCGCGAAAGGAAAGCCGTCACATAGACCAAGCCCGGTCCGGCCGCGGCGAACAGGCGCGCCAATTCTTCGCGCCGCTTTCGCGTCTACCGGGCCGTGACTGGTCACGGCTTCGACAAGAATCAACCAATCGCGCGCTTCATCATAAAGCACGACATCCGGCATTTTCCCGTGTTCATTCACGGCCACGCCCAGAGTCAGCAAACGGCCCTGATCGAAGTAAGACCATTTGTTGCCGGTGTCGCCAATGTAAATCACTTGACCGCCCGGCACAAATCGCGGCGCGAATTCTCCACAATCGCACGAATGAGCTTGCTGTGATTGCCGGGACTGAGATAATGCTCCTGACCATCTGCGAGCCGCAGAGGAACCCTGTTCATTTCACGTTCCCGGTCATACCTCTGTTTCAGGCTGACCGCCGTTGTCTGCCACTTGCTCAGTGCATTGTCCCAGGCTTCGGTTCCGAAGGTTCTGAAGAGATCGAGCGCCTTAGGCTCGACCTGGTAACACCACTTCGGGCTATTTGTCGGCCGGTCAGGCTGATCCGGGTTCTCGACAACGAGAAAAGCCTGAATGAACTGGTGCATCGTGTAGCGCCGAAAGGTTTCACACGGTATTGGGAGCGTATCCGCGTGCCGTAATGATCACGACAGAAGTCCATGATCGGCGTGATGCCAATCCGCGGATTGGACGCCTTGCTCCACGGCAGGTCAGGCTTCAGATCAAGCAGGGCAAGGAGGGTGAGCGCGGAACGGTCATTGAGTTGCGCCCTCGGCATTCCCAACGCTCGGAGAATCTCCAGTGCTTCAGCGATCTTTTGTTTGGCGGCAACGGGATCAGGAGTGTCAATTTCGGCCATGCTGTGCAGCTCCTCTTCGAGCAATGCGTCAATTTCCGCCTGTGGCAACCCGGCAGCGAAACGCGATCCCAATCGTTCCAACGTATCGCGAGCAGGGTATCTGAAGCATCCTGAGGTCCGTTGCATTCACCTGAGTATGTCCGCTGAACTGACGGAAATACACATCAACAAGCGTCGAGTTCAGGTACAACGCCAGGCCAGGCGCCAGATCCGGCGGCAAGCCGGCATTGGCGGAGTGAAAGACGTTACATGGTTTTCGACCGCGACTTGTGAGGCGGGAAGGATTCTCGGATCGAGCACTGCAGCAACGATTCGGCGCGGCTCCTCCTTAGAGGAAAAACGTTTGACGAGAACATAGTAGCCTTGCGGCAACAGCATACGTTGAGTTTCCTCAGAAATCGCCAGCGATTGCGATTTTTCGTTCTTCGGATTCGGCCACCGGACGACGCCTTCTTTCATGTTCGCGGGATAGATCAGCGGCACTGTCTCGGGTGCAACCTCCTGCCGCAGCGCCTGAGACACTCGAAAGTCAACGACTTTGCCGGTCGAGACGCTCAAACTCAAGTCATCGAGACTTGCGACAAACAATCGCAAGCGGTCTTTAACTGATGCATCAAGCTCATCTGCAGGAATATGAATAACTAACTCGGGGTCGTTGGGATAAACGATCTGCGAATACGGAACCTCTCGCAGGGTCATGGTGTGATCATCAACCCCCTGCGTGCGGGAAATCGTAACCAGATCGCCGATCTCTGATCTCACCAAATGGAAGATGATATTCTCTTGCAGCACTTCATCTTGATTGAACGCCGCCTCGCGCGATTCAAACAGATGGATTCGCTTGATCACTGTTTTGCCGAGCACAAGGTCGCGGAAGGGTCTGAAATAGGGGCCATTGCAGAAACTTCGCGGGGTAATCGCTACAAGTTCGCCCCCATCCTCCAACATCTCAATACCGAGTGCGAGGAACGCCGTGTAAACATTGCTTGTCTCTACGCCGATTTCACCGTAATAAGCGGCGATGCTCCGAATCACTGCGTATTTTCCTGTACGGCGGGTTCATGATAACACGATTGAAGCGCTGTAACCGGCGGAGCAAACAGGTCTTTCCGCAATTGCGCCACCCCTGCCGCAACAAAGTCCGCCGCCAGGACTTCTCCGTTTATGTCAATGCCATTCCGTTTTGCATACCCCTCACATGCCTGGAGGGTGGCCGCGAGGTATTCACTGAGTAGAGGCTCTTGCTCATAAAACGTGGCTTGAATCTTTTGCGGTTTCACCGCTCGTGAGCAAACACTCTCGGTGAACGCAGCCGTCAGTATTCCAACACCCGCGCCCGCATCCAGAAGGCTAATCTCCCCATCCGTATCGCTGAATAGCGAGGCCATGAAACGCGCAATCGGCGCAGACGTGAAATATTGTCCCTGTTTGGCGCGCTGAACCGGGCTGAGTTGGCGCAGGGCGCTGAGTCCTGCCTGCTCGATGCCTCCAACCAGGTCAACGCCATGGCTGAACTGCCTGTCGGATACCTCTTGCCCGACAGCGTTCACCGGCCAGACTATATGCATCAGATCTGTGTACGCTGTATAGAACACTCATCGGTTAAGCGCCGGATTATCTGCGTGACGGTATACGGTATCATGATATTGTTGAGAAAAGACGACTATGGAGCGATTCTATCATGCGGGCACAAAGCGGCACAATCAGCGCGTATGTCAGGTACAGGTAGGCTCGCCTTCGTTGCCAATCCGAAGCAGCTTACGAGGCGCGCTTTTCGGTGGGCTTTGAACGCCAGCACCGTGGTCTCCGCGAACAGCGGGTTGCCGGGCGCGTCATACCAGTCGGCGGGGTCTGCGGGCGCCGCCTCGGAAATCAACACGATACGCACCGCTTCCGGGTCCACTTCCACGCCCGGCACGACGTACCCCTCATGCCGCACGTCGGTGCAGGGAAAATCAACGCATCCCACCAGCACGCTCGCCTTCATGATTTCCTCCGTAATCGCGACTCGCTATCATCGCGAAGCATGTCTGCATCGTATAGCAGGTCGCCCGCGCCGTCAATCGCTGCGCAGGGGTCATCGTGAGCCGCCTTACATACCGCATCATGTTTTCGTAACACAATAAGCTGTCAAGTATATAACGTAATTTGCACAATCTATCCAAATCCGACTCTTATGCCAGCGACGACGGAAGATCAGCAACAGGAGAGTAGAAACAGATGCTTCGAAAGATCAGGTCCATCGCAGGGATTATCATGACGGCCGCCATTCTAGTTGCGGCCCTGGTCGTCCCGGCCTCGGCGGCCGACGGCGTCATCTTTGCCGGCAATTTCAACGGCCCCCAGGGCGTCCTCGTCGCCCCCGACGGTTCCGTGTGGGTGATTGACGGCGGCATCGGCGGCGAGCAGACGATCGAGATGCCGAACCCGGAGACCGGCGAGATGGCCGCCGTCTCCATCGGCAATACCTCGCGCATCGTCAAGATTGACGAGTTCGGCTTGCAGACCGAGATCGCCCGCCTGCCTTCGATCGCGCTGGACGAGGAGTCTCTGGGCGGCGCCCGGTTGGCGCTGCTGAACGGCGCCCTCTACGCCACCAGCGGGGGCTGGAACCCGGACATGGGCGAGACGCCCATGCCGCTTACCGCGGCCGTGGTGAAGGTGGACGGCGCGAACGTCACCGAGGTCGCGCAGCCTCTGGAAGACGGAAAAGGAAAAGAACCCCGACGGGACTCTGATAGACTCGCATCCCTACGGTATCCTGAACGGCCCCGACGGCGCCCTATGGGTGACCGATGCGGGCGGCAATACCCTGCTGAAAGTGGACCCGTCAACCGGCGCGACGACGGTGGTGACCGCGTTCGGCGGCCTCCCCAGCCCCATGCCCAACCCTGCCGCGTGGCAACAAGAATGAGGCTGACCCCGTCCCGACGGCAGTCGCAGTGGGCGACGGACGGCGGCGTTTACGTGTCGTATCTCTCCGGCGGTCCCTTCACGCCCGGCTCGGCCAAAGTCGTGAAGGTCGCCGCCAACGGAACGTACAGTGACTACGCCACCGGCCTGACCATGCTCACCGACCTGCGCCTGGCCCCCGACGGCAACCTGTACGCCACCTCGTTCGGCCAGTTCGGCGAGCAGGGCACCGACCCCCGGCACGGGCGCCATTGTGCGCATCAGGCCCGGCGCGCCTCCGAGACGGTCGTGACGGGTCTGAGCTTCGCGACCTCGCTGGCGTTCAACGCCGCGGGCGACGCCTACGTGACGGTGAACGGCGTCGGCGCTCCCGGCTCCGGCACGGTGATGCTCTACAAGGGCCTGGCAGCCCCGGCCGCGGCTGCTGCACCCGCCGCGGCTGCTGCACCGGCCAGCCGCGCCTGCACCGGCCCCGGTCGCCGTTGACGCCGCGGCAGCCCCGCCTCCGGCCACCCTGCCCGTCACGGGCGGCGCACCGGATCTCCAGGCGCCCGTCGCCTTGATGGCCGTGGTCGCAGGTCTGCTATTGGCCCGCCACGCCGCGCGGGTGCGCTCCGCGCGCTAACCGCCGCGCTACGTCTCGCGATATAGCATCGGCCCCGCAAGCCTTCACAGCTTGCGAGGCCGATGTTTATTTTGCCAACCCAGGGTGCAGGGCGGGCATCGTCTTAGACTCAGGTGCATCCGGTAGCCGATCGAGCAGGATTATGGTATAAAACTGAACGTTCCACTGGCTCTCCCTGGTTTGCAGCAGACGTATAGCAGTGTCGTCAAAGAGCATGAGCGACTACGCGCCCGAACCGCGCGAGGCTGAGCGCCAGGCCGAACACCTCTTCCAAATTCTGCTACATCGCGCGTTCCGCGGGGAACTGTAGCGGACGGCAAGACTCGAGGTAAGGGGCGATATGGGGACGGGGCTATGCAAGGGCGGGGAGACCCCGCCCCTACGAGATAACTCACATGGCGGATGCAGATACCTGATATTCGATCCGCGACGGTGAAGACATGCGCTGTGAAGCGTCCAGCATCTCCAGAGACACAAGGTTACCAGCAGCATCATAATCGAGAATCACGCCGGGTTTGTCCTCGTCGCTTTCTGCGACTGGCGCGTCCGAAAAAATGACCATAAGCGTGTCTGTCTCGGGGTCATAAATTACTTTCATAACTGACTTCTCCAGTACTTTGCTACCTTGCTTGTGCGATAGACTGTACGCACTCGCGTGGCCGGCGATCAACATCCAGGACTACGCGCAACAAATGCGTCCGCGATGAGTCTACCGATGTTATCAATGACTGGCATATAATCCTGCCTTCGCGCACCGGCTCTACTTGCTGAGGCGCGGCCAAGCGGTCGCGGACCTCTTGCTCAGAAATACTACGGCGCATCATCTCAAGCAAAGCATGATCGGTGAAAACGTAATCAGGGATGAGTGACATCATTGTATCGCCATTGTAATCGAAATAAGGAGGCGCTACAAGGCTTCAAGCACTGAGCAAGGCATAACTCCAGGGGCTTGTTACTCCACCCCCATCTCAAACAGCCGTCGCTGCAACCCGCGCGCACTGTCCGGCGAGTGGCCCTGATAGTGGTTGTTGAAATAGCCGTAGACCACGACGCCCTCGCGCACGTAGCGCGCGCACCTGCGCGGCCCACTCATCGAGCTGTTTGTCGCGCGGGATGCGGATGTGCGAGAAGTCGTCGTCGGGGATGTCTTCGCGGCGGCCCAGCCAGCGGATGTAGGCGAACGGCGCGGTGGTCTCGTCGAGGTGGGGCATCCAGGCGTGCTGCACCAGACACAACGCCACGCCCTGTCCCTGTAGCAAACCCAGCAGTTTCGGCAGCGTGTCCGGCGTCAGCCAGCTCCGGTGCCGCACCTCCAGCGCATAGCGGAAGCCGGGCGGCAACTCGCGCAAGAAGGTCGCCAGCGTCTCCATCTGCGCGGCGGGCCACGACGGCGGCATCTGCATCAACAACGGCCCCAGCTTCTCGTCCAGCGCGCTCATCGCCTCGACGAAGTAGATGGCGTCGTCCCGGCAATCGGCCAGGCCCTTCTCGTGCGTGATCTGCTTGGGGAACTTCGCGGCAAAGCGAAACCCGGGCGGCGTCCGCTCACGCCAGCCGGCGATGGTCGAAGCGCGCGGCACAGCGTAGAAAGTCGTGTCCAGCTCAACCGTGTTGAACTGGATAACGGCGATTCGTCG
>CAVOHP010000029.1:0-16329 GCA_963695715.1 uncultured Chloroflexia bacterium
TTCGCGAACGGCGTGCTGCTCTACTCGGGCACGGGCCTCGCGGAGCACGGCACGAACGGCGACGCCATCGTGCTCGGACCGCCGTTCGTCGTCACCGATGACGAGCTCGTCTCGATCGTCGACCGCCTCGGTGCGGCGCTCGACGCCGTGCTCTCGGCGGGGGTTCGCGCCGGCTAGCTGCCGGTCGCCGGCGACGTCGGCTAGCGGCGCCAGCCCGAGCGGTCCCGCGTCAGGAGCACCGGCCGAAGACGACGAGCAGGATCGGCAGGACGAGCGCGGCCGCGTCGGGGAGCACCATCTCCGACCCGCCCAGCGCGACGAGCAGCACGCCGATCAGCGCCTGCCAGCCGATGCCGCCGCCGCGGGTCATCCGGACCGCGCCGATGAACAGGAGCGCGACGCCGTAGCACAGCGTGCCGAAGCCCGGCGCCGGTCGGTGCCGGTTGCCTTCGGCATCACGCCCGGGACGGCCGATGCGGTCAGGAACGCGCCCGCGTACAGCGGCGAATGTCCCGCGGCGCAGCATCCATACGATCAGGAACGCGAGGCCGGCGGCGAGCACCAGCAGGTTGCCCGCGACGAGGTACTGCGGCGCGACGCGGTCGATCAGCAGGAGGAGCGCCCCGTACACGACCATGATGAAGATGCCGATTCCACGGGAGGTGCGGCCGACGATCCTCCTCGCGGCCCCACTCCCAGCCGATGACGTGATGGCTTCCGTGGCTCGGGCTGCGTCCGGGGAATCAGGCTCTCATCGGCTCCGGCTCGCGCTCCGGGGTGTCCATGGTCGACCTCCTCCTTGGGCTGAGGCCCTCCGGCTCGGGCGCAGCGCTGGGCGGCGCCTACGCCGGCGCGACTGACGGCTCGTCGGCTCTGTCGGCTCGTCGCCGCGCTGGATCGCTATCGGCAGGTGCTGCCGGCCGGCCCGGACGAGCGACGCGAGATGGCCTTTCGCCTCAGCACACTGCCCGCCGGCCCGGTGTTGGCCGCGACCGGGCTCGGGCTGCTGGCAGGGCTGGGTTTCGCCTTTCTCATTCCGCTGCAAGAGCGCGTCCGGCTCACGAATATGGTCATAACGCCGCTGTCCTACGCCGTGAACGTGCCGTTGTTGATCCTCTCGTGGGGGATGTATGGCGTGCTCTTCTATCACACGCTGCACCAGTTGCGCGAGATCAGCGCCGTGCTGGGCGTCCACTCCCGCGTTAACCTGTTCGACGTATCGCCCGTCTACGGCTTCTCCGGCGTGACGGGGCTCACTGCCGTGGGCCTCAGCGTCGTCTCGCTCGGCTGGCTCGTCACGCTGCCCCAGACGGCGAGCTCTGTCGCCGGGCTTTTGCCCCACGTGATCTTCATCATCGCCGCGGTGATCGCGTTCCTGTGGCCGCTGCTCGGCGTGCATCGCCTGCTCGGCCGCGAGAAGGACAGGCTGCTGGGCGCCAACGCGCGGATGATCGAATCGGTGGGCGGGGAATTGCATCGCCGGGTGGAGGCGGGCGAGCTGACGGGCATGGCTGACGTGAACGACACGCTCGCCGGCCTGGAGGTCGAGCGCCGGCTGATCGAGGGCACGCCCACCTGGCCGTGGAGCCCCGGCGACGCCGCGCGCCGTGGCCGCCGGGTTGCTGCTGCCGCTCCTCATCTGGGGCATCCAGCGGGTGCTGGAGAGTCTGCTGGGGTAAAGTCGTCTCCCTCCCCGTCAACAGATACATCTTGCGATTGCTGCCCCGCCACAGGGCCGTGGGCAGCAACACCCGCCAATTCGGGTATTGACACGCCGTGTAATGTTATGATACTATACGTTGAGTAGCTTGTACTTCACTCGCACGGTGCTAATCCCACACACGGCGCCATCGGGATGAAGGTCATTGTAGCTCGTGTCACTCCTCAGCAGTGGACCGACTGCCAGCCGGGCCCCGCTGGCGGTCGTCTTGTGGCAAAGACTCCGCATCGTGTACGACGGTGAATCCGAAAAGAGCAGCTCACCGTGACAACCCCGAGACCCCATAGCTCTCATCGGGCTGGCCACACTGATGGCCCAGACCGAAGGGCGATCAGAGATCGCGATCGGGCTGATTGACGGGCCGGTCGCCCTCGATCACCCTGGACTGTCGGAACGCGTCCGGGTCACTGGATGGGGGAATGGGCGCCGCCTGCACCGTCGCCGAGAGCTTCGCCTGCCGTCACGGGACGCTGGTGGCGGGGGTGCTCGCCGCCAGACGAGGGTCAGGCGCGACGGCGGTCTGTCCCGGCTGCACGCTGATCGTGCGCCCCATCTTCACCGAGTCGGCGGCCGGCGGCGCGCGCGAGATGCCCGCCGCCGAACCGGCGGCGCTTGCCGCGGCCCTGCTCGAGTGCATCCGGGCCGGCGTCCGGGTCATCAACCTCAGCGCCGCGCTCGTTCGCTCCTCCATCAAAGACGAGCGCGCGCTGATCGAAGCATTGGACTTCGCCGCGCGCCGCGACGTCCTGATCGTTGCTGCAGCGGGCAACCAGGGCGGCGTCGGCGGCACCCCCATCACCCGCCACCCGGCGGTGATCCCCGTGGCCGCATGTGACGGGCAGGGCCGGCCCCTCGCCTATACCACCCTGAGCGGCTCCATCGGGAGGCGTGGGCTGTTGGCCCCAGGCGTCGGCGTCGCGGGTCTGAATGCGGCGGGCGGCGTGGCGAGCTTCAATGGCACCAGCGCGGCGACGCCCCTCGTCACCGGGGCGATCGCGCTGCTCTGGTCTGAATTCCCGCTCGCCGCCGCAGCGGATGTGCGGCAGGCGGCGCTGTTCGGTGCGGTGTCCGCGCGGCGCATCGGTGGTTCCGCCGCTGCTCGACGCGGGGGCGGCGTACCGAAGCCTGTTTGCCCGGCGCAGGAGGGTAGCATGAACAAGGTCGACAGGGGAATTACCGGCGTCGCCCGGCGGAGAGACGGTACAGGCAGCCGCGCATCACCTCCGGTTGCCCGGCTTCATCGTGCATGAGGAGGTCGGCCTGGGTGACGCGATCAAACGCGCCACGACGGCCGTGGGCATCAGGCCGTGCGGCGCTTGCGAAGAGCGCGCCCGGCGTTTGAACCGCTGGATGAGCTTCACGCCCGGAAAGGGAGGGTAGTCGGATGCCAGACACGACACACATACCCGGCTGGCGCGCATCTCATGCGCTGTACAACGCGGCCAGGATCTATCCCCTGGGCGCCGGCCGGCGATTCGCCGGAAAGGGTGATCACATGGAACCAGAGAATGCCGTGGATGAAATGACCATCGAGATGCAGCGTCAACCGGGACAGATTCTGCCCGCTCAGGCGGAGGGCCTCGTGTCCCACGTGCGGCAACGGTGAAGGCGCAGCGGCCGAATCCTCGCGCCGATCCCCGTCTACGCGATCGGGCGAATCGAACTGCACTTCCCGAGCCTCGGCGTCGAAAAGGAATTGGCGCAGGCCGCGGGGCGGGCCGGCGCCGCCGGCACAGATGTCGCCGTCTTGAAAGCGGCGCTACAGGCGAATCGTTATCTGGCCCGCCAGATATGCTGGGTCCTCCGCATCAGCGGTATGGAGACGTACCTGCTTCGGCCACGCGACCCGGCGGACTTCAGCCTGTTGATCGAGGCGGTGCGCGACGATCCTGCCTCTACAGATATGGATGTGGTCATCGGGTGGCTCGCCCCCGGAACCTCGACCTGCGGTATGCTGACGCTGCCCGTCGTGATGTTCGATCAAATCTATTCTTTCGGCCGCCAGGCGCTGCTGGATGCGATCCCGCGCCCCGGCGCGGATGAGGGCAAGAAGCTCAGCGCCAAGGATGAGGACGCGTTCAACCGGACCGCCAACGAGGTGCTCGATCGGGTTACGTTGATGACCGACAACGCCGGCGCCACCGACGTGGATCGCGCGCTCAACTTCCTGAGCGTGCGATATGACGAACTCTACGCGCGCACGGCCGACGCGCACAACTCGAATCGGCGCCTGTCCGATATTCGCGTGGAGCCGGCGCCCGTCAGCAGCACCCGCAAGATGCTGGATGTCATCTTCACCTACGCCGACCGGGCCACCGATGTGCCCGATCGCTACTTCGTCCGCGTGGACGTGGAAGAGGAGTTCCCCTTCCTGGTCAGCCGTCTCGCGCCCTACTACAGCCGGTGATCCGGCAATCAAACAGGAGAATTCCAATGGGAACACCTGGATTCACGGCGTCGTCGACTCTCGGTCGGACAAGTGCGGCATCCTCCGCAGTCCGGCAAATCGCACAGCGCGGGAACCTGAACGCAATAGCGTCGCATCGGTCGCTGGGAGGCGATGCGACCCTGCGACCGCAACAGTTCGAGACCTCCTACACGTGCGAGTCGACAACCAATCACTGCAACTGTCACGGCGTGCTCGACTGCCTGGACATGATTAAGAGCGGTGATTGCCACGGCGGCACGCGGGTATGCGATGACAATGGCTGCTCGTGCAAATGGCATTGACGGACGCTCGCGGAGCGGCTACAGACGAGTTTCTTGTCGTGGTCGGCCGTCTTGCGTCCTACTACGGCCGGTGATCCGGCAACCACACACCAAACAGGAGATCCGATGAGAACACCAGGCTTTCATGCGATGAACGCCCTCGCTGACGCGGCGAGGCCATATCGTTTCGCCACGTCGGGCAGGCGAGAGACGAACGCGCTCCAACCGGCGCTGGCCATCTACGTTGACGGGCGCTTCGTCTGCAATGGCGAAGTGACCGGCAACGGCTACATCAACTGCTACCCGCTAGGCGGCGGGGGGGCCAACGGTGCCGGCCGGCGTGCGGTCCGTGCCGGCCCGATTCCGAATCGGCTACCGGACGTTCACGGTTCTGTATCCGCGCCAACTGCGACGATTACAGCAGACCATGCTGAGGTCTGCGCGAAACTGAAGCCGACATCGCTCCAGGCTTGAATGGAGCCAACACGAAAGGCGGCGCGCTATCTGAGGGTGGCGCGCCGCCTCCCTGCGCATCCTCCGCAATGGGCGCGGGGTCGCCCGGCGAACATACGTGACCTCTCTCCTTGCGTAGACCCCTGCTCGTGGTGTACATTACCAACAGGAGGAACCCCACCGATGAACCGAGACATCATCCGCCAGACTGCCGTCGTCATCGCCTATATCGCGATGGTCACTGTCAATGTCCTCGCCAACGCGCTGCCCATCAACGGCCAGAACACCGGCGACATCTCCGACCGATTTGCGATTTATTTCGTGCCCGCAGGCTGGGTGTTCGCCATCTGGCTGCCGATCTACCTGGGGCTGGGCGCGTACGCCATCTACCAGGCGACGCGCACTGCAGCGGACGAACCCGCTGTTGCGCGCGATCGGTTGGCCCTTCGTCGTGAGCTCGATCTTCAATATCATCTGGATTTTCCTGTGGCATTATAACGTCTTCGTCGCCACGCTGCCGGTGATGATCGGGTTGCTGCTCACGCTGATCCTGATCTACCTGCGGCTGGATATCGGGCGGCGGAACGTGATGCCCGATATGTTCTGGCTGGTGTTCGCGCCGTTCAGCCTCTACCTGGGGTGGATCACCGTGGCGACGATCGCGAACGCGACACAGGTGCTCTTCTTCGTGGGTTGGGGCGGTTGGGGCGTCACGCCGCAGATGTGGGCGGTGATCATGATGGCCGTGGCGACCGCGGTCGGCGCGCTGATGGCGTTCCGGCGGCGTGATATCATCTATCTGGGTGTGCTGATGTGGGCGTTCGTGGGGATCGCGTTCAAGCACGCGGGCGTGCAGCCGGTCGCGCCGATGGCGTGGGTCGCCACGATCGTGACGTTCGGGCTGGCGATGTACGCGCTGGCCTGGCGCGCCCTGCACCCCGCCGGCGAATTCGTCTGAGATTCACCACGAAGAAACGAAGGAACGAAGAAGACAGAATATTCAACACGGAGACACGAAGAACACGGAGAAGGAAAAAATCTTCTCTCTGTGTCCTCCGTGTCTCTGTGTTAAAAAGGGTCTTTTTCGTTCCTTCATTTCTTCGTGGTGAATCTTGAGTACCGCACGTCGTCCATGCGGCCGACGAAGCCGGGGAGGCCCGTGTGGCCGAGCAGCTCGCGGAGGGCATAGGCTTCGCCCAGGTGAAACCAGTAGTGATAGATGTTTCGCAATAGCAGCGTGCCCACGTCCTCGCGCTGCGGCTCGCCCTCGTACACCAGGCGCGTGGTCAGCAGCTCCGGCGTGAGCGTGTCGAGGTACTCGTCCGCTGCGGCGGTGACCGTGCGCCAGGCGTTCAGCATTGCCTCCCAATCGGGCGCGCTGCCGGGTTGCCCCGTGCCCACCTCGAGATAGAGATTCGGGACGACGACCCGGCGCTGCGCCATCAGCACCCACATGAACTGCTCCTGATTCGCCAGGTGGCCGACCGTCCAGCTCAGGCAGTTGAGCGGCGCGAAGGTGCGCCTGGCGTCCCTCGGCAGAGACGCCCGCGAACCCGCGCATGAACTCGCTGCGCGCGAAGCGCAGTTGTGTGACTAACGGATGAATCATGTGCTTCCTCCTCATGCACATGCCCATTATGCGTCAGAAGGCGCAGTACGTCCATCCCATCGAGCGCGCTGGAGGCGTCGCTGTGGGTGTGAGGATTGTGGTATAATCCCGACCAAGATCATGTGCGCAAGGAGTAAGCGATGACGCGTATCAAATGGCAGGATCGAGTCGAAGTGTCGCCGGAGAGGCGCCATGGCGACCCGTGTATCAAGGGGACGCGCGTCCCGGTTGCGACGATCGTAGGTAGTTTGGCTGATGGCATGACCGCAGCAGAGATTCGGGCAGAGTATCCGCAGTTGGCGGCTGACGATATTCGCGCGGCGCTGGCGTATGCCGCAGAAGTAATGCGTCAAGAGCTTGTACTGCCCCTGGCGGCTTGATCCATGCCAACGCGGGTAAAAGTTGATGAGGATCTCCCCAACTCAGCCGTCGAACTGTTGCGGGGGCGCGGATATTTAGCGACGAATGTTCTTGAGCAAGGCATGGGCGGTTGGAAGGATCCCGCGCTCTGGGAAGCGGTGCAAACCCATGAGCAATTTCTGGTCACTGGCGACAAGGGCTTCGGCAATATTCGGTCCTATCCTCCCGGATCTCACCACGGAATTCTGCTGCTGCGACCTGATGAGGATGGCATACGACCGATGCTCGAATTGTTAGAGCAGGTCTTGACTCATTATAGCCTGGACTCGTTGACGGGTATTCTCACGGTGGCTACGCCGCGCGGCATCAGGTTGCGGCGGCAAAACAGCAAAGCTGATAAGTAGACAGGGAGACAGGGATCAGGGATCTGGAATCAGGGATTTGGGAAGATGAGGATCCACCCCTGTCACCTGTCACCTGTCACTCTGCACCTGATACCTGATCCTGATCCCTGATACCTCTTCCCTGATTCCTGCCTCTCGCCCCTCAGAAGAAGATCAGAGACCACCACCCCGATCAGGGCTGTGTATAACAGGGGGTAGAGCCAGTCGAGCACCCGGTCAATGTGTTCGACGCGCTGGATCTTCCCCTGGTCCTCCAACCGCTTCATGTAGACGTTGTAAAGCAGCACCAGCACGTTCACCGCAAATGTCACGGTCATGATCGCGTCGAGGAAGGTGATGTAACCGAGGCGCGGATAGTTGTCGGCCAGGCTCCAACTGAACGCGATGAAGAGCAGGATGTTGGCGGCCGCGGCTTCGATGCGCCGGGTGTAGTCATGCAGGAAGAAGGTGAACCACGAGATCAGGATGATGAGGATGATCGGCAGGAACACCTGGAGCGCGTAGTAGTTGAGATGACGCGGCGCGGTGAAGGCGAAGGTCATGCGCGACACCGGGGTATCGACGGCGGCGGGCGTGACGGTGCTTGCCTCGGCGGTCAGGTCAGAGGGGATGAACTCATCTTCGCCGTGCGCCGGGTCAATGCCGCTGTAGCCGGGCAGCGCTTCCAGCGTATACGAGGTCGTCGGATACACCAGGTCAACATAGATCGGGAAGGTCTGCGTATCGAAGGGATATTGCCGGAAGTCGAAATCGGCCTGGAAGGTGGTGTTGAAGCTCTCGGCGTAGCGGGCGCGCCCGTCGGGCCAGATCGCCGCCGTCCGGCTCTGGCGTCCAGCGGTTGCCCAGTTGGTTGAAGAAGGTGAAGGCCGGCCACCGGCTGCCCACTTCGGCCAGGAAGCGATCAATCTCTTTATCGGAGTAGAGCTTCACGGAGCAGTTGCAGGAGTCGGGGCTGAAGGCCAATGCCGGGTCGGTCCAGTCCATCCGCAGACTCCCCAGCACGCTGAAGTTCTCGTTTGGCGAGTCCACGGCGCTGATGCGGAGGATCTTCAGGCCGGCCTCGACGGGGATCGGCCGTGTCAAGGACCTCCTGACCCTGCGGCTGCGCCTGCCCGGTCAGGACATCCGGCGCGTTCACCCCGACCAGCACGCGGTAGTCGCCTTCCGTCACGGCGCCATCGGGAAGCGCCGCGGCCCGCAACTCGAGCGAATAGTTCACGGCGCTCTCGGCGAAGGTGTACTCAAGGGTTGCGTCGGGCGTTGACCGTCGAGGTTGGCCGCTTCGAGCGCCTTGCCGCCGAAATCGCGCAAGACGACCCGGGGAATCAGGTTGCCCGATGTGGCTTCGACGCGGACGGTCAGGGTTGCGCCGGCGTCCAGGTCGGCGAGCCGCAGGGACGCCGACGGCGCAGCGGCGGTCAGGGTTCCCGTGGTTTCCTGAACGGACGGCGCGCGGCCCAGGGCATTGGGGATCGGTTCGGCGATGGGCGGGCCATCCGGCGCGGCGGGCGCATTGAGTTCGAACTGCAGCTCGTAATCGCCGGAAGTCGCGCGGCCGAACGCCGCGAGCGCGCCGCCGGCGATCAACACGTAGTCGCCGGGCGCGGGGATGACGTACTCCAGCGCCGCCGCATAGCCGCCGCCGCCGTCGTCGTCCCAGGCCAGGAAATAGCGGTCGCGCAGGTCATCCAGGGCCTGGGTCACACTCTCATTCTCAGCCACCAGGCGCTGGATGTCGGCCTGATAGCGGGGCATGAGTTCGGCCAGGGGCGTGGTGGTGTCCACGACCCCGATCGCGGGATCCAGATTGCCGGAAGTCGCCCGCATGGAGATGGAGAGCCGGTCGCCGGTCTGGAGGTCACGCAGAAGGTAGGCGTGGGTCTCGCCGGCCTGCAAGCGGCCGTTGATCTGCTGGGTGCGCCCCGGTTGGTCCTGGGCCGCGGCCAAACCCGTTGCGCTGAACAGGGCGCTGAGCAGGAGAATAGTGATGGTGATGAACGTAACCGCGCGAGGCCGCTGTCGCATGGTGAACCTCTTGATGGAATTGCCTGAGATAGTGGGAAAGATGAACGCATTGTAGGGGGCCGGCGGCGCGCTCGTCAAGAGTGGGGAGGCAAGGAAACACGGAGACACGGAGACCACGGAGAAGAAATCCGGTCTCCTCTCCGTGCGCTCTGTGTCTCCGTGGTAAGCTTCCCGTGCGCCGCCGCTCCATGCGCTTCATGGTCGTGGCTTCAGTCCCCGTGTCGCTGCGCGCGGCTGAAATTCGCGGATAGACAGGGCGCTTCGGCGCAAATGGTGGTACACTGGAGGAGTCTGAGAGCATACACATCATCGCCCACCGCGGCGCTGACACAGGAAGGGACATGAGCCGTCCATGAGTATCGCGACGACAGGAGAGCAAATGAACCATCAGGACGCCGGGCAAGCGTTTCACATCACCCGGCCCGTCCCGCTCGACGCCGTCTTCATCGAAGACGCGTTCTGGGGACCCAGACGCGAGACATGGCGCGCGGTGACCATCCCCTATTGTTTCGATCACTTCGAGCAGGACGGCGCGCTGGTGAACTTCGACCGCGTGGCCGCCGGTGAAACCGGCGAACACCGGGGCAAGCCCTGGTACGACGGCTTGCTGTATGAGATGATCCGTGGCTGCGCCGATTTCCTGGTCGAGCGCCGCGACGCCGAGCTGGAAGCCCGGCTCGACGGTTATATCGAGCGCATGGCCGCCGCCCAGGCGCCGGACGGTTACATCAACACCTACACGCAGTTGATGATGCCCGCGCAGCGCTGGGGCATGAACGGCGGCGACGACGTGTGGCAGCACGATGTCTACAACGCCGGCGCGCTGGTGGAGGCGGGGGTGCATTACTATCTGGCGACGGGCAAGCTGCGCCTGCTGGCGATGGCGGTCAAGACGGCCAACCTGATGTGCACGGTGATGGGGCCGCCGCCGCAGGCCAACGTCGTGCCGGGTCACTCGCTGCCCGAAGAGGCCCTCGTCAAGCTGTACCGGCTGTTGACCGATCAGCCCGCGTTGACGACGCGGCTGGCGTCGCCCGTTGACCCGGTCCAATACCTGCGCCTGAGCGAATTCTGGATCGAGAATCGCGGCAATCACGCGGGCCGGCAGGGCAAGGTGGCCAACTGGGGCGAGTACGCCCAGGATCATCGGCCGGTGCTGGAACAGGATACGATCTGAAGGGCACGCGGTGCGCGCCGCCGTTGCTCTGCACGGGCCTGGCCGCAACCGCCATCGAGACGCGCCGCGACGGATTACCTGGCCGCGGCCACGCGCCTGTGGCGCAACATGGTCCACCGGCGCATGTACATCACCGGCGGGGTGGGCGCGCGGCGCGAGGGCGAGTCTTTCGGGGCCGATTACGAGTTGCCCAACGACGGCTATCTCGAAACCTGTGCGGCGATCGCCGCGGCCTTCTTTCACGGCAAGCTCAACGAGGCGCTGGGCGACGCCCGCACGATGGACGAGTTGGAGCGCGCCTTCTACAACGGCATCCTGTGCGGCGTTTCGCTGGCCGGCGACAGCTTCACCTACGCCAATCCGCTGGAGGCTGCGCGGCAGATCGCGCTGGGCGTGGCATAGCTGCCCGTGTTGCCCGCCGATGTTTCTGAAGGCGATGGGGGCGCTGCCCGGGTACATCTATGCGGAGGACGATGACGGCATCTACGTCAATCTCTTCGTCGGCAGCCGGGCCACGTTCCACCCGGCGGGTCGCGCTGTCGGCGTGCAGGCAGGCGACGCGCTACCCCTGGGACGGGCGGGTGACGCTCACGATCGAGCCGGAGGATGCGGGCGAGTTCGCAGTCTATCTACGGTTGCCGGGCTGGTGCGAAGGTCCGCAGATCGTGCGGAACGGGCAGCTCGTGGCCCGGCCCGAGATCGTGCGCGGCTATGCCCGCCTTGCGGGGCCATGGCGCGCCGGAGACACGCTTGAAATGGACTTGCCCATGCCGGTGCGCTGGATGCAGGCCGATCCTCGCATACAGGCCACGCGGGGCCGGGTCGCGCTGATGCGGGGGCCGCTGGTCTACTGCCTGGAAGACGCAGACCACGCACCGGGCGTCGCAGACCTGGTGATGTTGCCGGGCCGCCCGACCCGCACTGAACACCGGCCCGACCTGCTGGGCGGGGTGACGATCATCACCGGGGCAGGCGCAGCGGCGACCTGAAGCTGCCTGGCCCGATGATCTGTATCGGCCGGTCGAGGAACTGTCGGCGTTGCGCGCCGCGCCCTTCACGGCCATTCCCTACTACGCCCACGCCAACCGGCAGACCGGCGGTCTGAGCGTCTGGCCGCCCGCCGCCTCATGATCTTCGTCATCGCGCCTGATGGAGATTAAAAATTTACTCCGGTAATAAGCGTCATGGTCATTCTGAGCGGGTCTACCAACAAACGCTCATTACGGCGAGAAACCAGCGAAGAATCTCGCCGTCGCGCACTGAGATTCTTCGCTGGTGGCTCACCGTTACGACCTGCTCAGGGTCGGCCCGCTCAGAATGACATGTACCGAACTAAATTCTTAATCTCCATTAGCCGCCGGGTGATGCTGGTCGGCTGGAAGCCGCGATGACGAAGTAGGTCAACCTCAATCCGGTGGCTTGGCGACGATCCGCTCGAGCGCATCCACCAGCGGGGGCTCATGCGTAGATGACCTCTGCTAAAATCTGTTTGCTTACGCACGGTGGTGGAGCGCCGTCAGCAGGTGGGCGTGCTGCGCGCGCTGGGCTTCCACCCCGGCATGGTGGCCTTGAGCTTCGTGCTGGAGAGCAGCTTCATCGCGGTGACCGGCATCCTGATCGGGGTCATCGCCGGGCTGCTGCTGGGCGGGGATATGATGCGCGCGTTCTTCGCAGCGCTCACGCCCGAGACGACCGTGACGGCGCCGTGGGGCCAGCTCGGCGTGATCCTGCTGCTGGCCTACGGCTTCTCGCTGCTGCTGACGCTGATCCCCTCGCTCCAGGCGTCAAGGATCTATCCCGCCGAGGCGCTGCGGTATGAGTAGCGCGCGCGATAGAAACGGCCGATCCATTGACACCATTAACCTCTGTTTGGAAGACAGAGGCCGTAAGCCAAGGCGGAGCGGACCGTCCGCTGCAACCGGTTGTTAGGCGGGGCAGCCCGCCCGCCGCCGTGCAGCCAAGGACTTAGAACGAGATAGTGTCGCAGGTTAATTCCCATCGGCCGAGAGGTTTCGGTGGCTTAGTCTACCTACGCATCATCGTACGCTCTTTCCAGCGCCGCCACGTCGAGCTTGACCATCTTCATCATCGCGTCCATCACAGCCTGTACCTTCTTTGGGTTCTTGTCGCTGATGAGCTCCATGAAACGCCTCGGGACGATCTGCCATGTGACGCCGAACTGATCGGTGATCCAGCCACACTGCGATGGGGTTGCACCGGCGCTTGACGAGCTTGTTCCAGTACTCGTCAACTTCTTCCTGGTCCTTGCAGTCGACAAAGAGCGAGAAACCTTCGGAGAATTTGAAGTACGGGCCGCCGTTGTAGCCCATGAAGAACTGACCACCGATGACGAATTCGGCGGAAGTGATTGGGCCGTCCTTGCCAGTGCGAGCGACGTTCTTGATCTCTGAGTCCGGGAATGTGGCGGTGTAGAACGCTATGGCAGCTTCGAGCTGATCGTTGAACATCAGGAAAGGTGTCACTTTGGTCATCTGTGTGTCTCCTTTGTTGTCGGTCTCCGCCTAACTACCGATTATGCGGAATCCATTCCGCCTAATCCCCCGGTGGGGCGTGAATAGCGGATTGCTTCCCTTCGATCTCAGCCAGGCTGATGGCATCGCCGGTGCGGTCCATGCAGCGCGGGCGAGAGACTCCCCGATGTCTTCGGCCAGCTTAGGATGGGCTTCCAAGCCGAGTCCGGCAGCCGCACGCAGCCTGCCGGACAAGGTTATTTCAGTTGAACTCTGTCAGGAATCAGTATCTGCGCGCGTTCGAGTCCTGAGACTGCTCAAGACGGGCTCTTCTGCTGCTTCTCCTGCTTCTTCACGTTCTGCTGCTCTTGCTTGACTGTCTTCTGTTTCTGAGTCTTGTTCTTGTCCTTCTTACCGCCTTTGTCTCCCATTGTGTAACTCCTTGTATATGTTACTGAACCTAACGTGCGCGGGGGCTGCCGGCAGCAGGGAACTACACTGCTTACCGCCTGCGCAACGCCGCTGCGAGGGCGCTGGTGTGAGTCATCTGGTCGCCCTAACGTGTTGCGCATGAGCGGTGGTCACGCGTCTCTCTTCCGCTCGATGCGCTTGTTGCGCGCCGGATGGTCGCCACAAGCGACGCGGCCTAACAGAGATTATATGTCGCGGCGCAACGGCTGTCAACGAGTCGCGAGACGACGCCAAAGTTCCATTACTGCCCGGAACAGTCCCGGCCCGAACGCCCGCCCCGGCTACGCCGAGCGGGCCGGGGGCGCAGCCGGGACGGGCAGACGCCGGGACTGGGGCGGGGCAGGCCCTCTCATCCAGGCTGATGCACCCGCGTTGCCGTCCACTCAGCGTCGTCACTCGTACCGCAGCGCCTTGACGATCTCCATGCTGCGAGGCCTGGCGCGCGGGGACGAGGCGGCCAGCACGGCGAAGAGCAGGCCCGCGGCGATGGCCGCGAGGACCCCGGCGAGCGGGAAGGTGTAGGCCATCTTGAAGATGCCGCTCGCGCTCAACCCCTCGACGAAGACGTAACTCAGGTAGACGCCGGCCAGGATGCCGAGCGCCGTGCCCAGCACCGCGAGCAACAACGCCTCGGCGACGATGGTCTTGCGCACCTGGCCGCGCGTCGCGCCGATGGCGCGCAACATGCCGATCTCGCGCGTGCGTTCGATGACGCCGATCGCCAGGGTGTTGAGGATGGCGATCAGCGAGGGGAACGCCAGCACGGCGAGCAGCACGTAGAACCCCATGTAGATCGCGTCATACTGTTTGCGGAATTCGGCGGTGTACTCCGCGCCCGCCACCAGCCGGAACTGCGGATAGTCTTCGACGATCCGGTCGAGCCGTTCTTGCACCAGGGCGGCGTCGCGCGTCGGGCGCGAGGTCTGATCTGATAGAAGATGTCCTCGCTCTTGTTGAAGTCCGACCGCATGTTCTCCTGCGAGATGTAGACCGTGTTGATCTTCATGCTCAGCACTTCGCCGGCGATGGCGACCACGCGATAGTCTTGCGTGCCCGACGGCGTCGCCAGCGGAATCATGTCGCCGACCTTCACGCCCGTGGCGTCGGCGAGGATGCCGTTGACGATGACGTTGCGCTCATCGGCGGCCAGCGCGTTGAAGGCGTCCTGCGCGTTGCCCTTGCTGGAAATCCATCCCCGACACCTTCGGATAATCCACCGGGTCAATGCCCAGCACGGAAATCGTGGACTCGCCGGTGCCGGCCTTCAGCGCGGCGGAGCGCAATCGAGGATTGGGCATAGCGCAACGAGCTGACCACGCTCGACGCCCGGTATGGAATCCATCCGGGTTTTCAGGCTGGCGCTGGCGCCGACGTCGCCTTTCCAGACGGCGACGGAGGGCGGGATGAGCAGGTAGTCGCTGCCGAGCGATTTGTTGAACATCTCCATCACGCTGCCGACCATGCTGAACATCATGCCGCCCGCGCCGACGATAATGGCCAGGCCGATCATCGTCGCGCTCGCCGTGATCGCCGAACGCGAGGGTTGCCGGGTGAGGTTGCCCTGCGCGAGCTCGCCGGTGCCTTCGCGCGCGAAGAGCACCGCCAGCACCGCGCCGAAGAGATCCGCGATCGGGCTGACCATGGCGGGCGCGACGAGCACCAGGCCGACGAGGAAGAGCAGCCCGCCCAGCGCGACGAACGCGAACCGGCCGGTGAGCAGGCCGACGATGGCGGCGACGATCATCACCGCGCCGACGATGGCCCCGCCGCGGCTGACGCGCTGGGCGACTTCGCTGACGCGACGGCCGCAGGGCCTCCATCGGGGTGACGCGACTGGCCTTGAGGGCGGGCAGCAGACCGGCGAAGAGCGTGACGCCGAC
This sequence comes from uncultured Chloroflexia bacterium, assembly GCA_963695715.1. Taxonomy (GTDB): domain Bacteria; phylum Chloroflexota; class Anaerolineae; order CG2-30-64-16; family CG2-30-64-16; genus JBBQRS01. The sequence continues at coordinate 15,280 of CAVOHP010000029.1, forward strand.
CCCCAGGACGATCGAGACGATCACCAGCGACGGGCTCGACGACGGGTGGTCATTTCGATGTTCATGAGGCGCTTGATCATCGGGTTGGTCGCCGCGGTGATGCCCACGCCCAGGAGATAGCCCAGCCCGATGCCGATCGCCGTGCCGAGGATGCCCTGCACCAGCCCTTCGGTGAGCACCAGGCCGAGGATCGTCTTGCGGTTCGCGCCGATGGCCCGCAACATGCCGATGTCGTGGCGGCGCTCGGCGACGATGGTGCGGAAGGTGTTGAAGATGATGAACCCGCCCATCGCCAGCGTGAGGAAGCCGATCATGTTGAACATGACCTGGCCGATCTGCATCGCGCCGGCGAACTCCGAGCCGCTCGACAGCCCGCCGAGGGTGTAATCATCGCCCAGTTGCGCCTTGATCGTGTTGACGATGGCCTCGCTTTCCGGCTGTGTCCCGGGTCGTGAGATTCGCTTCGATGACGTTGATGCGCCCCGGCATGTCGAGCAGCTGCTGCGCCCGGTCGAGCGTGACGAGCACCTGCTCGTTGCCGATGAGCGTGCGCCCCGGCACGAGGCCGACGATCTGCAATTTGACGACGCCTTGCGGTCGTCGGGATTTTCAGGGTGTCGTCCAGCTTCAGGCCCAGCGAATCGGCGAGGCGCTCCGAGATGACCGCGACGTTGCCGTCGCCCCGCTCCAGGAAGCGCCCCTGGGTCAGCCGGTATTCGTGCAGGGCGGGCGCGACGGCGGGGTCGACGCCGACCAGCGAGAGCGCGCTGACGTCGAGTCTCTGCCGTAGAAGTTGGGCGGCAGATTGATGACGCGTTCCAGCGATCCGGCGATGGCGGCAATCCCGTCCAGCATCGCGGAGTCTCCGCAGCGTCGTCTCGGCGAAGGCCTCGCCGGTCTTGTGGGTAATCATCACATCGGTTTGGCCCGACGCCGAAAGCAGGCTCTTTTCGAAGGCCTGCATGAAGGACGGCAGGTAAATGCCCGTGCCGAAAATCACCATCACGCCGATGACGATGGCGAGGGTGGTGAGAAAAGTCCGCAGTTTGC
>CAVOHP010000030.1:0-39216 GCA_963695715.1 uncultured Chloroflexia bacterium
CTGTCCTCTACTTGGTACGGTTGGTCTTGCTGTCGTTGCCCATCAATGGTGAGCGAGCGAGACGAAGCAGACGATGGCTGACAACATCACGTAAGCGCGACAAGGGTTGTCGAAACGCACTCGAGAAGACGAGCCGTCCCGCGCAAACGCTTGCGTGAACTCGTCGAGTGACCTGAGCGAACAGCTCGATCGATGCCAGGGCGGCGGTCTCACTGTGGCGGAGGAAGCGGCTGTTCGCCGGCTTTGACGTCCTTCGCATCAACCCCCGTTCGCATGCGCTTCAACACTCGCGACGAGGTCACAACTCTGCAAGCAGCACGCGATCATGCATGCACATCAAGAGCCTTCCGTACTGCTCCAGAGACGTGACTGGTTTCGCTCGCTTCTTGGGCGGCTCGCTTTCTTGCTGTTGTTGCGCCAGCAACTGTTGCTTCAGCAGAGCAGCCGATTTGGTGCGCTCGAGCTTCTGCTTCCTGTGCTCTTCTCGCACGCGCAGTCTCTCGGGATCTGTGCACAAGTGAACGTGGTTGAAACGCCGAGACAAAAGCGCTGTTTGACCTTGCTCGATTTCTCGCTTCCGCTTCAGAGTGGCGTACTCTGCGTCGTTCAGCTCAAGCAACTTCTGAACTCTGCATTGCAACAAACAGTGATGCTGACTCAGAACTGACTGGTCGCACAAACCTGAGTTTTGATTCGGAGACAATGTTCTCGTCATCCTGCTGCTGCCGCTGCTGCGATTGTTGCGCATCTTTCATCTCACTGTCCTGACTGCCACTGTCGTGACTGCGTGGCGTTTGATCGCCCTCTGCTCGACTGCCATCGCCATTCGACTCGCGTTCAGGCATGTCATGCGAGTGCGCGTGCAGTGGCGTCTCAGATCCACGCAAAGGCGTTGACGAAGCAGCTGCTGATTTTCTGTCGAGTTGGTTCTGTTGCGATGCAGGAGTCCCTTCGACAGGCAACGCAGCGCTGTGCTCGGATCGCGCGTGAAACTCCTTCTGAGCGTCCTACGAAACGAATCAATCGATCAAGGATGGCTGAACGAACGGACCTCGTAGATTTGCCGACTGCGCTGTAATTGCTGCAGTTGCGCTTCGCTCAGTTGCAGCGGTTCCGGGTCTGCACGATGCGATTGAGCGTTGAGACAGCAGCCATTGAGCAAACCAAAGCCTGAATTCGCTTCACTGCCTTCAGTTGCCATGACTGCGTCATCATCCTGCATGCTCGAAGCGTTTGGAGTGGAGGAGGCCTGGTTTCGGCTCAGTTGTTCAAGCAAAGGCCAGAGATGCTTCAGCACAGTTTCAGGAGACGGAATCAGCGCCTGCGCAACGATGTCGTGCCCGAGACGATACGCCATCAAGTAAAGTTGGGATGCAGGTTTGGCATTGGGCACGGCTGAAGCAGGCGCGCGAAACTGAGCTTTGAGCAACAGCAGCGTAAGAGCGTCATGCGGCGCAGCGTTGTGCGAAGACGGCGCTCGGAGCGCCTGGAGCCACGAACGGACTGAACGCAAACGGTAGATCGTTCGAGAGTGTGAGCGATTCTAGCAGCGAGTGAAGCGGCGACGGTTTCGATTTGGTGTCAAACAGCAGGCGAAACACAACGTTCGTGAGTAAATGCGGCGGCAGAACCGCCAGCGGGTGAATTGCCTGAACAACGTGTTTGAGCACCGAAAGCACAACAGCCAGACCGTGAATGCTTTGATTGCATGCAGTGACTCGCACTGTTGCAAGAGTTCAGCGACTTCGCGACGAAATCCTCCAGCATCAGCGCTGAATTGGCGAAGAATCAACAACGAAAGCAGCAAGATATTTCCACCTGTCTGCCTGCACGCGTTTGCGGCCGAGGAGCACGTTTGAGACGCCAGACCCATTAACGGGCGGCATGAGCGGCGAAAGCGCCGAGTCAGACAAGTGGACGTCCATCCCTGCAAGAAGGAGCCAAAACGACGAAGCTTAGAAATTGAGGCTTTCATTTTGTGGAAAATTAAGACTGGGTGCATGATATACACATGACTAGCAATACTGTGCGCACTCTGGTCTGAGAACTAGGGCACCGAGCACTCACCTGACGAAAGTTGCTCGATTCCAGATGTAAGATGCAGCCAGAAGCGCAGGCGAGCAGGAACCAGGAGCTTGGACGCAAAACTGACAACTGCGCCGAAAACTCATCAAAAACACCGAATAGGTAATCGCAATCGATGTTACATCGTGCCAGCTGTTCTGGCTCTCGGAAATGGACCAAAATATTCAGTGGTTCGTTCAAATTTTTTCGATTTCTGGTTCTCGTCCTGGAGCGTATGTCATCGCCAATGTCGCTGTTCGTGACTCATTGCACTGCAGAGAATCTATATTTTCTGTCCAGTTTTGCACAGCTATCCGCGTCCACGAGCGCCTGCCGCAGCCTCAGAACGTCAACCGCTGTTATTCGCACGCGATAGCGCTTCGACGCACATTGATCGATAGCACACTACTGTTGTTCGTGTCCATTTGATCGAAAAAGCGGCATTTGTTCGTCAATTGGTCTGGCGGTGTTTCTCAGTTGCATCGCCGATGTCACGGGCAAACCGGTGCGCCTGGGCGTCAACCCGGAATCGAGCGCGCTGGGGGCCGGCATTCTTGCCGCCGCGGGGGTGGGCCTCCACCCCAATGTGCGGACAGCCGCCGCCCGGATGACCCTTGCGGATACTTCGCGAGTTTCACCGGCCAGTGAGCGTCATCAGATTTACTCACGACTATACGAAGGAGGTATATCTCACGCTGTATCCGACGCTCCAAACGGCCCTGCAACGGCTGGGAGCGCTTACATAGAAGCGATTTGAAACCCTGTAGCGAGGCGAACAAACGGCGCGCCGCAATGGGCGCTCGAGGATTTACGCCAATAACTACACGAGGCGTGTGCCGGTTCGTCCATCGAAGAAGTAGAGCGACTCCGCGGGGAAGATAATGCGGATCGTCTCACCCGGACGCCAGCCGGCGTCAATCGGCAGGGCGACGCTCCAGACCGCGCCGCCCGACAGCACGCGCAGATACTGCGTGCGACGCGTGAAATCCGGCTCGATGGCCTCGATCTCCCCTACCAGCAGCAGCCCACCGGCAGATGGACTGTCGTCAGACGCCATCTCCCCGGCCTCCGGGCGGAAGCCGACGATGAGATTCGTGCCGGGGGCCACACGCTGACGGATGCTCATCGGCAGAGGCGTCTCCGAACCTGCCAGCGCCGCCCCGCCGCCGTCGGTCGCCACGCCATCCAGCAGGTTCATCGGCCGGGCGCCCAGAAACCCTGCGACGAAGGCGTTGAGCGGATCTTCCCGCAACACCTGGTATGGCCCCGCCTGCTCGACCCGCCCCTCGCGCATCACGGCGATCTGATCGCCCAGCGCGACCGCCTCTTCCTGATCGTGCGTCACGTAGATCGCGGTGATGCCGATACGCCGCAAGAGGCGCTTGATTTCGACGCGGGTCTGGGCGCGCAGCTTCGCATCGAGATTGGAGAGCGGCTCATCGAAAAGGAAGAGTTGCGGCTTGCGCACCAATGCCCGCGCAATCGCCAGGCGTTGCTGCTGCCCGCCCGACAGCGTGCCGGGCTTGCGGGCCAGAAGCTGGTCGAACCCGATGCCCATCACCTCAGATGTAAGCCGAATGCGCTCGTCCGCTTCGGCGTCGGGCGCTTTCCGCACGCGGAAAGAGAAACGCAGGTTGCCCTCTCCTTCGAAGTGCGGGTAAAGGGCATAGTTTTGAAACACCATCCCGATGTAGCGGTCTTTGGGGGGCACATCGCGCATATCGCGGTCGTCATAGTAGACCTCGCCGGTGTAGCTCAAGTCCAGCCCGCAGACCACGCGTAACAGGGTGCTCTTGCCGCACCCCGACGGCCCCATCACGGCCATCGTCGTGCCGTCAGGCACGGTCAGATTGACGTTATCCAGCGCCGCGATACCACCCCCACCCGAACGCAGAGTCGGCGTCCTGTCGTGCGTGCGCCGCAGAGCGCTCGGCAAAGGCGCGGTCGGCTTGCGAATGGGCCGCACCGACGCCGCGATAGCCGGGCGACGGGCTTGCGCCTGACGCGCCGGAGTAGCTCTTGCTCACGTTGACCAGCCGGATTTTCGCCATGCCCTTGCCTTACATCGTCAGGAAGCCGTTAGCCATCCACCCGCCGTCAATGATGAGCGACTGGCCGCACATGAAGTTCGAATCGTCGGACGCCAGGAAGACCGCCGCGCCCGTCACATCCTCAACCGTCCCGATGCGGCCGATCGGCGTGCGTTTCTCGATCGCGGCGAGGTCGAGCTGGCCGATCTCGATCTGGTGCAGCACCATTTCGGTCGCGATGTAACCCGGTGACAGCTCGTTGACGTTGATGCCGTACTTCGCCCACTCTACGCCCAGGGCGCGCGCCAGGCCGATCAACCCCGTCTTGCTGGCCGCGTAGGCGGCCCGGAAGGGCGCGCCGCTGTGCGCCTGCATCGAGCCCATCATGATGATCTTGCCGTATCCGGCGGCGCGCATCGGCTCGAACACGCGCCGGCTGCACAGGAAGCTCGCCGTGAGGTTCGCTTCCAGCACGCGCTCCCAGTCGGCGCGCGGCAGCGTCTCCGAAGGCATCACCGCGCGCTGACCCGCGGCGTTGAAGAGGATGTCAATGCGCCCAAAGTTCTCAAGGACAGCACCAACCAGACGCTCGACATCTTCTTCGACACCCACATCCGCCACGACGGGCAAAGCAACCCCGCCCCTGCCTTCGATCTCTGCGGCGACCTCTGCGATCTCATTCTCGCTGCGCGCGGCCAGCGCCACAGACGCGCCCTCACGCGCGTAGGCCAGCGCGATCGCCTTGCCCAGCCCGCGACCCGCGCCGGTGACGATGGCAACCCGGCCCTCGAGCCGACCGGGTTGCGCAGATATCAGTCGTCACCACGCGTACGCCATCGGCGCTTCACCACCGGGGCCAGGCCAGATTTCATCCAGTTTCGCGAGCGTCTCAGCAGACAACTCGATCTCCAGAGCGCGCAGGCTGCCCTCGACCTGGGCCAACGTGCGCGGCCCGATGATGGGGGCCGTCACCACGGGGTTATGCAGCAGCCACGCCAGCGCCACGTCCGCCGGTTCCTCGCCGAGGTCGTTGCACAGCGCCTCATACTGCTCAACCTGGCTGCGTTTGCTTTCCAGCGCCTTTTCCACGCCCTCACTCGCGCGACGACCTTCCGTCGCCTTCTTGAGCACCCCGCCCAACAACCCGCCGCCCAGCGGGCTCCACGGGATCAGCCCGAGGCCGTGCGCGCGACATGACGGGATCACTTCCAGCTCGATCATGCGGGCAGACAGGTTGTAGAGGCTCTGCTCGGACACGAGACCCATGAAGTGGCGGGGTTTCGCGACGCCTTGCGCCTGAGCAATATCCCACCCGGCGAAGTTGCTGCTGCCGACGTAGAGCACCTTGCCCGCCGTCACCAGTTGCTCCATCGCCTGCCAGATTTCTTCCCAGGGGGTCGTGCGATCAATGTGATGCATCTGGTAGAGGTCGATGTGATCGGTTTGCAGGCGGCGCAGGCTGTCGTCGCACGCCTGCCGGATGTGATAGGCCGAAACCCGGCGTTGATTCATGCCGTCGCCCATCGCGCCGTAAACCTTCGTCGCGAGGACAATCTGCTCACGGCGTCCGCCGCCCTGGGCCAGCCAGCGCCCGATGATCTGTTCGGTGTACCCCTCATACATCCGACCGCCGTAGCGGTTCGCCGTGTCAAAGAAGTTGACGCCAAGTTCCAGCGCCTTATCCATGATCGCGAAGCTATCCGCCTCGCTGGTGTGCGTGCCGAAGTTCATCGTGCCGAGGCACAGGCGGCTGACTTCAAGACCGGTGCGACCCAGGTGTGTGTACTTCACCAAATTGCTCCTTTGAGACAAAACCCTCTGCGCTCAGGAGAGCGCGCGACGACCAGAGACCCTTGCTCGCTCGTAGCGCGCTGTCCCCAGCGCCACAGGCGCCTATACGAGCGCACTACGAGCCAGATTATGCGGCAGCTTTCGGCGCGACCCACGCCTGCTTGCGCGCGCCTTCATAGAGCGCTTCCATCACGGCGCTGCGTTCCGCCGCCTCGCGAGCGCTCACCAGCGGGACATCCGCGCCGTTGAGCGCATCCAGGAACAGCTCGAAGGCATGGGGCCACGCCTCGGGCAACTTCTCCCACGGCTCTTTGCCGTCCGCGCCTTCCACGTTGGCGCTCTGGAAGTAGAGCTTGCCGTTGGCCGTGTAGGCGTGTCCTTCCGTGCCGCTCAGCACCAGGCTGACCGGGTGCGCCACGTCCACCCAACCGGCGGCGAGGCTACCCAGCACGCCGTTCTCGAAGTTCATCAAGCCTTCGCCGGTCTCATCACACTCACCATAGCGCCCGGTCACGATCTTGAGAGCGGCCGTGGCGTCGGTCACGTGGCCCATGAGCCAGAGCATGATGTCCAGCGAGTGCGTGCCCAGATCGCCGAACGCGCCCACGCCGGCCTGCGCCGGATCGGTCATCCAGCGCCAGTCGGTGTCGAACCAGCCGCCCAGCGAACCGGCATGGCAATTGGTATGCCGGAACCGCGTGACCGCGCCGAATGCGCCGCCGCAAGCTGCTCGCGCAGGAACAGGTGGATCGGGTTGCCGCGCATGAAGTAGCCGGTCTGGAACAGGACGCCGGCATCCTCGATGGCGTCGGCCATGCGGTACGCGTCCACCGCGCCCATGCCCAGCGGCTTCTCGGCAAAGAGATGTTTGCCGGAACCCGCGGCGGCCAACACCAGCGGCTCATGCCGGTTCGTCTCCGAACAGATGATGACGCCCTCGATGGCGGGGTCGGCCCAGATTTCGGCCACATCCGGCACGACTTCCGCTGCAGAGCGCCTCCGTATACTTGGCGGCGCCGTTCCGGCTGGTGATCCCAGATGGACTTGACCGTCACGTCGTCGCGCGCTTGCAGCCGTTTGACGAACCCCGGCGTGTGAATGTGGGCCGCGCCCACGAGTGCTACAGTGGTCATGCGTGCTCAAGCTCCTATTCGAGGGTAACTTCGTGACCGGTGCGTTGGCTGCGATAGATGCCGTCCAGGATGGTCATCACCTGCAACGATTGCTCGGCGGGAACCGGCGACGGCGCGCCGTCAATGATCGCCTGGGCGAATTCCACGCATTCCTGGGCGTGCGGCTCCAGTTGGTCAGCCGTCAGCTTGAGCTGCCGGTTATAGTGCTGCTGCGTCGCATAGTTGGTCTCGTAGAACTCGCACTTGGGCCAGTGAGAACCGGCGCGCGTGCCGTAGAGCCACATCTGCATGTCTTCGCCGTGCGGGTTGTCGTGGTGCAGCAGCCAGCTCACTTCAAGGATGAGCGTCGCGCCGTTCTCGAAGCGCACAAACGCCGCCGCGAAATCTTCCACGTCGAACTCCGGCGGGATCGGCCCGCCCCAGACGCTGAACGCGCCGGGCAAATGCGCCAACTCGGCCCGCGCGACGCCCGTCACCGCGGTCGGTTTGGGGTTGCCCATGAACCAGAGCGTGAGGTCGAGGATATGGACGCCGATGTCAATGCAGGGGCCGCCGCTGCTATGCTGCTTCATGATGAAGCCGGGCCGGGTCGGCGCGGCGGCGCGACGGAGCATCCAACTGCGCGCATGATATATGTCGCCCAACGTCCCGGCTCCGATCTCCGCCTTCATCGCCTTCGAGCTACCCCGGAAGCGAAAATGCTGCGCCGTCATCAACATCTTGCCCGTGCGGTCGCGCGCCTCGATCATACGGCGGATGTCGGCGGGCTGAGGCGCGAGCGGTTTCTCACACAGCACGTGCTTACCGGCGTCCATGGCGGCAATCGCCAGCGGCGCATGGTAATTGTTGGGCGTGCAGATGTCTATGATATCAATGTTCGGATCGTTGATGAGTTCCGCCGTGTCAGTCGTGCGATACGGCACCTTCCAAGTCATCGCAGTACGGATCGAGATACGCGGGGCTGATATCTGCCGCAGCCACCACCTCGGCAAAGGGCGAGGCATTCCAACCCGGCATGTGTGTCTTGGCGATGCCGCCCACCCCGATGACGCCAACCTTGAGCACTTTGGTCATGTGTAACCTTCCTTGGAGATGTGGAATGAAACTAAACGACGAGAGTAAAAGCAAACAATCCCTTGCGATAGTCTTTTATGCGGTGTAGCGACGACCTTCGTCCAGCATCGCCAGATAGTTGTCGAGCGGGATGTAGTTGGCGACGCTGTTGCCCGTCCCCAGGACGTAGCCGCCGCCGGGCAGGCAGGCGTCCAGCGTGTCACGCACCCGCTGTCGCACCGCGGCTTCATCGGCGCGACAGAGGAAATCCACGTCAATGCCGCCCAGCAGCGCGATCTCCCGGCCATAGGTCTGCTTGACATCAATCACGCTCTCGATGGTGTCCTCGAATGAGTGCTTGGCGTCTATCTGCACGTCCTCGATGAGATCGGGCATGATGGTCGCAAGGTTGCCGCACGAATGAAGCAGGTAGGGGCGGCCGGCCGCGTGAGAGAGTTGCGCCATCAGCTTGTGACCGGGCAGCACGTACTCACGCAAGTCTTTGGGGCTGATCAGTGTGCCGGTCTTGAACCCCATGTCGTCGCTGCCCCAGATGATCTTCACGCGGTCGAACTCCAGCATCCGCCCCACGACAACCCGATACATCTCGGTGAGCCGGTCGGCGATGGCCTTGACCAGGTCGCGCTCGATCGAACAGGGCATAGCAGAGCGTCTCATAGCCCATCAGCCAGCTCAGGTACTCGGCAAAATGCGCAAAGCCGCCGCTGCCGATGACGCACATATCGTCGGGCAAGTTGGCCTCGATACCATTCGAGATGCGTTCGTGGTCAGCCTGCTGCAGGTCGGGCCAGGGATACGCCTCGAATTCGTCCCAGTTGGTGATGGGGCCGGTGTGCTCGTCAATATACTGGCGACCATCGGCGCGTTGCAGGTCCGCCGTGTCGTCGGCGATGATCCGATGAAGCGGCATATCAATGCCTTCCAGCCCGCAACGAACGTGGTCATAGCCGAGGAAACGCTGGATGACGACCTGACGTTGGAGTTCGAAATAGGGGTCAGCGGGGTTCAGCCCATCGAGAAGATCGAACCGTTGACAGACTGCTTCCTGAACTTCAGGGTCGAGGAATAACTCGATGTTGTGAACCCGGCGAGGCGTGTCCTCGCGCAGAATGCAACGAACCAGCTCTTCCCAATCGGGTGCGACATCAGTGGTGAATGAGGAATCGAACACCGGCGCCTCCTTGTGCCTTGAATATCAAACGCTATTCTACCCCCTTTATTCGGTTGAAGCCAAACCTATGCTATACTCTCGCCCATGTCTACACCCGATCAAGCATCCCGCGTCCTTCTGGCGGTGTTCGCGCATCCCGACGATGAATCGTTCGGGGTAGGCGGCACGATTGCGCGCTATGCGGCGGAAGGGGCCGAGGTGTGGCTGGTGTGCGCGACGGATGGCGACGCCGGGACCGTAGACGCCGCGATGCTGGAAGGCTACGCCGGCGCCTCGCAGCTACGCGCGGCGGAGCTGTGTTGCGCCGCGCAGGCGTTGGGGCTGAAGGGCATTGATTGGCTGGGCTATCGCGATAGCGGGATGGCCGGTTCGCCCGACAACCAGAACCCGGACAGCCTGGTGCAGGCGCCGATGGATAAGCTGGTTGGTGAAATCGTCGCTTCGATCCGCCGGCATCGGCCCCAGGTGATCATCTGCGACAACGAGTTCGGCGGGTACGGGCATCCTGACCACATCAAGCTCCACCAGGCCACGGTTCTCGCATTCGAAGCCGCCGCCGACCCTGCGCGCTACCCCGAAGCCGGCCCGGCCCACCGCGCGGAGCGCCTCTACTTCACAACGATTTCACTGGGGTTCGTCAAGCATATCGTGCGCCTGCTGCCGCTGGTCGGGCGCGATCCGCGCAAGTTCGGGCGTAACGGCGACATTGACCTGCTCCAAATCCTCCAGTGGGAGACGCCCATCCACGCCCGCATTGACGTGCGGCGCTATTACGACGTGAAGCAGACCGCCTCGGCTTGCCATGCGAGCCAGGGCGGCGGCGCGAATGGAGGCATTCCCGCGTTTCTGGCGCGGCGCATCTCCCGCTTCGATGTCTACACCCGCGGTTTCCCCACGCCTATCGCCGGTCAGCCCGTCGAATCCGATCTGTTTGCTTAGCGGTCTCAGAGCGCGGCGGCTTGCTCGCCCAGCCAGCCGGCCTTGCCCGCGTCGATGCGTAATTGCTCGACCACACGGGCTATGGATACGCCGTAACAGCTATCCTCCTCACCACCCAGATGCAGGACGACCGGATTGAGGTCTGCGTCAAAGCCCGGCGCGCCGGCGGCGCCGGGTCCCACCGAATTCCGATACAGTCAGTCGTCCGTTCGATCCTTCCGGCTCGATCACGGACTTGTCTTGAAAATTGATCTTGAGCGGAGCATCGGAGGGATAAAACAACAAGACCAGCGCCGCGCCGGGCGCAAGCGGCGGCGCAGGCTCGGTCACGCGTACCCAGTAGCGCAGTTCAGCATAGCTTTCCGCACGACCGCTGCCGATGGGAGTGTAGCCGGGGCGGTCCGCAACCATGAGGAGGGCATACCCGAATTCAGCAGGCGGGCTGGAATCGAGCAGCCACGCATCGGCCAGGCGAAAGACGCGCCCTTCGTTCAAGACCCTGCCATCCTGCGTCGCTTTGTAGTCGAAGCGCAACCCGACCTCGCCGGAAGACGCCTGCCCGGTGAGCAAGGGCGCGATCACGTCAACCGCAGTCATGACAGCTTCAGGACCGACCAGAAAGCCGGTCCCGGCGGCGCGGCCGTTGATCTCGACGCGGCACACCTGACTCTCCAACCGACCCTGGCGGCTACGCCACTCGCCGATATCGAGCGCGCTGTGCTGACCCACGAACGCATCAAGCGTCTGATTTTCGGACACCTGCGAGCCAAGACCCAACTCAGACGCCACGCTTGCCAGGGCCGCGTTACCCGGACGGGCCTCGCGCGCCGCCTGAACCAGTTCGAGCGTCCACCCCTCGCGCTCGGCGGAGCTGATCGTCTGGAACACGACATCGGGGAAAGAACCGCCGATGTTTGCCAGGACGACGAGATTACGGTCGAGTCTGGACTTGAGCATCTCGTCGAATTCGGGCAAGAGAAAAGCATCTTGCAGGGCGTCACTGAGGGTTTTTACCTGTGGCCCGCTCAGGCGCGTCGAGGATTTGCCCGGTGGAACGGCGTCCGACAAGGTTTCAGAGGTCGGAGGCGGTATGCTTTCTTTGGCCGGCGCAGAGCCAGGCAGCAACACCCTCTCGCCGGCGCGCAGCAACATGCCGTCGGCCAGCGCGGCCAACACAGACGCCGGCGCCTCCGGTTGGTTCGTGAGCAGGGCGGCCAGGTCGCGGCCGAGGGCTTCCGGTTTCCCAGCATAGAGATAAGAACGCCACATCTGGCTGGGCGTCATGGAAGGATCGGGTTGGACGCCGACGCGCCGCAGAAGCAGGCCCGGCGGTTCATCGGCCTGCTGCGAAGCCGCGACATCCCATTCGGCCAGGGCGATCACGATCCGCTGGAGGGCCGCATCGTCTCTGAGTTCGAACCCGATCATCCGCAGCGCCTTCGCGAGGATGCCGGGACGCGTCCGCCCTAACTCACCGGCCAGCCACGCCAGCACCGCCGGATCACGCGGGGGCGGGTCTTCCGGCATCGCGTCGAACCGCGCCTGGAGCGCCGCCTCGACTGCGGCGACCGCCACGGAATTGCCCGCCGCCAGCGCCACCGCGCGCCGATACAAATCCACTTCCAGCCGGCGCAGGTCATCGCGTTCATCGGCCAGCGCGGCGACTTCATCGAGCCAGGCGTTGGCCGCCGCCTCATGCCCCAGGCGCATTTCCGCAGCCGCGCCCAACAAGCCCAAGTTGCATCGCCATCGGGCGATCTCGTTTGTCGGCGGCCGAATCGAAACCGCGACGGGCGGCCTTTGCGGCTTCATCCCAACGCGTCTGCGCCATCCACGCCTGAGCCGCCAGCAGATAGAGCGGGCTGCCCTGGAGCCACCGAGGCCGCGCCAGCATGATCTCCAACGCCTGTGCGGGCTTCTTGTACTCCAGATAGCCGCGCGCCTTGCGCTCGATATCCTGTTCCCAGCTTGCCTGATCGGCCAGCGACGCCTCCTCCGGCGTCAGCTCGAAACCCAACTGGGCGGCCAACCACGCCGCGCTGCGCCGGGCCTAACTCTTCACGCGCGCTGAAGAGGTACCGGCGCATCTGATCGGCCCAGCCACGCTGAACCCCGTCGGCCCAGCGTTTCGAGATCGTTGACGCGGACTGTCCAAGCGACAACCGGTGATAGATCTCCTCGGCGCGTTCCTCGGCGCTCTCGCGTTTGCTGTAATAGCGCACCGCTGCATTTTCAATCCGTTGCACCCGGACCGCCTGTTCTTCGTTCTGATGCCGCAACAGGTTAAGCATAATGCGCCGCACATCGCTGCGATGCCGAAGTACATCCCCTTCAACGGTGACCAACGCCTCTTCCCGCGCCAGAAGATCAAACAGGCGGCGCGCTTCCGCGTCATCGCGCACCTTGACGTCGCAATAGCGCGCCAACACGTTGCGGATCAGGTCGGGCGTCACCCGGCGCAGCACCAGGCCGGGGTAGGCCAGGGCGCGCACGTCGGCATCGTGGATGTGGCCGAGGATGCGGGTGAAGAGTTGCCCCTGCACCAGGCCCTCTTGCAGACGGAACTCCAACGGCACGGCGTTTGTCACGTCATCAGCGGCCCGCCGCCATAATTCCAGCGCCAGCATCAGGCTCAACGGGCTGCCCCCCGTCTGCGCAACGATCTCCCCTGCAACGTCCGCCGGGACGCCCTCGGCTTCGAGCAGGGCACGCGCCGGCGTCCGGCGCAAAGTCCTTCAACTCGAGATTGGTGACTTCGTAGCCCTCGATGTGGACGGGGTTACGCCCGGCCAGGATGGGCCGCGCCTGGGGAGCCTTCTCCTGCAAGGCCCGCAAGAAGTCGAAGAGCCGCCGGACCACGCGGCTGCTGCGATACTGCACCTCCTCGAACGTGTCGAGCGCCAGCATGAAGGGTCGGTCGCCGGCCAGAGAGTAGAGCAGGCTGGCGAAATCAGGCAGATAGCGGTTCCAACTCTCCACTTCCAGCGCCTTGCCGACGAACGCCTGCTTGGTCGCCGGGCGGTTCATCTCCTGGGCGCGGCGAGCGCTTCTCTCCAACACACTGCGCAGGTAATCCTGAAACTGCCGGATGTACTCTGCCCGTTCGGGATACTGCACCGCCAGTTGCCGCACCGCCTCGATCACAAGCGTGAGCGGTTCTTCGGGGTCGAGGATCGTGCGGTCAAAATCGAGATAGGCCCAGGGGAAACGGTCGTCTTCGGGCTTGACGGCGTTGTCCTGCACGAACTTCGCGCTCAGTGCAGACTTGCCCACCCCACCCGGGCCATAGATGACCAGCGGCGGTTGCAGAGCGCCCGCAGAGCGGCATCCCCAACACGTAATCTTGCAACGCATTGAGTTCCTGCTCGCGCCCGCGGAACTTGCTCCCGGCGAGATAGTCAAAAGGCCGCACGAGATCCAGATAGTCCCAGCGCCGTTGCACGGCCTCACGCGCGGGGATATCCGGCAAGATGCCGCCCAGCCATTGCGTCGCCTGAAACGCGCCGGTGAGTTGCGTGACATTTTGCTCGCCCAGCGGCGGCGCGTCACCCCGAATGTACGCGTCGAGCATGATCTGCGCCGGCGAGGTCTCGCGCTGCGGGTTCGCCTCCAGCGCGGCGATCATGGCCTCACGGGTCGCCATCTCCTCCAACACCGCGCGCCGGATTTCGGGCTTCAGCACATAGCGTGTTTCGTTGGCGACATCATCGTCGGTCTGCGATTTGGCTGCGGGTTTCATGCGGGTGCTATCTTGCACCAGGCTGCGCCGCTCAGTCGCCTCCGCCGGGCCGGGGCCGGGCGCGGGTTGCAGGGTCAGCGGGTCGAAAGAGATCAGGACGGCGGCGGCGCGGTGAAACCGGTTATACCGAGATTCCACGTCCAGTTCGGGGGACGATAGCTTGTATCGAGCGTTTTGAGCAGCTCGGCTGCCTGGGCCTGAATCTCCGCCGGCGACAAATCGGTCACGTCCCGCCTCCCAGGCTCCAGATGCGCCGGCCTTCTTCGATGATCGCCTTGCCGAGTTGCAACAGATAATCATCCCGATCGAAGGCGACCTTTTGCATCACCGTGCTGACCGAGCCGGCAACGTCTACGACCTCGAAGTCCACGCCACGGCGTAGTTTGCGCTCCTGGTACATCTGGGTGTAGAAGCGTAACAGTTCATCCTGGCCGATGTGTCCTACGGCGGTCAGGTCGTCTTCTTCGAGACCGCCCAGAACTCGCTCCGGCAGGTCGCGGTCGTAGCCGAGCAAGATCAAGCGCACCTGGCTCAGATTCGCCTCGACCTGTTCGGCCAGACGTTGAATCAGCTCATAGACGCCGGCGGGCACAAGTGTGTTCGTGAAGCTGTCGAGGACGATCCAGTAGAATTCATCACGGCCCTGCAACTCGCCGGTGAGCCACGCCACAAAGCGGCGCACCCACCGCGAATCGAGCTCATTCTGGCGCGCCGGCATCACGCCGCTCAGATTCATTTGCAGGACGATCTCTTCGCCCAGGTCTTCGGGCAACAGGTCGCGCCCCACCGCGCTGGAGAGTTCGGCCAGGTCCACGAAGATCATCTTGAACCCGCCGACCCGTTCGGCGAGATAACGGATCAACTGGAAGGTATGGCTCTTGCCGCTCTTGCTGGGACCCTGCACCTTAAGGATGTGAATCCCTTCTTCCGCGGCGGCAAGGTGCTGAAGTTTGGCGCGCAGTGACCCACGATCCACCATGTAGTTATGGCCCAGCAGCCGGCACGCGGCGAAATGATCCATCCGCTCGGCGATGACGGCTTCATTCAATTCAGCGCGTAGTTGCGCGAGGTCCACGGCGGCAGGGCGCAATGCGACGGCTTCTTCGAGCAGACGCCCCAACCACCCCTCATCCTGCGCCTTGCCGACCATGGCGCTCAGGATGGCGGGCAGGTTTTCGGCGAGCGAAATCTGCGCGAGGGTACGATTCGCCGCCCCTTGCGCCAGATCTTCGACGGCGTCTTTGGCCGTAAAAACATCGTTCAGCGCCGCCAGCAGTCGCGTGCGCTGGTCTTCCGTCAAGCTCATGCGTCTCGCCTCACCATTCACTACTCACGAGCGATCTCCCCGTCTTTGCCTCGCTCCTTAAGCAACTCCAGGATCGCCGGAAACGGGACGCCCTGATTGAAGAGTCGGCGTTCCAAAAGCGGGGTCGCCCATGTGATGCAGCGCGACCAGATTCCAGTTGGCATCGAAGCACGGGGAGCCGGAGGAGCCGGCGTCGGTGTTCGTGCGATAGCGCAATCGGCGGCCCCCGAACAGTTCTCCGACGATGGCATGGGTATCAATCGCCAACTTCAGGGGGTCGCCTTTCGGATGCTGAAGGATGAACAGCGAAGAGTCGGGCGACAATTCGGGCGCAACGGTGGGCAGCTTGATCCACCCGCGCGGCGCGGCGTCGGGATTCTTGTCAAACACCTCCGGGCCGCCCACGGGGTCATTGCCCGGTTCGCCCTCCACCCGCACCAGCGCATAGTCGAGCTGATCCGGCGCGGGTTCCTCGCCCTTGAAGTCGTTCGGGCCGATGGGGCTTTCGTCAATCAACCAGTCGTCAGCCAATCGATAGACCGTCCCTTCGTCAACGGTCAGCCCGTCGCTGCGCCGCTTATAGTCAAAACGCAGGATCACGTCTTCCGGCTTGACGAGTCCCGCCTTCACCAATCGCATGACGTGATGATTGGTGATCAGCACGTCGGGGCCGAGCAGGAACCCGGTGCCATAATCGGAGTCGTTCCCTTTGGGGATTTCGACCCGGCACACCTGGCCTTCCAGCGTCCCCAGCGTCTCACGCCACTTCACCACATCCTTGAGGCCGTTGGACTGCGACAATGAATTTCTCCTGCTGCAACACGGTGATCGGCTGTTGCGTCCCTGGCCCGTCGCCGGTCTGTTCGAACACCGCGGGGCTGAGGCCAAATTGCTCCGCGAACCTGACCAGCTCCGGGTTATTGGGGTTGAAGGTGCGCGCCGCGACCAGCAATTCCAGCGACCAGCCTTCGGCTTCGGCGGTGTTGATCACGGCGCGGACAATTGTGAACATGTCGTCCGCAATGCTGATGCGCGCCAGCGATTCGTCAAGGCCGAATTGAAGCATCGCGGACAGGGCTTCGCGACCCGGATAGGCCGCAAACAGCGCATCGCGAAATTGCCTGATGTTCGATGCCGGAAAGCTTCTTCTGATCGGGGCTAAGACGCGGCACGGTTCACCTCCGGTGCTAGAAATTCCAAATTGAACATTCCATCGAAAGCCTGCACTCTCACCAGGGGCCAGAGTGCAGGCGCATGGTTGCAAACACGGCGCCCCAGAGGGCGCAATTACGCCGCGGGGTATTGCTGGGCGATGAACGTCTTGTCGGTATCGGACAGCACGCTGTTCGACGGAAAGGTCATATTATCCGTCGTCCAGCTACTCGGGAACGCGTAGAGCATGATGGAATGCGGATCGAACTGAGTGTACTGCGTGATCTCAGGCTCGCTGTAGCGATTCAGGACATTGTGCTCGATGGTCGGGACGTCCCAGCGATTGGGCGGGCCGGAGAGATCGCGGATGACCGCATCGCGGTTCCAGTGGATGCCGCCGGCGGGGGTCTGGTGCTCGTGAATCAGCCCCAGCGTGTGGCCGAATTCGTGCAACACGACGCGCGAGTATTCCTCGGACGTCGAGTCTGCTTTCAGCCAGCCGTAGTTCATCGTCGGCTCGCCTTCGGGAAACCAGGCCGTGTTCAGCGCGTCCGTGCCCAGCGCCGACCAGGAACCGTTCTGGAGGAACGAAATGCGAATATGCGCTGTGGGATCCACAGCCGAGATGAACCGAAAACGGACGTTGGCAAAACGCATCCATTTTCGGGCATAGTAGCGCACCTTGGCCTTCACCAGCGGTTCGCCATCCAGAAAAGACACACTCAGGGTGCTGCCCGCAGGCCAGAAGTTCTTACCGGCGGCTTCCTCGGCAGGCCCGAAGAAGCGTTCGTAGCAGATATAATTTTCAGCCATGCCATTCCCTCCTGATCGCGGAAAAGATCTGTCATCGCACACAGGTCAGGTAGGCCACCCGTATCGAGCGCGCCGATTGCAGCGCGCAGAGCGGCCCCCTCTAAGCCGGCAGTCAACACTGGGAATCCTAGCACACCGGCGGGCATGTGTCAATCAAGAATGCGGCAAAACAGGTACAAGATCGCGCTAAACCGAAGGCGGCGCGGGGCCGAAATTACGAATCCCGCAGGGGGCTTGTCACGATAGGCTGTGGTACAATTCCGGCTGAGGTCGGGCAACGATCCTTTCGATGGTAGAGGAGCAGACCATGCTGGAATTTTTCGATCAGGATCTGCGGTCGGTGGATCCGGACGTCGCCGGATTGATCGGCTATGAAGCCGAGCGACAGGCGCGCAAGCTCATCATGATCCCCTCTGAGAGCCAGGCTCCGGCGGCTGTGCGGGCTGCGCTGGGCTCCGTATTCCAGAACATCTACGCCGAAGGTTATCCGGACGCCGCGACCATCGGCCTCAGCGAAGCCGCTATCATGGATTATGATCTGCAACTGGCGCAGTACCGGCGCAGCGGCGATCAACGTTACTACAAGGGCGTGGAGTACGCCAACATCCTCGAAGCGTTGGCGCGCCGGCGGGCGGGCGAAGCCTTCGCCGCCAACGGCATCTCGGCGGATCAAATCCGCGCCAATGTCCAACCGCTTTCGGGATCGCCCGC
Source organism: uncultured Chloroflexia bacterium (assembly GCA_963695715.1). Lineage (GTDB taxonomy): Bacteria > Chloroflexota > Anaerolineae > CG2-30-64-16 > CG2-30-64-16 > JBBQRS01. The sequence goes on from CAVOHP010000030.1 coordinate 17,924, forward strand.
AAACAATGCCGTCTATGCGGCGCTGGTCCCTGTGGGCAGCACGGTCATGGGCATGAGTCTGCTGCACGGAGGCCATCTGACCCACGGCAGCCCCGCGAACCGATCCGGTAAACTCTATAACGTCGTTTCGTATGGCATTGACCCGACGACGGAACGACTCGATTACGATGCCATCGAAGCGTTGGCCCGTGAGACATAAGCCGAGGCTCATCATCGCCGGGTTCACATCTTACCCGTGGATGCCCGATTGGGCGCGCTTTCGCCGAATTGCCGATCGCGTCGGGGCGTATCTGCTGGCCGATATCTCGCACATCGCGGGGATGGTCGCCGCAGAGGTGGTCGCCAGCCCCATCGGTCACGCGCACGTCGTCAGCTTCACCACACACAAGACCCTTTACGGCCCGCGCGGGGCCTGCATCCTGACCACGGACGCCACGCTGGCGGCGAAGGTGGACGCCGCAGTCTTCCCCGGTGAACAGGGCGGACCGCATGTCAACGCTATCGCAGGCATGGCCGTGGCATTCAAGCTGGCGAAGACGGACGCGTTTGCGCTGCTTCAACAGCAAGTGGTAGACAACGCGACGCACCTCGCCGCAGAGCTCAAGCGACATGGGCTGCGCATTCCCTACGGCGGCACCGACACGCACATGCTGCTGGTAGACTGCAAGAGCATCCGCGCCGCCGATGGCGTGAGCCCCGACGGCAAGAAGGGCACGCCGCTGATGGGCGACAGCGCTGCCCGTATCCTCGATCTGGCGGGGATCGTCTGCAACCGCAACACGATCCCCGGCGACAAGAGCGCCCGCGTGCCGAGCGGCGTGCGGCTGGGAACGCCCTGGATCACCCAACGCGGGTTCAAGGAGCCTGAGATCGAGCGCCTGGCCGAGATCATTGCCCGCGTCTTGCATGCGACCAAACCGCAGGCGCATGCGGGCCGGCATGGGCCGGTCTATTCTGCGAAAGTGGACTTCGACGTGCTGGAACAGGCCAAATGGGATGTGGTTGACCTGGCCTGCTGCGTTGATCTTGGCCCCGACTACGAGCCGAGCGGCTACCCGCACCACTACTTCATGTACAAGCCGACGACCGATCCCGGCGGCCCGTGGGATATCATCAACATTCAGGGACAACGCGCGCGCGGGTTCTGTAACGTCGCCATGACCAACGACGTGTATCGGCTGGGGCCGGGCGAGTCACAGCAGACGTGGATTCTGGAGCCGGACGGCCGGTTGATGAGTCCCGGCGTACTCAAGCGCGTGGGCGATGAGAACACGCACTTCCAACTCCTCACACCCAAGAGCGCCGAGTCGCGGGTCGTTCACTGGCTGCGCGCCCTCTCGGATGGCTTCGTGGACATTGACCCCGATGACTTGTACGTCAAAGCGCCAGGCCCGCTGGTGCTAAAACGATTGCCGCACGAACTGGCCGACACGTGGGAGATGGCGCCGCCCGACCCGGCGGAATTCGACCAGGGTACGGTGGGCTGGGCCACACATAAGCCGTTCTGGATCGGTCACTGTGGGCGCGATGCTGCGCCGGATGGTCTCGCAGCCCTGCCGCCCTTCGCGTGGACGCCGGACGCAGATCAGCCGATGCGCCGCACGCGCCTCTTTGAAACACACCGCGACTCCGGCGCGAAGATGGTCCCCTTCGCCGGTTGGGAAATGCCGGTACAGTACACATCCGTGCTGGAAGAACACCAGACGGTGCGCGAGAAGGCAGGGCTGTTCGACGTGAGCCACATGGGGTTGTTCGAGTTCAGCGGCGACAACACGCACCTGTTCCTGAACACGATCGCTGCCAATGATGTATCGCTCATCGAGCCGGGACAAAGCCAGTACAGTTTCCTGCTGGCCGAAGACGGCCGCGTGGTGGATGACATATGGGTCTATCGCGTGGACCGGCAGTGTTACTGGATGGTCGTGAACGCGGCGAATAACGAGAAAGACTGGGCGTGGATCAACGCTGTTCGTCGCGCGGAAGTACAAATTGACCGGGAGCGGCCCTGGGCGCGGGCGCTCGGCACGGAGACGATCCACATCCGCGATCTGCGCGAGCCCGAAGCGGGGGCCGACCGGCGCGTGCAACTGGCGCTACAAGGGCCACGCTCGCGCGATGTTTTGCTCGCCATGATGACGCCCGACAGCCCCGATTACGACCGCATTCTGGGGATGGCGCGCAACGAGATCACCCGGGTTGACATCGCCGGCTTCGACCTGTACGTATCGCGCACGGGTTACACCGGTGAGCCGGTTGCGTTCGAAATCTTCGTCCACCCGGACCGGCTGGTTGATCTCTGGAACGCGTTGCTCCAGGCCGGCGAGCCGTTCGGTGTGCGGCCCATCGGATTGGCCGCACGCGACAGCCTGCGCATCGAAGCCGGGCTGCCCCTCTACGGACATGAACTCGCCGGGCCGCTGGAACTCAACCCGGCGGACGCAGGCTTTGCTCCTTATGTCAAGCTCTATAAGCCTTTCTTCATCGGCAAACGCGCTTATCTTGCCCACGAGGCAAAGCGCGACTCGCGCCTGGCCCGATTTCGGCTGGACGACCTGCGCGCGCCCGATGCCCGGCCTGGGCGACGTGATCGTCAACCGCAAGGGGCGCGTCGTGGGCGCGGTGACCAGTTGCTCGATTGACACCGAAGGCCGCCTGACCGGGCTGGGCTACGTGCAGGAACCAAATCACGAGCGAGACACGGCGCTGAACGTCTTCCGTCTCAGCGACCGCAACTGGGAGACGCACCCATTGGGCGAGTTGAAGCAGGGCGACCGGTTGCAACTGCCGCTCGATATTACCGTAATCACTCGGTTTCTCAACAAGAAAGCGTAGGCAAAGATGATGAAAGCGTTGGTGATCTGCGACGACTACTGGCATCCCGCGCGCACCGTGCGAGGTGGTCTTGCCCCATTGGTGCAAGCCGGCATCGAGTTCGACTGGATCGAGGACAGCGGAGATTGGTCAGCGGAGCGCATGAACGACTACCCGGTCGTGATCCTGAGCAAATCGAACAACGTCTCTTCGACCAATCAGGACGCATGGATGACGCCGGAGGTCGAGGACGCGTTCCTGGAATACGTGCGTCGGGGCAACGGCCTGCTGGCAATCCATTCGGGGACGGCAGGATACGCGGAGACGCCGACGCTGCGCGCGATTGCTGGGGGGCGTCTTCATTCAGCACCCGCCGCAGTGCCCCGTCACTGTGATGTCGAAAGAGGGGCATTTCCTCGCCGACGCGCCCACGTTCTCGGCGCAGGATGAACACTACTTCATGGCGCTGGATGACGCCGAGGCCGACATCTGCCTGTTGACGACCTCCGAACATGGAACGCAACCGGGCGGGTGGACCCGCGCCGAAGGCGATGGACGCGTATGCGTGTTGACGCCGGGTCACAATGTGGAGGTCTGGCTGGACCCGTCTTACCAGGCCATCCTCGATAAGGCCCTGCGCTGGTGCGCCAAAACAAAATAATCCAAATCGCAGAAGAGGGACAGATCACATGAAACGCAACGTTGCGGTAGTCACCGGAGCCGATCGCGGCCTGGGTTTTGCGCTGTGCGCCGGACTGCTCGAAGCCGGCTGGCAAGTTTTCGCCGGTCAATATATGCCGGAATGGCCTGCATTGGACGACCTCAAGCCGGCTTTCCCCGATCAGTTGTCGCTGATCCCGCTGGATGTTTCGTCGGAGGAATCGGTTCGGGCTGCGGCAGAGCAAGTCAGGGCGGCGACGCCGCGCGTGGACTTGTTGATCAACGACGCGGGAATCAACCCGCGAACCTTTGAGCTCTCCATTCGCGACGGCCAGAATTACGCCGATATCTACCGGGTGTATGACGTGAATACCGTCGGGCCGCTGCGGGTGATGGAAGCCTTCTTGCCGCTCATGGATGACAGCGCGATCAAACGCCTGTGCTTCGTCTCATCCGAAGCGGGCAGCATTGCGCGCAGCCATCGCAAGGCGTGGTATGGCTACTGCATGTCCAAGTCCGCGCTGAATATGGCCGTCTCGATCCTCTTCAACGACCTTCACCCGGAAGGCTTCACCTTCCGGCTTTATCATCCGGGCTGGATTCGTTCGTACATGCGCGGCGTCAAAAGCACCGACGGCGACATGGAACCGGAGGAAGCCGCCCTTCCCGCGTTGCAGTTCTTCCTGAGCGGGCTCGAGGGTCAACCGCCCGCCGACCCGCCCTACGACGAAGACCGCCTGGCGCTGAGAGATTGGCAAGGTCAGGAGTGGCCCTGGTAAACAGAACTCACTGAAAGAGGAAAAAACCATGACCGGGACAATGCAGACGGTGAAGTTACTGGGTTCCTCGCGTGTCGAAGTACGCGATGTACCCATCCCGGAACCGGGACCGGGAGAAGCGCTGATCCGCATCGCGATCTCCGCGATTTGCGGCAGCGAGCTGCCGGCGTACCACAGACCGGAGCCTGCGCCCGATCTGCCCTACAACACCGGACATGAAATGGGGGGCGTCGTCGTCCGAAGCAACGGGCTCTGTCGGGTGAGCGAGGGACAGCGCGTCGGCCTGCAAATATTCTCCGGCTGCGGCCAGTGTCGTCATTGCCTTCAAGGCGACCCGGAGCATTGCGTGAAAGGCCCCAGGGCCGTGCTGAACGCGCACAGCGAATACGTCGTCGCCTCGGAAGTCTGCCTGATTCCGCTGCCCGATGATCTGGCCTGGGAAGCCGGCGTCCTGATGGCCGGGGATCCGATCGGCACGCCATATCATGCGCTCAAGCGTATGGGCGGCGTCCACGCCGGGCAAACAGCCGCCATCTTCGGATTCGGGCCAATCGGCCAGGGCTTTATGGCCTTGCTCCGCTACTATGGGGTGCGCACTATTGTCTCAGAGATGGGGGCGTATCGGCGTGAGCTGGCCGCAAAGCTGGGCGCAAGCCTGGTGCTCGATCCATCGCAAGGAAGATGTGGCGGCTCGTGTGCGAGCAGAGACCAACGGCGGCGCAGATATCAGCCTCGACTGCTCACATCACCAGGAAACCTTTACGGCCGCGCTGGACGCCGCGCGCGTGTATGGACGTGTGGGGTGGGTCGGCGAAAAACAATCTGCAACGCTCAACCCCAGCGAGCAAGCCATACGCAAGGAATTGCAGATTACCGCCTCCTGGTATTTCACTGTCACGGATTTTCACGAGGAATACGAACTTTATCAGCGCGGCCTCTCGCTGGACGGGCTGATCACACACCGGTTCGATCTTGCCGACGCACCTGAGGCCTACCGGCTTTTCGCATCCGGCCAGACCGGCAAGGTGATCTTCCGCCACACTGAGGTTGCATAGCCACCATCGAAATCAGGGCAGCCAACCGGCATATTGGGGAAAGTCTTCGCCAAGCGGCAATGAGACCGACGCACGGGTGCGCGCCGAGACATAGATTGCGGTGAGCAACTCAGTGGCCCGGCGCGTGTCGGCCAGCGTGACGGGCAGCGCGGCGCCCCAACGCAGCGTCTCGTAGAAGTCAGCGAACTGCCTCTCGAATCCCTCGGCGCGCGGCTGCCACGTGCCCAGCGCGTCGGTGATACGCGCCGTATCCTGCGGCGAAGCGCCCACAAACGACCAGGAATCGGACACGGCTTCATAAGGCTGAAGGCCGCTTTCGGCGACGAGGTTGCGGAAGCAAAAGCGAAACCGTGTGATCTCCACCGCCGAGCCGGTCGTACTGATCAATGAGGCCAGCGACCCGTCGCGCATTTCAAGCGACACGACGGCGCAATCCTCGGTTTCGATCGGGTTGACCCGTGTCGCCGTCCGCGCGAAGACGCCGGCGACCGGCCCCAGCACGTGACACAACGCGTCCAGCATATGAATCGCATGGGTGGTCAGCGTGCCGCCGAGTTCGGTCGCCCAGAAGCCGCGCCAGGGATCCGCATAGTAATCGCTGCCCCGCCGCCATGCGACTTCGACTGTTGTGACGTAAGCGGAGCCGGTGACCTGGGCGGCAATAAGGTGACGCAACTGCTGCACGCCGCGGCCGAAACGATACTGGAAGATGGGCATCACCCGCCGCCCCGATGCAGCTTCCAGCGCAATCAGCGCGTCCACATCGCGGAGAGAGCTTGCGACCGGTTTCTCCACAATGACGTGCTTTCCTGCGGCCAATGCCTGCCGGGTTTGTTCCACATGGAGATAGGACGGCGTGCAGATGTCAATGATGTCGAGATCGAGCTGCGCGCAGAAGGCGTCGAAATCGGTCAGGGCACGCGCACCGTCACAGTCGGCGGCCAGGGCCTCAGCACGCGACAGATTCAGATCGCAGATGGCCGCGACCCGATACTGCTCCGGCAATGTGCGAAAGGCGCGGGCATGATGGCGGCCAATGCCTGCGCCCGCGATGCCAACAACGAATGGCTGGTCCATCAGCGCGCCAGGTTGCCCAGGCGCGTCGCCATCGCCTCCGCCCGCAAGGCCAGTTCGGACGCCAGGAAGCAATGCGTCTGCGACATGGCGGTCTCCGTCCGGTCGAATACATCCGCAATGAGTTGCCGGCCATAGGGCAGATCGCCGCCCTGGCAGTTGATGTAATGGATGCCCTTCCCGTCCACCAGGAACAGATGATCGCCGCCGGGCCTGCCGCCGATGTCGGTGTACTTGCGGACCTCGATGTAGCCCTCGGTCCCCAGCACCGTCAGTCGCCCATCGCCCCACGTGTCGAGGCCGTCCGGGGTATACCAGTCCACGCGGAAGTATCCGTTCCCACCGTCGCCGCGCAGCATCACATCGCCGAAATCCTCCAACTCGGGGTGTTCGGGGTGGTTGAAATTGCCCACCTGCGCCGCCACGACTTCTGCCTGCGTTGAGTTGGTGAAATAGAGAAACTGATCCATCTGGTGTGAGCCGATATCGGTGATGATCCCACCGTAGCGCTCCTTGATGAAGAACCAGGGCGGGCGGACAAGGTTCGCAATCCGATGCGGACCCAACCCGATCGTCTGCACCACGCGGCCGATCGCGCCGGAGCGCGCCAGTTCAGCAGCGCGGACGGAGGCAGGTACCTCGAGCCGCTCGCTGTAACAGATCGAGTAGATGCGGCCCGTGTCTGCCTGAACGCGCCGGGCCTCCGCCAGTTGCTCCAGGGTGGTGAAGCCCGGCTTATCGCTCATGAAGTCTTTGCCGTGCTGCATGACGCGGATACCCAGCGGCGCGCGGTCGGCGGGAATGCCGGCGGTGACGACCATCTGAATCGAAGGATCCTCGAGGATTTCTTCGGCGCTGCGCGCGAGAACCGCGTGGGGATAAGCCGCCTGAAACGTCGCGACGAGCTCAGGCTCCGGCGCGTAAAACGATACGAGTTGCGCACCGGCCCGTAGCAGCAGGTTCACCTGGCCGTAAATGTGACCGTGGTTCACGCCGATGACGGCGAAGCGCATCACAGGATATGTAGACATGTGGGTATCCCTTTCATCTCGTCAGCGCAGGGGTTCGGGCAACAAAAACGTCACATCCTCACCATTCTGCGCCAGCACTGCGCGAATCTCGCCGGGGGTGGGCAGGTTGTGTCCGGTGCCCAGCTTCTGCACCTTCGCCGCGCCCGTCGCGTTCGCCAGCTTGCCCAACGCGGGCAACGGCAGCCCCCGCAAATAGCCGTAGATGACGGCAGCCGCCACGCTGTCACCCGCGCCGGTCGCATCACGCACTCGACGGGATACGCGGGCGCAACTTCGACGGCGTCGCCCTTCGCCAGCACCGCCCCGTCGGGGCCGCGCTTGACAACCGCAATCCGGTCGCCAGTTGCAGAGAGCGAAGCGAGCGCACGCGCGGCGGCCTCCGGGTCTGTCATCCCCGTCAGTCGCGCGGCCTCAGCCTCGTTCACCAGCACAACCGTCGCCAATGCCGCCGCCTCGCGATGCCAGGCGTTGTCGTCGGGCAGGCGCGGGTTGCCGGGGCCAGGGTCAAAGAAGATCGGTACGCCGGCGGCGCGGGCGATCTGTAACGCTTCGAGCACGATATTCGCAACGCCTTCATGTTCGGCCCACCCGTCCGCGTACAGCGCGGCGGCGGCCCGTATGGGCCGTCGCCAGGCATCGGGCAAGGAACGGATCTGCAAAGCGCCCGCATAGCCCAGATAGGCGGGTTCACTCGCAGGATCAACCAGCACACCGGCGACCGGAGTGCGACCAGCCGGATTGCGCACAATCTGATCCACCTGGATGCCTTCGCGCAGCAGCCCGTCTATCACGACGCGCCCGAATTCATCGCGGCCGACCTCGCCCAGAGCCAGCACGGGCAACCCCAGCCGGGACACGAGGATGGCCGCGTTGCACGCGCCGCCCGGCCCCAATTCGAGATAGGTCACTTCTTGCAGATCCTGCGCAACGACGGGAAAACCGGAGATGCGCAGGCTGAGGTCTGCGATCAGGTCACACAGGACAATCACGTTACCGCGTGGCGTGGTCGGCATCTCCATCACGCTCCCCGCTCATCGGCGAGCGCGTCCACGAATGCATCCACCGTCAGGGGGCGTGTTGCCATGCCCAACTCCGTCGCCAGGCGCACCATCTGCGGCAGCTCGACGGCGGCGTGCGCCAGACTCGGGCCATCCGTCAGCGCCTCGGCCGCCGGACCGTCCGCCAACACGCTGAGCTTGCGCCATCAGCACGACGCGGGGAAATGTTCGGCGCAGAAATCCACATCGTGCGAGATCGTGATCACAGTTCGCCCCTGCGTCTTCAATTCCTCGATGATCCCGCCGATACGCTCTACGCCCGCCGCATCTTGCCCCGCCGTCGGCTCATCCAGGATGATCACCGGCGCTCTGCATCGCCAGGACGGCCGCCAGCGCGAGCAGCTTGCGTTGCGCTAATGGCAGATCATAGGGATGCGTGTCGGCTTCCGCCTCCAGACCCACCTGGGTCAATGCCTGCGCGACAAACTGTTCTACTTCAGCGTCCGAGTACCCAAGATTGCGCGGCCCGAAGGCCACTTCCTTGCGCACAAGCCGCTCGAAGAGCTGGTCATCGGGGTTCTGGAAGACGTACCCGACGCGATGCGCCATCTGCGCGGTCGTATGATCGCGCGTGTCCCAATCGCCGATCAGGACGCGCCCGGCGCTCGGTCGCAGGAGGCCATTCAGATGCTTGGCCAGCGTGGACTTACCCGCGCCATTCTCACCCAAAATCGCAACCGCCTCACCGGCTTCGACGGTCAGGCTGACGCCGCGCAACGCCTCGACGCCGCTGGGATAACTGAAGTAGACATCTTCGACGGATATCTTCACGGTCGCAGATACTCCACGGTCTGATCCAGCGTGACCGGCAGTGCCCCATCGTGGGTCACCAGCCCGCGTCGCCGGGATCTGCGCGCCGCCTGCGTGTAGCGGGTGTTGCCCACACCCAGGCGCTCGATCTCCGCCGACGCCAGCACCTCGCGTGGCTCACCGTCGGCGATGATCTGGCCCCCATGCATGGCGATCACGCGGTCGGCATGCACGGCGACCCATTCCAATTTCTGTTCTACCAGCACCACCGTCGTACCACCGACGCGCGAAAGATTGTCCAGCAACTCGAACACCTCGCGCGAACCGACCGGGTCGAGTTGCGATGTCGGCTCGTCCACCACCAGCACACGCGGCCGCATCACGATCACGGAGGCAATAGCCAGACGTTGCTGCTGCCCGCCGGAGAGCGCATAGGGCGAGCGGTCCTCCATCCCATCGAGGCCGGCCAGGTCTATCGCCTCTTCGACGCGCGGGATCATCTCGGCGCGCGACACGCCCAGGTTCTCCAGTCCGAACGCGACCTCGTCGCGTACGGTGTAACACGCGCCGGTGATCTGGTTGAAAGGATTGGAGAAAATCAACCCGATCTCACCCGCGAGGACACCTAACTTGCTGTTCACGACGTCATGCCCCGCGACCATCACGCTGCCCGAAATATCGCCGTTGTAGAAATGCGGCACGAATCCGCTGAGCGCGTAGCACAGTGTGGACTTGCCCGCGCCGTTCGGTCCCACCAACGTCACGAACTGGCCTTCGGGAACATCGAAACTAATGTTCCGCAAGGCGGGGCCGCCCGACCCAGTGGGATACGAATAGGTCAGGTTCTCGACGTGAATCATGCAATCCACCACCTGACGACGGCGTAGGCGATCAACGCGACCGACGCCAGCAGCATCAGGATACGCGCAACCCGTTGCAACGGCGTGTCAATCAGCACCCGATAGCTGGTCTTCGGCCCGTCACGACTGAAACCACGCGCCTCCAACGCGATCGTGCGCTCCTCCACATCCACGATACTGCTCAACACCAGCGGGATAGAGACCGGCAACAACGCCCGAACCCGCTGGACAAAGCCGCCTTCCGTCTCCAACCCACGTGCGCGTTGCGCGTCCAGAATCGAAGCCGCTTTGGACTGAAAGCGCGGGACGAGCTGGATCGCGGACACTAGCACATAAGTGAGCGTTTTGGGAACGCCGCGCTGGGTCAGCGCAACCATCAGATAGTCGGGGCGGGTGCTGAGCACAAACAGCGTGATGCTGCCCATCAGCACCAGGATGCGCCCGGTCATCCTGGCGGCAAAGGCCAGCCCTTCCGCCTTCACCGAGAACGGACCAAACTGAAAGATCGGCGTGCCGCCCGTCCAGAAGAGGCCCTGAATGACGAACAGGGAAATTGCGAAGGGCAGCGCGATTTTGAACACCGCACGCAAAAACTCCGGGACGATGCGCCCCCAGGCGGCGAGAGGCAACAGGACGAGCAGGAAGAAGAAATAGTTCGGCCAGATGCCGGGCAGCGCAACGCCCGCGACCACGCCGAACACCGCGAGAACCAGTTTGGTCAGCGGGTGCAGCCGATCCAGACCGCTATCGCGCGGCGCATAGAGGCTGAGAGAAGTGGTCACGGGCGTCGAAGATTCAACGGGCGTCGCCTATGTGGGCCGGACGTTCTCATAGCGCGGGAAGCGCGCGAGGAACCGCACCGGCAGCGCCTTGACGATGGCCCACACCACCGCATAATTCACGACCTTGTCCACCGATTCCGTGATGAGACCCTGGAAGAAGCTGGCCTGCAGGATGCTGGCCCCGCCGGCGCGGAACGCTGCGACAAGCACGTCGGTGCCGGATCCGGTGACGCCGCCCTGAAGGTAAGCGTTGATCGGCGCAGACATCACGGCCCCGGTAAGCGCTGTGATGAGGCCGCCGCCGAAGATCCACAACCACCACTTCTTGTACCAACCCCATTGACCGAACAGGCCGGCCAGCAAGCCGATGACCGCCGCGACCGGGAAGTAGGGCACATAACCGGCGTTACCGAAAAGACCCCAGGCGAAGTTTGACAACGCGCCGGTCAACATACCGGCGATAGGGCCGCATAAGAGACCAACCAGGATCGTGCCAATCGAATCGAGGTAGAGGAACGGGATTTTGAGCGAATAAACGATAAAACCAAGCGCCATATTAATCGCAATGGCGACCGGGATCATCACCCAGGTGATGGTGGTGAAGTCCTTGCGGATACGATCCATGATACCTCCTCCTTAATGGGAACAAACCAGAGACAACCCGCCGCATTCTATGCGATTCTCCGCCGGCTGTCCAGTCACATGAATCTGGTGATTACGACCACTGACCCGACTATGCTATCATGGTACGCTGTTCATGGCGACACGATATGAAGTACAGTTGCTACGTGTGCGGGACGACAGGGAGAAGACGATGACCGAAGAATTAAGCCCGGAGATCATCGCCGGGCTGCGAATCGCGCTGGCAGAGGACATCGGGCCAGGCGACGCGACCACAGATAGCATCGTGCCAGGCGACGCAACCGCGCACGGCCACATCATCGCGAAAGAGGATGGCGTCGTCGCCGGGCTGGATGTGGCGCAGGTGGCTTATCTCATGGTAGATCCACGCGTAGACTTCACGCCCCGGGCCGCCGAAGGGGCCAGCGTGAGGTCGCGCCAGGTCCTTGCGGAAGTCACGGGGCCGCCCCGCGCCCTGCTCACCGCCGAGCGCACCGCGCTGAACTACCTCGGCCGCATGTCCGGCATTGCGACGCTCACCCACCGGTTCGTGGACGCCGTCGCAGGGACGTGCGCAGTGATACTCGATACGCGCAAGACCGCGCCGGGGCTGCGTCACATTGACAAACTGGCGGTGAAGCGCGGCGGCGGGCAGAACCACCGCGTCGGCCTCTATGATATGATCCTCATCAAAGACAATCACATTGACTATGCCGGCTCGCTGGCCGAAGCCGTTCGGCGCGCCCGCGCGGCCGAGACCGGGTTGGAGATCGAGGTAGAGACGCGCACACTGGAAGATGTGCGGATCGCCCTGGAACTGGGAGTAAACCGGATTCTGCTCGATAATATGCCGCCTGAAATGATGCGGCGCGCGGTAGAGATGTCCGCCGGGACACGCGCAGTTGGAGGCTTCGGGCAATGTGTCGCTGGAAACTGTGCGGCGGATTGCGGAAACAGGCGTGGATTTCATTTCGGTCGGCGCGCTGACCCATTCGGCGCACACGCTGGACGTGAGTTTTGATATCATCAAACCAGCAGATAGCGAATGGCAGATGGTGGGTGGCGGCTTCGGTATCAGTAAGCCAGAACTTTCCGAGCATTCGGGAACAAGAGGGGAATAAGATGATTAATTACGAGACCAATGTTGAGGCGATGTACCTGCACTTGAAGCGGCGGTTGGGTGAGATTTACCCTGACTTCGAGTTACGCTTGAAAGCAGGACTCGCCGTCGAGATTAACAAGCTCAAAGCCGAGAAGAACGCCATCATTCTGGGGCACAACTATATGGAACCGGCGTTGTTCAACTCCATCCCCGACTATGTGGGTGATTCATTGGAGCTTTGCCGCAAGGCCGCCGCCGCGGAGGCCGATATTATCGTGTTCTGTGGCGTCGAGTTCATGGCCGAGACGGCCAAAATCCTGAACCCGACCCGCACGGTGTTGATCCCATCGGAGAAAGCCGGCTGCTCTCTCGCCGAAAGCATTACCGCCGCCGATGTGCGCGCCCTGAAAGAGCGCTTTCCCGGCGTCCCGGTCGTGACTTATGTCAACACCTATGCCGATGTCAAGGCGGAATCCGATATTTGCTGCACCTCGGGCAACGCCGCTGCGGTGGTGGAATCGCTGGGTTCGCAGACGGTGATCTTCCTGCCCGATGAGTACCTCGCCTCCAACGTGGCGCGTGAGACGGGCAAACATATCATCTTCCCATCTCTCCGGCCCAGCTTTGCCGACGCCAATCTCGACTATCAGATGATCGGCTGGCATGGCAAGTGCGAAGTGCATGAGAAGTACACGGTGGAAGATATCCGCACGGTGCGCGAGCAATACCCGGACGTGCTGATCCTGTCGCACCCTGAATGCAGCCCGGAAGTTGTGCAGGCGTCCGATTATTCCGGCAGCACGTCGTCAATGACCCGCTATATCCAGGAGACGCATGCGCCGCACTATCTGATTCTCACGGAATGTTCGATGGGCGACAACATCGCGGCGGCCAACCCCGATAAGGAGATGCTGCGCCTGTGCATGGTGCGCTGTCCACACATGAACCAGATCACGCTGGACGACACGCTCAAATCGCTGCAACTCAATCGCTTCGTGATTGATGTTCCCGAGGAGATTCGTGTCCGGGCGGCGCGCGCCGTCGAGCGTATGATCGCAATCGGCTGAATCAGGCACAAGACCAGGAGACCCACCCTTGCATCAGACTGACGTTCTCATCATCGGAAGTGGGATTGCGGGCGCAACCGCGGCGCTCCAGCTCGCCGCCGACCCCAGGCGACGAGTCACGATTGTGACGCGCGATCCCGATGCGCGTGAATCGAACACCCGCTATGCGCAGGGCGGCATCGTCGGGCGCGGCCCCGACGACAGCGCCGAATTGCTCGTCGAAGATATCCTCGCGGCGGGCGCGGGGGCGTCGCTGCCTCAGGCCGCGCGCATCCTGGCCGAAGAGGGGCCGCCTTTGCTGGATGAGGTCCTGGTCAAGAAGGCAGGAATCGAGTTCGACCGCGATGAAAACGGCGAGTTGATCTGGGGTCAGGAGGCTGCTCACTCGCGGCGGCGCATCCTGCACGTGGGCGACGCCACCGGCGCGGCAATCAGCCAGGGGCTGATTGCCGCCCTACATCGTTGCCCCAACATCACGTTCGAGACCCACGCCACCGCCATTGATCTCATCACGTTCCCACACCATTCACGCGACCCACAAACGGTCTACCAACCCATTACGTGCCACGGGGCGTACGTCTTCGACCGGGGCGAGCACACCGTCCACCGCTACATCGCGGCGACGACGATCCTGGCGACGGGCGGGCTCGGACGCATCTATCGCAACACCACCAATCCGTTCGGGTCGCGAGGCGACGGGCTGGCGCTGGCGCACCGCGCCGGCGCGCGCATCATCAATGCAGAGTACGTGCAATTTCATCCGACAGCGCTGGCCGCGCCCGGCTATGAGGGGTTCCTGATCAGCGAGGCGGTGCGCGGCGAAGGCGGGCGGCTGCTCACACCCGATGGGCAAGCCTTCATGGAGAAGTACTCGCCGGAGTGGAAAGACCTGGCCCCCAGGGATGTGGTGGCGCGTGCGATTCATCACCAGATGGAGACCCGCGGCTATTCTTACGTGCTGCTGGATATCGCCTCGCATATGGAACCGGACGCGCTTCGCGCCCGTTTCCCCAGCATCTATGCCACTTGCCTCAAGGCCGGACTGGACATCACCCGAGAGCCGATCCCGGTAGTGCCCGCGGCCCACTATTCATGCGGCGGTGCGGCCGTGGATGAATGGGGTCGAACCAGCATCCGCAACTTGTTTGCGGCAGGCGAAGTCAGTTGCACGGGTCTGCACGGCGCAAACCGGCTGGCTTCCACGTCTCTCCTGGAAGGGCTGGTATGGGGCAACCGCGCCGCGCAATACATCGGAGAATGGCTGGCGCAACCGGGCAACAATGCTCTGCCGCCCGCGGAGACCGTGCCGATTTGGGATGAGAGCGGCGTCGCAGCGCAGGCCGACCCTGCGCTGATCCAGGGTGACATGCAGACGATTCAGAACATCATGTGGCACTACGTGGGGCTGGTACGCAATGGGGACAGGCTCTCGCGAGCCATCCGCGAGCTGCGCCACCTCTGGAACGAGATCGAAACCTTCTATCGCAGCACCACGCTGAGCGACGGGCTGATCGGTCTGCGCAACGCGGTGGAAGTTGCGCTGCTCGTCGCCGAGGCGGCGCGTCACAACCGGCAAAGCCTGGGCTGCCATTATCGCACGGACGCGATAGACAACGAACGCGGCCTGCTGCTGCAATAGGAAAAAGAAAGCGCCGGCTTCCAAAACAGGAGGTCGGCGCTTTTTTGCTTTCTGAAGTCGAGGCTTCAGCCGGTTAAATCTACTTCACGCCTCTAGCTTCCAGAGGGTTCCCGCAGCGTCCAGCAGCAAGGTCACGCCATCTGCCAGGATCAGCACATCCACGGGATTGGCGGCGGCTTCGGGCAGCGGATAGGGTTCCCATTCACCCACACCCGCCCTGCAAAGGACGGCTCTCCCCGCCACAACGCATTGCACGTCGCCGGTCTGCGCCAGGGCGACGACGGTTCCAGAGTCTTCGGGAGTATTCACTTGCTCCCAATCTGCGCCGTTCCGATTCACCCAGACTTCGCCCGCAATCAGGGCCGAAGTCATCCCCCCGCTCGCCGGAGCGACTGCTGCACCCGCCCACCCTGCCGGGCGTTCGAGCCAGACTTCCCACGCATTGCCGCCATGCCGCCAGATCGTGACTGCGCCGGAAACCGCGTCATGCGTCGCGGCGATGGGAACCGCCCCTTCGTCGGCGACGACCAGCGTCAACAGTTGTTGACCGGCCCACGGGATGTCAATCTCGGCCCAGGTCAACCCCTCATCGGACGAGCGGAACAGGTTGGCGTAGACGTCCGCCGCAAAAATCGCAGTGCGCCTGCTGTCGGCGGCGAGCGCGACGATCGGCGCATCACCCGCTTCCAGCACGGCTAATTCGCTGTCGCCTTTGCGCAGTACCAGCGCTTCCGTCCGCGCCTCCAACGCCACACCCTCGCCAACCGAGAGATAGGCATAGATCGGTTCGTAGTGCGAGCCTTCGGCGATGCGCTCCCAACTGTCACCGCCGTCCGTCGAACGCCAGACGCCCCCGGTAGGCGACCATGCAAGCGCCGCGCCGCCAGGCTCGCCCAGCAACCGCCGGAACCCCCAGGCGCATAACGTCTCATCGGGCGTCCAGGTCAACCCAAGATCGTGCGACGCCAGCGCGCCGCTTTCGGATGCGCCGGCCCAGATTCGTTTGCCGTCGGGAGTGACAGATAATGTTAAGACCGGCTCGTCGTTCGCATACGTCTTCGCCCAGCTCGCGCCGAGGTCCTCAGAACGCCACAGGTCGCCGTTGTCGGTCGCCGCGATGAACACTTCAGCATCTGGCGCGGCTACCCGCGCCAGGGCATTGATGGAGACTTCGCGTCCGAGCGCATCCCCGGCCGGTTCCCAGGTTTGGCCGCCATCGGTGGTACGGAACAACCCCGCGCCTTCCGAACCGGCCATGGCCACGCCGTTCGCTTCGAAGCCTACGCTGGCAACCAATGCTTGCACCGGCAGACCTGTCATCCCAACGTGCTTCCAGGCGCGCCCGCCACCGGATGAACGATAGACGCCATCCAGTGTACCGGCGAAAATCACCTCGCGCCGCGACCAGTCGGTCGCCGGGGCCAGCGCCAGCACCGTGAAGTCTTGCAGCCCAAAATTCGCGCCCAGCCATCGCCGGCCGCCATCTATCGTCTTCAGAATGCCGCCGCCCGCCGTGCCCGCAAACATCACACGATCCGTCGCCCAACTCGGCGAAGCTGCAAAGCAAGTCAGCGGCTCATCAATGTGATCAAGGAAGGGTTCCCACCAGGTACGACCGCCATTGAGCGTCGAAGCAAGTCCCCCGTTCAGCCCCGCAACCCACCAGTTCACGCCTGGCGCCGCCACCAGACCCACCTGGGCCGGCCCGCCGCTGATCGGCCGCCATCCGTCCTCGCCGCGCACCAGCAAACCGCCGCCGGTGGCCGCCCACGTAGCGCCGGGGACGTTGGTCTGGATGCTCAAGACGCTGCCACCCCAGGCGACAGGGCCCAATCGTTGCCATGTTTTGGTCATATCAGGGTTCCATGCTTTCCTGTGGTTTGCGATGCAGCACCAACGCGCCCACTGTCAGCGCCATCATGCCGCCGCTCGTTCCCGCATCCAACGCTTCCCATAACACCCCGACGGGATCCCACAGATTCAGCTTGTCCTGCGTGGTCATCCGTCCGGTCGTAGCGTCAAAAACGGCGTCACCGCCCAATCGCCGGAGATCAGCCAGCATCGTCTTGGGTTCGGCAGCGCCGCTGTTTTGCACAATTCGCAGGAAAGGTTCTTCGAGCGCCCGGGCGAGGATCAGCATACCTTGTCTTTGATCGCCTTCCGCGTCCCGCGCCGCCTGGCGCACAGCGTCTGCCGTATGCACATAGGCGACGCCGCCGCCCGGAGCCATGCCCCGCTCCATTGCGATGCGCATGGAGGAGATAGCCTTTTCGGCCTTCTGGCTCAACACTTCCCGCGCCGTCTTGGTCTGCGCACCGATCTTCAATACACCGACGCCGCCACTGAGACGCCCCACGCGCAGGAGCACTTCATCTCGCTCCTCACCCTGCTCGATCAACGTATCCAGGTAGGCGCGTAATTGCTCGACGCGCCGGCGAATCTCAGCCTGATCGCCCCCCGCATCGCTCAGTAAAAGATCCTTCGCCGACGCTTCGGCGCGCCGTACCGAGCCGAAGTCGTCTACCGTGAGATCCGCCAGGGTCGTGCCCTGCTCTCGGCCCAACAGCTTCGCGCCGGTCATTGACGCCAGGTCTATGAAATCATTGCGCTGATTATCGCCCACGCGCTTCAAGCCGACGAGAATGCATTGCAGGTCGCCACGGTGATGCGCCGAAACCAGCGCGCCGAGCGCGTCGCCGCTCACTTCCTGGGCGATCAGGAGCAACGGCTTCTTTTCACGCGTCGCCAGCACCTCAAGCAACGGCGTGACATCTTCAATGGTCTGGACGCGCCCCTGGTAGACCACCACCTGGCAGTCTTCTTGAATTGCGCGCCTGCCACCCTGATCGGTCAGCAGATATGGCGATTGCACCTGCGCCGACCAGCGACCGCCGCTGTAGTAAACACGTTCGAGGTAAGGGGCCACGTAGTTTTCGACGGTAATGTGCGCCTGCGGGCCTAGCACGTCGAACATCTCGCCCAGCACCACGCTCAACCGGCGCTCACCAGTCAGTGATTCGGCGATCTGGGTCAGCGCCTCTTCCCCGTCAACATCTTGCGCCATCTGCTCCAATGCATCATAGGCCACGCGCAAGCCCGCCTCGATGCCGGAACGCACCCGCATGGGGTTGGCGCCGGCCTGGATATAGTGCGTCGCCTCGCGAAGAACCGCGCGCCCCAGTACAGCAGCCGTTGCGGTACCGTCACCGGCGCGCATGTGAACGCGCCACGCCAGATGACGCACCATCATCGCCCCGGCGCTGTCGGCGCGGTAGCGAAAAGACAGGATGCGCCGCGCCAGAGTCGCCGCATCTTCGAGGATCTCCGGGTCACGCTGGTAACGCTCACTCAAGACCGTGCCTTTGGTCGGCCCCAGGGTCAGCGCCAGTAGTTCCGCCATCTGATCGAAGCCCCGGTAAAGCGCCCGGGCAGCTTGATCATCCAGCAAGACATAAGGGGTATATTCCTTCGGTTTTGGGGGAGGTTCAGGTCGTCGCAATGCTTTCTCCTCATCATCCTCGATGTCATATTTGGTATGGTCTAGCCTCTTGTGGGCGCTGATGACGCCTTCAAAAGCCAGACTACCGGATATGCGAACAGATCTCTAATAAATGCGGGCCTTCATCCACTCATTCGAGTTGTGGAAGTCGGAAACAGCCGTGCCCGGATGCACCAATGCGTCGAACGAAACGCGGTCGGTGTTCGATAGGTGCATGTCGGCGACGGCGATCTGCTCTTCCGCCTGCGCCAGCGTGCGCGGGCCGAAGATCGGCGCGGTCACGCCCGGCTGGTCTTTCACCCAGAGCAGCGCCAGTTGCGCGCCCATCATGCCTCGCTCCTCGGCCATGTCGGCCACCTGCGCGCCGACTACGCGGCCGCGATCAGAAATGCGCACCCGGAACATCTCACCGGCGCGCTCGCCGCGTGAGCCATCCGGGATTTCCTGACCGGGCGGATAGCGCCCCGCCAGGATGCCTCCTGCCAACGGCGACCAGGGCAAGATCGCCAGCCCATGCTTAAGGCACAACGGCACAAGCTCGTTTTCGATCCGGCGGTCGAGCAGGTTATAGGGCGGCTGCTCGCTGATGTAACGCGCCAACCCCAGACGTTCGCTGATGCTCAGCGCTTCCATGACAAACCACGCCGGATGCGTCGAACAGCCGACATAGCGGACTTTGCCCGCGCGCACCAGGTCATCAAACGCGCGCAACGTCTCGTCCTGGGGTACGTTCAGGCCAGGGCGATGAAGCTGATACAGGTCAATGTGATCAGTTTGAAGACGCCGCAGCGAATCTTCGCACGCCTTTATGATGTGAAAGCGGCTGACGCCTCCGGCGTTCGGGCCATCGCCCATGTTCCCATAGACTTTGGTTGCAAGCACAACCCGGTCGCGCTTCCCACCGTCAGCCAGCGCCCGTCCGACGATGCTCTCGCTCTCGCCGTCGTTATAGACGTTGGCGGTGTCAATGAAGTTGATCCCTTGATCGAGGGCGTAGTTAATGATGGCCGCAGACTCTTGTTCGTCCGTGGGACCGCCAAAGTTCATCGCGCCCAGGCAAAGCGTCGAGACCATGACGCCCGTCCTGCCGAGTGATCTATACTCCATGCGAAGCCTCCCTGTAAACAAGATTGCTATGTATTCGACGCGCGCGGGGATGCGCGTTTGCGCAACGCGCACTACGTTACCATTCGAACGCCGATTTGTCAACGCAACGGCGCTCCATGAAAATTTATCGCCGTCTGCGATCATGGTATAATTGGTTGAAATGACCGGGGATCAAGAGATGGTGCCGCAAAATCTCATGCGTAACGCGCACCTGGAGGGGGGGCCCTTCCTCTGGCAGGGCGGGCCGGTCGGGGTCTTGCTGGTGCATGGCTTCACCGCAACGACGGCGGAAGTGCGCCCGCTGGCCCGAACACTGGTCGAACACGGTTATACTGTTGCGGCGCCGCTTCTGCCCGGACACATGACCCGGCCCGAAGACGCCAACCGCTATCACCGGCAAGACTGGCTGGAGTCTATCGAGGCCGTGTATCGCCAACTCTCCGCGCGCTGCGAGCGAATCGTGGTCGGCGGCGAGTCGTTGGGCGGCTTGCTGGCCCTCCAGTTCGCGGCGACGCACCCGGAAGTGGCCGCCATCCTGGCCTATGCCCCTGCCGTTAAACTGACCCTCAGCTGCTCACGCCGGCTCGCGATGCGGCTTGCCGCTCCCTTCTCGCCATACGTGAACAAGAATCAGGAGGAAGATGGCCTGCTCTGGCAGGGCTACACCGTCTATCCGTTACGCGCCGGGCTGGAATTGCTCAGGCTGCAACGAGAGGTGCGCCGGCGGTTGCCGCAAATCCGGCAACCGCTGCTCATCGTGCAGGGCAGGCAAGACGCCGCCGTACAGCGCCGATGGGCCGGAATATCTGGCGCGCAACGTGCGTTCCACGCGTAAGGAGATTCACTGGCTGGCGAACTCAACCCACTGCGTGATCCTCGACTGCGAGTTTGACCGGGCAGCCCAAATCACGGTTGAGTTTCTGGCCCACGTCTTCCCCGGTTATAGCTCCGTGATGGTGACGGCCCCTTCGGCGCACGTGGATTCGCAGGTATAGCACCCGATGCATTCATCGGGGTCGCCCTTATACATCGCAAAACGCTTGCCCGCCTCCTCCACCATCACCATCAGCTCGTTCGGGCAAGTATCTACGCAATCGGCGCACGCCTGGCATTTCTCAACATCTACGGTTACGACGAACATTCTTTATCTCCTCTCAGGGGTCTTCTGGTGAAATCTGCTCAGCGCAGTGTAACAACTTACCGGCGCGGAGAGAATGATACAGGTCACATTGGCGCGCCTATCGCTTGACAGCCGGACAGGTCGCGTGCTATTTATCACAGTGAAACGCAGCCCTACCGGCAACACGAGGAAATGATATGACCGTCACCGGCACGATCTTCGACATCCAGAGATTCTCGATCCATGACGGGCCGGGCATTCGGACGACGATCTTCTTC
>CAVOHP010000031.1:0-53095 GCA_963695715.1 uncultured Chloroflexia bacterium
GAGTGAAACATCGGATGCTACCAACCAGACGGGATAAGTATTCCTTGACAATCATTACCTCATGGAATATCATAGATTCCATGATTACCACTGTTACCAGTAAGAACATGGTCACCATTCCCGCTGAAATCGGGCGACGGCTGGGCATCAAACCGGGATACCGCCTCGACTGGCAGCCGGTGGAAGGCGAAGAAACGATCCTGGTCCGTGTCATCCCGGACCGGGGTGAGTTGGCGCGCCGGTTACTTGGCGCCGGGCGGGAGTTCGCGCCCGAGCGAGATGCGGTGGCGGAATTGATCCAGGAACGCGCAGCAGAAGGCTGAACGAATGCGTTACCTGCTCGACACTTCAGCGCTGCTCGCCCATCATCGTCAGGAGAGTGGCTGGGAGACGGTGCAAGCCCTCTTCGAGTCTGAAGAAGCCGAGATCGTCATCGCAAGCGTCTCTGTGACGGAATTCGGACGGCGATTGCGCGATTTAGGAGCCCCTGAAGCGATTGTAGAACGGACTCTGGCCGGCTATCAATTGCTGTGCACGGAGGTGGTATCGGTGGACGCGGCTGTGGCGCTCGCTGCGGTTGCACTCGGCTATCGCACCCCGCACCGGCTGCCGCTGGTGGATGCCCTCATCGCCGCGGCCGCGCAGTCGAGGAATGCGTTACTCGTGCATCGCGACGAACACATGCGCGCCATTCCATTGGAACTGGTCGGTCAAAAAGATCTGGGCGCTCCAAACTAAATCCTGTTGAGAAACGGAGACGACCACCAGGACACCAGGAGAGAAAGGCGTAACGCCCCGGCATACTCGGCGCCGTGGTGGTACAGTCGGATGTGCTATACAAGAGGCGAGATGAGAGGTGAGTATGGCTGAGCTTGTATTGGTTTCACGGAGACATGAGTCGCTACGAAGGAACGAAGTTGTACAAAGAAAATATCTTCGTTTCTTCGCTCCTTCGTGGTGAAGGTCTTCGTGATGAACGTCTCTAACTTCGCAACGTCGCGCCGAGCTCCCGCTCCAGCCGGGCGACGATCTTGCCTCGCAGCTTGGCCGTCTCCTCGTCGGTGAGGGTGCGGTCGGGCGCCTGGAAGCTGAGCGCATAGGCCAGCGACTTCTTGCCCGCCGGCACCTTGCCCGCCGCGATACACGTCGAACAGCCGCACATCGGTGAGCAGCTTGCCGCCCGTCTGGCGGATCAGCGACGCGACCGCGGCGGCGGACGTATCCTCATCCACCATCAGCGCCAGGTCCTCGTAGATCGCCGGTTGCGTCGAAAGGTTGATCATCGGTTGCGCAGCGCCCCACGCCGCGATCAGCGCGTCCGGCATCCAGTTCCATCACCGCGACCGGCTGCTCCGGCAGATCGAACGCCGCCCGGACCGAGCGGATGCAGTTCCCCGATGAGCCCGCATCTTCCCCTCGGATCATCAGCCGCGCGGTGCGCCCCGGATGCAGCGCCGGATGCTCGCCGCGTTCCCACTCGACATCGGCGATGCCCAGCCGTTCGAGCAACTCCTCGACCACGCCCTTGAGATCGAAGAAGCCCAGCGGGGTTGCATCGCTGCCCTGCCAGTGCCGCGGCTCCCGCGGCCCGATCATGGCCGCGCTCAGCTTCACGCGGTTCGGCGGGCAACGTCTCATCCGGGCGTGGCTGAAAGACCCGCCCCAACTCGAAGATCGCGACCCGATCGGTGAAGCGGAGGTTGTTGCGCGCACGGTGTTCAGCAACTCCGGCATCAGCGTCCCGCGCAGGTGCGCCCGTTCCGCTGAAAGCGGATTCAGCATCGTCATATGCGGGTACGCAAGATCGAGCGGGCGAAGCGACCTCGCATCGAGCCGCGCTTCGTGGGTCAGATCCACGATGGAATACGTGATGACCTCATCCAGCCCACAGCCGACCATGACGTCGCGCATCTTCTCCTGGCCCTCGAGCATCACGTTCCGGCGTTGCGGCGGCAGCGAGTCGTCCAGCAGGGTTGGCGTCAGCCGGTCATAGCCGTAGATGCGCCCGATCTCCTCGACCAGGTCGGCGGGGATCTTCACGTCCAGCCGATGACCGGGCGGCTGTAGACCTGGAGTGTCCCAGTCCTCATTCCCCGGACGGCAAACTCCAGCGCGTTCAGGATGCGCACCATCTCGGCGGTTGGAATCTCGGAACCCAACAGGCCATTGACATAATCGGGGTCGAGGCGGATGATGACCGTCTCGCGCCGGCCCGGATAGACGTCGCCGTATTGTGGGCGCACGGTTCCGCCTGCCAGCTCCTCCAGCAGTTGCGCCGGCACGCGCCAGCGCCTTCACCGTGAGTTCCGGGTCCACCTGTTTGCCGAACCGGCCGGCCGCCTCGCTCGAAAGCTTCAGCATCTGGCTGGTGCGGCGGATGCTCAGGAAGTCGAAGTTGGCGGCTTCCAGCAGGATGTTCTGCGTCTGCCCGCTGATCTCGGTCTCCAGCACCGCCCATCACGCCGCCCACGGCGATCGGCCCGGCCGTGTCGGTGATCATCAGCATCTCGGGGTCGAGAGTGCGCATCACGCCGTCGAGCGTTTCCATCTTTTCGCCCTCGTGCGCCCGCCGCATGATGATGGAGGGGCGTTCCGCCGCCCGCGCGTGCGCGCAGCAGGTCGTAGTCGAACGCGTGCAGCGGCTGGCCGATCTCCAGCATGACGTAGTTGGTGATGTCCACGACGTTGCTGATGGGCCGCATCCCGGCGCGGCTGCAGCCGTTGCTGCATCCACAACGGCGACGGCCCGATGGTCACGCCTTCGATCAGCGCGGCCGAATAGCGCCCGCACAGGTCGGGGTCCTCGATCACGATGGCCGTGAAATCGGCGTCCGGCGTGATCTCCACCGGCTGCCGATCCAGGATGGTGAGCACATCACGGCGCAGCGACTCGCCGGTGAGCGCCGCCGTCTCGCGCGCAATACCGATCACCGATTGGAGATGGCCGAACGCGCCCTTAACGTCGAACTCGAAGCACCGTGTCGCCCATGTAGTCGCTGAGCGGCATCCCGACCGGCGCGTCCAGCGGCAGCATGAGGATGCCCTCGTGCTCGTCGCTCAGCCCCAACTCCTTCTCGGAGCAGACCATGCCCTTCGGAAGCCACACCGCGAATCTTGCTGGGTTTCAGGACGCACCAGGCGCTTCTCGTCGCTGTGCCCATCATAGAGCCGCGCGCCGGTCGTCGCGAAGACCACCTTCGGCCCCGCGCCGCCCGACAGATCTTGCCCCACGTAGGGATAGAGGTTCGGCGCGCCGGTGACCACGGTCATCGGGGCGTCCGCGCCGTAAGCGACACGCGCCAGCACCAACCGCTCGGCGTCCGGGTGGCGCATCACTTCCAGTATTTGCCCGACGAAGAGCTTGTCCGGCTCCCAGAAGTCGCCGATCCTGGTGATCGAATCCACTTCCAGCCCCGCCAGCGTCAGCCGCTCGGCCAGCGCCTCCGGCGGCAGGGCAATGTCCACATAGTCATCCAACCAGTTCAGGGGAATCTTCATCGCATACTTCCTTGGGTCTTCATCCGTCGCGCCTCAACCGAACTGTTCCAGGAACCGCAAATCGTTGCTGTAGAACAACCGGATATCGTTGATGCTGTATTTGAGCATGGCCGGTCGCTCGACGCCCAGCCCGAAGGCAAAACCGGAGAACACTGTCCGGGTCATAGCCGCCGTTGCGCAAGACCACCGGATGCACCATCCCGGCGCCGCCAATCTCCAGCCAGCCGGAGTATTTGCAGACGCCGCACCCCTTGCCGCCGCACAGGATGCAATCCATGTCGGCCTCGATGCTCGGCTCGGTGAAGGGGAAATAGCTGCCGCGCACACGCAACTTGCGCTCGGGGCCATACATCTGGCGCGCGAATTGCTGCAACGTGCCGATCAGGTCCGTCATGCGGATGCCCTCGCCCACCGCCAGCCCCTCCAACTGGTAGAACTGATGCTCCGACCGCGCCGAGATCTGCTCGTAGCGATAGCACTTGCCGGGCAGGATCACGCGGATCGGTTCGGGGCAGCGTTCGCGCATCGCACGAATCTGGCCGGGGCTGGTGTGCGTCCGCATCACCAGCGAGCGTTGCGCCGGGTCGGCGTCCGCGTCCTGGCTGACCCAGAAGGTATCCCACATGTCGCGCGCCGGGTGATAGGGCGGGATGTTGAGCAGGGTGAAGTTGTATTCATCCGTCTCCACATCGGGCGCATCGTAGACCTGGAACCCCATCTGCCCGAAGATATCATACAGCTCACGCAGGTTCTGCGTGGTGATATGCAGATGCCCCAGCGCCGGCTCGCGGCCGGGCAAGGTCACATCCACCGCGCCGGTGATCAGCTCGGTTTCCAGCGCCAGCGCCTTGAGCGCCTGTTCGCGCTCGCCATATGCCGCCTCCAGGACGACTTTCACCGCGTTGGCCGCCTGGCCGTAAGCCGGACGTTCCTCGCGCGGCAGCGCCCCCAGCGCTCCCATGGCCTCTTGCAGCGCGCCCTTGCGGCCCAGATAGCGCACGCGCCAGGCTTCCATCGCGCCCTGGTCGGCGGCCGCTTCCAGCCCCGCCAGCGCTTCCGCTTGCAATGCATTCAATTTGTCGGACATAAACGCCTCCGGTTAACAAAAAACGCGCACTTCGTCGCAGGGACGAAGTGCGCATGCAAACTCCGCGATACCACCCTGATTCCCTCGCCGTGGCGAGGGCTCTCCGTCGGCGGCCCGGTTCAAACGGGCTTACCGTTGACCCGATAACGGCGGGTCCTCCGTGGCAGACTACCGGACCTCTTTCATCTCCCCTCTCCTCGCAGGAGAGAGGCAGAGGGTGAGGTAAGGTCGTTCACCTGCCCGCTCAGGAGGGAACTTCGGTGGGTTTCATGCCGGCCGGGCTTTCAGCCCCATCCTCGGGACCCGGCCTCTCTGGGGTCATCCCCCCACGTACTTTCCTCCGTCATCGCTTTGCGGTGGAGCTATTCGATTGTAAGGTCATTATGCGACCTAAGCCCGCCGTTGTCAAGCATCAAATTCCCTTAATGTCGAAAATGCCGCTCGCCGGTGAAGATCATCGCCAGCCCCCACTGATCTGCCGCCGCGATCACCGCCTCATCGCGCAGTGAGCCGCCCGGTTGGATGATTGCCGTGACGCCCGCGGCCGCGGCGGCCTCTACGCCGTCAGGGAACGGGAAGAACGCATCCGATCCCAAGCACCGAACCCGCCGCCCGATCGCCCGCCCGCCGCACCGCCAGATAGACCGAGTCCACGCGGTTCATCTGCCCCGCGCCCACGCCGACCGTGGTCATGCCGTCGCCCCCCGCCGCAGAGCTTGCCAGCACAATGGCGTTCGACTTGACGTGTTTGGCCGCCAGCCAGGCGAAGCCGAGGTTACGGCGCTCCGCATCGGTAGGCGCGCGCTGCGTGACCACGCGCCATGTGCTCTCGTCTACGCCGCGGTCGTCGGGCGTCTGCGCCAACAACCCGCCGCCGACCGAGCGCAACACCAGCGCCGGGGTTGCATTCCCCTGCGCCAGCATCACCCGGCAATTCTTCTTGTGCTCGGCCAGCCATGCCAGCGCATCGGGGGTGTAAGCGGGCGCAGCAAGCACTTCCACGAACAGCGAGCCGATCGCCTCCACCAGCGCGCGGTCCACCTCACGGTTGGTTGCGATGATCGAGCCGAACGCAGACACAGGATCGCACTCGAAGGCCAACCGATAGGCGGTCAACAGGTCAGATGCCGCCGCCAGCCCGCTGGGGTTGGTGTGTTTGATGATGGCGACCGCGGGCGCGTCGAACTCCTGCGGCATCGCCCACGCGGCCTCCAGGTCAACGAGGTTATTGTAACTCAACTCCTTGCCCAGCAACTGCTCGAACGCGGGCGCCGCGCCTGCCCAGCGATAGAGCGCGGCCTGCTGATGCGGATTCTCGCCATAGCGCAGAGCCTGCACGCGCGTCGCTGACAGGTTCAGCGCGGCAGGCAGCGCTTCGTCGCCTTCCACCCCGCGCGTCAGCCATGTCGCAATGGTCGCGTCGTAGGCCGCCGTGTGGCGAAACGCCTGCAACGCCAACCGGCGCCGCGCCTCGAGGGTCATTTCACCCCCGCGCAAGGCCGCCAGGATCGCGAGATATTCGGCAGGGTCGCACACCACGGCGACCGACTCGAAATTCTTCGCCGCCGCGCGCAGCAGCGTCACGCCGCCGATATCAATCTCCTCGACCGCTTCCGCCTCGGTGACGCCGGGGCGCGCCACGGTATCGGCGAACGGATAGAGGTTACAAACCACCACGTCTACCGGAGCGATGCCGTGTTCGGCCAACTCTGCCAGGTGGTCCGGCGTCCGGCGCGCCAGGATACCACCATGCACCGCCGGGTGCAGCGTCTTGACTCGCCCGCCCAGGATTTCCGGGTGGCCCGTAATCTCATCCACCTGTACCACCGGCAACCCGGCGGCGCTCAGCGTGCGCGCCGTCCCGCCCGAAGCAACCAACTCGTAATCGAGGTCATGCAACCCCTGTGCGAACTCGATCAGTCCCGTCTTATCATGGACGCTCAGAATGGCGCGCTT
Source organism: uncultured Chloroflexia bacterium (assembly GCA_963695715.1). GTDB lineage: Bacteria > Chloroflexota > Anaerolineae > CG2-30-64-16 > CG2-30-64-16 > JBBQRS01. The sequence continues at coordinate 6,542 of CAVOHP010000031.1, forward strand.
TGTCATCTGTGGGTAACTCCTTGTTGAGACTCAGGTCAACACGGCGCGGATCGCCTCGACCAACAGACGATGCTCCGTCTCGTGGACCCGCGCTTCGAGGTCTTCGAGCGTGTCGCCGGGGTGGATGGGCACTTCCGCCTGCGCGATCACCGGCCCGGCATCCACCTCCGGCACGGCTTCGTGCACCATCACGCCCGTCCGGTCAATCTCGCCGCGTTGCGCCGCTTCGTAAGCATGGCGGATCACATTCATGCCGGGATAGGTTCCGGGCAGCGCCGGGTGCAGGTTGAGCACGCGCGCCGTAACGGCTTCAAGAAACGCCGGGCTGAGGATATGCAGCCAACCCGCCAGCACCACCAGATCCGGTGTCGTGTTCGTTGATGATTTGCGCAAGGTCGCGATCATACTCTTCGCGCGTCTTGCCGGCGTCACGATACGCCTTCAACGGGAAGTAGCGCGTCGCAATGCCGGCCAGCGCAGCGCGATGCAACCCGTAGGCGTCACGCCGGTTGCAGACCACCAACGCCACCTGCGCCGGTAGCTCGTCGCTCGCCGCCGCGTCCATGATGGCTTGCAGATTCGACCCACCGCCTGAAATTAGCACGACCAGCCGGGCTTTAGTCATGGGTGAACTCCACCGCGGGGCCGTTTCCCCGCGCGATGATCTCACCGACGCGCCACGCGCCTTCACCGAGGGCGCGGCGCGCCGTATCGGCTTGCCCGGCGGGCACAACCACCAGCATCCCCAGCCCCAGGTTGAAGACGCGCGCCATTTCGCTGGAGTCAATCCCGCCGCGTTGCCGGATCAGGTCGAACAATGGCGGAATGGGCCAGCCATCCCGGTCGAGACGCAGGGCGCACCCCGCCGGCAGGATACGCGGCGGGTTATCAATCAGCCCGCCGCCGGTGATGTGCGCCAGGCCCTTGATGTCAACCCCGGCGTCTTCCAGCATCTTGATTTCGCGCAGATAATTGCGGTGCGGCGCGAGCAACGCATCGCCCAGCGTTACACTCAATCCCTTCGGCGTAGTTCCCAAATCCAAATCGGCCAACACGCGCCGCGCCAGCGAATAGCCGTTGGTATGCAGCCCGTTGGAGGCGAGTCCCAGCACGGCGTCGCCCGGCGCAATTCGGGCGCCGTCAATGATGCGCTCCCGCTCTACCACGCCGACGATTGTTCCCACCAGATCGAACTCGCCGGGCGCGTATACGCCGGGCATCTCCGCCGTCTCGCCGCCCAATAGAGCGCACCCGGCCAGGCGGCACGCTTCGGCGCACCCGCGCACGACCTGCGCCACCATCACCGGGTCGAGCCTCGCCATCGCGATGTAATCCATGAAGAAGAGCGGCCGCGCGCCCTGCACCAAAATGTCGTTGATACAATGATTGACGATGTCTTGCCCGATGCTGTCATAGCGCCCCAGCGCCGCGGCGATTTTTGTTTTCGTGCCGACGCCATCGGTCGAGGCGACCAGCGCCGGCGCCTCCATCGCCTTCAGCGCCGAGGCATCGAACAGCCCGCCAAACGCGCCGATGCCGCGCAACACTTCCGGCCCATACGTCGCGCGGACGGCGTCTTTCATCAGTTCGACGGCGCGCGCGCCTGCGTCTATGTCCACGCCCGCGGCCCGATATGCGGAGGGCGCCGCCTCTGGTGATTGCCCGGAACCGCCGGCCTGTGCGCCTTTCCCGATGTCGCAACGGTAGTGCATCCCGTCGAAGCGAATCAGGTGGATGCCGCGATACGCTGTGATCAGCGCCTCATCCAACGCGGGGCCGACGCCCGTGACCGCTGAGGACGCGCCCACCGCTGGTGTACAAACCGCCGTCATCACCCCGGCGCGTGCCGGCATGGAACACCGCTGCGCTCGGAATCGCTCCGGCGTCCTCCACCCCGGTGATCGGCAAGCCCTTCGCATAGCTGCCCGGATACCCGCCGGAAGCCGCCACAACGGTTGCCGCCGAACCGTCGCGCCAGCGCACTTCGATTTCCGCCAGTCGCTCCTCCGTGCAAGCCGTCAAAATATCCAGCAAGTCGCTCTCGAGCAACGGCAGGATGACTTGTGTTTCAGGGTCGCCGAAACGACAGTTGAATTCCAGCACCTTCGGTCCGTCGGGCGTCAGCATCAACCCGGCATAGAGGATGCCTGTATAGGGGACGCCTTCACGGCGCATCCCGTCTACGGTTGGTTGCAGGATGGTCCGCGTCCACTCTGCGAGGTCGCGTTCGGTCACCCAGGGCGCGGGCGCATATGCGCCCATCCCGCCGGTGTTCGGCCCCCGGTCGCCATCCAGTGCGCGCTTATGATCCTGCGCGGGCGGCATGGACACAACGGTTCGCCCGTCGGAGAACGCCAGGAGCGACACTTCCGGCCCCGTCAGGCGCTCCTCGATCAAGACTTCCGCGCCCGCGTCGCCGAAAGCCCGCGCGATCATGATCTGATGAAGCGCGTCCTCCGCCTCGCGTGACGTAGACGGCACGATCACGCCCTTGCCCGCCGCCAGACCCGAGGCCTTGATGACGACAGGATACTGAGTCTCGCGCAGGTGGGCGAGCGCCGCCGCGTGGTCACTGAACGCCGCGTAGCGCCCGGTCGGAATGGCGTGACGCGCCATGAACGCTTTTGCGAACGCCTTCGAGGCTTCGAGTTGCGCGGCGCGGCGCGTGGGGCCGAAGACGCGCAACCCCGCATCCTGAAACGCGTCCACAATGCCGCCCGCCAACGGCGCTTCCGGCCCGACCACCGTCAGCCCAATCCCTTCGCGCCGGGAAAAAGCAATCAGCCCGGCGAAGTCCATTTCATCCAGGGCGAGGTTCGCAATCGGCGCGCCGGAGTTCACATGGCTCGGATCGGTTCCACCGTTGCCCGGCGCAACCCAGATGCGCCCTGCGCACGGCGACTGCGCCAGCTTCCAGGCCAGCGCGTGTTCGCGCCCGCCGCCCCCGATGATCAGCACGTTCACAGGCGACATGACTTACCCCCAGACGTTCTCAAAGGCCAGTTTTTCATGCGCCTGGCGCACCCAGAACTCTTCCAACCGGATGGGATATTTCCCGGTGAAGCAGGCGCTGCAATAGCCCGCCGCCTCGTTGCCGGGATCCGCAACGGCGCGCATCATGCCCTCATGCGACAGAAACGCCAGGCTGTCCGCGCCGATCAGATCGCGCATCTCTTCCACCGTCCGGCCGTTGGCGAGCAGTTCCTCGTGCGTCGCCATGTCAATGCCCATGAAGCATGGGTGGCGCACCGGCGGCGATGAGACCCGCACATGCACCTCGCTGGCCCCGCCCTCGCGCAGCAAGTTAATCAGCGGACGCGCCGTGTGACCCCGCACGATAGAATCATCCACCAGCACCACGCGCCTGCCGCGCAAGTTGTCGGTCAGCGGGTTGAACTTCAGGTGGACGCCGACCTGCCGCAACCGGTCATCCGGCTGGATGAACGTGCGCCCGATATAGCGATTCTTGGTCAGCCCTTCCGTGTACGGGATGCCGGACGCGGACGCGTAGCCGATGGCCGCCGGTGTGGCCGAGTCAGGGACGCCGATGACGATGTCCGCAGCGACCGGCGCTTCGCGAGCCAGTTGCTCGCCGAGCCGCTGGCGCACGAGGTGGACCGATTGGCCCTCCAGGGCCGAATCCGGGCGCGCGAAGTAAACGTACTCGAACACACAGAGCGACTTCCGCTCCGGCGCGCGCCCCACGGTCGAATGCAGGCCGTCCGCGTCGAGGCGGACGATCTCACCCGGCATGACTTCGCGCAAGAAGCGCGCCCCGATGGTGCCCAGCGCGCATGATTCCGAAGCGACCACGTAGCCACAATCGCCGTGGTTCAGCTCGCCAATACAGAGTGGGCGCAATCCCCACGGATCACGCACCCCGAAGACGGCGTCGTTCGTCAGGATGACCAGCGAGTACGCGCCCTCGGCCTCGGCCATAAAGGCCGTAATCCGCGCCTCCCATTCGGGGCCGCGCGGCTCACCGCCCGGCGGCGGCGCAGCCAGCATCTGGATAATCACTTCGCTATCGCTGGATGAGATCAACCCGACGCCGCGTTCCAGCAGACGACGACGCAGCGACAGGATGTTCGTGAGGTTGCCGTTGTGGCCGACCCCCAGCGGGCCGTGCATCGTTTCGATCAGATAGGGCTGTGCGTTGCGGATGTGCGACGAACCGCTGGTCGAATAACGGTTGTGGCCGATGGCGAGCCGGCCCTTCAACGGCCGCAGATGCTCCTCCGTGAACACTTGCGAGACCAGCCCCATGCTCTTGTAGACATATGCAGCGCGCCCGTCGCTCGACGCGATGCCGGTGCTTTCCTGGCCGCGGTGTTGCAACGCATAGAGCGCAAAGAAGGTCATGCGGGCAGCGTCCGCCTCGTCGGCGTAGATGCCGAAGACCCCACATTCCTCGCTCGGGCGATCGAGCGTGTCGTCGAAATCGGTCGTGCGGATATCGGACATATTCTTTTCCTGAAGCGCGAGGCTTCTACGGACGATTAGCCGGCAGCATGCAGTCTTGCGTCATCCTCGATGATCTGCTCTGATGCGCTTGCCTGAGCGGCGGCGACCTTCTCGCGCAGCGCCGGATCACCCAGGGCCAATATTTTGACGGCCAGCAGCGCCGCGCCGCCCGGCTCCAACACGACCGCCGGCGCGACACCCGAAGGCATCCGCAGCGACGAGTAAAGATCAGCCCCGCCGAAACGGTCGGAATACGGCGGGCAGGCGATCACCGGCGCGGTCACGTTCGCATCTACCATGCCGCTCAACGCGTTCGAGCGCCCCGCCACGGTTATGTAAACTTTCGGTCGCGGGTCGGCCTCGTAGCCGGCAAGCAGATCGAGCAGATAACGCGCCGCCTTGTGCGCCGATGCAATCCGTATCTCGGCGACAATCCCGAACGCGTCCAACGCCAGCGCGATGGCCTCTGCGTGTTGCAGATCGGCCTTAGACCCCATGATAATCGGTACGAGTGGCATGGCAGGCTCCGTGAATCGTGTGAAATCTTATAATTTCGCCAGCGCGTTCTCGATGCGTTGCGCGACGGGCTGCGCACCGGGGATGAACGCCTCGCCGGTCAGCCGCTCGAACGCGGCGATGTAACGCTGCGCGACGGCGGCGACAAAGTCGTCGGGCATGGCGGGCGGCTGCCCCTCGCCGCGATAGCCGCGCTCGGCAAACCAGATGCGCAGGAACTCCTTGTCGAAGTTCTCCGGCTCACGGCCTGTTCCCTGCACCGCGTCGTAGCTTTCCTGCACCCAGTAGCGGCTCGAATCGGGCGTGTGCACTTCGTCAATCAGCGCCGGGCGGCCGTCAATCAATCCGAACTCGTATTTGGTGTCCACCAGGATCAGCCCGGCGCGCGCGGCCACCTCTTGCCCGCGCCGGAACACCGCCAGCGCCGCGGCCTGCACCTCGTCCCACAGGTCGGCGGACACCAGCCCGTGTTCGACGACCTCCGCGTTGGTCAGCCGTTCGTCGTGCGCGCCGCCGGTGGCTTTCGTGGTGGGCGTGATCACCGGTTCGGGCAGTGGATCATTCTTGCGCAGACCTGGCGGCAAGTTCAGACCATACGGCAAGGGCACGCCCTGATCGTACAGCGTCCACAGCGAGGTGGAGGTGACGCCGGTGATGTACCCGCGCACGATCACTTCGACGGGCAGGGCCTCCGCCTCACGCGCCAGCGTCACGTTCGGGTCGGGCACGGAAATCACGTGATTCGCCACGATATCGCGCGTCTGATCGAACCACCACGCGCTAAGCTGATTGAGCACCTGTCCCTTGAATGGGATGACGCCGAGCACACGGTCGAACGCGGACACCCGGTCAGTGGTGATCAGCACGCGGTCCGGGCCGGCGCGATAGATGTCGCGCACCTTGCCCTCGGTGCGCGGCCCCAGGTTGGGCAGGTCCACGCGCGTCAGCGCGTAGGGGATCGCCTCTCGAATCTGTTCAATCGTCAGCATCTCTCACCTCGCACGCTCTTTCTGCACCGAATTACACGAAATCTTTCTTTGAATTATTCGTGTAATTCGGTGCTGCTCTTTATGGCCGCAGCCAGCGCCAGCGCCCGCTCCGGCGCGTCGCCCACGTAATCCTTCGCGTCGAGCCACGTATCCACTTCTTCCGGGGTCGCATATTGCGTCAAGCGCGGGTCGGCGCGCAACAAATCGCGCAACGGGTTGGCGCGGCCGGCCTGCACCTCGGCCCAGGCCGCCAGCGAACGGTCACGGATGACCTCGTGCAGTTCCTGCCGATCGCCCCCGCGCTTGACGCATTCCATCAGCAGCCGCTCGGTGGCCGCGAAGACACCGTAGGTTGCCAGCAAACGCGCGGTCGCCTCCGGGCGCACCTGCAACCCCTCGATCAGTCGTTGCCCGCGCCGCAACAGCTCGTCGGCAATCAGAAACGCCTCCGGCAACAGGGTGCGCCGGTTGGCCGAGTCATCCAGCGTGCGCTCCAGCAGGCTGTGCGCCGCGTTGTCCCACGCGACGCGCGGCAGAGCCGCCAGCAATCGCGCCAGGCTGTCCATGTTCTCCGAGTGAATCGGGTTACGCTTGAACGGCATCGCGCTCGACCCGACCTGTCGCGCCCCAAACGGTTCGGCCCACTCGCCGATGGGGGGCGATTGCAAAACCCGCAGATCGAAGGCGAACTTGTAGAGCGTCCCGCCCAACCCGGTCAGCGCCGACAGGACACGATAATCCTGTTTGCGCGGATAGGTCTGCGTGGCGACCGGCGCAGCCTCCAGCCCAAGCGCGGCCATCACCCGCGCCTCCATCTGCGCGGGCGTCATACCGGTGTCACGAAGCAGTTGGCCGTAGGAGGCGGATGTGCCGACCGCCCCCTTGAAGCCCTTGCCGCGCAACCGCGATCTGACGTCAATCATCTCCTGTCGGTCGGCCAGCAAATCCTGCGCGTACTGCGCCAGCCGATAACCGATGGTGGTCGGTTCCGCGGGTTGCAGGTGCGTGAACGCCATCGTCGCCGTATCGGCATAGCGTTCGATCTGCGCGGCGAAGGCGAGCAGCAGCGCGTCGAGACGCGCCAGCAACAGATCGAGCGCATCGCGCACCCGCATCGCGTCGGCGTTATCCTCGATGTCCATAGACGTCGCGCCGAGGTGGATGACGCCGCCGCCGACGGCGCATTGCTCCGCATACGTGCGCACTTCGGCCATCAGGTCATGGTGGATTTCGGCCTCGATCTCCTGTGCGCGCGCCAGGTTGATCTCGTCGGCATGGGCGCGCAGATCGGCTGCCTGTTCCGCGGTCACCAGCCCGACCGCTTCTTGCGCCTCGGCCAGCGCCACCCAGATGCGCCGCCACAGCCGCCGTTTGTGCGCCTCGCTCCACAGGGCGCGCATCTCCGGCGAGCCGTAGCGCCAGGTGAAGGGCGACAGATACGCTTCGTGGCCGAAAGTCAGTTCGTCGCTCATGCCGCCATCACAATCAACTGTTCACGTTCTGCGCCCACCGAGATGTACTGGATCGGGACGCCCGCCAGTTCGGCAATGCGGTGCAGATAGGCGCGGGCGGCCTTCGGCAGATCATCCCAGGCGCGGGCCGCCGTGGTCGGCGCGCACCAGCCGGGCCACGTTTCATACACCGGTGTGACGCGTTCCAGGTCGGGCGTATCGGGCACGCGAGCGAGGATTTCGCCGTCGAGATCGTAACCTACGCAAATTTTCAGCTCCGCGAAGTCGTCCAGCACGTCCAGCTTGGTGACCGCCAGACCCGTGAACCCATTGAGCCACGTTGCGTGTTTGATCGCCACGCCGTCAAACCAGCCGCAACGGCGCGGGCGGCCCGTGGTTGCGCCGTATTCCTGCCCCACATCCCGCAGTTGTGCGCCGGCGCCGTCCGACAGTTCGACCGGGAACGGCCCCGCGCCCACCGCCGTCGAGTAGGCCTTGACCACGCCGATCACCCGGTTGATGGCGGTCGGCGGCAAACCGGCCCCCACCGCGCCGTAACCTGCGATCGGGTTCGAAGACGTGACGTAGGGGTAGATGCCCCAATCCAGGTCGCGCATGACCCCCAGTTGGCCCTCCAGCAGCACTTCCTGACCGGTCTGCACCGCCTCCTGCACCATCGGCAAGGTGTCCACGATGCGCGGCCCCAGCGCCTCGCCCCACGCCAACGCCTGCGCCAGCAGTTCATCCAGCGCGAGCGGGGATTGGCCGAAATAGCTCAATTCGCGGTTCTTCATCTCCAGCGCCCGCTCAAGCCGCTGCCGCAGATAGTCCGGGCGCGTCAGGTCGCCCAGGCGGATGCCGTTGCGTGACGCTTTGTCCGCATAGGCCGGGCCGATGCCGCGCTTTGTGGTGCCGATCTGCCCCGCGCCGCGCGCCGATTCCTCGAGGCCATCGAGCAAGCGATGATAGGGCAGCACCACATGGGCGCGCTCGGAGAGCCACAGGTTATCGAGCGAGACGCCGGCCGCGGCGACCTGCGTCATCTCTTCCAGCAGGCTATCCGGGTTGACCACGGTCGCCGTCCCGATGATACAACGCGTGCGCGGGTTGAAGATGCCGGAAGGGATCAGATGCAGCTTGAAGATGCCGTACTGGTTGACCACCGTGTGACCGGCGTTATCCCCGCCCTGAAAGCGGATCACCATATCGGCGCGCTGCGCCAGATAATCCACGATGCGCCCCTTGCCCTCATCGCCCCACTGCGCCCCGACAATTGCCGTTACGGTCATATTACCTTACCCCTTTTTGTCACGAATTTCACGAATTGCGCGAATTTTTTAGATTGCAGATTCGTTCAATTCGTGTAATTCGTGGCTATTTTCAAAGTCCTGCTGCGTAGAGGATGCCATTGCGGAACAGCGGCAGCCCCGACATGCCGGTCTCGCCCCGATGATAGAGCGGGTGCTGCTCCGGGATCAAGTGATTCTCCGGGTGCGGCATTAGCCCGAACACGTTGCCGCGCGCGTTGCACACCCCGGCGATGTCGCCATGTGAACCGTTGGGGTTCCAGGGATAGTCCGCGGCCTTACCGTCCGGCCCGGTGTAGCGTAACGCCGCCTGCCCGTTTGCCGTCAACGCCGCCAATGTAGCGGCATCGCGCGTCACGAACTTGCCCTCGCCATGCGCCACCGGGCAGAAGATCGGCTCGGTCAGATCACGCGTGAAGACGCATGGACTCCCCGTCTGCGGCTGCAAATAAACCCACCGGCATTCGAAGCGCCCCGAATCATTGCGGGTCAGCGTCACCGCGATATTCGTTCCATTCGTTGCCCCATTCGATTGCCTGCCCGGGCAGCAACCCCGCCTTGACCAACGCCTGAAAGCCGTTGCAGATGCCGAGTACGGGACGCCCGCGTCCCACAAAGTCACTCAACGCATCGGCCAAGCGTCCCGCCAGCGTCACAGCCCACAGCTTACCGGCGCCCAGGTCGTCGCCATAGGAGAACCCGCCGGGCAGCACCAGCATTCGATAGTCCTCCAGGCGCGTTTCGCCGGAAATCACGCGGTTGACGTGGACGATCTCGGGCGCGCCGCCGGCCAGCTCGCAGGCCCAGGCGGCTTCGCGATCGCGGTTTGTGCCGGTTGCGTGCAGAATCAAAATGGGCGGTTTGTGGTGGTTCATGACAGATGCCCCCGCCACGCGTGTTCGACGCCCGCCAGCGCAACTTCGATGAGGGGCTGCCCGTCTCGGCCGCTCAGCGCCACCCGGTCGTCTTGGCGAACGCGCCCGGCGTCCGCGAAGGGCAGGCCGGCCATCGCCGCCTCGAAGCGCGTCGCGTCGGCATCCGTCACCTCAACGATGAAGCGGCCAAGCGATTCGCTGAAGGCCAGCGCAGCGTCCGAAAGACCCTCGGCCTGCGGTATCTCTCCCAGCCGCAGCTCCAGGCCGAGCCCTCCCGCAAGCGCCATCTCCGCGGCGGCCACAGCGACCCCGCCTTCGGAACAGTCATGACAGGCGCGGATCAGCCCCTGGCGCATGGCCTGATGCAGTCGTCGGAACAGTTCCGGCCCATCTTCAACCGGCCCTGGCGGTTGCCCCCCTTCAAGCCCACGCGCTCGATAAAGCGCCGACCCGCCCATCTCGTCGCCTGTTTCCCCCAGCACGTAGAGGCGGTCGCCCGCGGCCTTAAGGTCCATCGTCACCGTTGCGGCCACATCGGGGACGATGCCCAACGCTGAGATCAGCAACGTGCCGGGAATGGCGTGTTTCGTTCCGTCGTTGCCCAGATACTCGTTGTTCAGGCTGTCCTTACCGGAGATGAATGGCGTCCCGTAGGCGACCGCGGCGTCATAGCAGCCCTCTGCACACTTCACGAGACTGCCCAATCGGTCGGGCAAGGCCGGGTTGCCCCAGCAGAAATTGTCCAGCAGGGCAACGCGGTCGGGGTCGGCCCCCACGGCGACGCAATTCCGCATCGCCTCATCCACCGCGGCCCACGCCATGCGGTACGGGTCAAGGTCGCCATAGTGGGGGTTCACGCCGCACGACAGCGCCACGCCGGGAACAACCCCCGCGCCCTCTGCGCTCATCTGCGTTCCAAATTCTCTCTGGAACCGCAAGTCGAGCACCGCCGCGTCGCCCGGCCCCATCGCGTGCGCGCCGACAAACGGCTTGACAACTGCTCCGCCCTGCACCTCATGGTCGTAAAGGCGCACGACATCTTCCTTGCTGCGAGTATCGGGTTGAGCCAGCAGAGCCAGCAGGTCGTCGGCGGTGACCGTGACCACAGTGCCCGCATCCATCACTGAGGGCTGTCGCCACTCGGCGCGCAGGCGCCGCCGCGGGATACCACCATGCAGGAACGCGGCAGACAGGTCGCCCACCACCCGGCCCTCGTAACGCAAGACCAGCCGCCCATCGCCGGTGAACTCACCCAGCGCCGTCGCTTCGATATCCAGCCCGGCGCAAATCCGCTCGAACGCTTGCCAATGCGCCGGGGGAATCGCCAGCACCATGCGCTCCTGCGCCTCGCTGAGCCAGATCTCCCACGGCCGTAACCCGCTATATTTGAGCGGGACGCGATCCAGATGGATCTCCGCGCCCAACTCGGCCCCCATCTCACCGATGGCCGATGACAGCCCGCCTGCCCCGCAATCGGTGATGGCGGTATACAGCCCGGCGTCGCGGGCCGCGATCACCGCTTCGAGCGTCTGCTTCTCGTGGATGGGGTGGCCAATCTGCACCGCGCTGCCGGCGATCTCGCTCGTCTCGTGATCCATCTCCATCGAAGAGAAGGTCGCGCCGCGGATGCCGTCGCGCCCGGTGCGCCCGCCCACCACCACCACGAGGTCGCCCGGCTGCGGTTCGTTCCGATGCGAATCGTGCGGCAGGATGCCCAGGCATCCGCAAAACACCAGCGGGTTCGCCGTGTAGCCGCCGTCGTACAGGATCGCCCCGTTGACGGTGGGGATGCCCATCTTGTTGCCGTAATCCTCCACCCCCGCGATCACGCCGTCGGCGATGCGGCGAGGATGCAACACCCCCGCAGGCAGGTCGGCGAAGGGCAAGTCGGGCGGGCCGAAGCACAACACATCGGTGTTGGCGATGGGCCGCGCACTGACGCCGATCACGTCGCGGATCACGCCGCCCACGCCGGTGTTCGCCCCGCCGAACGGCTCCAGAGCAGACGGGTGATTGTGCGTCTCGGCCTTGAAGGCGAGGTCGAAGTGGTCATCGAAGGCGATGATGCCGGCATTGTCCACGAACGCCGAATACACCCACGGTTTGGCGACGGCCTCGGTCGCCGCGCGGATGTACGTCTTCAGCAGCGAATCCACCACGCGCACCGAGCCGGGAATCGTCGCGCCGTCCGCGTCCACCTCCCGGTAATCAATCAGCGCCTTGAAGGTCTTGTGGACGCAATGCTCCGACCAGGTCTGCGCCAGCATCTCCAGTTCCACATCGGTAGGTTCGCGCCCCTCGCCCTGAAAATAGCGCCGAATCGCCTGCATCTCGGCCAGGTCGAGCGAGAGCCGCCGCTCCTTGCTGATGGCTTCGAGCGTTGCATCTTCGGCGCCGGTGAGCGGGATCATCTCGACCGTGGCGTCCACCGGTTGCGGGGCGAGGAAAGGTGGTTCAACGGGCTGGTTGATGGCGTAGGACTGAATCACCGGATTTGCAAGCAACCCGGCGGCAAGCCGGCGCGCCGCCGCGTCGTTGATCTCGCCGCGAATGGCGTAACGGTGACCGGTAGCCGCGCGTTCCAGCCCGGTTACGCCCACCCATTGCGCCGCCGCAAGCAGGTTCTCGGCGACGCTGTCGGTGACGCCCGGCAGAAGCGCCACTTCGACGGTCCACTCGCCCGGCGCGGCCGCGCCGTCATCTTTCCATGGCAACGCCGTCCAGGTCGCTTCCTCCACCACCGGGTCGCATAACAGGGCGCGCGTCAAGGCCGCGACCGTGGTTTCATCGAGCGCGCCGTCGAGGAAATAGAGATCTGCGACGGCGATCTGTTCGAGGCAGGAACGCCCAACGCCCCGGCCTGGCGGCTGAGCGCCACGCCGCGCGCATCGGTCATCCCGGCGCGGGTGGTTACTTCGACGCGGTAGATCATCGGTCAATCCGCCGGCGCCTGATAGTTTGGAGCTTCCTTGGTGATGAAAACTCCGTGCGGGTGACTCTCGATCAGACCCGCGTTCGTGATGCGCACGAAGCGCGCCTTATCGCGCAACTCCATCAGATCGGCGGCCCCGACGTAGCCCATACCCGCGCGCAACCCGCCCATTAACTGGAACACGTAATCGGCCAGATAGCCCTTGTAAGGCACCTGCCCCTCGATGCCCTCCGGCACCGTCTTGCCCGCGTTGATGCCCTGTCCCGATGCATACCGGTCGTTCGCGCGGCCCCGCATCGCGCCCACCGATCCCATGCCTCTGTATTCCTTGAAGCGCCGTCCTTCGTAAATGACGATCTCGCCGGGGGATTCCTCCAGCCCGGCCAGCAGCGAACCGAGCATCACCGCATCGGCCCCGGCGGCCAGCGCTTTCACGATGTCGCCCGAATATTTGATCCCACCGTCCGCGATGAGCGGGACGCCGCGCCGCCGCGCCGCCTCCGAGCATTCCGTGATTGCAGTGATCTGCGGCACGCCAACGCCGGCGACGATGCGCGTGGTGCAAATGGAGCCGGCCCCCACGCCGACCTTGATCGCATCGGCCCCCGCCTCGATCAGCGCCTCGGTTCCCTCTGCAGTGACGACGTTGCCCGCCAGCACCGGCATCTCCGGCGCGATCATCTTCACGCGGCGGATGGCCTTGAGGACGTTCGCGGAATGACCGTGCGCGGTATCCACGGCGAAGGCGTCTACCCCCGCATCCATCAGCAACTCGATGCGCGCGTCCAGTTCCGCGCCCACGCCGATGGCCGCTGCCGCCAGCAAACGGCCCCGGCTATCCGTTGCGGCGGCCGGGAAGTCTTGCTTTTTGAGGATATCTTTGTAGGTGATCAGGCCCTTGAGATTGAAATCCGCATCTACGATGGGTAACTTCTCGATGCGATGCTCGTGGAGGATATGCTTGGCTTCTTCCAGCGATGTGCCCACCGGCGCGGTGATCAGCCCGTCAGAGGTCATGTAGCTGCGCACGGGGGCGTCGTGATCGGTGGCAAAGCGGATGTCGCGGTTGGTCAAAATGCCTACGAGTTTGCCGTCTTCGGTGGTGATGGGCACGCCTGCGATGTGATAGCGCGACATGATCGCTTCGGCCTCGCGCAGCGGCGCATCCGGCCCCAGCGTGATCGGGTCGGTGATCATGCCCGATTCGCTGCGCTTGACCTTATCCACCTCGGCGGCCTGATCTTCGGGGCTGAGGTTACGATGGATGATGCCCAGCCCGCCCTGACGCGCCAGCGCAATCGCAAGCGCAGCCTCGGTCACGGTGTCCATGGCCGCCGACAGGACGGGAATGTTCAACTGGAGTTTTTCGTGCAGGGGCGTCTTGAGGCTGACGCCGGAGGGCAGCACCTCGGCGAAGCCGGGTACCAGCAAGAGGTCGTCAAATGTCAACGCTTCGGCGCTAAACAAGTCTATCGGTTTCATGCGCATTCCTCCATCGTGCCTGGGGCCGAAAAGCCAAAAGCCCTATCCACCGGGTCATTCCGGCCGGGATAGGGTGTGCGACGGTATCGGTTGTGTGTTGCTGGGGAATGAGAGGATTATACGCCCGCCGCGTCCGAATAGGCAAATAGCTATGAACAGGGGCTCAATCGTCGCGTTGGTCGGTTGCTCCCGGCATTAGCGCCATCTCCAACGCCTCGCGCACCGTGCGCGCGCCCAGGATCTCCAGCCCCGCGGGTGGGCGCTCCAGCCCACGCAGGGCCGTCTTAGGGACGAGGACGCGCGTGAAGCCAAGCTTCGCGGCCTCATTCAGCCGCCGCGCAATCTGTCCGACGCTGCGGAGTTCGCCGCTCAGCCCCACCTCGCCCACCAGCGCCAGGTCGGCGGCGACGGGCCGGTTGCGCGCCGACGACGCCAACGCCGCGGCCACGGCCAGGTCCGCCGCCGGCTCGCTCACCTCCAGCCCGCCCACCACATTGACGAACACATCCTGATCGGCCATGCGCACGTGGGCGCGCTTGCCGAGGACGGCCGTGATGAGCAGGAGACGGTTGAAGTCTATGCCGTTCGCCGTGCGGCGCGGCTGGGCGAAGGTGGTGGCGCTGGTGAGCGCCTGCACCTCGACCAGGATCGGGCGCGTCCCTTCCATCGTCACAGCGATGGCCGACCCCGCCGAGTTCGGCAGCCGCTCCGCCAGAAACGCCTCTGACGGGTTGCGTACCTCGACCATGCCCTTTTCGGCCATCTCAAAGACCCCGACCTCGTTCGTCGAGCCGAATCGGTTCTTCACCGAGCGCAACAGCCGGTACGAGTGGAATCGTTCGCCTTCGAGATAGAGCACGGTGTCCACCATGTGCTCCAGCACGCGCGGCCCGGCGATGGAGCCTTCTTTGGTGACGTGCCCCACCAGAAACAGCGGAAACGTCTGCGCCTTGGCAAGCCGCAACAGGTGCGCCGAACAATCGCGCACCTGCGTCACGCTGCCCGCGCCCGATTGGATGGCGTCCGAATAGATGCTCTGCACGGAATCCACGACCACCATCCGCGGTTGCATCTGCTCGATGTGCGCGGCGATGCTCTCCAGATGGGTGTCGGCCAGCACCATCATCGTTGGGCGTGGTGATGCCCAGTCGCTCGGCGCGCAGCTTGATCTGTGCGGCCGACTCCTCGCCGGAGACGTAGAGCACCGGTCCCGCGTCCTGCGCGTCGGCCAGCGCGGCGCAAAGCTGGATGAGCAGCGTACTCTTGCCGATGCCGGGATCGCCGCTGATGAGGACGACCGAACCGGGCACGATGCCGCCGCCCAGCACGCGGCTCATCTCACCGATGGCGACAGGGATGCGCTCATAGCCGTCCGCGGGGATGTCGGGCAGAGAGCAGTGGCGCAGTGGACAGACCGGAGGGAGCGACAGACGCGATACGGCCCGGCCCGGATTCCTGTACAATCGTTTCGATCAGCGTATTCCATTCGCCGCAATCGGGGCAACGCCCCTGCCACTTGGGTTGGGCGCTGCCACAAGTCTGACAGACATAACGGGTTTTGGGTTTCGCCATGGCGCGTTCTCTCTCGTCGTGTGTCACTCGCTCAAATGTTCGAGTGTATTTTACCTGGTTCGCCGTATCGCGTCAAGCCATGTGCGTTCAGGAATTCCAAATGCAGTCGCGAGAGGCATCAGAATTTTGACGCAAAGACGCAAGGACGCGGGGTGGATGTCAATTTGCGCCCTCTGCGACTCTGCGCCTCTGCGTCAAAGGGCTAGACGACTCAGACCAGCCTCGCATTTGGAATTCCTGATGTGCGGCAGGGGAGTTTGAAGGTGCGGGCGGGGAAACCCCACCCCTACGGATGAACCTTGCATCGTTATGCAGGGGAGAAGTTTCCTCGCCCTGTCCCCATCTCGAACCTTGCAGCGTCGCGATGTGATACAATGCGCGGCATCACGCGCAAGGAGAGGGAGGGCATCATGAAGACGGTTTTATGCTACGGCGACTCGAACACCTGGGGCTATAACGCGGTGGCCGGCGGACGCTACCCGTTTGCGGATCGGTGGACCAGCGTGCTGGCCCGCGAGTTGGGACCCGCTTACCAGGTGATCGCCGAAGGCTTGAACGGGCGCACCACCGTCTGGCCCGACCCGGTGGAGGGCGAGCATAAGAACGGCAAGCAGTATCTCATTCCGTGCCTCGAATCCCATCACCCCGTTGATCTGGTGGTCGTGATGCTGGGGACGAACGATCTGAAACACCGTTATGGATTGTCGGCGTGGGATATCGCAAGCGGCGCGGAGACGCTGGTCGAGATCATCCGCGGCAGCGACTTCGGCCCCGAAAACGCGCCGCCGGAGGCGCTGCTGATTGCCCCGCCGCCAACGTGCGTCGGCGACGGGCCGTTCGCCGCGATGATGGCCGGGGCGGATGAGAAGTCGAAAGGCCTGGGGGAAGCCTACCGCGCGGTGGCCGAAGAGGCGGGCGTCGCATTCCTCGATGCCGGGGAGGTGATCGTCTCAGACCCGGCCGACGGCATCCACCTTGCGCCGGAGGAGTTGCCGAAACTCGCCGTCGCCGTGGCCGCGCGGGTGAGGGAGATATTGGAGTGAAACACGCGATTGTTCGACCGCCCGGCGCGAGCTTCGCCGCGGCGCTCAGCAGCGGGAAGGCGGCGATTGACGTTACCCTGGCGCAGGCGCAACACCGCGAATATTGCGCCGCGCTGGACGCCGCGGGGTTGAGCGTGGAGAGATTGCCGCCTGATGAGGCGAATCCCGATAGCTGCTTCGTGCAAGACCCGGCGCTGGTGGCGGACGGGCAGGCCATCATATGCCGGTTGGCCGCCACCCAGCCGACGCGGCGAGGAAGAGGCGTTGGCAGCGGCGCTAGAGGGGCGCTTCCCGCAAACGCGCATCGTCGCGCCCGGCCTACTCGAAGGCGGCGACGTGATGCAGTTGCCGGATCGCATTCTGGTTGGACGGTCGGGACGCACAAACCGGGCCGGAATTGCGCAGTTGACGGTCGCGTTGGCGGGTACGGGGCAACCGGTCTATGAGGTTCCGGTGAATGGCTATCTACACCTGCTCACCACGGCGACCTACATCGGTCATCACACGTTGTTGGCGGTTGAGGACTTCGCGCAGCATCCCGCGTTCGCGGATTTCGACGTCATCGTCGTCCCGCCCGACGAGGCGTACGCGGCCAATGCGCTGGGGGTCGGCCACCAGGTGGTGCTGCCGGCGGGCTATCCACGCACGGCGGACGCGCTACGCGCTCGAGGCTTCGAGCCGCTCCCTGTCCCCATGTCGGAGTTCGCCAGGGCCGATGGCGGCGTCACCTGTCTGGCGCTGGTCTGGTGATCAAACTTCGCCGTGGATCATCCCCAGCAGCCGGTCGAGGATGTGTTCGCCATCGGCGCGCAGGCCATTGTGTTCGTACTCACTGGTCACCCATAGCTTGAGACCCTTGATCTCGGCAGCCGTCTGCTCGGAGAATGTGCGCTCCACGTACATATCGTTGTAATAGGCAACGGCGGCGCATGGCACAGTGTTTGCGCGCAACGCATCCTGATCGTAGAGGCGCGGCCAGTTGTCCCACGCGGCCAGCAAGTCGGCGGCCTCTTTGAGTGGTTGCAGCGCAGGGTACTCGGTGAACATCCACGGATATACCATCTCGCCGGTGAAGAGCACCGGTCTTCCCGGCTCCAGGTTGAATTCGGGGTACTCACGGCGGATGCGCTCCGCCGACCAGTTGGAGGCCTCACCCTGGCAGTATTCGGCCTCATGCAGCAGCGCGTAGATGGGGTTGGTCTCGAACGAAAAGCGGTTCTCGAAGGCGAGCAGGAAGGTCTGGCTCAACTCTCGACCTGAGCGGCGGTTCACGAAGGCTGATTCCAGAAGATAGTGAATCTCTTCGAAGCCGGTGCTGGAACCGAAAGAGATGCCGAGTTGCTGGAACCGCCGGGGCGATACCCCGACATCGTAGGCCAGCAAATAGTCGGCGATCTCGCGCGCGCGCGCCGCGTCTTCCGGGTAGCGCTCGAAGTAGAGCCGGTTCTTCTCCAGCACGCGGCGATAGGTCGCGCGGTAGATGTCGTCGGGATGCAGATCGAGGGGCGGCAACCCGCCCGTAATGAGCGCCTCCTTCAGCCCTTCGGGCGCGGCCGAAAGATAGCGCGTGACGCAGAACCCGCCGAAACTCTGCCCCAACACACTCCAGCGGGTATCGACGCCGACCAGCTCGCGGCGGATGTGTTCGGCATCGCGGACGATGTTATCGGCGCGGAAGAGGCGGATGTATTCGAACTGTTGCTGCGCCGTAGCGAAGTCGGCCAACGTTTGCGATGTCATCGGTGTGCTGAGGCCGGTCCCGCGCTGATCGAGCAGCAAGACGCGGTAATCCTGCAAGGCGCGCTTAAGCCAGCCGGATGCGCCCACCGGCCGATTGGCGGGGAAGCCGGGGCCGCCCTGCATGAAGACCAACCAGGGCAGATCATCGTTCTCTCGGCCCGGCGCGACGACGGCGCGCGCGAACACCGTGATTTGTGCGGCATCCGGCCGGTCATAATCCAGTGGGACGATGAACTCGTGGTCGGTCAGGACGAGTCCGGGAATGCGATGGGTTCGGGTTGACATAACCGCCTCCTGTGTCGGATCAGGTGCAGTATCTCACACGCCACAAACGGAAGGATGTTTCAGTGCCCCTCAGATTGACTGAAAGCTATCAGCTTGGCGACGCGGTCGAAATCTACCTCGCCGGCGACTTCGGTGAAGACTGGCAGCCCGGCGTCGTGGTGGTGTTGCAGCACCCCGGCGTATGGGTGCGCACCGGCAGATCGCCGGCTTTGGTATGTGACCAACGGCCGGCGCATCCGCCCTCTGGATGCAGAGATGAACGTCAACTCCGATACAACGCTCTCGTAGTTTCCAATCAACCGAGCGCGACGTCCAGCATCATCATCGCAACAAAGCCCACCATCGCACCGATGGTAGGAATATCGGTGTTCTGATCTCTTTGCGCCTCAGGGATCAATTCTTCGATGACCACATAGATCATGGCGCCGGCGGCAAAGCTCAACGCGTAAGGCAAGATCGGCCGCATCAGGAGCACCGCCGCGGCGCCGATCACCCCGGCGATCGGCTCCACCGCGCCGGAAAGCTGCCCATACCAGAACGATTTGAAGCGCGACAGCCCTTCCCTGCGCAGCGGCATCGCTACGGCGATACCTTCGGGGAAGTTCTGCAGCCCGATGCCGATCGCCAGGGCGATCGCGCCGGGCAGGGTCGCCGCGGGCAGGCCGGCCGCCACCGCGCCGAACGCCACGCCCACCGCCAGCCCTTCCGGAAAGTTGTGCAGCGTAATCGCCGTCACCAGCAAGACGCTGCGCTGCCAGGTGGTTTTCAGGCCTTCGGCGGCTTCATCCGGCATGTTCAAGTGGAGGTGCGGCAGGATACGATCCACCGCCCAGAGGAACGCGCCGCCGGCCAGGAAACCGATCGCCGCCGGCACCCAGCCTCGGCTGACCCTGTTCTTCGGCCATCTCGATCGCGGGCGCGAGCAGCGACCAGAAGCTGGCGGCGATCATCACGCCCGCGGCGAAACCCAACATGCCGTCAAGCATCCTGCGGTTGACCTGCCGGGTGAGAAAGACGGTGGATGCGCCCAGAGCCGTCAGACCCCAGGTGAAACAGGTGGCGAGAAATGCCTGCAAGATGGGGCTGAAGTTCGCGAAGTTAGCCATAAATAGTTACCCCTGCAAAGAATGATTGAAGGTTTCGGATCAGTTCGGGGTTGGTTGACGCCGGGATTGGGTCCACAGGATGCCACGTTTGGGCGCAAATAAGAATGTGAGGGCAAAAACCGCTGTACACACGAGGACAATAGCCGGGCCGGAAGCAATATTGACATAATAGGACAGATAGAGTCCCATGACGCCGGATGCTGCGCCGATGAACGCCGCGACGGCCATCATGGTCGGCAGGCGCCGCGTGAGCAGCGAGGCGGCCGCGGCAGGCGTGACGAGCATGGCGACGGTCAGCGCGACGCCCACCGTCTGGAGCGCGATGACGATGGTCACGGCCAGCATCACGAGCAGCAGATAGCGATAGAACTGCGTCGGCAGGCGCAGGATAGTCGCCAGCACCGGGTCGAACGCAGTGACGAGCAGCTCTTTGTAAAACGCGGCAACCAGCAGGACGATCAACGCCGCAAGCAGGGCGGTCAGGCGCAGGTCGGCGGGCGAGACGCCGAGCACGTTGCCGAAGAGGAAATGCGTCAGATCAACGGTGAAGTTGCGCGCCGTAGAAATGAGCGCCACGCCCAGGGCAAACATCCCGGAGAAGATGATCCCGATGGCCGTATCCTCGCGGATTTGCCCGCTGCGGCTGATCGCGCCGATCCCGATGGCCGCGCCGACCCCGGCGATCAACCCGCCCCAGAAGAGCGGCCCCTGTGCGCCGCCGCCCACCAGGTAGCCTACCGCAATTCCCGGCAATATGGCGTGCGCCAGCGCGTCGCCCAGAAAGGCCATGCCGCGTAACACGACGTAAGCGCCCAGCACCCCGCACACGATGCCCACCAGGATGGCAGCGGCCAGGCCGCGTAACATGAACTCATATTGCAGCGGGTCAAGGAGCCAGTTAAGCATCGTGCGGCTCCTCATCGCCCTCGCAGCAGGTGTCGCTGAGCGCCATTGTGCCGGCGGGCGTCTCGATCATGGTCATGTGCGCGCCGTAGAGCGCGTTGCAGGTTTTCGGCAGTCAACACCTGTTCGGGCGCGCCGAACCCCAGGAGCTGATGACGGAGGAGCATGAGGCGGTCAAAACGGTCGGCGGCCACGCGCAGGTCGTGCGTCGAAACGAGGACGGTCATTTGCTCGGGACGCAGCGAGTCGAGGATCTCGAAGATGGCGTCCTGTGAGGGCGTATCCAACCCCGTGAGCGGTTCATCCATCAATAATAGTTCGGCTTCTTGCGCCAACGCCCGCGCGATAAAAACCCGTTGCTGTTGCCCGCCGGAGAGCTCGCCGATCTGCCGGTCGGCCAGATTGGCCATGCCGACTTTCTCCAGCATTTCGCGTACGATGCGCCGGTCCGTCTTGCTGGGGAACTTGAAGAGGCCCATCCTGGCCGTGCGGCCCATCATCACGACGTCGGAAACGGTGACAGGAAATTTCCAATCTACTTGAGATCGTTGGGGCACGTAACCGATGCAGATGTGCCCGCGGGCTTCATGCCCATAGACATCCGCTGCGCCGGTAGTCGGCTGCTGGATACCTGCGACGACCTTGAGCAGGGTCGTTTTGCCCGCGCCATTCGGTCCGACGATGGCAACCTGCTCGCCGCGCCGGATTTCCAGCGAAACTTTGTCCAACGCCGGCTCGCCGCCGGCATAATTGACCGTGACGTCAGTCAACCTGACGACCGGCGCTTGCGGTGCGTGTGAGGCGGGTTTGCGGGCAATGTTTTTGACGTCCATATTGAACCCTAACGATAGCGTCACTTCCCACAATACGCAACTTTGTTGACGCGGATAGGATGTTGCAGGGGTGAGGCGTTCCCTTCACGTTTTCACTCAATCAGCGATGGGTGTGAGCAACACGATGTGAGTCGCGAACGCGCTGCCGGAGAACGCCCCAGGGCTGTTACCAGGTCGCGTTATGTCACGGTACCGTGACCATGCAACAGCCCTGGTTGATGATTATGACAACTTGACTCGAACATGCGTTCGTGTTATAATGTTATTGTCATCGCGAACTTGCGAGCTTCCGACATTCCGACATGGCTCCGTTTCGCCGAGCGAGATGGGTAGGGCCATTTGGGCCTTGATTCTTAAAGAATCACTACCCTGGCTTTGCCGCGTCCGGATTTTTACTCCCCACATGGTTTAAGCTCCCTGCGCCAGACCGGAGTGGAATAGGGCCATGTCGGAATGTCGGAATGTCGGAAGCTCGGCAGGGGCGCAGGGCTTTTCCATGGTCACGGCAACGCGACAAACGGATGGTATAATACGAGCCAGCTCTTTGCGAGAGGATGATTTGCTATGTTTGATGTCGTCGCGTGCGGCGAGTTGCTGATTGATTTTGTCTCCACCGAATCGGGTGTGACGGTGGCTGAAGCGCCGGCGTTTCAGAAAGCCGCCGGCGGCGCTCCGGCCAACGTCGCCGTCGGCGTGGCGCGCATGGGCTATCGCGCGGGGTTTGCCGGGCAGGTGGGCGATGATCCGTTCGGCCATTATCTGGTAGATACCTTGCATGAGGCGGGCGTGGACACGGGGGGCATCTCGCTCACAGCGGAAGCGCGCACGGCATTGGCGTTCGTCTCGCTCCGCGCCGACGGCGAGCGCAGTTTCGTCTTCTTTCGGCATCCCAGCGCCGATATGTTGTGGCGGCCGGAGGATGTGGATGAAAATTATGCGGGCAACACACGCATCTTTCACTACGGTTCGATCTCACTGATCGGAGAACCGAGTCGCAGCGCGACCCTGACGGCAATAGACTACGCGCGGCGGGCGGGCGCCCTGATCTCATATGACCCCAATCTGCGGCTTGCTCTGTGGCCGTCGGCGGACGCGGCGCGTGAGGGCATGTTGGCCGGGTGGCGTCACGCCGATCTCATTAAAGTCAACGAGGAAGAGCTGGAGTTCCTGACCGGCGACTCGGACCTCGGGCGCGCCGCGCGGCGGCTGTGGCGTGACCATCTGCGGCTGCTGGTGGTGACCCGAGGCGCGGGTGGATGCGCCTACTTCACGCCGTCCGGCGCCGGTGAACTGCCCGGCTTCACCGTGGATGCCGTAGATACCACGGGCGCGGGCGATGGCTTCGTCGCGGGGATGCTGGCCGGCCTGCTCGACGCCGATCTTGCCTGGGATGAAGGGACTCTGCAAAGCGCGTTGCGCCTGGGCAATGCTGTCGGCGCGCTGACGACGACCCGTCGTGGCGCAATTCCTGCCCTGCCAACGCGAGAGGCTGCGTTGCGCCTGCTGGCAGGACAGGGATAGAATTCGCAATCCCGTCGTCTTTAAACCACACCGCCGCCGGCATCGACGCCGGCGGCGGTGTCTATCTTCATTCGGAAATAATTCTATTGCGAACGGCGCGGACGCTCACCCAACGTGATCTGAACTTCTCGACTTTCCCCACCGGCCTGTTGAACGGACAGCGTGACCGTGTCACCGGGCGACTTGAAGCTTTCCAGATAGATGAGAATATCGTCGAACGTCGTGACGGGTTGGCCGTCAATTTTGACAATCAGATCGCCGCCGCCGGGCAGGTATTCCGGCCCATTCGGGCCGATGCCCAGCACGATATCCGTATCGCCGGCGGCCGGCCGCAAGCCCACGTCGGAAGACGGGCCGCCATCCACCGTGCCAAGGACGTACGCGCCACCGCGTCTCCCGCGGGAACCCAAGCGTATCGGCCCAGGCCGGGCTGAAGGTCTGACCGCTCAGACCCAGATACGCGTGGCGATACGACGCCGGTGGCGATCAGTTCCGGGACGACGCGCTGGACGATGTTGATCGGAATCGCGAACCCGACGCCGGAATTGCTCCGCGCGTCGGAGCGAATCTGTGCGTTCACCCCGATAATCTGACCGCGGTCATTCAACAACGGCCCGCCCGAGTTGCCCGGATTGATCGCCGCGTCTGTCTGGATGGACATCGGGATAGAAAAACCGGTCACTGCGGGGATGCTGCGCCCGAGCGCGCTGACGATGCCGGAAGTCAGGGTGCCGACAAACCCGAACGGGTTACCGATGGCGATGGCGCGCTGGCCGACTTCCACCTCGCGAATGTCGCCCTGCTCGATCGGGGCCAGACTCACCAACGCCGGATCTACCAGGATCACCGCCAGATCGCTGTCGGGGTCACTGCCCACGACTTCCGCCGGCAACACAACCCCATCGGCGAAGGTCACTTGCAGCGCGTCCGACCCGCTGACGACGTGATCATTGGTCACGATGTGGCCCGACGTATCCCAGACAAACCCCGAACCCTGGCTTTCCGGCACAATTGCGCTTTCGTTGTCCGAGTTGCTCAGTTCGGTGAGGTTCTCGATGTAGACGACCGACTGATTGACCTTACGGTAAATGGCCTTGAGGATCTCGGTCTCGGTGTCGCCGCCGGCGGGAATTTGAATCTGAATCGGCGCGACCGGCGCGCGGTCGCGCTTTGCGCCTGCGGCGTCGCGACCACGATTCGCTCGACCACAATCGGCGTCACGGCAACCGGTTGACTATCATTGTTATCGTCGGACAGCAGCCCGATGGCCGGCCCGGTCAAGCCACAACCCATCAATCCCAGGCTCAACACCAGCAGTACGGGCAGCCACTTCAATCTGTTCGTTTTCATCCATGTCTCCCTGATAAATGAGCGCATCACACTCGCAGTGCGCTGCGCTCGGGTTACCCTGTGTTTAGTCGCGGCTGCGCCCGAGGATCATCACGTAATAGAACAGCGTCGCAAGGGTTTGCGCCAGGGCCGCGACATAGGTCAGGGCCGCGGCGTCGAGGACGGACTTCGCGCCCTTGAGCTCCTGACCATCGGCCAGGTGATACGTTTGCAGCAATTGCAGGGCACGTTTGCTGGCGTTGAACTCAACCGGCAAGGTGATCAGCGCGAACAACGCCCCCGCGCCGAAGAGCAGGATGCCCAACCAGGCCAGCCCCGTGAAGTTGATCAGAATGCCGATGAAGAACAGGATGGGGGCAACCCAACCGCTCAGCCGCACCGCAGGCACCAGCGCGCCGCGCAGCTTCAGCGGGGCGTACCCCTCATGATCCTGCAAGGCGTGACCGATCTCGTGCGCCGAAATCGCCAGCGACGCGATGCTCGGTTCTTGCGCCACACCCTGCGAAAGCCGCAGGATGTTGCTGCGCGGGTCGTAGTGATCGGTGAGCTTGCCGGGGATACCCTCGATGCCCACATCGTTCAGGCCCTCGGCCGGCAAAATCATGCGGGCCGCATCCAGCCCGGTGAGCCCCCGATGATTGGGGATTTTCGTATATTTTGCATAGGCCGACTTGACCCGAAATTGGGCCCACATAGCCAGCAACAAAGGCGGAATCAGAAAGACGAAATACAGCGGATCAAAATACATCGTATATCCTCCTTCACGGGACTCCAGCCCGCAACTTGCCTGACTCAGTGTGAGCGAATCCGCAAACGATGCGGAGATTATATCACGACCGGCCAAATGCTGTTGTGACATGGCCGACAATTTCACGATCACATTTTGCGATGAATAGCCCACCGACAGGCTCACATGCGAGCCTGTCGGTGATCATCTTGGCTCTCGACTAGACCTGGCGGAATTCGCCCTCGACGACTTCCTCATCATCGGAGCCGGGCGCCGTTTCGTTGACGCTACCGGCGGCGTAGCCGTTGCCCGACGGCGCTTGATGCGCCGTCTGCGACAGGGCTGCCGTCGCTTGCTCCAGCCGGGTCATGGCCTCGCGGATGGCGGCGATGTCTTCGCCTTGCGCCGTCCGGCGCAGTTCGGTGGTCAGTTGCTCGACCGCCTGACGAGTGCCGGAATCCAGGCGCCCGTTGAGTTGACTCAGACTCTTCTCGGTGGCGTACGCCATGTTGTCTGCCTGATTGCGCACTTCCACCAGTTCCTTGCGGCGCTCGTCGGAAGCCCGGTTGATCTCAGCCTGGCGCACCATCCGATCAATGTCGGCTTTGTTCAGGTTCGTCGAAGCCGTGATCGTGATCCGCTGCTCTTTGCCGGACGCCTTGTCGCGTGCGCTCACGTTCAGGATGCCGTTCGAGTCAATGTCGAAGGTCACTTCGACTTGCGGCATGCCACGCGGGGCCGCCGGGATGCCCTCCAGGTTGAACTGCCCCAGCGACATGTTATCCGCCGCCATGGGCCGCTCGCCTTGCAGGACGTGTACCGTCACCGCCGCCTGGTTGTCCTCAGCCGTGCTGAACACCTGGCTCTTGCGCACCGGGATGGTCGTGTTGCGCTCGATGATCGGCGTCAACACGCCGCCCAGCGTCTCGACGCCCAGGGTCAACGGCGTCACATCCAGCAACAGAATATCCTTCACGTCGCCGGAGAGCACGCCGCCTTGCAGCGCCGCGCCTGCCGCCACCACCTCATCGGGATTCACCCCACGATGCGCGTCTTTGCCGTTCGATAGCTTCTTGACCAGCTCCTGCACCATCGGCATGCGGGTCGAACCGCCAACAAGGACCACCTCATCAATGTCCGCGGCCTTCATCTTGGCGTCCTTCAGCGCCTGCTCGAAGGGGCCTTTGGTGCGGGCCAGCAGATCCTCGGTCAACTGCTCGAACTTCGCCCGAGACAGCTTAACCTGCAAGTGCTTGGGGCCGGAAGCGTCCGCCGTGACGAACGGCAGATTCAACTCGGTCTCTTGCACCGTCGAAAGCTCGATCTTGGCTTTCTCGGCGGCTTCCTTCAGGCGTTGCAATGCCTGGCGGTCGCTGCGCAGATCAATGCCGTTCTCCCGCTTGAACTCGTCGGCCACGTAGTCCACGATCCGCTGATCCCAGTCGTCGCCGCCCAGGTGCGTGTCGCCGTTGGTGGCTTTCACTTCGATCACGCCGTCGCCGACTTCCAGGATGGACACGTCAAACGTGCCGCCGCCCAGATCGAAGACCAGGATCGTCTCGTTCTCTTTCTTGTCAAGCCCGTAGGCCAGCGCTGCGGCCGTCGGCTCATTGATGATGCGCAGCACTTCCAACCCGGCAATCTTGCCGGCGTCCTTGGTCGCCTGCCGCTGCGAGTCGTTGAAATACGCCGGAACGGTGATGACTGCCTGCGTCACCGGCTCACCGAGAAACGCCTCGGCGTCCGCTTTCAGCTTGCCCAGCACCATCGCCGAAATCTCTTGCGGCGTGTATTCCTTGTTGTTCGCCGGAATGAAGACCCGTGCGTCGCCGGCCTTACCCTCTTTCACCTGGTAAGACACGATCTTGCGTTCTTCTGCGGTCTCGTCATATCGGCGGCCCATGAACCGCTTGATGGAATATACGGTGTTTTCAGGGTTCACGACCGATTGGCGCTTGGCGGTCTGCCCGACCAGGCGCTCACCGTTCTTGGCGAAGCCCACGACGGAAGGCGCCAGCCGGCTGCCCTCGGCGGTGGTAATCACAACGGGATCGCCGCCTTCGACAACGGCCACCACACTGTTGGTCGTTCCCAGATCAATACCCACTACTTTACTCATTACGCTGTCCTCCTCAGAATATTTAAAATCTATCGTCACATGGTTTAATGATTACGAAGCATCGCAGGGAGTGACCGGTCTGCGGTTACCGGTCACTGCCCTACATGGTTCTCATTTTACCGGGCGCATGTTAGAATTGTATAGAGTTTGCGTTAGCGTTGCATTAGAGGCGCAGCCGATTTTGCTGCCGAATTGGTGCGAACGGGACGAATGCTACCCCGGCGCATTACTATCATAGACGAGAGGTGAGGAACATGATGAAGCCGTTTGAACTACAACGCGACGGCTACACGATCTCCACGGACAAGGCGCGGCTGGATATCTCCGCGATTCACGAATACCTCAGCGAGCGATCTTACTGGGCGGAGGGGCGTCCGCGTGAAGTCGTGGAGAGGGCGATCGAGAACTCGTTGTGCTTCGGTGTGTACGAGGGTGAGCGGCAGGCCGGCTTTGCGCGTGTGGTGACGGATTACGCGACCTTCGCGTGGTTGTGCGATGTTTTCATCCTCGAAGACTACCGTGGGCGTGGGTTGGGGAAATGGCTTGTGGAGACGATCAGCTGCGCATCCCTCGTTGGCTGCTCTCAGGCGTATTTACCTGGCCACGTATGACGCGCACGAACTGTATCGTCGTTATGGCGGATTCGAGGCGTTGCCCGGGCCTGAGTATTGGATGGTTCGCAGACTCGAGACATAATTACCACCAAGACACCAAGAACACCAAGAAAGCCAAAATCACCACGAAGTAAGCGAAGAAGCGAAGAAACGGAATAGTCTTCGTTTCTTCGCTTCTTCGTGGTGAATCTTGGTGTTCTTGGTGTCTTGGTGGTAAACGTCTACCGCGGCGTCTGGATGATTTCACGCAGCGCGGCGATGTCGAACTTCGGCGTGCGGTCTTCGAGCAACAGCCCGTTGGTCTCCTGCTCCGTGTCGGTGATCTGCGTGTAGCAGAACCCGGCGACCTCGGGGCAGGCAACCACCGCGCCGACCAGCTCGCGCAGCTTCGCCAGATATTCCTCGCCGGTCTTCACCGTCCCATAGCCGTACCACTTGGTCCCGGCTTCCGGCGCGTAACTGATCCCGCCGAACTCGGTGAGCATGATCGGCGCGCCGGCAGTCGGCGTGAAGTCGCTCAGCAGCGGTTTGTGGATTGGCTCCTTGCCGGCCAGTACGCGCGCCAGGCCTTCGTCCGAGCCGTAGCGCCGCAACAGCGTCGCGCCGTCGCGCGGATAGTCGTGGATGCTCAGGATATCGGTGATCGTGTGCTCCCACCCGTCGTTATCCACCACCGGCCGCGTCGCATCGAACGTCCGCGTCAAGTGATAGAGCGCGCGCAGGAACTCGCGCTGCCGCGAGTCGCCCTCCAGGTTATGCAGACCCCAGCTCTCATTGATGGGGACCCAGGCCACGATGCACGGATGGCTGTAGTCGCGCGCCATCACCTCCAGCCACTCGCGCGTGAACCGCTCCGCCGACTCCTTCGAGAAGTAGAATGCGTTCGCCATCTCGCCCCAGGTGATCAGCCCCAGCCGGTCGCACCAGTAGAGATAGCGCGGGTCTTCTACCTTCTGATGAATCCGCACGGCGTTGAACCCCAGCTCCTTCGCCAGTTCCACCTCGCGGCGCAATGCTTCGGGCGGCGCCGCCAGATGCGAGTCGGGCCAGTAGCCCTGCTCCAACGCCATCCGCAGATAGTACGGGTTGCCGTTGAGCAAAAAGCGACCGCGGTCAACTCCCGTGCTGCGCAGCCCGGCGTAGCTGCTTACTTCGTCCAGTACTGCCTCGCCGTCCAGCAACGTAATGGTCGCCCCGATGAGATTCGGGAACTCCGGCGACCACAACCAGCTCCGGGCGTTCATCGCGATATCGTTCATCGGCAGGGCGATTTCACGCTGCATCCCACCGGCGGCGATCTGATACGTGTCATCCGCGATCACCTGGTCGCGCAGCGTCAACTGGACCCTCAGCGCCAACGGATGGACGGGCGCGCGATTCAGGTTAACTTCGAGGCCCAGCGTCATGCGTTCAAGCGACGGCGTCCAGCGCACCTGCTGGATGTGCGTGGCCGACACCCATTCGAGCCACACCGGTTGCCAGATGCCCGTCGTGCGGTGATACCAGATGACGTGCGGTTCGGGCAGCCAGTCTTGCTTGCCGCGCGGCTGCGCCAGGTCGGTCGGATGATCCTCGGCGCGCACCACCACCACCGCTTCGGCCTGATCGGCGTCCAGCGCATCGGTGATGTCGAGCGTGAACGGCGTGTGACCGCCGATGTGCGTCCCGACCATCTGGCCGTTGACCCACACGGTCGCCGCATAGTCTACCGCGCCAAAGTGCAGCATCAGGCGGTCGCGCCCCGCGGGGCGCGCGACCGCGATGGCGCGCCGGTACCAGACGACCGGATGGTAGCCGGTCTCGCGCAAACCGCTCGCGCGCGACTCCGGCGGGAATGGCACGATGATCTCTCGATCATAGACGTCGGCGCGCGTTTCCCAGTGCGCGCTGCGCCCCGCATCAGCGTCATCATGTGCAAATCCCCAGGAGCCGCACAGGTCGAGCCATTCGGCGCGTGCAAACTGAGGCGTAGGATGCAGTAGTTCGCTGGTCATGGTGGGTCTTACTCCAGGGTGATGGTCGTGAACGAGAGCGGCGGCAGGCTCAGCGTGAACTTGCCATCCACCACCGGCCCGCCGGGCAACTGCACCGGCGCGATGTTGTCGGGGTTCTCGAAGGTATTCTCGGCTTTCACGTCCGAACCCGCAATCTGGTAGATCGCACTGACTTTGGAAGGCGCGCCGTCTTGCCATACCAGATCGGTGACCACGGCGTCGGTCTGGCTGCGGTTGACGACGAAGACCGACTGCTTACCCGTCTCGGGATCGTGGCTGGCCGATACGTCGAGGAGCGGCGATTCGCCCCACTGCTTGGTCTCATACTTCGGCGCGCGTACCAGCACATCCAGCGAGTTGCCGCGCGCGTGGTTGCTCATCAACGCAAACGGGTAGAACGACGTATGCTTGAGCAAACCATCGTCGCTGGTGTGGATGAACGAGATGATGTTCACGATCTGCGCCATGCACGCGATCTTCAGCACGTCACACTTACGCAGGAAGACATTGAGCCACTGCGCCACGACGAGCGCATCCTCCAGGTTGTACGGCGCTTCCGCCAGATGCGGCGCGACCTTCCACTGCCCGTCATTGGTCGAGGGATTCCATACCTGCCACTCATCCCACGACAGATAGACATCATGGTTGCTGCGATTCTTCGCCTTGACATAACTCAGCGTGCCCGCCATCGTGTCAATGAAATCTTCGAACCGTTTTGCCAGCGCCAGATAGGAGGGCGTGTCCTGGTCGTGATGGTTGGTGACGTACATGTGGATGGAGAGATAGTCCACTTTGTCCCAGCACGTTTCCAGCGCCACGCGGTCCCATTCCGGGAAAGTGGGCATCCGGTCGTTGGACGATCCGCACAGCACCGTCTCGATGGTGGGGTCGTTCCACTTCATCATCTTGGCGGCTTCCAGCGCCTTCTTGGCGTAGTCGTGCATATCGAGGTGGCCGATCTGCCAGGGGCCGTCCATCTCGTTGCCCAGACACCAGTACTTCACACCGTAGGGGTCGGCGTGGCCGTTGGTCGCGCGCAGGTCGGCGTAATAGGTCCCGGTCGGCGCGTTGCAATATTCCACCAGGTCGGCGGCTGATTGGATCGTGCCGGTGCCCAGGTTGACACCCATCATCGGCAGGGTGTTGATCTTCTTGCAGAAGCGCATGAACTCGTCCGTGCCAAACTGGTTGGTCTCGATGGAGAACCACGCCAACTCGCGGCGACGCGGGCGACTCGCCTTCGGGCCAATCCCGTCCAGCCAGTTGTAACCGCTGAGGAAGTTGCCGCCGGGATAGCGCACCGTGGTGTGGGCCAGTTCGCGCAGGGCGGCCAGCACATCGGTGCGCAGCCCGTCTTCGTCGGCGAAGGGCGAATCGGGCTGATAGATGCCCTCGTAGATGCAGCGGCCCATATGCTCGGCGAATCCGCCGAACAGCAGCGGCGAAATCTCGCCGATCGTGCGATTCGTGTCAAGGTAGAGTTGCGCGGAAAGGGATGTCATGTCAGGCCTCGTCCTGGAGTGAAATGGGATTGAGATAAGGCGCGGGATAGCATATAGCGCCTCCAATGCAGTATAGCACGACTCGCGTGGCGCACATG
Organism: uncultured Chloroflexia bacterium; assembly: GCA_963695715.1. Taxonomy (GTDB): domain Bacteria; phylum Chloroflexota; class Anaerolineae; order CG2-30-64-16; family CG2-30-64-16; genus JBBQRS01. Next base: position 37,965 of record CAVOHP010000031.1, read on the forward strand.
ATTTGGCGGGGAATGCCGTTTGATGATATGTTCAACGCCATCCAGAAGCCGCCAGAGGAGCCAGGCAATGATTGACCCTCAACTGAAAGACCGCGTCGTATTCATCACCGGCGCAAATCACGGCATCGGCGCGGCCACGGCGCGCGCGTTTGCGGCGCAGGGCGCAAAGGTCTACCTCACTGCCTATCGCGAGCCGAACTCTTACTCGCAGGATGACGCTCCGGCGAGCGATCGAGAAGGGGCGGGCGGCCCGGAACTCTATGCCGCGCGCCAGGCGCAACCGCTCGACGCGTTGTTACACGAACTGCGCGCTCAGGGCAGCGCGTGCGCCGGCCGCGAGGCGAACCTGGCCGACCCGGCCAACATCCCGATCCTGTTCGATGACTGTGAGGCGACGCTAGGCCCGGTAGACGTACTGGTACTCAACCACACCTACTGCGTGCTGGAGACTTTCGACCCGGCGCTGGTCACTACGGAGGGTTTCCCCATAAGCCTCCCGACCGCCGGGGTGATTGATGCCCACTTCCAGATCAACACACGGGCGTTCGTGCTGCTGATGGCGGAATACGTCAAACGCTACCTGGCGCGCGGGGCGCAGCGAGGGCGCATCGTCAACGTCAGCACCGATGCGGCAAGCGCCCACACTGCCAACATCAGTTATGCGGCCAGCAAACACGCGATCGAGTCGTACAGCCGCTCCGCCGCAGCCGAACTGGGCAAGTACGGCATCACGGTTAACGTCGTCGCCCCCGGCCCGATCCAGACGGGCTACATCGTGCCGGAATCCGAGACGGAGATCGCGCGCAACACGCCGCTGGGGCGCGTGGGACAACCCGACGATGTGGCCGATGTGATCGTCTTCTTCGCGTCCGAGCAGGCGCACTGGCTCACCGGGCAATTGCTGTATGCGGGCGGCGGCTGGCGCATGCCGCAATAGCCGTCATGTTGAGCGCACGCGAAACATCTCACCACCAGGGCACGAAGACACGAAGAGGCAGTATATCCATGTTACAACGTGAGATGATCGAGCGGCTGCGCGCGGCATGTCAGGCTGATCCACAGGTGGTTGCGGCGACCCTGTACGGCTCGTTCGTCACCGGTGAGGCGGACGCCTTCTCGGACATCGAGGCGGCGCTCTACTTCGAGCCGGACGCGCTGGCGGCGCTCGACCGGCCGGCCTGGGTCGAGCAAATCGCGCCGGTCGCGCTCTTCTTCGCCGATGACTTCGGCCACTATACGGCGATTTTCGAAAATCTGATTCGCGGCGAGTTTCACTTCAACCCGACGGAGCGCATGTCGGAGATCGAGGACTGGCGCGGCAATGCCTGGTTCCCGTCGGTGAGCGCCGCGGTGTTGGTGGATCGCACAGGAGAGTTGACGCGGCGGATGGAAACGCTGGATCACGCGCCGCCGGAGCGCGATACGCCGGACACCGCCTATGCGCTGGCGGTGAACTTCCTCAACGGCGTGCTGTTCGGTTCGCAGGTGCTGGCGCGCGGCGAGTTGGCCCGCGCGCTCGAAATCCTCACCTGCGGCGTCTTGCGCCATCTGGAACGCATGGCGCGGCTGGTTGAATCGAGCGCCGATCATTGGCCCACGCCCTCGCGCGGGTGGGAGCGCGACCTGTCGCCGGAGGCGCAGGCGCGGCTGCGGGACTGCACGGCGCGCATCGATCCCGTCGAGCTGGCGCGCGCGTATCGCAACGCATGGGAGTGGGGTCGCACACTGGCCGAGACGTTAGCGCAGCGTCACGGCCTCGAGCTTGCCCGATGCGTTGTTTGACAAGCTGTCGCACCGTATGAATGCTCTCAAGGAGACGTGACATGGCAATGACCCTGGCCCAGAAGCTCAATTTGAAGGAATCGGAACTGCTGGTGCTCAATGCGCCGGAGGGCTACCTGCCCGGGCTGGAAGGAGAACTGCCGGGCGTGGCGCTGACCACGACGAGCGCTGCGCCGACCGGCGCAACGCTACTCTTCGTGAACAACCTGGACGAGGCCGCCCGCGCTGGGCGCCGAAGGCCATCGAGGCGACGCAACCGGATGGCCTGCTGTGGGTCGCCTTCCCGAAGGGTACATCGAAGGTGAAGACGGACGTCAATCGCGACAAGCTGTGGCCCGTGCTCGAAGCGATCGGCTGGCGGCCTGTTCGCAACGTGGCTATCGACGAGGTCTGGTCAGCGCTCAGGTTTCGGCCCGGAAAGATGAGCCGCGATGAAGCTCCTGGCCCTTGAGCGCGACATGCCGGGAGCAACTGACGGCGAGTTCGCGCCGCACTTGCAGGCCGAAGCTCTGGCCATCTGGCGGCTCATGCAAGCCGGCGTCATCCGCGAGGCATACTTCCGCACGGACCGGCATGCTGCAGTTCTGGTGTTGGAATGCATGGATGTGGACGACGCCCAGACAACGCTCAACACGCTGCCGCTCGTCCGCGCAGAGTTAATCACCTTCGAGATCATTCCGTTGACCGCATACTCCGGCTTTGCACGGCTCTTCACGCCGGGAATCAACGAACTATCCTGAATCGAGCACCGGATGCAGATCTCAAAGCACACCGCCAGGCGTTTCGTCCTGGGCAAACAGGGGTTATGGCCGGGACGACGCTGGCTCGGGCTATCGGGCGTACGCCGACGCCCTGACCGCCTGTGAGGCCGTCCAGATAGATCCGCTCAACGTGACGGCGCGTAGCCATGACATCGCCCTGTGGGGACGTGTGCTCGATTATCGGCCCGAACATCTGCACACCGCGCTCTATGACGACCGCGCCTTCTTCGAATACGGCGGCGCGATCTTCGTCTATCCCATCGCCGAGCTGCCTTACTGGCGACTCCATATGGCGCGACAGCACGGCGAAGCTGCACGCCGCGGAATTTCACTGGAACTGCTCGACCAGGTGCGCGCCGAGTTGCGCGACCGCGGCCCGCTGGGCAATCGCGACTTCACCGGCAACGCTCGCGTCAACAGCTATCGCGGCCGCAAAGATACCGGCCCGGCGCTGTTCCATCTCTGGCTGACCGGCGAGACCATCATCCATCACCGCCGGCGCTTCGAACGCGTCTACGACCTGAGCGAACGCGTGCTGCCGCCCGAACTGCTGGCGACGGCGCCGGAAGCGGAAGCCGAAGCATATTTCGCGCGCAAGGCCATCGCCTTCATGGGTCTGATCCGCGAGCGCGCCTGGGCGAACAGCGTCGCGGATGCCCTCCAGCGCAAGCCTGAGCGCGAGGAGATGGCGACCTGGCTGAAGCGTCTGATACAGGATGGCGTCGTGGCGCAGAGTCGCCATCGAAGGCTCGAAGGATGATTCGTACGCACTGGCCGAAGACCTGCCATTGTTGGAAACGCTCGAAGCGGGCAAGATACCCGAAGCATGGCGACCGCTCGGCCCGACCACCGAAGAAGAAGCCGTGTTCCTCGCCCCGCTCGATATCGTCAGCGCGCGCGGGAGGGCGGCGCAACTGTTCGATTTCGATTACGTCTGGGAGGTATACAAGCCCGTCGAGAAGCGCCGCTGGGGCTACTATACCCTGCCGATCCTGTGGGGCGACCGGCTGGTCGCACGGCTCGACCCGAAGCTGGATCGCAAGACCGGCACGCTGGAGATCAAGGGCTTCTGGCTGGAAGATTCTCGTCACAGCGGATAACACGGATTTCATCGAGGCGCTGGCGCGCGGATTGCGTCGTTTTGGCGCGTTCATCGGCGCGCAACAATTCGCGCTGGACGGGATCGCCGACACAACCCTGCGCCGGCGCATCGCGCAATCCCTGTTCAGTATAGAGGGAGGATACAGATGAGTGACAAAGCAGAGCGCGCGGCGGAACTGTTTCAGAAAGGCTACAACTGCTCGCAGTCGGTGATCGGCGCATATGCCGAGGAGTTGGGCGTGCCTGAAGAGACCGCGCTGCGCATGGCTGCGGGGTTTGGCGGCGGCATCGGTCGCTGTGGCGAGGCGTGCGGCGCGTTGACCGGCGGGGTGATGGTAGTCGGTCTGCGAACGGGTTCGGCGGAAGCCAATCCCATAGGCAAAGCAGCGCGCCTATGAGGCAACGCAGGCATTCGTGGAGGCGTTTCGGGCGCGCAACGGGGCGATTACCTGTCGCGACTTGCTGGGCGTAGACATCACCGATGCCGAAGCCTATCAGCAAGCGCGCGAGGCCGGGCGCTTCAAGGCGATTTGCCCTGCGCTGGTGCGCGCCGCCGCCGAACTGCTCGACAACTCATCCGATTGATTGCACAGGATGTCTAGCCGATTGAACTCGGCTCCGGCTCCACTTTGACCGGTTCTTCCGCGGGCAGCCACACCAGGCTGGCGAGGAAGCTGCCGAACATGATCAGCGCCGCGCTCCAGTACGGGAAGTTGATGTGTACATCGAACAGCCAGCCGGCCCATAGCGGCCCGACGATGCGGCCCAGGCTCTGGAACGCGTTGTTCATGCCCATCGCCATCCCCTGCCCGCCTTCGGCCTTCTTGGAGGCCAGCGACGCGATCGCCGGTCGCAGCATCGAGTTGGCGAACACGAAGAAGGCGACCGTCAGCATCACCCCGGTCATGTTGCGCGCGCCCAGCATCAACGGGAACCCGATGGCGCTGCCCAACAACGACGCCTTGATGATGAAACTCTCGCCGAAGCGGCGCGTGGCCGGGCCGGTCAGCGCTCCCTGGGCCACCGCCGAGATCAGGCCGACGACCATCATCACCGTGCCGATCTGTTCCGGCCCGAAATCATAGCGCGCCTGACCGTATAGCCCGAAAATCCCTTCGAAGCCCGCCAGCCCGAAATTCACCAGGAACGCCAGGAACATCAGGAAGCCCATCGGACCGAAGAGCGCAGCCTTCATTTGTCCCAGTTGCGGCCCCCGGATGCGCGTGTTCGAGATGCGTTGATCGGGCGGCAGCGACTCGGGCAGGAACACCCAGATCGCAACCAGCGCCAACATGGATAGCCCCGCCGCAACGTAAAACGGCGTTGTGAGTGAGTCGCCTGCCAGCCAACCGCCGATCCCCGGCCCCAGCACCATGCCCACACCCATCGCCGCGCCGATCATCCCCATGCCGCCGCCGCGATGCTCATCGTCGGTGCTGTCGGCGATGAAGGCCATCGCGGTAGGCATCGTCGCCGAAGAAAGGATACCCGCCAGCGCGCGCGACGCGAACAACATCCACAGCGTGGTGGACATGCCCATCAGCAGCAGGCTCAGCGCGTTGCCGAACGCCCCCAACAGCAACAACGGCTTGCGGCCATAGCGGTCAGAGAGGCCGCCCCAGATAGGCGAGAAGATGAACTGCATGATGCTGAAGATCGCCATCAGCATCCCCAGTTCCGTGCCGCCCGCGCCGAAGCTCTCGACATAGAACGGCATGATCGGGATGATGATCCCGAACCCCATCATGACCACGATCATGGTGAAGAACAGGATCGCCACGTTTCTGTTACGCTGCATCAAAGACTCAGTTCACACAAAAGATACGCGCCTGCTCCGCGCAGGCGCGGACACATTATACTCCTCATCCGACAGGGTGCAATTTACCCACATGGCTTCCTTGAGTTGCACAACCGATCTGAGAGCGGGTATCATTACGTCCCGTATACGTTCTGCAATCATGTTCAAAACAGGAAGTGAGTACATTGTGACCCCACGAAGCGTCACCCTGCCCAAAACCATGCTGACCTGGCCGTTATACGGATCGGGCATCGAGAACCTCGGACGAGACGGCGCGCCGGTGCGCTGGCCCACGCCCCGCCCCGCCGCCGATCAGATCCTCGTGCGCTCGGACGCCGTGGGGCTGTGCTTCTCTGATGTCAAGATCCTGCGCCTGGGCAGCGAGCACCCGCGGCTCTATCACCGCGACCTGGCGTCTCACCCCATCGTCCAGGGCCACGAGGTCACCATGACCGTGGTCGAAGTGGGCGAAGCCTGGCGCGATCGGTTCGCGCCGGGGCAGCGGCTGGCGCTCCAGGCCGACATCTATTATCGCGGGCTGAACCTGGCCTATGGCTACGTCTTCTACGGCGGTCTGGCGCAATACAGCCTGCTCGGGCCGGCCGCGCTCGACGGCGATGAGGGGTGCTATGCGATTGACGTGCCCGCGGGATTGGGCTATGCCGAAGTCGCGCTGACCGAACCGTGGGCGTGCGTCGAAGCCGCCTATACCCCGCGTCGCCGGTTGAACATCAAGCGTAACGGCGCGCTCTGGATCATCGGACATCCGGGGCTGGAGGGGCATTACGATCTGGGCGGCGCCTTCGAGGAGGGGCAGCCGGGGCGCATCGTAGTCACCGACGTGCCCGAGTCCGTATGGCGCGACATTGCGTGGCCCGAGGTGATCGTACGCAACGGCGTCGCGCCGGAATCCTATGCCGAACTGGCGGCGGCGGAAACGGAAAACGGGTTCGATGACGCCATCGTGCTCGACCCCTCGCCCGAGGTGCTCGACCACCTCACGCCCGCGTTGGCCGTGGGCGCAACCGTGAACCTGGTGGGAGAGAAACCGCTCACACGCCCCGTCCAGGTGGACGCCGGGCGAGTGCATTATGACTACATCACCTATCTGGGCACGCGCGGCGCCGATATCAGCGCCGCCTATGGACATGAACGCAACCGGGCCGAGATTCGCGCCGGCGGCGTGGCCTGGATCGTCGGTTCGGGCGGGCCGATGGGGCGGATGCACTTGCAGCGCATGTTGGAGATGCCCGGCGGCCCGGCGCGCATCGTGGCCGCCGAGACAAACCTGCTGCGCTCTCAAGAGTTGGTCGCCTCGTTTGCCGATCTGGCCCGCGTGCGCGGCGTCGAGCTGATCGTCCTCAACCCGCGGGAGCTTTCCACCGAAGCCTTCGACGCCCGGCTCCGCGAGGCGCACGGCGGCCGCGGGTTCGATGATATCGTGGTCATCGTGGCAAACGCCCCCGCCATCGAAGCGGCGATGCCGCACCTGGCCGCAGACGGATTGTTGGTGGTATTCGGTGGGCTGGCGCGTGGCACAGCGGCCCACCTCGACCTGAGCAACGTCTACCTGGGCAACGTGCAGATCACCGGTTCCGCCGGCTCGACCATCAGCGACCAGGCCGCCGTGCTGCAAAAAGTGGCCGCAGGTCATCTTTCGACGGCTTCGGCCGTGGCCGCGATTGGCGGCATGGACGCCGCGCGCGACGGCATTCAATGCCTGGTGGACCGGTGTTTCGCCGGGAAGATGGTGATTTTCCCGCAAGTCAGGTCATTCCCACTCACGGCGCTGGCCGATCTCAAGATCGTTGCGCCTGAGGTCTACAATCTGCTGGGGCCGGGCGAGGTCTGGACGCGCGAAGCCGAGGCCGAGTTCTTGCGCCGTTACACTGGAGGAGCTTACCGATGAAAGAAGCGGTCATCTTCGGAGCGGGGGCCGTCGGTCGCGGCTTCCTCGGCCAACTCTACAGCGAGTCCGGCTACCGGGTCACGTTCGCCGATGTGGATCAGGTTTTGCTGGATGCGTTGAACCGCCGGGGCGAGTATATCGTGCGCCTGGTGACCAACGATGACACGGCGGAAGTGCACGTTGGGCCGGTCGCCGCGTTGCACTCTTCCGATGTGGCGGCCATCGCCGACGCGCTCAGCCGCGGCGGAGATCGGCGCGACGGCGGTCGGCGCGGGGATTCTCAAGTATATTGCGCCCACCATTGCCGCGGGCATCCGCAAGCGACGCGCCGATGGCGTTACCGCGCCCCTCAATCTGATCATTTGCGAAAACCTGAAGGGCGCCGCCGCCATCACTCGCGACCTTGTGCGGGCCGAGCTTTCCCCCGAAGACCAGGCATACATGGACGCGCATATCGGGTTTGTAGACACCGTGATCGCACGCATGGCGCCGCCGCTCACGCCGGAGTTGCGCGCCCAGGACCCCAGCCTCATGGTCGTCGAACCGTACAAGGAACTGCCGGTAGATCGCAACGGCTTCGTGGGTGAACCGCCGGAAGTCGTCGGGATGATCCCCTATGCGCCGTTTTCGTTCTTCACCGAACGCAAGCTCTACATCCACAACGCGGGCCATGCGATTCTCTGCTATCTGGGTTATCAGGCAGGTTACGAGTACGGATATGAAGCGCTGAAGGATGATGAAATTTACTTCCAGGTGCGCGGCGGCATGGAGGAATCGGCGCTGGCGTTGACCCGCAAGTATCATCCGGCGCCGGGCGCGTTGCTCGCCAATATCGAGGATTTGCTGACCCGATTCGGCAACCTGGTGCTGGGCGATACGATCCTGCGGCTGGGCCGCGACCCGATCCGCAAGCTGGCGCGCACCGATCGTCTCGTCGGCGCGGCGCTCAACGCGCTGGCCGAGGGAGTGACGCCTGCACACTTGACGACGGGCATCGCCGCGGCGCTGGCCTTCAATCACCCCGGCGACCCGGTCGCCGCCGAACTCCAGGCCAAACTCCACGGCTACGGCCTCGCGCGCACCCTCGCCGATGTATGTGAACTCACGCCCGGCGAGCCGCTGTTCGACCTCGTGGTCGCCAGATATCGGAGCGCTGGCGCCTCATCGGCGTTCCGAGCGGCCAATGAAACCAGAGAGAGCAACCATGAATTCCGCAGAAGCATTGCTGCAAACCTGGCGCGATATTTACAACCGGCGACAACCGCCTATCCCGTGGGAAGACGGGGAGAACTTGCCCTGGAACGAGCCGGAGTTCAGTGCGCGGATGCTCAAGGAACACCTCGATCAGAGCCACGGCGCGGCCAGCCGGCAAACTGCCGGAGATTCGCGCGATGGTGCAGATCATGACGGGCTGGCTGGGACTCGAGCCGGGCAAAAGGTTGCTCGACGTGACGTGCGGCCCGGGGCTGTATGCGGCGGAGTTTGCGCGCCAGGGCGTGGGCGTCACGGGGATTGACTTCGGCCCGGCTTCGGTCGCCTACGCGCGACGCCAGTGCGCCGGGCTGGATTGCCGGTTCATCGAGGGCGACGTGCGGGAGATGGATTTCGACGGCGCGGATTTCGACGCGGCCATCTACATCTACGGACAGCCAACGGTGCTGCGACCGGCGGAGTTCGAGGATGTGCTGCGGCGCATTCGTCGCGCATTGCGCCCCGGCGCGCGGCTCCTGCTCGAAATCCTGGACTACGAGCGGTTCGACAAGAAGAACTCGACCTGGTGGCACACCGACCGGGGCGGGTTATGGGGCGATTTCCCCTATCTGCATCTGGGAGAGCGGACCTGGAACGCCGAACAGCAGGCGAGCATCGAACGGTTTTACGTCATGAACCTGGAGACCGGGGAACTGAAGGAGTATGGCCTTTCGGACCAGGCCTACACCGCCGCACAGGTCGAGGCGATGCTGAATGAAGCAGGCTTCGACGATATGGAAGTTCACCCTGCCTGGGATGGTCTTGCCCTCAAGGACGCGCCGGAGTGGGTGGTGTACGTCGCCACGGCGCGGTAGGCGCCATTCCTCTCGCATTGAGAATCAACCAGCAGCCTCGTGACGCGACTCCCTGAGCGCAGCCAGGTCTCCCTCCCAGTGCAACTGTCCGCGCAAGGCGCGTGCCTCGGCCTGCTCCCTGAGTTGAATCAAAACGGCGAGAGCCTCCAGGACGACTTCTCGAGTTGTCTTGATGCCGGTTAACTCCTTGGCGCGCTTGACCAGGGCCTCATCCAACACAATATTGGTGCGCATATTGACGCCTCCCGCCTGCAATACACACCTTTTACAGGAATCATGTGTATTGAGCAAGTGAAAAGTTTCGGTCCGCCAGCAAGTCGCCCCAGACCTGATTACGCGCTTCCTCATCTGCAAACTTCAAATAGGCCGTCTCGGCGATCACGCGGGGCGGCTTCTTCTCGTTGGCGTTCGGCTCGCTGCGTGTGTAACGCACGCGCAGCGCCGGGCCGGCGTCCACGCCGAAGGTGAGCTGTCCCGGCGTCACGTCGCGGATCGCTTCGGGCATGAAGAAGATGTACCACATCCCGATCAGATCCTCGGGCAACTTTCCCAGCATGAGAAAACGACTGCCGGGCGCAACGGCCATCACGGTATGCTCACGCGAGGCGAACGTCCGCCAGTAGCCCTGCAAATCGGCAAAATCCTGCGCTCGGCCTTCGACGGCAAAATAGCCCGTCGTCCGGACGGCAACTTTATCGCTCGGAGCGAGTGCAATCGGCGCGGGCGGCGTAGCGCTCAGGTCCGCATCGAATTTCACATAGTCCCCGGCGGCGAACCAGCGTCCCAACGCCCACAACGCAAGAGATCCCAGCACGAGCGCGCCGGGCGCCAGCCAGTGCCACCACGGCGTTGGCGGACGACCACGAAAGACCCATTGAAGCATTAACAGCGCCGCAGCGCCCAGCGCCAGCGTGATTAGCCAGCGCTGGAGCGACCAACCGCCGATATAGTGGATCTTGAGTTGGTGCGAGAGCTTAGACAACCGAGCCACCGACTTTGCTCCCCTCCACTTCAACGGATCGCACAGCTTCCGGCCTCTGGATAGCGGTCACCTTGCCGCGGCGGGTGATCATAACGCCGGTGAGCACGACCAGCGCACCGGCAATCTGCACCGGCGCGAGGGTTTCGCCCAGTGCAACCCAAGCGACGAGGATCGCTACCACCGGCGTCAAGTTGGAATAAACAGCGGTGCGCGCGCTGCCCACTCGCTGCACGCTGGTGTACCACGCCAGATAGGCCAGCACCACCGAAAAGACCGCCGAATAGAAGACGCCCATCCACGCGCCCGGGCCGACCGCACTCCAGTCTTGCGCGCGCATCTGCGGGATGCAAATGATTACCAGCGGAACGGCGCCCGCCGCCATGCTCAACGTGGTCAGCTTCAACGGCGTATAGCGCGCCAGCAGCGGCTTACTGCCCGTCGTGTAGGCCGCCCACAACATGGCCGCGACCAGGACCAACAGATCACCGAGGATCGTCTGGAGATCCAGGCTGACGCCGCCGCCGCCGCCGATGAGCAGGATCAACCCCAGAAATGACAACACGATGCCGACCCACAGCAAACGATTGGCTCGCTCAATACCGAGGATCGCGCCGTAGATCACCACAAAAATCGGGGCCGTAGCCATGACCAGCGAGGCGTTCGCGGGCGTGGTGCGCGCCATGCCGATGATGAAGAAAACCTGGTACAGGGTATGGCCGACGATGCCGAGCAAGATGATGGGCAAGATATCGCGCTTGACGACCCGGAATGACTCGTGACGCCACAGCAAAATCATCACCATCACCGCCGTGGCGAGGGAGAACCGCAGCCCGTTGAAGGCCAGCGGCGTCATGCTCTGCATGACCACTTTCAAAACGCTGAAGTTGATGCCCCAGATGATCACGACGCTCAACATCAGCAGGTCGGTGCTGCTGACGGGGGACGCGCCGGACTTGACAGAAGATGGGCTGTCGGCCACGTTCTTTCTCCGCAGACATGAATAGCCCCGCCGGCAGGGCGGGGCCAAGTGTCACAGCATGATCAGAAAGCCATCACGCTGCAAGGATATTTCTTTTTTGCGTGCACCCATCCCGGTGAGCGGCGCCCTCGCGAAGCGGCTCACGCAGGCATCGGCGCCCTGGCGTCAGGGCCTGCAAAAATCGCCTGAAACTCGTTAACGTCAATGGTCTCGTTCTCGATCAGACGCTGTGCGAGTTCGTCCAGCTTGGCGCGATAGGTGCGTCACGATTTCACGCGCCCGGCCATACGCCTCATCCACCAGGATGCGCACTTCCTTGTCAATTTCCTCGGCGATTTCCTCGCTGTAGTTACGCTGCTCGCCGATCTCGCGCCCCAGGAACACCAGTTCTTCCTTCTCGCCGAAGGTCTGCGGCCCGAGTTGGTCGCTCATGCCGTATTGCGTCACCATGCGGCGCGCCAATGAGGTGACCCGCTCCAGGTCGTTGCTGGCGCCGGTCGTGATATCGCCGAATACTTCTTCCTCGGCCACGCGGCCGCCCAGCAGACCGGCCAACTCGTCGCGGCAGTTTGTTGCGCCCGTAAAGCAACTGGTCTTCCTTGGGCAGCGGCATCGTATAGCCCAACGCCATGCCGCGGCTGATGATGCTGATCTTGTGCACCGGATCAGATTCGGGCAGCATTTGCATCACGAGCGCGTGGCCTGCCTCGTGGTATGCGACGATGATCTTCTCTTCGTCGGAGATGATGCGGCTGCGACGTTCAGGCCCGGCGATGACCCTTTCGACGGCTTCCTGAATCTCGCTCATCCCGATGCTGCGCTTGTTCCGCCGCGCCGCCAGGATCGCCGCCTCGTTCACCAGGTTCTCCAGATCCGCCCCGACGAAACCGGGGGTCTCGCGTCGCGATCGTCTCCAGGCTCACGTTCGGCTCCAGCGGCTTGCCCCGCACGTGCACCTTCAGGATCGCCTCCCGCCCCCGCACGTCCGGCCGATCCATCACCACCTGCCGGTCGAACCGCCCCGGCCGCAACAACGCCGGATCCAGAATGTCCGGCCGGTTCGTCGCCGCAATCAGGATCACGTTCGTGTCCGTGTCGAACCCGTCCATCTCCACCAGGATCTGGTTCAGCGTCTGCTCCCGCTCGTCGTGGCTGCCGCCCAGCCCCGCGCCCCGCTGCCGCCCCACCGCATCGATCTCGTCCACGAAGATGATGCACGGCGAGTTGCGCTTCGCCTGCTCGAACAGATCCCGCACCCGGCTCGCACCCACGCCCACGAACATCTCCACGAACTCGCTGCCCGAGATCGAGAAGAACGGCACCCCCGCCTCGCCGCTGATCGCCTTCGCCATCAGCGTCTTGCCCGTCCCCGGCGGCCCCACCAGCAGCACGCCCTTCGGAATCCGCGCCCCCAGCGAGGCGAACTTCTGCGGCTCCTTGAGGAACTCGACCACTTCTTGCAGCTCTTGCTTCGATTCGTCCGCGCCCGCCACGTCGTCGAACGTCACCGTCGGCTTGTCGCCCGTGAACACCCGCGCCTTGCTCTTGCCGAAAGAGAAAGCCTGGTTGCCGGCGCCCTGGGCCTGTCGCATGATGAGGATGAAGAAACCGGCGAGCAACAGCACCGGGATGATCGAAGCGAGCAACGGCGCGAAATTCGTCCACATGCTCGGCCGCTGCACCGTGACTTTGATCTGGTCCGCGCCGTCGCCAAAGCCCTCGCGCGGCACGCCGAGATTCACGAGTGTTTCAACGGCGCTAACCTCGCCCTCCTTGCGCGAACGCACTTCTTTGCCGTCCGCCAGCTTCGCCGTCAGCTCTTCGCCGCTGACCGTGATTCGCTCCACATCGCCATCGCGCGCCATCTGCGCCAGCGCGCCGATCTCGATGACCGGCAGGCTTTGCGAATTGCGCGTGAGCGACGTCACCAGGAAAATCGCCAGGGCTACCAGCAGAATCAGGTAGATGACGTTATTACGCATCGAGCGCATGTTATTCATTGACCATAACTCCCAAATCGGGCTGCGTTGCCGGTTTTCCGGGCAGCCAACTGTTCAGTTTATCATGCATGGACGGTCGCGTCAAAAGCTCTTTCGACTTCGGGCAACAGCAGTCCATGCGCCGCAGCAAATCGCTCTGAAGCATGATTATCGCGCGAGACGGCAAAAAACTCCGTAGCGCCAATTCCATGCTGAGCCTTGTTTGGGCGTCTCCGGGCCGTCACAGTATAATCGTGAGAAGATATTCGCAAGGAGCCTCACCCCTCACAATGCACTTCGACTCGATGAACATCATTGCCATCGGCCAACTCTTATGATGGTCAATGCGACAGGAAACCTCGCAGCCGGGTATCTCCTCGGCGTAGACGGCGGAACCACCAAGACAGTCGCCCTGATCGCGGATGAACATGGTCACATCGTGGGCGCGGGCCGGCGCGGCGGAAGCAACTGGACCGGCAGCGATGTGACCCTCCCGATGGCGGTGGTGGCCGACGCCGCGCGTGAGGCGCTGCGCTGCGCCGGATTGACCCCCCAGGATATCGCACTGGGCATGTTCGCGCTGGCCGGCGCGGACTGGCCCGAAGACCACGAACGCCGCCAGATCGTCCTGGAGGATGCAAACCTGGCCCGCCGGGTCGTGGTCAAGAATGATGCTTTTGCCGGGTTGCGGGCCGGTTCAAGCAACCCGTATGGCGTGGTGATCGCCGCGGGCACCGGCACGAACACCGCAGCAATCGCGCCTGACGGCCGGGAGTGGGCATTCGGTTATTTTGCCGACTACGGCGGCGCGGGCGACCTGGCCCGTGATGCGATCGTCGCAGTGCTGCGCGCCGAAGACGGCCGCGGGAGCGCCCACGTTGCTCACCGAGATGGCGCTACGCCAACTCGGTTGCCCATCCGCCGAGATCTTGTTGCGTGGGCTGACATCGGGTGAAGTGAGCCAGGCCGACCGCCTCGTGTTGCCTCCCCTGGTCTTCGAAGCGTCCACCGCAGGCGATACGGTTGCATCCGAGATCATTGTGCGCCATGGCGTCGGTCGCTGGCCGAATATGCAACGGCGCTGATCCGGCGCTTCGATATGGCGTCATTGGACTTCGAGGTTGTGCTGGCGGGCAGCATCTTCAAGGGGCAAAGGCCCGCTACTTGTAGACACCGTGACGCAGGGCATTCACCGGGTCGCACCGCGCGCGGACATCGTGCGCGCCCTTGACAGACGAGCGGTGTTCGTAATGCGGCAATTCATTTTCGTGAGCAGCCGGTCTAGCTTTGCGTTCTCTATCATGATCCCACTCATTGCACACTTGCTTGGCGGGTTTGTGCACGGGTCTACTCACTGCGGATCAGTCACAGCGGCTATGAGCTGCCGGCTGGTGGTGCCGGGGGCGGACTTGGATGCAAGATGTCAAGCTGATCTGGCTTTGGGAGAAATGGAAGCAATCCATCGCCGACGAATTGGCGTGCAACGCAGTTGCTGTCGATCGAGCGCACGCGCGAACCCAAGCAATTGAACGCGCGATCGCTGAGACACGGGCCGAAGGGTTGGTAGGCATCGGTATACAGTTCGGCTTATGGCGGTTCATCAACGGGCATTTCATTCTCGGCAGCAACCAGGCCGATGCCGCCTATGAAGCTCTCGTCCGTTTGACGGGTAAGGATTGCACTGCAGAGGCCCGCGCGATTGTAAAACACGCAGGGTTCTACCCGAGGACCTTGACGTTGACTTAATGCGGCAGAAAGCCCTCGGCAGTCGGGG
>CAVOHP010000032.1:0-30633 GCA_963695715.1 uncultured Chloroflexia bacterium
TCGCCGCTGTCAATGTGCAGCGCAACCACGCCGCAGGCACGGCCTTCGTCATTGATCAACAGATCAATGACCTGATATTCATCGTAAAAGTGACGTTATTCTTGATGCACTGCTGATAGACCGTCTGCAGGATCATGTGCCCGGTGCGATCGGCGGCATGACATGCCCGGCGCACCGGCTGTTTGGTCTCGTTGTTCGTGTGTCCGCCGAAAGGCCGCTGCGCGATCCGACCCTCCGGCGTCCTGTCGAACGGCAACCCCATGTGCTCCAATTCATAGACCATGCCGATGGCTTCGTTGCAGAGAATCTGCACGGCATCCTGATCGGCCAGATAGTCCGAGCCTTTGATGGTGTCGAAGGTGTGCCATTCCGGGTGATCTTCTTCAAGGTTGCCGAGCGCGGCGCCGATGCCGCCTTGCGCCGCCCCGGTGTGTGATCGGGTCGGGTAGAGTTTGCTGATGACGGCTGTGCTGGCCCCACGTGAGGCGTGTAGCGCGGCCATCAGGCCGGCGCCGCCGGCGCCGATGACGAGGACATCATACCGATGATACATGAATGGCCGCTCCCTAAACGTAGACGAAGATCAAGAAAATGGCCGACAGCAGTACGAACAGCCAGATGAAGACCAGGATGGCGCGCAGCCAGCTCAGGGCCAACGGGCTATGCACGTAGTCTTCCAGGATCACGCGCAAACCGTTGAAGCCATGCGTGGCCGCAAAGGCAACCAGGATGAAGCTGTAAATTTGCCAGAAGGGATTCGAGAAGTTTGGCGTCACCTCGACGGCGCTTGATTCGACGTGGAACGGGATCGGGAAGAACGCCCAACGCATCTGCGCGGCGACATCCATGTTTCCCTGGCCGCCCACCAGGTTGGCATAGACGAGATTGAACGCGCCCATCAGCAGAAACAGGATGCCGGTGACGCGGGTGAAGAACCAGGCGTACAACTCGAAGCGACCGCCAGATCGGCTGCGGGCGCGAGTATTGGCTTGTGATGTCATCCCAGGGCCTCCAGGATCATCAGGATCGAAGGCAGCAGGAACAGCGGGATGAACAGCGCCCATTGCACCCACATCGCCTCGCGATTATAGGTCATGAGGGAGGGCCACATATCCAGGACGACGATCCGTGCGCCGTTGATCGCGTGCCATAGCACGGCAAACAAGACGAAGATCTGCATCGGCAGCCATTCGTAGAAGATCGTCAGCGCCTGGGAAATCTGGCCCGTGATGCTCTGCGGCTCGACCGAATAAAGAAAGAATGCCGCGACCACGTGCATCGAGACGAAGATCACGATGCCGATGCCGCTGATGCGGTGAAGCAGCCATGCCAACATGGATTGGCCGCCGCGATAGCGTAAAGCCTGCACCACGCCCACGCGTGAGATCGTACTCATTATCCCTCCTGCGCTTTTTGCATTGCAGGTTAATTCCCTAGTTGTTCTGAGCGCCCTGGTTGATCCATCGTTCGATCAACTGGATCTGCTCTTCCTTGAGTGGCCTTCCCGGCGGCATCTGTCCGCCCGCCGGCGTTTCGATGCCCCGCAACATCTGGGCCAGAATGCTGTTGGCCGCGTCGCCGGGGATGATCACCGGCGCGTTGTCGCCGCTGTTCATCACCTTGTCGTAATCCGCAACGCTGTAGCCGCCCTTCAGCCGGTTGCCGTGACACGTTGCGCAGCGTTTGTCCAGGATCGGCTTGACGTCTTGCGTGAAACCGGGCGTCTCGATGGCAGCCAGGGCCGCCATCTCCTCAGAAGCGCCGGCGTCTTCAGGCGGCGCATTCCATGCCTCGATGAAATCTACGATGGCCCGAATTTCCGGATCGGTGAGCCCTCCGCCGTGCGCCAGGCCGAACGCCGGCATGCCCAGCCCCGGTTGCCCGTAGTTGATGACCTCGAAGATCGTTTCATGAGATCGCGTCAGTAGAAAATCGTCCGAGTTAATTGGATCGGTGAAATCGCCCGGACTGTCCGGGATTTCGGCCCCTTCACCCTCCTCGCCGTGACACTTGGCGCAATTCTCGGCGTATAGCGTCCCCCCTACGGCAACCCGCTCTTCAAGGGTTCCACCGGGGCTGGTTGCCTCTACCTGCGGCGGCGTCGCAAGCACGGCCTGGATAGTGAGGAAGATGATGCCAAGTACGGCCAGCGACATTCCAATAGTTGCGATGGGCCGATTCAGCGGATGGCGCTTCGGGCTGCGATCGAAGAAGGGCAGCCCCAACAACAAGCCTCCGAGTACCACGCCCAGACCGACAATCGCGATCCCCTCGAAGCGGCCGGGGAAGTACTTCAATAACTGGAACGTCCACAGGAAATACCATTCTGGCCGCGGGATGTAGGAACTATCGGTCGGGTCGGCGGGCGGTTCGTTGGGCACGCCGACGAAGACGGCCAGGCCGATCAGGACGACAAACACCAGCAGGGAAACAATCGCATCTTTGGCGATGGCGTCGGGAAAAAATAGTTCGCCGTTCTTCTTCTTTTCTTTATATTCCGCCAGATATTCTTGCTTTTCGGCATCATTCATCGGTGCGATTACTCCTACTCATCCCGCTTGGGCGGCGAGGTGATGCCGATCTTGATGACGAGATAGAGATGGACGCCGATGATGGACAACAGGGCCAGCGGCATCCACCAGACATGCAGACCATAGAAACGGGCGAGAGTCAGGGTGCCGATCTCTGTGCCGCCGCGAGCAATCCGCAGGAGCAGAGGCCCAATCACGGGCACCGCCCCCATGATGCTCGTGCCGACCGAGGTGGCCCAGTAGGCCCGCTGATTCCACGGCAACAGATACCCGCTGAAACCGAGCACCATCACGATCGCCAGTAAGGCGACGCCGGTCAGCCAGGTCAACTCCCGCGGATACTTGTACGCACCGACGAAGAAAGTGCGGAGCATGTGCAGGAATACCACGAGCACCATCAAGGTCGCGCCCCAGTGGTGGATCCCGCGGATGAGCCAGCCGAATGCCACATCGTTCATGATGAACTGGATGCTGTCGTAGGCCTGGTCGGGGCTGGGGACGTAGTAAATGGTCAGCAACATGCCCGTGATGAGTTGAAGCACGGCCAGGATCGTACTGGCGCTGCCCAGGGTATACAGCCAGTTGGTTTCGGGAACCATCCGCGCAAAGACGGTATTCCAGATTGTCGTGATGCCCAGGCGTTCATCGAGCCAGTGGAACGTCGCTTCGATTTTGCCGGGCGTCGGGGAAGGCGTTTCGGCCACGTCTTATACTTTCAGCAGAATCTGAATCTGCCCGTTTTCTATGCGATTTTCGAATTGATCGAGAGGTCTTGGAGGCGGTCCTGCCACGACTTGCCCATTGATGCCGAACTCACCGTCATGGCACGGGCAGAAGAAGGCATCCAGGTCATCGCGCCAGTTGACTCGACAGCTCAGATGCGTGCAGACATCCGAGAAGGTTGTGACCGTCACGCCATCGTCTGTGACGGCCCAGGCAGTTCCCGAGACGTTCGTTTCTGTCCAGCCGTCCTGCACACGGTAGGAAAATGGAAACCCTGAGGGCACGCCGGGCGTCAGGCCGGCAATCGGCCCGAGGGTGTACCATTCTTCTCCGGTTTGTTTGCGGACGCCGGGCGCAATGACGTAGCCGATGGCGGGCAAACCAACGACAAATGAGACCGCTCCGGCAATGAGTGCGATAACGCCCGTCAGAAACTTGCGCCGGCCCATCTCCTCGTTTTGCACCGAGGAATGTTGCTCCGACATTCGAATGGCCTCCTGGACGAGAAAAGGTCAATTGTGCTTCGGGCCACATGAGAACGAATGGCCGGATTATACCGATGCAAGACCTGCAAGTCAAGCGTTTGCTTATGCGAGTCTATCAATCACCGCGGATGCAAATTCCGAAGTCTTCGCCTCATGCGCGTCTTCCATTTGGCGGGCGAAATCATAGGTCACAATCCTGTCGGCGACGGTCCGGGTATAGGCCGCTTCGATGGCGTCGGCGGCCTCTTTCCAACCGAGGTAGTTCAGCATCATCACGCCGGATAGGAGCACGCTGCCGGGATTCACCTTATCTTGATCTGCGTATTTGGGCGCGGTGCCATGCGTGGCCTCGAACACGGCGATGTGATCGCCGATATTCCCACCGGGGGCGATGCCCACGCCGCCGACTTCGGCTGCCACGGCATCACTCAGGTAATCGCCGTTGAGGTTGGGCGTGGCAATCACGTCATATTCCGCCGGCCTCAGCAGCATCTGCTGGAACATGATATCTGCGATGCGATCTTTCACCACGATCTTGCCGGCGGGCTGTTTGCCCCCGAATTCATCCCAAAGTTGCTGCTCTGTGATCGTGACATCGCCGAACTCATCGCGGGCGACCTCGTATCCCCATTGCATGAACGCGCCTTCGGTGAACTTCTGAATGTTACCCTTGTGCACCAGTGTCAGGCTGCGGCGACTGTTATCCAGGGCGTAGTTCAACGCCTTGCGAACCAGCCGCTTCGTGCCGAACGCACTGATCGGCTTGATGCCGATGCCCGATCCTTCGAAGAACTTCGCGCCCATTTCGTCTTTCAGGAAGCGTTCGACCTTCGCGGCTTCAGGCGTCCCGGCCTTGTACTCGATGCCCGCGTACACATCCTCGGTGTTCTCACGAAAGATCACGACGTCAACCTGATCGGGTCGCCGCAGCGGGCTGGGCACGCCGGGATACCATTTCACCGGGCGGATGCAGGCGTACAGGTCGAGGTCCTGGCGCAGAGCCACGTTCAGGCTGCGGAACCCACCCCCCACGGGCGTTGTCAGCGGGCCCTTGATGCCGACCAGGAAGGTGCGAATCGCGTCCAGGCTCTCGGCCGGGAAGTAATCGCCGTCATACAGGCGCGCCGCCTTCTCACCGGCGTAGATCTCCGACCAGGCGATCTTGCGTTGCCCGCCATAGCACAGCGCGACGGCCGCATCCCAGATGCGCTTCGAGGCCGTCATGATGTCGGGGCCGATCCCGTCGCCCTCGATCCACAGGATGATCGGATGATCGGGGACCACGAGTTTGCCGTCCACGACCGTGATCGGCGCGCCATCAGTTGCAATCGAGATCTTCTCGTAGGTCATTCTTTTGAATCCTTCCTGATCAGGCACGTGTCGCGCTCGGACTAATGGGTATCGGACGCAGCCATGTCACGCAGGACCGTCTGCAGGATGCCGCCGTTTTCGTAGTACAGGACCTCTACCGGGGTATCAATCCGCGACATCACTTCAAAGATCGTCTGCTTGCCTTCAGCGTCCGTGGCGCGTACGGCCAACAAAGCCTTTGGCTTGAGATCACCGCCGGCGATGCCGAGAATATCGAACGTCTCAGTCCCGCGCAATCCGAGCGTATCGGCGGTTTGGTCGGGCAGATATTGCAACGGCAAGATGCCCATGCCGACCAGATTGCTGCGATGAATGCGCTCGTAAGCTTTCGGCAATCACCGCCCTGACCCCCAGCAGATACGGGCCTTTGGCCGCCCAGTCTCGGCTCGATCCGGTGCCGTACTCTTTGCCTGCCAGCACGATCAGCGGCGTGCCATCCGCGACATACTTCATGGCGGCGTCATAGACGGACAGCGTCTCATCGGTCGGCAGATAGCGGGTGTAACCGCCTTCGACGCCGGGGACCAGCCGATTTCGGATGCGAGTATTCGCAAAGGTGCCGCGCATCATCACCTCGTGGTTGCCGCGCCGCGCCCCATATGCATTGAACTCCTCGCGCGGCACCCCCAGGCCGAGCAGGTACTCACCCGCCGGGCTGTTCAGCGCAATGGGTCCCGCCGGTGAGATGTGATCGGTCGTCACGCTGTCTCCGACAAAGATCAAGGCGCGGGCGCCGCGAATATCGGTTGGCGGGGTTGCTTCGAGTGTAAGCCCCTGGAAGAACGGCGGTTCCTGGATATAGGTGCTGCCGGTGCTCCACGCATAGCGCTCGCCTTCCGGGATCGGGATTTCATTCCAGGCTTCATTGCCGGTGAAGACGTTGGCATATTGTCGCTGGAACATTTCGGGTTTGAGGCTATGCTCGATCGTGGCCTTGACGTCCGCCTGGCTCGGCCAGATGTCATGGAGGAAGACGGGTTGGCCGTCACTGTCGGTCCCCAGCGGCTCACGGGTGAGATCAATGTCAATGCGCCCCGCCAACGCGTAGGCAACGACCAGGGGTGGGCTGGCGAGGTAATTCGCCCGTACCAGGGGATGGATGCGTCCTTCGAAGTTGCGGTTGCCCGACAACACCGCGGCGACCACCAGATCGTCTTCCACGATGGATTGGGCGACTTCTTCGGGCAGCGGGCCGCTGTTTCCGATGCACGTGGTGCAGCCGTAGCCGACCGTGTAGAACCCCAGGGCTTCAAGCCAGGGCGTCAACCCGGCCGCGTCGAGGTATGCCGTCACGACTTTGGAACCCGGCGCCATGCTCGTTTTGACCCAGGGCCGCGTCTTAAGGCCGCGCTCCACCGCTTTCTTCGCCAGCAGGCCGGCGCCGATCATCACACTCGGGTTGCTGGTGTTCGTGCAGGATGTAATCGCCGTGATGACCACGGAGCCCTGTGTCAGACTGTCGCCCGACCCGTTCGGCGCGGCAGATGGGAAGGCTTTGCGGAAACCCTCTTTGACATCGGGCAGCGTAACCCGGTCCTGGGGTCGTTTTGGCCCGGCCATGCTCGGCTCGACGGATGACATGTCCAGCTCGAGGGCGTCGCTATAGATCGGATCCGGGGTGTCGTCGCTGCGGAAGAGGCCTTGCGTCTTGGTGTAGCGTTCGACGAGATCAACCAGCTCTTCCGAGCGGCCCGTGCCGGCCAGGAATTTGAGCGTTTCCGAATCAACCGGGAAGAACCCCATGGTCGCGCCGTACTCGGGGGCCATGTTCGCAATCGTTGTTCGATCCGGCAGGCTGAGCTGGCCGACGCCTGCTCCGTAGAACTCGACGAATTTGTCAACCACGCCCCGCGAGCGGAGCATCTGGGTGATGACCAACACGAGATCGGTCGCCGTCGCGCCTTCCGGTAATTTGCCCGTCAAACGGACGCCGACTACCTTCGGCGCCAGCATATAGATCGGTTGCCCCAACATGACGGCTTCCGCTTCGATGCCGCCAACGCCCCACCCCAGCACGCCCAGCCCATTGATCATCGTCGTATGGCTGTCCGTGCCAACCACGCTGTCGGGGTAGGCGATTGCATGGCCGTTGACCTGTTTTGTCTGCACGACCCTGGCGAGATATTCGAGATTGACCTGATGCACGATCCCGGTGGCCGGGGGCACCGCGCTGAAATTGTCGAAGGTCTGCTGGCCCCATTTCAGGAACTCATACCGCTCCCGGTTGCGCTCGAATTCGCGCTCGGCGTTATAGAGCAATGCAAAGCGGGATCCAAACTGATCTACCTGAACCGAATGATCAATCACGAGGTCAACGGGGATTTGCGGATTCACACGGCCCGGATCCCCTCCGAGACGGGCCATCGCGTCGCGCATCGCCGCAAGGTCAACGACGCAGGGTACGCCGGTGAAATCCTGGAGGATGACGCGCGCCGGCTTGAAGGGTAATTCGACGGGCGCGCCTTCGGTGGGGTTCCACGAAGCCAGCCGCACAACATCGTCCTCGGTGACGGCGAAACCATCAACCTGACGCAGGATCGCCTCCAGCAGAACCTTGATCGAGAACGGCAATCGTGAGACATGCCCGATTCCCTGCTTCTCCAATGCTTCGAGCCGGTAGTAATCTACCGACGGACTCAATGAGGCCAACGAATCAAACGCGCTTTTGGAATCTCCGGACATGTCAACTCCCCTGCTCTTCTTGTGGTCGGCAGTAACTTCAATAATCAGGCAGGATTATAGCCCACGGCGACTTAAGGTGTCAATTGAAACCACGCCTCTCGCCCGTGGGACACGATACGCCCCGGAAACGGGAGTAGATGTTTCGCATAGTCTATTGTTGACTTGAGTGGATAAAGTCAAATTGTGCTTTGTTTGGATTGTAGTGGCTACACGAAGTTTTCGGGCGCCGACCGTGTTAAGCAGACAGGGGGTATGCGTGAGCCGTCGGCTTACGCATACCCCCTGTCTCATCACGAATCTGTCCCTGCCGCGAGAGGCATTGCCTCCTGCGGGATGACTCAATGCCCGCCACGCACGCCGAGTTGGCGATCAATCATGAACAGCGCCGTGCCTTGCGTTCCCACAAGCTTGAGGGCGTCAACGATATCCGAAGCGCTCTTCTCTTCTTCGACCTGTTCATTGATGAACCACTGCACCATACTCTGCGCTGCGTAGTCCTTCTCGCTCAGCGCGATCTCGTAGAGCCGGTTGATGAGCGCCGACACTTTGCGCTCGTGCGCGAGAACTTGCTCGAACAGGTCGAGCAGTGAGGTGAATTCCTGCGGCGGTTGCGGGATGGCCTGCAACGTCACCCGTCCGCCCCGGTCGTTGATGTAGCCGAAGAGCTTCATCGCATGCCCCTGCTCTTCCGCCGCCTGGGCGGCCAGCCAGTGCGCCGCGCCGGGCCAGTTCTCCGCCTCAGCGTGCGCCGACATGGCCAGGTAGATATACGCCGAGTTGAGTTCGTGCTTGATCTGATCGTTGATCGCATCCTGCATGGTCTTGCTAAGCATTGTCATCTTTCTCCTTGAGTGAAACAGTGATCGAAAGCGTCACCCGCCAGAGGGCTGATGACGCCAGGTCAACCCGATGGTAGATATCTTCACTTAGAGTCCATCTGCACCCTGAGTTTACGCGCGGCCGGCCCAACTGTCAGTAGTTCAGGTTATGATTGTCCGGAGAAGCCCGCGCCGACACATTCTATGCCAAATGCTGCGAGTCCACAAGACGTGCAGCACAGCTCACTCGTCGAGGGCGAGTATGGCCGGCCCTGTAGATAGAAATAGTGTAGCGGCCATGATGAGGGCGCTACTGAGGCACCAGATGCAAACCGCATCAATCACCACCAGTTCCAGATAGGTCAGATAGATCGAGAATAGCACGCCGAAGAGCGCCATCACAAAGATCGCCAGCCAACCAAATTTGGCAAGCTGATCCGTCCCGAAGCGCGTCGCCGCCCAGCCGATGACAATGGCCGCGTAGCCTGCCATGCCCAACATGCCTACCGGGATACCCAGGAACCGTGAGTGCGGGCTGGCCTGCACCTCATTACAGTCGCCCACCGGGCCGCACACCGCCGCGACTTGTTGCGTCTCGATGTACGTCAGATAACCGGCGACGGCAATCCCGACCAGCGAGAGCACGAGGATCGCCGACCCTGCCCACGAAGGGGCGAAAGGCGCCGCCGCGCCGCGCATCGCATACCGAACGATCTGGAACAGCGCGTATGCCAGCGCCCCACAGAGTGCGACCATCACGATGACGCCCAACCAAAAGCCTTCAAACATGTCTGGTTTCCTGTCTTCCGGTCATAGAGAATCCGAATCCTTGCAAGAGACTACTCGAGGCCACCAGGCCGAAGCCGAAAACGTACAACAGCAAGAACGGCACCATACCGTAATCGCCCTGGCTCAAGGCAGCCCACGAAGCAATGAGTGCATACACCAACAAGACGATCTCTCCGACAATCATCGCGTTGGGCTTGAGGCGATACCGGCTCCCCGACCAATCACCCGACCTGCCCTCGAGCTTGAATTTCGGTGTGCGCAGAAAACGACCGCCCCAGCCAGACAGCCCGCGCATCACGGCCCATGTCGTACTCCACGTAATGCCCACAGTCACTACCGCAAGAAGCGGGAAGTATAGCATACGGCGGCCCCAGTCGCGATGCAGACGCGCCTGGGCCATCGCGTACAACAAGGGCGGACCAATGCCGGCCAGCCACAGCCATCCCACCAGTCCATCCGTTGTTTGAGAAGTGAGGATCAACGGCACAGATACCAGCAACAAAAAGAGCATGATAGGCTGCGTCAGGTAGCTGGCGATATGAATGATCGCCATGATCTTTTGCGCCGGAGTCAGTTGGCTCGTCAGAATCGCCGCGCCCAGCTTTCGCAGACACTGCGTCGAACCCTGCGCCCAGCGCGCCTGTTGAAGCTTGAACGCCTCCATCTGCGGCGGCAACTCGGCGGGAGCCTCGGTCTCCGGCGCGTACAGACAGCGCCAGCCGATCAGTTGCGCCGCGATAACTGAGATCCATATCCTCGGTCATGGTGTCGGCCTGCCAGCCGCCCGCCTGCTCGATGCACTCGCGCCGCCAGACCCCGCCCGACCCATTGAAGTTGATCAACAACCCCGATCGGTTGCGCCCGGTCTGCTCGATCATGAAATGCCCGTCGAGCGCCAGCGCCTGAACGCGTGTCAGCGGCGAGTACGATTCGTTCAGATGCGCCCACCGCGTCTGAACCATCCCTGCATCGGGCCTCGCCATCAGCATCGGAATGGTGCTGCGGAGGAATGAGGGATTGGGTCTGAAGTCCGCATCGAAGACGGCAATGTACTCGGCGCGTGTTTGCGCCAGACCCCAGGCCAGCGCGCCGGCCTTATAGCCCGATCTGTCCGGCCTGCGAATGACATGGACGTTCACCCCACGCGCGCGATGCCACGCGGCTCGCGCTTCCGCGATCTCCGTCGTCTCGTCCGAAGAATCATCGAGTATCTGAATCTCCAGCCGATCGCGTGGATAATCCAGCGACGCCGCAGCGTCAATCAAGCGCGCGATGACGTGTTGCTCGTTATAGACCGGCAATTGCACAGCCACAGCCGGCCATTCATCCGCGCCGGGCGCTGCCCGCAGGGGCGCATCTCGGCGGTGTCGCCAGAAGAGTCCGGTCAACAGTAACGCCTGAAAGCCATACACGCTCAGCCAGATAATAGCCAGCGCATGCGCCGCGACCAGCAAACCACTGCCGCCCAACAGCAGCGAACTAATGTCGCCCAAGGATATGTCCGAGCGCGCCGAGCAGCGCGAATACGTTCTCCGGCCGGGCTGAATGCCCCATCAGGCCAATTCGCCAGGCGCGCCCGCGGAACGCCCCTAACCCGCCGGCGATTTCGATGTTGTAATCGTTGAGGAGTTGACGGCGCACAGCCATATCATCCACCCCATCCGGAATTCGCACGGTCGTCAGCGTGGGCAGGCGCAACTCTTCGGGGACCAACATCGAAAGGCCGAGGTTCTCCAGTCCATCCCACAACTGCCGGGCAACCCGCGCGTGCCGGTCGAACGTATTCTGAAGACCCTCCTCGCAGACCAGCCGCAAGGACTCACGCAGGGCGAAATTCAACGTGATCGGCGCGGTATGATGATACACGCGGTCCGATCCCCAATAACTACGCACCAGCGTAAGGTCCAGATACCAACTCTGCACCTTCGACTTGCGCTGCGCCAGCACATCGTCGGCCCTGGGGCCGATGGTGATCGGCGCGAGCCCGGGCGGGCAACTGAGGCATTTCTGCGAGCCGGTGTAGCAGATATCAATCCCTAACCCATCTACCGGGACGGGGACGCCGACGAGTGAAGCGACGGAATCCACCAGCAACAGGGCGCCATGCTCATGCACCACTTCGGCGATTTCGGCCAGCGGCTGCTGCACCCCCGTCGAAGTCTCGCCGTGGACAATCCCGACCACCTTCGCCGGATGCGATTGCAGAGCCGCCCGCACTTGATCCGCCGTGAACACCTCGCCCCAGGGCACGTCAATCCGCTGCATATCCGCCCCGGTGCGTGACGCGATCTCCGCCATCCGCTCGCCGAAATAACCGGCGACACACACCAGCGCCGGGTCGCCCGGTTCCAGGAAATTCACCAGGGCGGCTTCCATGCCTGCCGTGCCGGTCCCGGAAACCGGTATCGTCAATTCATTATTCGTCTGGAAAACCTGCCGAAGCAGCGCCTTCACGTCATCCATCACCGCGATAAACTGCGGATCGAGATGGCCGACCACCGGGGTCGCCATGACGCGAAGCACACGGGGATGCACCATGCTCGGGCCGGGGCCGAGCAAAATGCGCGGCGAGGTGTTAAGATCGGTATAAAGGGCCAAGTGAATCTGCCTCCTACTCCTGGTTATGGTTGCGCCTGCGAACCTGTAGAGCCATTGTAGCCCGCCCGCAAGGGCTTGTCAAAGCTCCTGGCACACATCGGACAATTGCCGGAAGTTTGCGCAAAATGCAACACTGGATTTAGACTTACATGGTTTCCCGGCCGCAAAATACCATCAGGCCAATCACAAGCCGGCCTGAAAAGACCTCTTTCACAGCCAGAGCAAAGGAGTTCCCATGGCGCAACGAAAAAAGGCGCGTCGCCAACCCAATGTCGTCCTCATTGGCATTGATTCCCTCCGCGCAGATCACATGAGTTGTTACGGCTATCCGCGCCTGACCACCCCCCACATGGATCGCTTCGCCGGCGAGGGCGCGCTCTTCGAGAAAACCTACAGCGCATATATCCCCACGACGAGCGCCTACGCCGCGATGCTGACCGGCATGGACCTTTTCTCATCACAGGTTGTGGCGTTGCGCCACAAGGGGCCGCTGCGCTCTGAGGTGCAGACGTTGCCCGAGGTCTTGCGGGATGCCGGATACACCAACGTTTGCGTCGGCTTCTCCGGAAATCCCAGCTCGCGCGGGTTCGACAAATACTTGAGTTCCCCGGTTGGGGAAACTGGACGAAGGTAGAAGCCCGAAAGCACAGAACCTCAACGACGTCGCCCTGCCCGAGTTGGATCGTCTGGCCAAAAGCAAGGACCCTTTCTTCCTGTTCCTCCGCCACATGGACCCGCATGCGCCTTATCTGCCGCCGGAACCGTTCGAGCGCATGTTCTATAGCGGAAACGAGCTCGACCAGCAAGAACAAGTCCATGGACCCGGTCATGGCATTCAAGCCCTTCCGTGACTTCTTTGCCAGTTGGATGCCCCCCGGCATCACAGACAAGGACTACGTCATCGCGCAATACGATGGCGCAATCGCCTACATGGACGCCGCCATGCAAAGCATCTTCACTGCGCTGGAGGCCAAAGGCATCCTCGATGATACCATCGTGGTGATTAACTCGGACCACGGCGAAACCCTGTACGATCACGATTGTTTCTTCGATCATCACGGGCTTTACGACCAGACGCTGCATGTGCCGCTCATCATCCGCTACCCGCAGCATGTGCCCGCCGGGCAGCGATTCGCCGGCTACAACCGGCATCAAGACCTGATGCCCACGATCCTCGAGTTGGCCGGGGTGGATTCGGGCATAGATTTCGACGGCGAGAGCCTGATGTCCATGGTGCGCGGTGAGCGCGTGTCAGGCCCCGGCGAGTTCTATATCACCGAGTGCACCTGGATGCGTAAGCACGGCTGGCGCACCCCCGAATGGAAACTCATCGAGGCGCTCGAGCCGGATTTCCATTTCAAACCGGCCGTCGAGCTATACAACCTGACCGAAGACCCGGGCGAGTTGGTCAACCTGGCCGAAAGTGAACCCGACGTGGTTGCGCTCCTTCATACGCGCATGACGGCCTGGCTTGCGCAGCGTGAGCAGGAGACCGGCCTGCCCAATCCGATTATGACGCAGGGAGACTGGCACGGCCACGAGGGCATGGGCGCTTTTACATCTTCGCAACAGGCTTACGACACGCTCTATATCGGCGATATCTTACAGGCGCAGCGATTGCAGGCGCAATCGCGCAAATAGCGTCATCTTCAGATTGAGGAGAAACCCAGTCATGGCCTTACGAGTTGCAGTGGTCGGAGTTGGCAATATCGGTAACATCCACGCGGGCATCTACGACAAGCGCACGGATTGCGAGCTGGTCGCGGTGTGCGACATCATCCCGGAACGCGCCGACAAGGCCGCCGAGCGTTACGACGCGCAGCAGTTCTACTCCGTCAAAGATATGCTGGCAAGCGGCATCCAATTGGACGCGGTGAGCGTATGTAGCGCCGGAGCCGAGAACGGCGGCGATCACTATCGCCCCACCATGGAACTCCTCTCCGCCGGCATCCCCGTGCTGGGCGAAAAGCCGATCTCGAACGATATTGACGAGGCGCGCAAGATGGTCGAACTGGCGCGCGAAAAGAACTTGCGCTATGGGATCAACTTGAATCATCGGTTCACCCCGGCCGCGCTCCTCGCCAAAGAATGGGCCGACGCCGGTCGTCTGGGCGAGATCAACATGATTAACATGACCATGTGGATCAACAACCCCAGGGAGACCTCGCCGTGGTTCCACATACGCGCCTTGCATCCACACTCGTTTGATGTCATGCGGTATTACGGCGGCGACGTTGTCAAAGTGCATGCCCTCTTCAAGCGTGGCATTAAGGGCAATGGCTCGGACGAACGCCGCGTGTGCTGGTCCAATGTCCAGGTCAACCTGCAGTTCGAGAACGGCATCATCGGCCATCTGACCGGCAGCTACGACGCCGGCGGCAGTTACGGGCTGGAAACGCTGGAAGTGGTCGGCTCAGACGCGCGCTTCGTGATCCGCGATGCATGCGAGCATCTCGAGTTCTACCCGCGGTTCTCGCGCGAGTCGGTCACCTATGACTACGTGGGCGGGATGATGAATTTCAACGAAACCTTCGCCAGCCGCATCGGGCGCTGGGTCGAGCAGAACATCGCGCAAGTCAGCCCCGAGGAAATTGACGGCTCGGGCGTGGAGGCCTTGAAGGCGCAGACGATCATCGAAGCGGCCATCGAGTCGTGGCAGACAGGGCAGGTTGTGTCCCTCTAGCCTGCAAATCAGAGAGTGTAATCTATCCATGACACTGATCACCATTATCGGCAGAGGCCATTCAGGCACGCGGGCCATGTCGCAAACGCTCTCCGCGAGCGGTGTTTTCATGGGCGGCGCGCTCAACGGTTCGGGCGATCTGTTGCCGCCGGAGGCGATGTATGATGCCTGTCGCGTCCTCGCGCAACACGTGGGCTGGCAAGGCGGCCTGAAGTGGGATTGGAGCCGGCTCTTTGCGATGGAGCCGACCTCCGAGTTCACGGAGCTGATCAACGCCTATCTGGCGACAGTCCACCGCGCCTCCGCGCCCCGCAAAGGGTGGAAAATCCCCGAGACCACCCTGGTCTACCCCTGGATTCAGCGGATGTACCCTGAGGCAAAATACATTTTCTGGATCCGAGATCCGCGCGATTGCATCCTGGGCCGCCATCTGACCGACGACCTGCGAGATTTCGGCATTAACTACCCGCTGACTGACGATCTCAAACTCCGGCGGGCCATCTCATGGAAGTATCAGTATGACCTGGTCCACGCGACGCCGCGGCCGCAGCACTGGCTGGAGGTGCGCTTCGAGGACTTCGTCCTGAACCAGGAAGAAACGCTCACGCGATTGGAAGAGTTTCTGGGCTTCCCCCTCGCACGCATCCCCGTGAATCGCCAGGCGGTCGGGCGTTGGCGCAAAGATTCCGACGTCAGCGCCTACGACTTCCTTGAGCCTGCGTTGCGCGAATATGGCTACGAACTTGCAGCTTCCCCGCTCGCGTCCATGCCGATAACTGAGGAGGCCACATGCTCCGAACCTGTGTGATCGGCATGGGGCCGATCGGAAATCGCCACGCAGACCTCTATTGCGAGGACGAATTGTCCGAACTTGTGGGGGTTTGCGACATTCAACCCTCGCGCGCCGACGCGGCGGGCCGCCGCCTGGGCGTCCCCGCCTTCTATGATGCCGGCGAGATGCTGGCGCAGCTCAAGCCCGATGTGTGCAGCATCGCGACGGGCGGTTACGAGTACGGCAGCGACCACTTTGCCCCCACCATGCAGGCGCTCGAAGCCGGGTGCCACGTACTCGGTGAGAAACCGATCTCCAACGAGATCGCAGAGGCCGAGATGATGGTCGCCACGGCCCGTGAGAAGGGTCTGTGCTACGGCATTGACCTCAATCACCGCTTCACGCCCGCCGCGCGGATCGCAAAACAGTGGCAGAACGAAGGCCGCCTGGGTCATTTGCTCTTCATCAACATGAGCATGTGGATCATGAACCCTGCGGAAAGCTCCCCCTACTATCACATCAAGGCGCTCCACCCCCACACCGTAGATGTCATGCGGCATTTCTGCGGCGATGTCGAAGCGGTGCAGTGCTTCGCGGTCAAAGCGCCGGGCCGCGCGATCTGGTCTACCGCCCAATTCAACCTTCGCTTCAAAAACGGCGTCGTCGGGTCGCTGACGGGCAGCTACGATATCGAACGCGGTCACCCGATGGAACGCTGCGAAGTTGCCGGAACCGGGGGGCGCTTCGTGATTGACGATATGTGGCGAGAAGCGACCCTCTATCCCGCCGGCGACCCGCAGAAGAGAGTCTACACGAATCCTGTGTTCGGTGGGATGCGTGATTTCACCGACACCTTCCGCAATCGCATCCACACCTTCCTCGAACAGGTATCCCGGGGCGCCGCGCCCGATGAAATTGACGGTTCCGGGGCAGATGGCCTCGCCGCTCAAAGGGTGCTGGCGGCCGCGATTGAATCCCTGATTTCCGAGACGGTTGTATACGTGCAATGAGAGGAAAACATCATGAAGCTCGGCGCTAATTCGGTACTGTTCGGCGGCTACGATCTCGAAACAGCGTTCATGCATACGGCGCTCGCGGGCTATGACGGCATTGAGCTCTCGGCGATTCCGGGCATGAGCGAGCATCTGGTTCTCGACCGGCGCAGCGAGATCATCCCCGAAGTGCGTCGCCTTGCCGGCGCATATGGTCTTGAACTGCTGGCAATCGAGCAACCCTCGCAGGAACGCGACGTGATGGAAGCCGCGTTTCAGGCAGCGGCGGAGCTCGGCATCCCCATCGTCAACTGCGGGCCTGGCGGCAAGACAGGAGACGAAGAGAGCTTCCAGAAGTCTGTGGAACAGTTAGGCCAACTTGCGGAGTTGGCGGGCCACTACGGGGTGACATTGTGCGTCAAAGCCCATGTCGGCGCCGCGATCTATAACACCCCGACCACTCTCAGGCTCATGGAGATGATCTCATCGCCCGCCCTGGGCATTGACATGGATCCCTCCCACATCTATCGCGCGGGGGAGAACCCTGTGGAGGCTCTGACCGCAGTGATCGAACGCGTGCGCCACGTCCATATCCGCGATTGCAAGGGACGCCAACAGGGGCCGGGCAAACCGGAGCTTCAGGCTAACGGGCGAGGCGACATAGACCTGGTCGGCTATATTCGCGTCTTGCATGAAAACGGTTACGAAGGCCCCGTTAATCTGGAAATCATCGGCGCGAAGGAATATCCGTTGACGCAGTGCGCGATGATCGCCGCCGAATCGCGCGGGCATATACAAGCCTGCCTGCAAGCCTGCGGCGCACGATAGCACACCGGCCCATCAGGTAACAACCATGCGAAACGCACGAATTCGGGTCAGTCGGCTCATCATGATGGCGGTCATTGCCTTGCTTACGTTGACCGCCTGTCAGGTCACGTTTCCCGCAACAGCCGGACGCTCCGCCTTGCCATTAACCCTGGTCCACAGCAACGACACCTGGGGCTACACCGATCCCTGCGGCTGAACTCCCCCCACCGGGGGAGTGGCCCGGCGGGCCACAGTGATTGCAAGAACGCGAGCTCAGGCCGAGAACGTGTTGGTCGTTGACGCGGGCGATAGCCTTGCCAACGATCAGGACCCGGCCAGGGCATCACAGGGGCAAACCAGCGTCGAAGCGATGAATCAGATGGGCTATGACGCCGCCGCGCTCGGCGCGTTGGACCTTGCCCTCGGCCCCGACGCGCTGAGAGCGCGCGGCGCAGAAGCGCAGTACCCGTTCCTGTCGGCCAATGCCTATATCCGCGGGACGGACGAACGCGTCGCGCAACCCTATGCCGCTCAGAAGGTCGGCGGGCAAACCGTCTATCTGATCGGGCTGACGGGATCCGGCAACACAGACCGTATCGAGGTGCGCGACCCGATCGCCGCACTGCGCGAGGCGCTGGAGGAGATTCCAACCCAATCGGGAGTCGTGATCGTGCTGTCGAATGCCGGCGAAGAGACCGACAAAGAAATCGCGCAGGGCTTCCCGGAGGTTGACATCATCGTGGCCGGGGGCGGCGGCCCGGTGCGCAACCCCGAGGAAACCGTTGGAGCAACGGCTCCCCGATTTCACGCCGACCTGGTTGCCCCCGGCCACGCCGGACGCAATATCGGAATCGCGCAGTTGACTTTTGATCGCGCGGGCAAACTGACAGCTCAATCGTGGCAGCGTGTCAAGCTGGGCCCCGACATTGTCAAAGACCCGGCCATGGTCGAATGGGTCGAGCGAGTCAAGGCAAAACCGTAGGCAGAAGGGAAGACAACTCTCATGACAGAAAGAATCCTGCGTTGGGGTCTGGTTAGCACAGCTGCAATCAACCGCCGGCTCATTCCGGCGCTGCGCGCCTCGCAACGCAACGTCCTCACAGGCGTCGCGTCTCGAGATCTCAACCGCGCCGAAGCCTACCGCGCGAGTGGAAAATCCCCAAAGCCTACGGCAGCTACGAGGCCATGCTGGCCGACCCGGAAATTGACGCCGTCTACGTTTCCCTCCCGAACAGCCTGCATGCACCCTGGACCATTGCAGCAGCGAATGCCGGCAAACACGTGTTATGCGAGAAACCGCTCGCGAACACGGTTGAGGAAGTGGATGCGATGGCGAAAGCGGGCGAAGACGCCGGGGTCGTCATCGCGGAAGCCTTCATGTACCGGCATCACCCGCAGACTCTCAAGGTCAAGGAACTTCTGGACGGCGGCGTCATCGGGCCGCTCCGCCATATCTACGGCGCGTTCAGCTTCTTCCTGAACCGACCCGGCGACGTCCGCCTCGACCCGGCGCTGGGCGGCGGCGGCATCTGGGATGTGGGTTGCTATCCGATCAGTTATGGCCGCGCCATGATGGGCGCGGAGGCGAACGAAGTCTTCGGCTGGCAGCTAACGGGGGCATCCGGCGTGGATGTCGGGTTCACGGGTCAGCTTCGTTTCCCCGGCAATGTCTTCTTTCAGTTCGATTGCGGGTTTCAGGAAGCGTTTCGCCAGCGGATGGAACTGGTCGGCGAGGCCGGAATCATCCAGGTGACGGAGCCGTTCACCCCGCGCGAGGCGGCTTCGATCACGATCAGACACGCCGACGATACCACGGAAGTCATTCACTCGCCCCAGGT
Source organism: uncultured Chloroflexia bacterium (assembly GCA_963695715.1). Taxonomy (GTDB): domain Bacteria; phylum Chloroflexota; class Anaerolineae; order CG2-30-64-16; family CG2-30-64-16; genus JBBQRS01. The sequence goes on from CAVOHP010000032.1 coordinate 19,090, forward strand.
CGAACTCTATCTGGGGGAAGTCGAAGACCTCTACGACGCGGCGGTTTACGGGAAGACGCCCCGCGTCACGCTGGCCGACAGCCGGGGGAACACGGCCACGATCCAGGCGCTGCTGCGCGCATCACACACCGGTCGGGCCGAGTCGTTGGCCTGATTACCGGGCTTCATACATCACAGGAGACACGCCGATGACGACTTGCACACTGGGCGTTGACATCAGCACGACGGGCGCAAAGGCGTTGATCGTCAGCGAAACCGGCAAGGTGCTGGCCAGCGCAACCGATGAATACCCGCTCTACACCCCGCGCCCGCTGTGGAGCGAGCAGAACCCTGAGGACTGGTGGCAGGGCGCACGCAATGCCATCCGCCGGGCGCTCACCATGGCCGGGGATGTGGAGATCGCCGCCGTCGGGATGACGGGGCAGATGCACGGCCTGGTGCTGCTGGATGCGAACAACAACGTGTTGCGTCCGGCCATTCTGTGGAACGATCAGCGCACGGGGGCGCAATGCGCCGAAATCACGGCGTCGGCCGGCGGTCTGAAGCGCGTGCTCGAGTTGACGGGCAACGCCGTGCTGCCCGGTTTCACCGCTCCGAAAATCCTGTGGGTACGCCAGAACGAACCGGAGATCTACGAGAAAATCGCGCACGTCCTGCTGCCGAAGGACTACATCCGTTTCAAGTTGACGGGCGAATACGCGACCGAAGTCTCCGACGCGTCGGGCACGTCGCTGTTCGATGTCGCCAACCGGCGTTGGTCGGCGACCATGGCCGGCCTGATGCAGGTTCCGATGGGATGGCTCCCCACGTGCGCCGAATCGGAGATCGTCACCGGCGTGATCAGCATGGCGGCGGCGGAAGCAACCGGTTTGCCGGCCGGCATTCCCGTGGCGGGCGGCGGCGGCGATCAGGCTGCGCAGGGCGTGGGCAGTGGGATCGTCAAGCCGGGGATCATCTCGGTGACCAGCGGGACAAGCGGCGTGGTATTTGCCTACGCGGACACCTACGCCGCCGAGCCGGAGGGCAGGCTGCACGTCTTCTGCCATGCCGTGCCCGGCGCGTGGCATGCCATGGGCGTGATGCTTGCGGCGGGCGGAGCCTTGCGCTGGTTCAGGGATGCGCTGGGCCAACCGGAAACCACCGTCGCAGCAACCCTCGGCGTTGATCCTTACGATCTTCTCACCCGCGAGGCGGCTACCGTGGAACCCGGCGCCGAGGGCCTGTTGTTCTTGCCGTATCTGTCCGGCGAGCGCACGCCCTACCCTGACCCCAACGCACGCGGCGCATACGTGGGGCTGACCCTGCGGCATGGGAAGCCGCACATGGCGCGGGCCGTGCTCGAAGGGGTATCCTTCGGCCTGCGCGACAGCCTGGAGTTGATCCGCACGCTGGGCGTCCCCATCGAGCAGGTGCGCGCTTCCGGCGGCGGCGCGCGCAGCGATCTCTGGCGACAGATCCAATCCGATATCTTCAACACGGAATTGGTGGTCGTCAATTCCACCGAAGGCGCGGCGTTCGGCGCGGCGCTCATCGCGACCGTTGGCGCAGGCATTTTCGCCAGCGTCACCGAAGCCGTGGAAAGCACCGTCGAAGTCATCAACCGGACCGCGCCGAACGCCGAAGATGCGGCCGTTTACGAATCGCTCTACCCCGTGTACCGGGGTCTCTACCCGCGTTGAAGCCAACATTCGATGCGCTGAGCGGCTGAGTAGGCCGATACTTGAGAATAAAAAAACAGGCGGGCCGGGTAGGCTCGCCTGTTTCCATATCTCTCGCCGATCAATAAAGCGCCGCGGCCAGTTTGCGACGATACGCTTGCGTCAGCGGATCTTGCTCACCCAGCAACTCGAAAATCGCCAGCATCACCTTGCGCGGCGTGTCGCTCCGATAGCGTTTGTCGCTTCGCATGACTGCGAGCAAGGCATCCATTGCGGCCGGGTAATCCCCCGCCGTGATCAATCTCAGTGGATCGCTCCAGAAGTGCATCGAGGTCTTCCCGGCCGGCCCCATCATCGAGCGGCATTGCGTAGAGCCGGGCCAGGGGCTTGAGGGCTTCCGCTCCGGGCAATTCCTCAGGACTCTCGATGGCCTCCAGAACGGCCCCGGCCTCTTCGCCCTTGCCCTGCGCGACGAGCGCTTTCGCCAGGCCCAGCGACGGCGCGCGGTCTTCGCCGTATGCCGCTTCAGCTTCGGCCCACCTCCGTTCGGCGAGCAGACGAGAAACCGCCGCCAACGCGGAATCCTGCGGCGCAGGAGCGATCTGTTTCAGGAACTCGCGAACCTTTGGTTCGGGCTGCGCGCCCACAAACTCCGCCACAACCTTACCGTCGCGAAAAGCCTTCACCGCCGGGATGCCGCGGATGTTATAGTTCATCGCGATATTCTGATTCTCGTCGGAGTTCACCTTCGCCAGCCGGAAGGCCCCATTTCCTTCGGCGGCCAGCTTCTCCAAAATCGGCCCCAGCATCCGGCACGGCCCACACCAGGGAGCCCAGAAATCAACGACGACCGGCTGCTCATACGAGCGGTCAACGACTTCCCTCTGAAAAGTAGCCTCGGAAACATCAATAACGTTCGCTGATACGGTCATTGCTCTATTTCACCTGCTTCGAAGTTAAGCTTACTCTAATTGGATGCAAGACGATGCCCCAGGTTACGATGCAAAAATACCCCCGGCAGGAATCGAACCTGCGGCCTGGTGCTTAGAAGGCACTCGCTCTATCCGCTGAGCTACGGGGGCGAAGAGTTGTTGCATTCTATCGGCGCTTCCCGCCGGTGTCAATCGCAGGCAGTGGCCGATGATTTCTCGGTCAACGCCAACGGATGTGGCGCCTCGCGAATGCGCTGAAACAGGCTCTCCAAATCGGGGTAAATCTGAGTCGCAAAGGCGCGCAATACCCAATTATGCACCATCGGCGAAACCGCGATCACGGGCACACCCGCCTGATGCGCGACGTACATCTCGAGCGCCGTGCCCATGCTCGCGGTCGGTAGATAGACGATGACCAGATCGCTCTTTTGCGCCAGTTCAAGCATGGCGAGCAAGGTATCCCGCGCGGCCGTATCATCATACCCCACACTGTCGGGGTGCAGCCGGAGCGGATCCCACACCTCAAGCTCCGGCCACCGCTCGACCAGCGCCGCGGTGATCTCCTCCCGATAGCCCTGGTCGGACATGACATTCGATTGATGCGACCCCTGCATAATTCCACCGATGAATACACGCATCAGTCCTGTCCTTGAGAAAAGCCGAAGGTATTCTCAACGACATCGGGAAGCAGCCGGTATATCGAGCCTCCCGTGCGTTCATCGAAATAGTCTTTGAGACTCATAATCGCCCGCCACTTGGGCGAGAGATACACGTTACAGCCGTATCTGACGGCGACATCCACCAACCGCTTCTCGATGAGTACAAAGCCTGTCGCCATTGCAAGCGCGTCGCAAAGCTGTATCAGACGGTCATAGTCATCGTATTCAAGTCCGTCGAGGATACCCTCGACTCTTGCCAACTCATCGGCCGAGACGTCAATCGCGCCTGAAATTGCGCGGGCATTCTTGAGGGCATATGAATGCGTCAGACACACGCGCGCCGCATCGGGATAGCCGAGCGCGTCGAGATAGTCATACCCGTCAAGCACGTGACGCATCCCCGTGATCCCAAATCTTCGCCCGATATCGTGAAGACAGCCGAGCGAATATGCGGCATCAGGATCCATGTCCTGGCAGGCCGATGCGATGAGGCGTGCAGCACGCGCAACGTTAAGAGAGTGCTGAACCCAGGGGCCAGGATTGAGCGCCCCGCCCTGGTGCAGCAATTCCTCCGCCTGAGACATGTCCGGCGCTTTCATACCAGGCTCCTCATCGTTTTCAAGGCAACACTATATCATCCAATGATCCGCTCGCCAACACAATCGAGGTCGTGCAACAGGGCTTTTCCGCGACGCCTATCTCTTTTTCCCGTAAGTCATAACTTGATGCTATACTCACAAAAACCCACTTAACGAAGGCAGCAATGCAAATCTCCATCATCGGTCTGCCCAACAGCACCAAGACGACGATCTTCAACGCGCTCACCCGAAGCACGTTGGAAACGACGGCCTTCGGCTCCGGCAAGTTCGAAGTGAACACCGGCGTCGTTGATGTGCCCGACGAGCGCGTAGACATCCTCTCGGACATGTTCAAGCCGGTGAAGACGACTTACGCAAAGGTCACCTATGCCGATATCGCCGGCCTGGCGAAGGGCGTCAGTGAAGGTGGACTCAGCGGCCCCCTGCTGAACGCGATCAGCCAGAGCGACGCGTTGTTGCACGTTGTGCGAGCCTTCGAGGATCCCGCGGTAGCGCATATCGAAGGCGATGTGAATCCCCGCCGCGACATTGATACCCTCGACATGGAGCTGCTCCTTTCGGATCAAATTATCGTAGAGCGCCGGATCGAACGGTTGCAGGCGCAGGCCGGCAAGGGCGGCAGCACACCGCAAATCCGCGCCGCCAATGAAGCCGAACTGATCCTGCTCAAGCGGCTGCACGAGACGCTTGACGCCGGCGTCCCATTGCGTGACGTTGACCTGGCCCCCGATGAAGAGAAATCTTTGCGCGGCTACGGTCTGCTTACCCTGAAGCCCGTACTGATCGTGCTGAACGTCGGCGACGATCCGGCCGACGCGGCGCTTGAGGCGCTGCTGGATTATCGCCACCGGCGCACCACCGTCGCCACGCTGCAAGGCCGCCTGGAAATGGAGCTCGCGCAGCTCGACCCCGCAGAGGCGGCCGACTTCCTCGCCGAATACGGGATCACCGAGCCGGGGCTGAACCGCGTGATTCGCCTGAGCTATTCGCTGCTTGGCCTTCAAAGCTTCTTCACCGTAGGCGAAGACGAAGTCCGCGCCTGGACGATCCCGGTCGGCGCGCCGGCCGTCGAAGCTGCGGGCGTCATTCACTCCGATCTGGCGAAGGGCTTCATTCGCGCCGAAGTCGTCGGGTATGACGCCCTGATCTCTTCGGGCAGCATGGCGGCGGCGCGCAGCCACGGTCAATTACGACTCGAAGGCAAGGACTACACGGTTCGCGACGGCGACATCCTCCACGTGCGCTTCAATCTGTGAGCAGCCATGATAACCCCACAATTAGCCTTTCGCCTGATCGTAGCGGGCGTATTCGTCACAGGCTGTGTCATGCCGGCGCAGAGTATCCCGCCCGGCGTGGCGACAGCAGAGAACGCGGAAACGCAACAGGAGCTTGCGGCCGATTTTGCCGCCCAGCCCACCCGGGAAGTAGCTACCCCTGCCCCTGAGCGAATAGCTGCGCAGCCTGCGGCGCTCAGCCCGGATAGTCTACGCAGTTATTTAAGCCAGACCGAAGTGCGAATTGACACGCTGACCCCCGAAGAAGTGTTGCAGGCGTGGACTGTCGTGGAAGCCCGGACGGATAACGACGGCGCCCTTGCCGATCAGCAGCATCAAGATCACCGATAAGTCGCGTTCCGAAGAGGGCGAACAGTCCGAGGTGATCCTCACGGAGAACGACGTCTTCATGCGCGCCCCGTCCGATGAGAAGTGGCTGCGATTCTCTCGCTCGGCATCCGCGATGATCTTGCCGGGCGTGCTCACGCCGGAAGAAATCGCCGCGTCGAGCATGGAATTATTGGGGCAGGCCGCAGTGATCGCCGCCGATGAGGAAGTTTCCGGCGTCCTGACGACACACTATCAACTCACCGGCGATGCGTTCGCGACCATCGCCGAGCGGTCATTGCCGCGTGACTCGCGCCTGGTTTCGGGACAGATGGATCTCTGGGTCGCCCCGGGGGGATATGTGAAGCAGGTGATTCAGGAGTTCGTTGCAGAGGACACGGCAGGCGGACAGACGCGCCATTCGTTGACCATGTTGGTGCTCGAAGAGAATTTGCCGCAGAACCTCTCGCTGCCCGCGGCGAACGAGGTCATGGAGCTGGAACTCCCCGAACCGCCAACCCCGGAACCGATCAACACCGAGGCGACGCCGGCGTCATGATGATCGCCCCGCAGGATGCGGTCAGGAGTCCGGCGTCGGCGCGGCGATAGCGCCTGCCCCAGCGCGTCCTGCCGAGCCTGCGCAGGGCCGCCCACAGCGCCGACCAGTCGCGCCCCTGCTCATAGTGCGACACGATGATCTCCGTCGCTTCGGGCGCGTAGGTTGACTTCTCGAAGGCCAGGACGAGCCGCCCGGCGTCTGCGTGAACCAGCGACGCCGCCTCCTCAGCGCGTCCCTTGAAGAACGCCGCTTGATCCGCGGCCGCATCCGCCGCAGTCGTCAATGAAGCGAGATACTCCCGTGGCGTGTCACTCTCGTGCGGCGGCGAGCCCAGACGGCTGCCATATTTCGTGAGGCGTTCAAACAGACCTTCCATGGAGTCGGGCGGGGCCGCCGGCTTCAGCCATGCGCGGGCGCGTAAGACCCCCAGCGCGGCAAGGATGCTCAGCGCGAGCAAGCCCCACCGCGTCAGCCCCGACACTCGGCCGAAACGGCGTTCATCCTCCGCCGCCTGCTGCAGCGCCGACAGGCCCGAGCTGATCCCCATCGAACCCGGCATCTGCATCCACGGTGGGATCTCGCCGCCGAGGGCAATCCGGCTGGGTTCGGCGCGCCCCGCCGTCGGCTCGAACGGTATCCAGCCGAAACCCGGAAAATACAATTCGGGCCATGAATGCGCCGACAGCTCCGTGACGATGTACTTCGCCTGATCGAAGTCATAATCGCCGGTTGAGTAACCGATCACCATACGCGCCGGAATGCCCACGAGACGCGCCATCACAACCATCGAGGTGGCGTAGTAATCGCAGTAGCCGCGCTGCAAATCAAACAGGAACCAGGAGACCACCTCGACGTCAGGCGGAGGCGGGGGAACATCCAGCGAATAGGGAATCTCGCGCAGCGCCGCCTCGATGGCAATCGCACGATCATACGGCGTCTCCGCATCCGCCGTGATTTCAGCCACATATTGGCGCAACTCAGGGCTAAGGTTGGGCGGCAGTTGTAAATAGTGATCGCCGAATCCGTTGTTCTCCGGATAATCCTCGCCTGCCAGGCGCAACAAGTCAGGGTCCTGGTCAATCACACCGCCAAGGACGTTATACACGCGCGGCCCACGCGGTACGCTCAAAGCCACCAGTTCGCCGGGCGCACGCGTCACGGCGCGGTAGGGGCGATCCGCCGAAATCGGCTCGCCCGCGCCATACAGCACGGCGCGCGAGGCCGCAACAATTTCCATCCGGGTGAGCACCGTGCGCCGGTCGGCCTGAAGCAGGACCGGGCTCCACGGTTCGCCGGCGGCCAGGTTTGCTTGCGTCAACGTATCGGCCGGGTTCTCCCACCCTCGGCCCGTGTAGAAAGCGAACGTCTGCCCGCGCCAGTAGAGCGACTCGCCCGGCTCCGCGCCGCGCGTCTGCGCCTTGAGCGCGATGGCCTTGCCGAGTTCGGGGCTGCCGCCCAACAGATGCGCCCGCGGCATGCCGCCCTCTGCGACGCCCTGCGGCGGCACGAGTGAACGCCCCGGCTGCGCGCCCCGCAGGCTCGTTCCTAACCGATCCTCGATCTCGCGATACGGGGATTCGAAGATCTCCCAAAACTGGCGCGACAGTTCACCCGACGTGATGAAGGGGATCGTGGGCGAAATCAAGACCACCAGGCCGGTCAGCACGGCGGCAATCGCCATGCCGTCGAACCGGATTTCCGGTGAGTAATCGGCGCCGGTCTTCTCCCAATCGCGTGTTTGCCGGGCCAGATGCCCCAACACCAACAGCGCCGTCGCCGCGCCCAGAAAGGTCAACAGCGCGCCGTGACCTTCGTTCGCGGCGTAAATCTGTTGGGCAAGCAGAATTCCGGTCGGGGCCAGCGCGACGAAAGGCCGGCCATGTCTGGCGATCCACCATCCGGCCCACGCCGCTACGCTCCAGGCGATCATGCCGCCCAGCGCCACCAGGATGAGGTTATCCGTCTGGCCCTGCCCGGTGATCACGCCATCCACCCACCAACCAAACCGGCTTGCGAAATCACCCAGCGAAGCCCACTGATCGGCGAAGTACGTGACGGTGGGTCCCGGATCCGGGCGTTGAACCAGCAGCGCCTCGAGCAAGCTCTGGTCGGGCAGGCGCGGCGGGTTCGCCCACCAGGCGACTCTGGCCGCAAGCTGGCGAAACAAGGGCATAACCGCAAGGACGTGAACGCCCCACCACAACACCGCCAGCACGCCGCTCAGCCCCAGGATCAGGGTCGCCCATAGCCCGCGCCACTCCCGCCTTCCGAGCCACCACCCCATCAATAACCCGACCAGAGCGAGGCCAATGGCCGGTTGAAGGCCCAGAATCAAGCCATTCGTCACCGCGGTAGAGGGCAGCGTAAGGACGGCAATCAGGGCAAGGATGAGCACCAGCCAGCCATCCTGCGGGCGCAGGGCATGGGCAATTCTGGTCAGCAAAGACGGTGCATCTGCCTGAGCCTCGGATGGCCGGGAATTGGCCTCGATCACGCTAGATCTCCTCCTCGATTTCAACCCGGATCACACGACCGCTGCCCGGCAAGACCTTAAGATCGCTGCGTTGTCGCTTGATGCGATCAATGGGTTTGAAGGGGAATCCGTGCTCGATAACATAGTGAGAGATTTGCTGCCGGGTGAGCAGCGAGCGCAGGGCGTTGAGATCATCCTCGCGGCCGGCGGGCGGATCGAAGGTCGTCGCATCAACGAGCAGCGCCGTCGGCGCATTGCCGCGGGTCGTCAAGGGGATCAGCGCGGCCACCCAATCCGTGCTTCTGCGACGGCGTGATGATCACAAGAGTTCGGCCATTGCCCAGGCTGGGGCCGGCCTGATATAACAGCGTCGCAAGGGATGCCGTTGCGCTCGGCTCCGCTTCTGCCAGCACGCGCAGAATCCGCCAGAGCTGGGCCTGACCCCGTGCGGGCGCAATCACGGCCGGGTTCTCGCCGGACATCAGTAAACCCACCGCGCGCCGCTCACCTTCGCGGGTGAAGCGCGCCGCAAGCGAGGCCGCCAGCGTGATCGCATACTCCTGCGTCGCTTCCGCGTCCCGCCCGGCCTGCACGGCGGCATCCAGGTCCACGACGAGCCACACATCGCCCGAAGGCTCACGGTCGAACTCGCGCACCATCAAGCGGTCGTGATGGGCGCTCTTGGGCCAGTGGATGCGGCGGAGGCTGTCGCCGGCGTAATAGTCCCTCACGCCGCCCACGAGTATCGTCTCGATCACCGTGCGTTCGGAAGATGCGGCTCTTCCCAGCGTCCGACCACGCGGGAGGTCCAGTTGCGGCAGATGAGAGGCGCGGGGATAAACCATGATCGTCGTCGTGACCGGGTAATAGTGGCGCACCTGGAAGAGGCCCAGCGGGTCCGCCATCATCAGTTCCCACGGCCCCAATCGAAAGACGCCGCGCCGCCGGCAGACGCCGGCGCTGGTCCAGACACGCTCGGCGCGTGCGCCGACCGACTCGACGCGATCGGCCGAGTAGCCGGGCACCGCAGAATGGTCAACCACCCGGGCCCACAATACGGGCAGCCGCCCCGAATTGGTGATCGAGAATCGCTCGCTCAATTCGTCGCCAACGACCACCCAGCTTCCCAGCACCTGCCGCTCACCCGTCACCTGGTCAAGCAGCAGGCGAGCCCAGTAGTAGCTGATGGAGATCAATACGCTCAAGCCCACCAGCATCCAGCTCCAGGCGCGGTCGGGGCTGATGATCTGAAGCATGAAGAGGACGATCCAGCCGGCGAAAGGCAGCCACCCGGCCGGCTTCAAGGTGCGCCGCACAGCCCCGTCAGCGAGTTCAGAATCCATCGTTCGTTCCACGCGCTCAGTATATCATATTGGAAACTGCGGGCAGGTTGTTTGCCATCCTATCCTGTGGATGCCATAATTGCCGGAAATACCCGGGCGAAACCCGACCCGACCGCCCGCAGAGGAGCACGAGAGAATGATTACCAGCAATTCCACCGCGTTCAAAGCGCCGTACTTCCAGAAGCTATCATCAGGATCAACTCGCCATGTTGCACGCGGCGAGCCTGGAAATCCTCGAACGCACGGGGGTTTGCCTGCGACACGACGACGCCATCGCATTGCTGAGGCAGGCCGGCGCGCACATCCTGGACGACGGATGGGTTCGCATTCCTGCGCGGCTGGTGGAATGGGCGCTGCGCACCGCGCCGAAACGCATCGTATGGGCGGATCGCAACGGGAAGCGCTCGGTATTTCTGGAAGGCCGCAACGTGTCCTACGGGCCGGGCTCGGATTGTCCGAACGTCATTGACGTCCGGGATGGACGGCGACGCGAGGGGCAGTTGGCGGATATCGTCGAGAGCGTGCGCGTGATGGATGCGCTGCCCAACATCAATTTCCTGATGTCTTTTTGCATGGCCCACGATGTGCCCCAGGCCACGATGGATCGCTATCAGATGAAGGCGCTGCTCGAAAACAGCATCAAGCCCATCCTCTTCGTGACCACGGACTTCCCCGGCTGTGTGGACGCCATCGAAATGGCCGAATTGGTCGCGGGAGGCGCAGACGCCCTCCGGCGCAACCCGCTTTGCGCCTGCTACATCAACGTCACTTCTCCCCTCATCCACAACCCCGAATCGCTGGACAAGCTGCTCTTCATGGCCGACAAGCAGCTTCCCTGCACGTATAACCCGGTCATCCTCAGGGGCGCCAATGGCCCCGTGACGCCCGCGGGCGCGGTCGCGCTGGCGAACGCCGGTGAGCTGGCGGGGCTGGTGGTCAGCCAGTTGCGCAATGAGGGCGCGCCGGTCATCCTCTCCGGCGGCACCCAGGACATGCTCGATATGCGCACTACGGGCGATGTATACGCCGCGCCCGAAAATCGGGTGCTGTGCGTCGAGCTGGCGCACTACTACAACATGCCGGTCTTCGGCCTGGGCGGGTGCAGCGATTCGCAGGCGCCCGACGAACAGGCGATGTCCGAAATCGCCCTGACGCTGCTCACCGAGACGCTGGCCGGGTCGCACCTGATCCATGATGTGGGATATCTTGCATCGGGGATGACCAATTCGCTCGAAAGCCTCGTCATGGCCGATGAGTTGATCAACTGGGTGCGCAGGTTCATGCAGGGCGTCGAGGTCAATCGCGAGACGCTGGCGCTCGACCTGATTCACGAGGCCGGCCCCTCCAACGCGTTCATGCAGGCCGATCACACACGGTCACATTATCGCGAAGATTGGTATCCGCGCCTGATCGAACGTCGCCACTGGGACGGCTGGAATGCGGGCGGAGCGCACACCTTCCGAGAGCGAGCCAGACTGCGGGCGCTGTCGCTGATCGAGACACACGTTCCCGAGCCGCTCCCCGAAGACTTGTCGCTTGAGTTGCAGCGGGTCATCGAGCGCGCCGACGCCCGCTGGCTCTAGCGCCCGTCTTCGTTCATCCGGGAGTAAACGTATTCGCCGGTCGCGGGGGTGCGGCGAATACGTTTACCAACGGCGCGTGAAATGCCGTTGAGGATTGCGGGCGCGGTCGGCAAGAATGTCGCCTCGCCCAGGCCCTT
>CAVOHP010000033.1:0-12368 GCA_963695715.1 uncultured Chloroflexia bacterium
AACTACAAGCAGGCCAACGGCGGCGCGATCCACCCGGTCAAGGCGAAGGCGCGCAACGACACCTTCATGAACCGCACGCAATCGCCGCAAAACATGGAAGCGTTCATCAAAGAAGCCGAACTGGGCGGCGGGCCGCCGTTCTGGAATCAGTGGCACTACTACATTGACCTGGTGCCGGCCGAACTGACGCGGGCCTATGTGGACGAAATCTCCGTCGAAGAAGCCGTGCAGTCGGTGGACGACAAGACGGACTACCTGATCGCCAACGGCAAGCTGCCGTAAGGGCGAATTACGAATTACGAATTACGAATTGATGAATTAGGAATTGCGGAACGGAGATTGCGTGACGCCGGTGCGGCGCAGCAATTCTTCATACGTAATTCGTAATTCCTAATTCGTAATTCGTAATTGGAGGGGTTCTATGACACAGGCGCAGGCCACGGGCGGCTATACCCCACCTTCGACGTTCCAGCGCTGGAAGCATCGCTGGCTCCGCAGCGAGACGCTGGAGGGTTATGGGTTCGCCGCGCCGGCCATCCTCGGTTTTCTCATTTTCACCGCCGGGCCGGTCATCGTCAGCCTCGCGCTGAGCATGACCGAATATAATATCCTGAAGCCGCCGACCTTTATCGGGCTGGGCAATTACATCGAGGCGTTCACCGACGACTCCCTGTTTTGGAAAGCGGTGCGGGTGACGCTGTTTTACGCGGTCATCGCGGTGCCGTTGAACCTGGTGGTCGGCTTTCTGATCGCCATCCTGATGAACCAGAAAATCCGCGGCATGAGCCTCTATCGGACCTTCTGGTATATGCCGGCCATCGTGCCGGCGGTCGCCAACGCGGTGCTGTGGCAATGGGTCCTGAACCCCGATTTCGGGTTGCTGAACCTGCTCCTCGCCAAGCTGGGCATCCCGGGCCCCCGCTGGCTGGTCGCGCCGAATACGGCGATTCCGGCCTTCCTGCTGATGAACCTGTGGGCCGTGGGCGGCGGCATGTTGATCTACCTGGGCGGGTTGCAAGGCATCCCCGCGCACCTGTATGAGGCGGTGGATATTGACGGCGGCAACGTGTGGGCCAAGTTCCGCCACGTGACCATCCCGATGATGACGCCGGTGATCTTCTTCAACCTCATCATCGGGCTGATCAACACGTTCCAGGTGTTCACGCCGGCCTACGTGATGACGCAGGGCGGCCCGGCCTATGCGACCTATTTCTACGTGCTGCACCTCTTCAAGAACGCCTTCCAATATCTGCGGATGGGGTACGCGTCGGCGCTGGCCTGGGTGCTGATGGTCTTCATCCTCCTGTTGACCGCGGTGGTCTTCAAGTCCTCCGATTGGGTCTACTACGAAGGCGGCGAGGCGAACCGATGAGCATTTCCGTTCCCAAGACGCAAACTCAGCCGACGACGACGACCCGGCGCGCGGGCTGGCTGGCGAGCCAACACCGGCGCGATACCATGCAGAAGGCCATCGCCTATGCGGTGCTGACGTTGGGCGGCCTCGTGATGATGGTGCCGTTCTACTGGTTGTTGTCCAGCTCCCTCAAGGCGCCGTCGAAGATTTACATCCTGCCGCCGCAGTGGATCCCCGATCCGGTGCAGTGGGACAACTTCTACCGCGCCGTGACGGCCATCCCCTACGGGCAGTATGCCTTGAACACGTTGACCATCACGGTGATGGCGATGCTGGGCACGGTGATCACCAGCACGATGGCCGGGTTCGCCTTCGCGCGGCTCGACTGGCCGGGGCGCAACATCTGGTTTGTGCTGATCCTCTCGACCATGATGCTACCGGGCGTCGTCATGATGATCCCGACGTACATCCTCTATCGCAATCTGCACTGGCTGGATACCTTCCTACCGCTCATCGTGCCCTACTGGTTCGGCGGCGGGGCGTTCAACATCTTCCTGATGCGGCAGTTCATGCTGACGATCCCACGCGACCTGGATGATGCGGCGCGCGTGGACGGGGCGTCGGCGATGTATATCTTCACACGCATCCTGGTGCCGCTTTCGAGGCCGGCCATCGCGATCATCGCGATCTTCAGCTTCATGTATCACTGGAACGACTTCCTGGGGCCGCTGATCTATCTGACGGACCCGGAGAAACGCACGCTATCGCTGGGGCTGAACTACTTCAAAGATATGTTCAAAGTGCAGACAGAGTTGCTCATGGCCGGCTCCACGATCATGATCATCCCGATCATCCTGCTGTTCCTGATTGCCCAGCGCTACTTCGTGCAGGGCATCGCCCTGACGGGCATGAAGGCGTAGCGCCCATCTTGCTCGTAGTGCGCACCTCAGTGCGCCCGGCCACTCCTGCGCACTGAGGTGCGCACTACGAGCAAGATCACACCACACGGTTCTATCGCCCGGCGGCTGAGCTGGGGGCGGCCCAGCCGCCGGGCGTGAACATCCTGTACCTCCTTGAGTGGGCCGGGTTTCCGGGAACGGAAGCCCGGTTCGCGCGTCCGGGGGCTGACACAGATTTCCCCCATCCGTGTTGGCCCTTGCCGCAAATTGACAGAATTTTTCATCTCAATATATTTCCATTCGTAACACTATTTTGGATGTAAAAATAATTACGGGGTCGAATATGAAGGAAGCGACGCCGACTCAGACGCTGAGTCAGTTGATCAAAGAGATGCTGGCTCTGCTCACCCAGGGCGCGACGGGCGACTCGCTGGCGATCATGGCCGAGACCGAGCTGACCCTGCCGCAGATTGTGACACTGCAATGGTTGTGCGAGACGGGGTCGCACAATCTCTCGGCCATCGCCGACCACCTGAACCTGTCGCGCCCGGCGACCAGTCATCTGGTGGATCGGTTGGTGACGATGCGGTTGGTGCGCCGCGATGAGGACACGGACGACCGCCGCCACAAGCGGATTCAGATCTCACCGGCGGGAGAGCGCTTGATCGAACGGCTGGCGCAATCGCGCAACGGCGAGTTCGAGCGCGCGATGGCCGAGTTATCGCCGCGCTTGCAGGGCGAGCTCGCCGCAGTGCTTGAAGAGGTGGTGGCGCAGTTGCGACAGCGGCAAGGCGCGCCCGTAGAAGGTAAGCGAGAGGGTGGGTGAAGGACATCCATTGTAGAGGAGAAGAAAAAACGTGAGCGATATCCAATCGGGGCGGATTCTGGTGACGGGCGCGACGGGGAACGTGGGGCGCGAGGTGGTGAAGGACCTGCTGCGCCGTGAACAGCGGGTGGTGGCCGCCGTGTTGCACGACGCGGACGCCGCCAAAGCGCCCGCCGGGGTCGAGACGGTGGTGTTCGACTTCGACCGGCCCGAAACCTTTGCGCCGGCCTTCGCGGGGATTGACCGGCTGTTTCTGATGCGCCCGCCGCAGATTGCGGACGTGGAGCGCTATATGTTCCCCGCGATCGACGCGGCGCAGACCGCCGGCGTGAGGCACATCGTCTTCCTTTCGCTGATGGGCGTCAACCCGCCGCGTGCCGCACTACAAGGTCGAGCAGAAGTTGCTGACCCTGGGCGTGCCCTACACGTTCGTCCGGCCCAGCTTCTACATGCAAAATCTGGACACGTTCTATCGCGACGACATCCGGCTACGCGACGAGTTGTTCGTGCCGGCGGGCAAGGCGAAAACCAGCTTCGTGGACGTGCGCGATATCGGCGCGGTGACCGGCATGGCGCTGACCGAGGACGGCCACCGCAACGCGATCCACACGTTGACCGGATCGGAGGCGTTGGATTACTATCAGGTGGCCGACATCTTCACGCAGGCGCAGGGGCGCACGATCACCTACAAACGGCCCACGCCCGCGCAGTACGCGGCGCGCCAGCGGGCGCTGGGGGTCGAGGATGAATTCATCAAGGTGATGCGCAGCCTCTATTGGACGGTGCGGCTGGGCATCGGCGCGAAGACCACGCCCGATGTGGCCGAACTGTTGGGGCGACCGCCGATCACGATGGCCGAGTACGCGCGCGACTACGCCGAGCGCTTCGCCGCGGCCTCGCCCGCCGAACGCGCGGCCGCCACGCCGCCGCCCGACCCCGGTCGCGCGCCCGCGCTGCGCCGGCTGGTCGAACTGCTGCAATAGAAGACCTTGCACCGAATTGGGCAAATCAGGCGAATGAAATCATACTTCCAGAACGAAAGGATGAGGCCATGACCCCCATGACCCCCCGCGAGCGCGTACTCGCCGCGGTTCACCACCAGCCGTTCGACCGCGTGCCCACCGACATCTGGGCGACGGACGAGGTATATACCCGGCTGTACGAACATTTCGGCCTTGACGCGCGCGGCGGCGTCGAGTCGCAACTGGCGCTGTGGGACGAACTCCATATTGACGGCATCCCCGGCATCACTCCGCCCTACATCGGGCCGACGCTGAAGGTGGACGGCGAGTATCACGAGAATGCCTGGGGCATGGGCTTCCGCCCGCAGCGGTACGCCACCGGCGTCTACGACGAGCAGGTCTACTATCCGCTGGCCGCGGCCGAAACCCTCGCCGACCTGGAAGCCTATCGCTGGCCCGACCCCGACTGGTATGACTACGCCGCGCTGCCCACGCTGGCCGCGCAATTCCCCGACCGCGCCGTCATGTGCGGCTACACCGCCCCATTCTACTATCACAACCTGACACGCGGGCTGGAGCTTTCGCTGATGGACGCGCTGCTGCGCCCGGAGTTCACGCACTACATCGTGGGGCGCATCTCCGATTTCTTCACCGAGTATCACCGTCGCTGCTTCGAGGCAACGCGCGGGCTGGTGGACGTGACCCAGGTGACCGACGACTTCGGCTCGCAGACCGGGCTGATGATCTCGCCCAGGGTGTTCGACACGTTCTATCGCCCGGCGGTGCAACGCGGGATTGACCTGGCGCATTCTTACGGCATCATCGTCTTTCACCACGACGACGGCGACTGCCGCAAGCTGCTGCCGCGGCTCACGGAGATGGGGATTGACATCCTGAATCCGATCCAGTGGCGTTGCGGCAATTGGGACCTGAGTTGGCTCAAGGCGGAATACGGCGACCGGCTGTGCTTTCACAGCGCGGTGGACAACCAGCAGACGCTGCCCTTCGGGACGCCGGACGACGTGCGCCGCGAGGTGAAGTGGCTGATCGAGACGCTCGCGTCGGACGGGACGGGCTTCATCGTCGGGCCGTGCCATAACTTGCAGGCCGTCAGCTCGACGGAGAACATCCTCGCGCTGTATGAGGCCGCGCAGGAGTACGGCGCGTTCGCCTGAGAAAGCTCCCCCCTCACCCAGTCCCCTCTCGCCGGCAGAGGGGACTGGACGCCTCCGTCGCCCGCCGGGGTGAGGGCAGGCCGGGACCTTCAGCCGGGAGGATGCGATGTTATCCAGATTTGGTTTGCCGCTTGATAATGAGTTGCGCGCCCCGGCCTGGCCCATCAACGCCGTGATCTTTGCCATTGCCAGCATCGCCGCCCTCTTTACATCTACATCGCAGCCCCTCTTCGTGCCCTTCGCGGTGGCCGCGATCCTCTGCATGGCGCTTGAGGTGCGCTACCCCAACGTGAGCAAGGCGGCGACCCTCGTCACGCTCGGCGTGTTCATCGCCTGGGGCGCCGCGCATTACGAGCAACCCCAATGGCTGATCTTGCTGACGGCGGTGGTATTGCTGGCCAACGCGTTGCTGGGGTTGCCCGCCGCCCTGCTGACGGCGCTGGCGGTCACGGGATGGCTGATCGGGTCGCCGTTTGCGACGACCTGGGCCGACAGAGAGGTCACGATCGCGCTGGTGTGGGTGTCCTGCGCGGCGCTGGCGCTGATGGTTTTCCCCGTCCAGGAATTCGCGCGCTGGGCCGCCGACTATCGCGACCGGACGCAACGCCAACTGGCCGAAGCGGAAGAACGCAAGCTCATCCTGGAGCAGGTCACCGCGGAGCTCAGCCACATCAACGAGCAGTTGACCCGCATGAATGTGCTGGCGCAACGCCTGCACCTGGCCGCCGAAGAGGCCCGCTCGGCCAAGCAACAATTCGTCGCCAACGTCAGCCACGAGTTGCGCACGCCGCTCAACATGATCATCGGGTTCTCCGAGATGATCCTCGACGCGCCGGAAACCTACGGCGAGCGCATTCCGCCCGCCCTGCTGGCCGACCTGGCCGTGATTCGCCGCAACGCCAGCCATCTCTCGGAGCTGGTGAACGATGTCCTCGACCTGAGCCAGATCGAGGCCGATCAGATGGTGCTGCAACGCGAATACGTGTCTTTCGACGAAATCCTGGAAGCGGCGGTGATCGGGGTGCGCCCGCTCTACCATTCGAAGGGCCTCTATCTGCACACTGAGGTGGGGGAAGAGCTGCCGCTCATCTTCTGCGATGCGACCCACGTGCGCGAGGTGCTGCTCAACCTGTTGAGCAATGCCGGGCGCTATACCGACGCCGGGGGCGTCACGATCAGGGCGCAGCGCGCCGGCGAGCAACTGGTGGTCGCGGTCGAGGACACCGGGCGCGGCATCAGCCCGCACGACCTGGGCCGGCTGTTCCAGCCATTCAGCCAGCTCGACGCCTCGCTGAGCCGGCGCAACGGCGGCGCGGGGTTGGGGCTGTCCATCTCCAAACAGTTCATCGAGCTGCATGAAGGGCGCATGTGGGTGGAAAGCGAGGTCGGCAAGGGGACGACGTTCTACTTCCAACTGCCGATTACCGCGCCCGGCCCGCTGGCCGAAACGGCCGCCCGCTGGCTGGAGGAGGACTGGGAGTTCGTCGAGCGCCCGGCGCGGCCCAGGATTGCCCCGCCCGAACTGCGCCCGCGCTATCTGGTGCGCGACGCCAACGGCGCCCTGCTCGGCCTGCTGGCGCGATCCCTGCCGTCCGCCGACATCGTGCCGATCGCCGACATTGCGGCGGCGCATCGTGCGCCGGCGGAGGAGATGGGCGACCTCTTGCTGGTGAATGACGTGTCTGTCAGCGCGGGGCTGGCGCGCGCTGAACACGCCGGGCGGCCCGCCGCCGCTGCCGGCGTTGGTGTGCGCGATCAGCAGCCCGGAGGAAGACCCCGACACACAGGGCGCGACGGCGCGCCTGGTCAAACCGATTTTGCGTGAGACGCTTGCTGACGACGCTGGCCGATGCGGGCGTCACTTCAGGGTTGGTGTTGATTGTTGACGACGAACCGGACGCGCTCCAGCTTTTCAGCCGGTTGCTGACTTCCGCCGCACCGGCCTACCGGGTTCTGGTCGCGGGGACGGGGCAGGAGGCGCTGCACATCTTCCGCGATTACCGGCCCGACGCCATCCTGCTCGACCTGGTAATGCCGGACATGGATGGCTACGAACTGCTGGCGAAGCTGCAGAGCGACCCCACATTGAGCGCCGCGCCGGTGATCATCATTTCCGCGCGCGACCCGGCCACCTATCCGCTGATCAGCGATGGGCTGGCGATTGCGTATCCCGAGGGGGTTTCCGCGCGGCGCGTGATGGCGACCATCGAGTTCACGAATCGGCTATTTGCGCCGGAGCCGTCACACGCGCCAGCGTCGCCAATAAGTCCGCCCGGCTGACCGGCTTCCTGAGGAATGCGGTCGCGCCCAGCGTGCGCGCCAGGTGCTCTTGCGGCAAGACGGTACACACGATGATGGCGGTGTGCTGCAACTGCGGATGCTCACGCAACTGGCCGAGCAAGGCCCAGCCATCGCGCCCCGGCATCATCACGTCGAGCAGGATGGCCTGGGGTTGCACTTCTTCCGCCAGCGCAATGGCCTGCGTGGGGTCGCTGAGCATGACCGCGCGATAGTTGACGCCGTTCAAATACCGTTGAAGCAGTTGCAACGCATCCACGTTGTCATCAATCAGCAACACCGTGTTCTGGCGCGCACGCGGCAGGCGCACCGTGATCGGCAGACTGACTTTCGGGGACGCATCATCCACCGGCGCCAGCGCGCCGCCGGCGAGGACGATCAGCCGCCGGGCCATCTCGAGATCGGCAGCCGGAACTTCCGCCGCGCCGTAGCCGTCCAGCGTCACCGCAATGGCGTCCGCGTCGGCGGCGACCGTCACCTGCAACAGCGCACCGGCGCGCGCCTCAGCGATCACCGCCAGCACGTTGATCAGCCCCTGCTCGATCAGCAAGGGCCGCACCCACGCCGCCGGCAGGTTCGCAGCCAAATCAAGCCGGTATCCCACGCCGAGCTTCTGGAACAAGGGCTGCGCGGTATCGAACGAGCGCCGAATCAGCGCCTCGACCTCGGTGATCCGGGGCGGATCGCTGTCGCGCAGCGCTTCCAGCTCCTGTACCCGCGTCGGCGCCTCCGGCGGCTCGGCGGCGGTGGAAACGTCCGCGCCGATCAGCAGATGTTGGCGCTCGGCCAGGCGATACGCCCGCCACAGATACTCCGCCAGTAACTCACGCGCCTCCTTTCTCCTCACGCTGTACGTGGCGCACACTCAACCCCAGATCGGCGGCGACGGTGGTTTGCGGCGCCTGCTCCGTATAGCGGCGGCGCAAGATCTGGTAGGCGCGCCACTGGCCGGAATCGTGCGGGGTCTCCGCGCCGGGGCGCAGCGCCTCGATGGCGTCGGTCAGCAGGCGTTGCAGCGCCGCCGCGCCCTGACTGCGGTCTGCGAGGTCAAACAGGGCCGGCAAGCGGGCCGGCGCGGAGCACACGCGGCTCGTACAGATGGTTGAGCGCGGTGCGCAGAGCTTCCAGAAACAGTTCACGCGCGGGTTCATGTCGACATGTCGCAGGCTCGCTCTCATGTCGCCCATACGTCACCTGCGTGTCGCCTGCATGACGCCGAACCCAGGACGCGGCCCGGATTGTGTGATAATATTCTATTAACACTCCCGAAGTTGCACGCAATCACGCGCGTCATCAAAAAACACCTTTTGTCGAAGAAGAGGAGGTGGCCCTAAGCATCGTTCCCCAATCTGATCAGAACATCATCAACCGCACCCGGCGGCGCACGTGTAGTCTAGCAAAGCCGACACCCCCTGTCAACGCACTCGGTAACAAGTCAGCAGAAGGAGCAGAAGAATGAGCATTGAGAATCAGGACCCCAGGAAAACCCTCTCCCGGCGGTCTTTTCTGACCGCAATGGGCGTCAGCGGCGCGGCTCTGGCCATCGCTGCGTGCGCCGCGCCGGCGGCCCCCAGCGCCCCGGCGGCCGAAGAGCCGGCGGCCGAGGAACCGGCGGCCGACGGAAGCGCCCGTGGTCGAAGAGGCCCCGGCTGAACCCGCCGCGCCGTCGGCGGAAGCGGTGAAAATCGTCGTCTCATCGTGGTTCAACAAGGGCTTCCAGGTCAACATGCCCCGCTTCAATGAGTTGTACCCGGAAATCGAGGTAGAGATCATTGACGAAGAGTTCGCGGCGCACCACGACAAGTTGCTGACTTCCCTGGTGGCGGGCACCGGCGCGGCCGATGTTTCCGGCGTCGAAGACTCCCGCGTGTACATGATGGCGGATACGGGCGGGCTGGCCGACCTCACGGATTACATGGCCCCGTACAAAGACAAGATCGTGCCCTACAAGCTCAACTTCGCGACCTATCAGGGTAAGGTCAGCGCGGTCCCGTGGGATGGCTCTCCGTGCCTGCTGTACTATCGCCGCGACGTGTGCGAGGAGCACGGGATTGACCCGGCGGCTATCCTCACTTACGAGGACCTGCATGCGGCCGGTCTGAAGCTGAAAGACGCCACCGACGGCAAAGTGAAGCTGATCGGCACGATCGTGCAGGACGGCGCGGTGCCGTTCCTGGTCAACTGGATGTGGCAGCAGGGCAGCGGCATCGTCAACCCGGCCGGCGACACGGTCACGTGCGACAGCCCCGAAGGCCTGACCTCGCTCGAATACACCAAGCAGCTCTGGGACGATGGCGTCGTCCATCAGAACCTGGGGTGGGATGCGCAACTGGCAAGCTGCAAGGACGGCACCTCGGTGCTCTTCCCGGGGGCCATCTGGTACGCCACCTTCATCGAGGGCGCTGCGCCCGAGACCGTCGGCAAGTGGGGCGTGGTTCCGTTGCCCGTGTTCAAGGAAGGCGGCAGCACCGCCACCATCTGGGGCGGCTCGACGGTGGTCATTCCCGCCCAGGGCAAGCATATCCCGGAAGCCTTCACCTTCTGCGAGTTCAACATGCTGACCCAGGAAGGCTCAGAAGGCCAATGGACCGGCGCGAATCTGTTCCCGGTGCTGAAGGACGCCTCGAACTGGCCGATTTTGGAAGAACCGGTGGCGTTCTACGGCGGGCAAACGGCGCTGAAGATGTACGCCGACGCCAACTCGCTGGTGCCGGAAGTGGCCTACGGCAAGGACTGGCTGGAAACCTCCCGCATGTTGGGGCAGCAGCAATCGGAAGTTCTGCAAGGCAACAAGACGCCTGAGCAGGGGCTGGCGGACGCCGCCGCCGAAATGCGCACGACATTCGGTCTCGGTTGATCACCTGAAATCACGCCGCCTTGCTCGCAGTTGCGGAGCAAGGCGGCGTGATTCCGCATCCAGAAGCCTCTGCCCCACACGGAGCCGCCTGTGGCAATGACGATCGAAGAAATGCTGGCAGCTTATCCCGACGCGCGTATCCGCGCCACAAAGGCGCGATTGGCGCGCTTCTGGGCCGGGGAAGATCTGGGCCGACCGGCCGTTATCGTCAACCGGGCCGGACCGAAGTATAATCAGCAATATGACCTGGAGACCATGATGCACAATGCGCTCCAGTGCTTGCTGCCGGAAGCCTTCCTGCCGGGGGATAATGTGCCGGGGTTCTGGTCAGACCTGGGGCCATTGGTGCTGGCGAGCGGATTCGGGGGTCGTATCCGCGAAGAAGAAACGCCGCCCTGGATTGACCCGGTTTTCTATGAGCCGGAGGGGGTGGACGCCGCTGCCGGAGCCGCGGCTGGAAGATGGGCTGGCCGGGCGAATGCATCCGCCGCGCCCGGGTCTTCCAGGAGCGCTGCGAAGGAAAGATAGACGTGCGCCCGCTGGATATGCAGGGGCCGTTGAACACCGCCGGGCTGGTGTGGGAGCAGCAGCGTTTCCTGATGGCGATGCACACCCACCCGGACGCCATACACCGGTTGATGGACCGGGTGACCCGACACACCATCGCGGTGTTCCGCGCGTTCCAGGCCGCGTTCGGCCCGAAGCTCATCCAGCCATTTTATCCGGAGATCTGGATGCCGCCGGAGTACGGCGTGGGCATCACGGAAGACCTGATGCCGCTGATCTCCGCGCGGGCGTATCGCGAGTTCGGCCTGCCCTACACCACACGCATCGCGGAGACGTTCGGCGGGCTCTACATCCACTGTTGCGGCGCGTTCGAGCGGCATCTGCCGGCCCTCGCGGAGATTCCCAACCTGCGCGGGATCGAGTTTCACTATCCCTACACCCGCCCTGAGGCCGTGCAGGAAGTGTTGGGCGATGGGCGGCGGGTGTTCATCATCCGGCGGGGGCCGCACGCCGAGGCCCAGTTCCCGGACCCGGTGGATTTCACCCGGTTCGTGCGGGGCTACTGGGAACGCGGGATGCGCTTGATGATCGTACTCGACGATGCGCCCGATGACCCGGAGCTATTGAAGCGCCATCTGGATGCCCTGGGCCTGGCCGATGCGTGGGATGCAGCGCCGGACAGCGTTTACACTCAACGCACAGTGAGGGATTTCGCATGACTTCCACCGAAACCAAGCTGCCTTCAAAATCCCGTTATTCGGGTTATCGGCTGTGGGAAAAAACAGCGCCTTACGTCTTCGTCTCGCCGTTCTTCATTTTGTTTGCCATTTTCGGCGCGTTCCCCATCGTCTATTCGCTCTACATCAGCTTCCACGATTGGCAAGGCCTGAAACCGGGCGAATTCATCGGCCTGACGAACTACAGGCTGATGTTGGCCGACCCGCAATTCCACAAGGCCATGATTAATACAGTCGTGATCGGGCTGGGCTACGTTCCGATCATGCTGCTGCTGGCGTTGGGCTTTGCCACGATCCTGACCCGCAAGATTCGCCTGCAGGGTGTGTATCGGATGGGGTACTTCCTGCCGGTCGTCACATCGCTCGTCGTGGTCGGCATCCTGTTCGGCTTCATCTTCGGTTCGCCGTATACGCCGCTGGCGCCGCTCTTTGCGGCGCTGGGGTTCCAATCCACCAGCCTGCTCGCCATCCCTGCGCTCATCAAACCGGCCATCGTGATGATGACCCTGTGGCGATGGACCGGTTATAACATGATGATCATGCTGGCCGGCCTGCAAACGATCCCGGAAGAGCTATATGACGCCGGCAAGATAGATGGGGCCAGCGAGATGCAAGCGTTCCGGCATATCACCGTCCCGATGATGTCACGCGTGATCGTTTTTGCGGCGATCCTCTCCACGATTGGGACGTTCAACATTTTCGATGAAGTGTTTTTGCTGGTCGGGCGAGGCGGCGGCGTGCAACAAGCGGGCC
>CAVOHP010000034.1:0-39811 GCA_963695715.1 uncultured Chloroflexia bacterium
GCCGCTCCCCAGCAAGCGCGCGGCGGCTTCCGCGTAGAGCGTCACGCTGAACAGCGACTGAGTCACGGAGTCGTGCAGCTCACGCGCCAGGCGCGTGCGCTCTTCGATCGCCGCGGTGACCCCGGCCTGGTCGCGCAGCCGGGCGCTCTCGATGGCTAACGCCGTCTGATCGGCAATCGCCGCCGCCAGACGCATGTCCTCATCGGTGAACTCGCGCAGTTCGGTGAAGTAGAAGCTGATTGCGCCATACGGCTCATCACGGATGATCAACGGAACGCCGAGCAGCGCACGGAAAGTCACGAGGGCCTCTGCCAGGACTTCGTCGGGCATCCCCAGGGGCAATCCACCCTCCGCGGCCATCTGTTGATAGAGCCGACTGGTGTCTGAAACGGCCACCGGGCGACGCTCCGCGATGGCCCGCCCCGAGACCGCGGTCCCGCTCGGCACCTTCAGCGTCGCAGCGAAGCTCTCCGAAAGCCCCTTATATGCCTGCACCACCAGCGTACCTTCGCGATCCTGCAAGCGCATGAGGGCTACACCTTCGCTGCCCATCAACCGCTGGGCCTGCTCCACGATGTGATCGAGGGTCTCCGGCAACGACTGGCGCGAATTCAGCACGGTCAACGTCTCGCGCAGCCCCTCGGCCACTTCGCGACGCCGTTGTTCCGCGCGGTAGAGGTTGGCGTTCTCGATGGCGACGCCGACCTGCTGGCCGACCGAGAGCAACAGGCGCTTCTCATCGGGTGTGAGGGCGCGCTCGACGCGGGTGGTGAGCACCAGGAAGCCCAACAGTTGCCCCGACGACGCCAACGGCACGCCCACGATCAGTTCCTGCCCATCGGCCCGAACCCGATCACGAAGATCGCCCGGCGGGTAGTCCTCCACCCGAAAGATGTAGAGGTCATCCAGCGTCAGAGGCCGCCCGGCCAGCGCCACCTCCAGCGGCAGCGTCTCCACGCGACGAGCGAACTCCTCGGACAACCCCCGCGCGATGCTGGCTTGCAGGTTCTGGTTCCGTTCATCCAACCGGTAGGCAATGCCGGACTCCATGTTCAATGCATCCAGAGTCTCATCGAGGGCGCTTTCGAGGATCTTCGAAAGTTCCAATGACTCGCTGGCGACCGCCGCGATGGCGTTGAGCGTCGCCAACTCGCGCGTGCGTTCCGTCACGCGTCGCTCCAACGTCTGATAGGCGCTCTGGATAGCCGCCTGCGATGCTTCCTGCTCGCGAGCAATGCCGATGAGGCGGGCAGCGGTTTCCATGACGCCAAGCTCGGTTTCGTCAGGCCCGCGCGCCGTCTCACAGTAGAGGACAAAGGCCCCGATGATGCGGCCATCCGGCGCGGGGATCGGTTCGGCCCAACAGGCGCGGATGTTGTGGCGCAGCGCCACGTCGCGCAGCGCGGCGCACCGCGGCTCTGCGGCGATGTCGGGAATGATCACACGTGCGCCTTCATCAGCGACCAGGCTGCATACGTCCGGCGCGTTGGCGTCTATGGTCCGGATGAAGTCAGCCGGCAGGCTGGGCGCTGACATACAGACCGCCAAATCGGTCTCCGCATCCAGCAGCCGAACCATGCCATGAACGCCATCCGACTGCTCCTCGATGGAACCGATCAACGCGTCCAGCGTGTCGCAGAAGGCATCTCCGCCGGCCAGCAGTTCCAGAAACTCGCGCTGGCCCGCCAGCAGGCCCTGAGCGCGTTTGAGGTCGCTGATGTCGGCGTGCGACCCGGCCATGCGATAGGGTTTCCCGTCGGCGTCGCGCAACGCCGTGCCACGCGCCAGGATCCAACGATAGCCGCCATCCTTGTGTCGCAGGCGGTGTTCGATCACGTAAACCGGCGTCCGCCCGGCCAGGTAATCCTCGAGCCGCGCCCGCACGACCGGGCGATCTTCGGGGTGCTGCAAATCCAGCCAGACCGCCTGTTCATTGGGCAATTCGTCGTCGGCGTAGCCCAGCATTTCCTTCCAGCGCGGCGAAAAATAGACCTGGTCGGTGGCGATGTCCCAGTCCCAGATGCCGTCGTTCGTCCCCTCGATCACCAGCCCCAGACGCTCCTCGCGCTCCCGGAGCGTGGTGTACGAGTTGAGCAATTCGGCGGACATGCGGTTGAACTGCGTCACCAGTTCCGCCACCTCATCGCCGGTGTCCGCCTCGACCGTGTGGCCGAAGTTACCGCCTGCCACCTGTTGCGCCGCGACCGCCAGTTCGCGGATGGGCCTGGTGATGCGCGTGCTGCCGATGGCGCTGACGATTGCCGGAATGAGGAGCCCCAGCCCCAGCAGGATGAGCAGGAACCGGCTGTACTCGCGGGTAGGGGCGAGCAGCGCGCGCCACCCCGACTCGATGACGAGACCCCACGGCGCGCCCGGCACCGGCGCATAGGAGGCGACGATCTGTTGGCCGTCGAGATCGGTATCCCGTTCTGCGCCAATCTTGTTCAGCGTGACCATGCGCACGGCGTTTCGGCGCGACAGGTCCTCGCCGATGAGCGTCTCGTCGCCATGATACAGGGCGCGTCCGGTGGAATCCACCAGATACACCGTGTCGGAGGGAGTCAGCCGGAGCTTGACGATCGAGCCATAGAGCGAGTTCGACACGTCCGGGCCGACGCGAAACATCCCCGCCGCCGCCCCCAGGAACTCGCCGCGATCGCCGGTGATGGGCACGCCAATGGCAACCACATCCGCGCCGTCCGGGCCGTCGGGCGCGATGTCTGAGATCACCGGCTCGCCGGCGCGCAATAGTTGCTGAAAGTAAGGCCGGCCCGACCAGTCCTGGCCGATGATTTCGGGGCGCGGCGGCTGGGCAGCCACCACCACCCCATGCCCATCCATCAGCACCACGCCGGCATCGAAAATAGCGACCCGATTTGCGGCAGCTTCCAGCGTCTGGCGCAACGCCACGGGGCTGCCCGCATAGACGCTGAAGGTGCGCGCCAGGCTTGACAAGTCATCACCGTAACCGATCAGTTCACCGGCGACCTGACTCGCAGAGAGGCGCGTCACTTCCTGGTTGCGCTGGATCACCATCTCGGCGGTGACACGCTGATAGGCGTTGTACGCCACCAGCGCCACCAGCGCGAGGATGATGGCCGCGGGCACGAAGGACCAGGCGATGATTTTGTTGCGAAGCGAGCCCAGGTTAAACATGGTCAGATAGTCGGCGATCACCGTTTGTAGTGCGCCCGTGGAGGCGCTCCCCGCTCGTCGTAGGCGTACGGGCACGACGAGCCATACACGGGCAGGAAGCGGAAGGGGAATTCAGGCTGCGTCCTGCGCCTGCTGAATCTGCACGGCGGCCGTCACCATGATCTCCGTATCGGCCTGACCGAGCGTGTAAAGGCGATCCCAGGCGTCATAGGCGATGCGCTGCGCGGCCTCCATATTGGGGAAGATTTCGGCGATCACCGAATAGCCCTGGCGGTGCCCGTCGGCGAAGGCGGCGAGATTCACGTCGCGCGTCTGCTCCGGGTACTCCACGCGGATGAATGCGACCCACTCATCTACCAGCGACTCGCGGGCCGGTTGGAGGAACTGCGCCTGCGCCATCGCCCGCCCGTAATCCTTGCTCACGAGAAATTTCAGCAATTCCCACGAAGCATCAGGATAACGCGTATTTGCGTAAATGCCGAAGCCGTCGGTGCCGGCGAGGGTGGCGCGGCGAGCGGGGCCGGCAGGCAGAGGAGCAATGCCCAGCCGGAAACGGCTCTCTTGCAAGATATCGCGCAGCGACCACGAGCCGTCTTCCACCATCGCAGTGCGGCCCAGCGCGAAGGCCTGACGCGGCAATTGGTTCTGCACATCGAGCTGCGTCGCCATGGTCCGGTCATCCCACATGCGCGCCCGCAGCCACTCCATGGCAGCCAACGCGGGCGGCTCGCCCATCAGGCAGCGCGACGGGTCGGCGGGGTCAACGAAATGGCCGCCGAACGCGTTGACGTGCACCTGGATCCGATCCCACGAGATATCGAGAATGCTGCCCCAGCGGTCGGCCCGGTTGTCGTTTCGGGTGTCCGTAGTCAGACGGCGCATCGCGTCCTGATAGTCATCGTCGTTCCCATGAAGCATCGGGATAGGCGACGCCCGCATCATCGAACGCATCCTTGTTATAGTAGAGCGCCAATGCGCCATGATACTTCGGCAGCGCATATTGCACCCCTTCCCGCGTGAAGAGCGCCGCGTACTGGATCGGGTCCCAGTCGGCGATCACGGCCTGATCCAGATCGGCGGCGACGAGGGGGCGCAGATCCATCGTGTAACCGCGCCGCGCCCAGGCCGGGAAGAAGGTGCAGCACCCGGCGAAGACATCGGGCGCGCGGCCCGCTTCGAAATCCACCGGCATCCGCTCTTCGAGGTTTTCGGGGTCCAGCGTGAAGTAGACGCGGATGTTCGGGTGCTGCTCGTGGAACTCGGCGAGCATCCGGTTAGCCATCGGCGGGAACCACTCGGTGCGCCAATCCTGATAGACGATCTCGGCTTTTTCGCCCGTCGCGCCCGCAGCGGCCGGGTTCGGAGGCGGCGCCTCATCCGGGGTTCCCGGCAGCGGCCCGGCGCACGCGCCCAGCGTCACGCCCAGTGCAGCCGCGCCGGTCGCGACAAGAAAGCGTCGCCGCGACAGGGGCGCGCGCGCTCGTGGTAAGCAAATTTCGTGGTTTGCCCCAGAGGGGCATCGAGGAATCATCGCAACATACCCACAATCGTTGTAAGCCGGCTTACACGTGAATAGTTTATCATAGATGGGCGCGGCTGTAAATTCGTGTTAGAATGTTCGGAAAGCGTATAGCATATAGCTTATAGCGCATGGCGGATAGCTGATAGTCCGGCGATCCGCCAGGCGCACTGGCGTGCGCCACTACGAACCATTCGCTATCCGCTATCAGCTATTCGCCATCAGCTATTCGCCCGAAACACGTCTACCCATGAGGAAACAATTTGACGGGGAATTACGTCGAAGGAGAAAGCGATGATTCCCTGTCTGCGTGTTTCCATTCCCAGGAGCAACCCGTGTCACGTCTCATCCGGCTGATTACCTCCGACCGGCGACAGCTCGCCGTGGTCGCGTCGCTCGTCTTTGCGTCGTTTGTCTGCCTGCTGTTGCTGATGTTGCGCGCCATGTATTCCGGGCGAGTCTCGCACGAGGGGCTGGCGTGGAACCTGTTCCTGGCGTGGCTGCCGATGGTCAGCGCGCTGCTCGTCTATAACCTGAGCAAGACGCGGCGACGCGCGGCCTGGCTGCTGATCGTGCCATGCCTGGCGTTCTGGCTGCTCTTCTTCCCGAACGCCCCCTACATCCTCACCGACATCATCCACCTGCGCATCCAGCCCGACGTGCCGCTGTGGTACGACCTGATCCTGCTGGTCGCGTTCGCGTGGACGGGCGCGTTCCTGGGGTTCGTCTCGCTCTATCTGATGCAAGGGCTGGTGCAGCGCCGGGCCGGCGCGACCGCGGGCTGGCTCTTTACCTTCGGGGTGCTGGCCGCGGGCAGCGTGGGGGTCTATCTGGGCAGCTTCCCGCGCTACAACAGTTGGGACGCGGTGCTCAACCCCATGTCGCTGCTGGCCGACATCGCGATCAACCTGCGGCATCCGCTCGCCAACCCGCGCCTGTTCGTCTTCCCCGCGGTTTTCGCGCTCTGCCTCACGGCGATGTATCTGATGCTGGTCGCAGTGATCCACCTGCGCCCGGAAGCGTCGGAGAATGTCGATAGCGGATGGCGATGGCTGATGGCTGACAGGCCGTACGGGCGCGCGTTCCCCGGCAACCCACGCCAGCGATGCCCGTCAGGTTCGTCGTGGCGCGCCGTGCCTCGGCGTCAGGGGTGACTGCGCCGAGGACGGCGCGCTACGAACGAGTTCTGTCGTCGTGGCAAAGTTCGCTTCCACCCAGCTCTCCTTCTCAACTCGTAGCTCTCAATTCCAAATTCCCTCCGCTTGCGGTAAAATGAACGAAAGCACATCCATCCCGCTGCGAAAGGGAACGCCATGCCCACCCTCACGTCACGCGAAACGCGTCCGGCGCGCGCTCGAGCCACCAGGAGGTGGATCGCGTCCCCATTGACCTGG
This sequence comes from uncultured Chloroflexia bacterium, assembly GCA_963695715.1. Classification (GTDB taxonomy): domain Bacteria; phylum Chloroflexota; class Anaerolineae; order CG2-30-64-16; family CG2-30-64-16; genus JBBQRS01. The sequence continues at coordinate 6,070 of CAVOHP010000034.1, forward strand.
GCGGGACGCAGAACAGCACCCTTTGCGCGGGCGCGTACGAGAACTTCGCGCGCTTCCTCGGGCTGGACGCCGACGCGACCACCCTCAGCCTCTCCTTCGAGACGGTGCGCCTGCCCGAGGCGATGCTGGCGCGGCTGCCGGTGGACACACGCGGGGTCTACGCGCGGCCCCCGGCGACGGGCGGCGGGCGCGTGCTCGATGACCACACCCTGATGGACGAATGGGGCGTCACCTATCGCCGCCCCGAAGGCAGCCGCCAGTATGACGCCGTGTCGCACCCGCTGGCCGAAGCGACCATCGCCGACCTCGACAGCTACCCCTGGCCCGACTCGGCCGATCCGTCGCGTTATGCGGGGCTGGCCGACGAAGCCCGCGACCTGCGCGAGAACACCGACTACGCGGTCTGCGGCAGCGCCAACGACACCGTGATCTTCGACCGCGCCTGGCTGCTGCGCGGGATGGAGCGCTTCCTCGCCGACCTGCTGCTCGACCCGGAGTTCGCGCTGGCGTTGATGGACAAGGTGGCGCAGGTGCAATATCGCCGGCAAGAGAGCTTTCTGCGTGAGGTCGGCCCCTATCTCGACGTGCTGGTGATCGCCGACGACATGGGGACGCAGCAGCGCCCGCTGATCCGCCCGGCGCTCTACCGGCAGATGGTCAAGCCGTTCCATCGGCGCTACGTCGAGACGATCCGCCGCCACACCGACGCCAAAATCCACATGCACGCGTGCGGCGCGATCAGTGATCTGGTGGACGACTATATCGAGGTCGGCGTTGACGTGCTCAACCCGATGCAGGTGGCCGCGGTGGGCATGACCCCGGCCAACCTGAAACAGCGCTTTGCGGGGCGGATGGCGTTCTGGGGCGGCATTGACACGCAATGGCTGTTGCCGCACGGCACGCCGGAGGAAGTGCGCCAGTGCGGTGCGCGACACGCTCGACGTGATGGGGCGCGACGGCGGCTACGTGCTGGGCGCCGTCCACAACGTGCAAGACGACGTGCCGCCGGAGAACGTCTGGGCCATGCTGGACGAGGCGGCGCGGGCGGCCGATAGCTGATGGCGGATGGCTTATGGCGAATGGCGGCGTCTGCCCCCTTCGGAATCATTTATCAGCCATGGGCTATAAGGGCGTGAGGGAACCGGCTGCGATGACAAACACTCAAGCAACCAAACAGGGGTAGCCATGGATGCCAAACAACGTATGCGCGGCGCGTTATTGCACCAGTCGGTGGATCGCATCCCGACCCAGATCAACTATACCACCCGGATGGGCGCGCAGATCGCGGCGCTGCTTGGCGTTGCGCCGGAGGAACTGCCGCAGCGCCTCGACAACCACCTGTTGCGGCTGGAGGTTGACGCGCCGCGGCGGCTCAGCGCGGACGGCAAGGTGAGCTATGATGGCTGGGGCGCGGGCTGGAGCACCGAGCAGGAAGGTTACTATCTGGAATACGCCCCCCTGGGTGAAGACCGCGACCTGGATTCCATTGCCTGGCCCGACCCTGCCGCGCCGGACCTGCTGGCCGGCGCGACCCGCGCCCTGGCCGCCGATGGCGGCGCGATGGCGGCGCGCATTTCGTCGTGCCCAACTTCGGCTTCAGCCTGTTCGAGCGGGCGTGGTCGCTGCGCGGGTTCGAGAACTTCCTCGCCGACACCGCGCTCGACCCGGCCTATGCCGGCGAACTGCTCGATCGAATCACGACGATCCAGGCGGGGATTTTGCGCCGGTTCATCGCGCTGGGCGTAGACGGCGGCTATTTCGGCGACGATTACGGCGGGCAGACGGCGCTGCTGATCTCGCCGCGATCGTGGCGCGCGCTCATCAAGCCGCGGCTGGCGCAGACTGTTCGCGCCCTTCCGCGAGGCCGGCCTGCCGATCATCCTCCACTCCGACGGGCAGATCAAGGCGATCCTGCCCGACCTGATCGAAATCGGGCTGACCGCGATCAACCCCGTGCAGCCGGAGGTGCTCGAACATCGCTGGTTGCAAACGCAATACGGCGACGCGCTGGCCTTCTACGGCGGCGTATCCACCCAGGATGTGCTGCCGCATGGGACGCCCGCCGAGGTGAAGGCCGCCGTCAGAGATTGCACCCAGGCGCTCGCGCCCGCGGGCACGGGGCTGGTGCTGGGACCGTCGCACCGGATGATGTCGGATATCCCGATGGCGAACGTCGCCGCGCTGCTGGAGGCGATGGGGGTAATGTAGGACGCGAGTCAACACGGATTTTCATGGATTACACGGATTCACACATGACCATAGACGATGCCAAACGACGTGAGGGCATGACGCGAGCCTTCGAGGCGCAATATGGCGCGCCGCCGGAACTGTGGTTCCGCGCGCCGGGCCGGGTTGACCTGATGGGCAGCCACACCGATTACAACCTGGGCTACGTCCTCACGCTGCCCATCAACCGCGACACCTGGATCGCCGTGCGGCCACGCGCCGACCGCACCGTGCGGCTGCATTCGCTGGACGTGCCCGGCGGCAGCGAGTTCTCGCTCGACGACATCACGCACGACACCGAGACGCCCTGGGCCAATTACGTGCGCGGCGTCGCCTGGGCCTTGCGCGAGGCGGGCCATCCGCTGCACGGGTGGGACGGGTTGGTGCATTCAACCATCCCCATCGGCAGCGGGCTGAGTTCGTCGGCGGCGCTGGAATGCGCGACGGCGACGGTCTTCGCCGCGCTCGCCGGCCGGACGCTCGATCCGGTGGCGGCCGCGCAACTGTGCCAGCGCGCCGAGAACGGGTTCGTCGGCGTCAACTGCGGCATCCTCGACCAGTACACCTCGATGATGGGGCAGGCGGGGTGCGCGCTGCTGCTCGATTGCCGCGACCTCTCCAGTCGCCCCAGCGCCATCGCAGACGATGTGACCGTGGTGATCTGCGACACGCGCTATCGGCGGGCGCTGGCGGGGTCTGAATATGGCGCGCGCCGGGCGGCGTGCGAGGAAGGGGCGCGTCGGCTGGCCGCATTCTACCCGGAGGTGCAGGCGCTGCGCGACGTGTCACCGGAGATGCTGGCCGCGCACGAGGCCGCCTTGCCCGCCGAGGTCGCCCGGCGCAGTCGCTTCATCGTGGAGGAGGATGTGCGCGTGCTGGCGCTGGCCGAGGCATTGCCGCGTGGCGACCGTGCGGCCATCCGCGAGGCGACGCTGGCGTCATTTGCGGGCGCGCGCGCGACCTGTATGAGATTTGCGTGCCGCAGATGGAGGCGATGCACGCGGCGATGATGGCCGCGCCGGGCGCGATCGGCGCCCGGCAGGCGGGCGCGGGCTTCGGCGGCTGCATGGTCGCCTTCGTGGAGACGGATCGGGTGGAGACAGTTCGCGGAGGCGGTGCGGGCGCAGTACAAGGCGCACACCGGCATCGAGCCGGAGGTCTACCCGGTGCAGGCCGCGGACGGCGCGGGGCCGCTCGGTCGTTCGCGTAATGTCATGCTGAACGGAGTGAAGCATTTCCGTCTGGGTGGCCGAGATGCTTCACTCCGTTCAGCATGACAACGAGCCGTTCAGCATGACAACGAGCCGTTCAGCAGCATCGAGCCGATCCCTGGCAGCGAACTACGTCATTTTCCTGAGCAGGCGCGGATTCACCAACCAGTGCAGCAGCCCGCAACCCGGCGCCACCTCGGCCCACCCGGTTACCGAGAGTTCGAAATGGGCCATGGCGCCGGTGGTCATGCGCACCCCGGACGCGCCGGGCGGCGCGCCGAGCAGCAGAGCCGCGAACTCCTCCATGCCGGGGTTGTGACCCACAAGCATCACGTGTTCGCATTCATCCGGCAGCGCCAGCACGACTTCCAGCAGTTCCGGCGCCGCGCCGAGATACAACGACTCGACGACGAGCACATCGCCCTTGTAGCCGGCGCTGTGGGCAAACCGGCGCGCCGTCTCGCGCGTGCGCGCCGAGGGCGAGGAGACGATGAGCTGCGGCGCCACGTCTGCGCCGCGCATGATGCGTCCCATGAAGGGCGCATCATCCAGGCCACGCGACGACAGCGGCCGCTCGCGGTCAATGGGGAATGCGGGGTCCTGCACCGACTTGGCATGACGGAATAACGTGAGTCGTCTCATGTGCGCACTCCGGGCGACAATAAATTAGATGCCGGCAGTATAACACAATTTGAGCACACCGTGCGGCGATCATCGGCGCACATCAAATCCACCACAAGGGAGCAAAATCTTGCAAACGCGAAAACTCGGGTACAGCGATCTCTATGTGACCACCATCGGCCTCGGCACGTGGTCCTACAGCGGGCCGTGGGCCTATGGCTGGGGGCCGCAAGATGACGCCGATTCCATCGCCGCGGTGCAGCGCGCCCTCGACCTGGGCGTGAACTGGCTCGATTCGGCGGCCATCTACGGCTTCGGCCACTCGGAAGAGGTCATCGGCAAGGCGTTGAAGGGGCGGCGCGACCAGGTCATCATCGCCACCAAATGCGGACGCACCGGCGACCGGGCCACCGGCAAGCTGAGCGGCAACCTGAAGGCCGCCTCGATCCGGCAAGAGGTCGAAGACAGCCTGCGCCGGTTGCAGACCGATTACATTGACCTCTATCAGATTCACTGGCCGATCCCGGAAGAAGATATCGAAGAGGGTTGGGGGACGATTGCCGGGTTGATCAAAGAGGGCAAGGTGCGCTATGGCGGCGTCTCGAACTTCAACGTCGCGCAGATGCAGCGCATCCAGCCGATCCACCCGATCGCATCGCTCCAGCCGCCCTACAGCATGATCCGGCGCGACGTGGAGGCCGAAATCCTGCCCTTCTGCGGCGCAAACGACATCGGCGTGATCGTCTACAGCCCGATGCAGGCGGGGTTGCTCACCGGGAAGGTCACGAAGGAACGCGTCGCCAACCTGGATGAAGGGGACTGGCGCAGGCGCAACGAGTACTTCCAGGAGCCGAAACTCAGCCGGAACCTCGCGCTGGTCGAAGCGCTACGCCCCATCGCCGCCCGCGAGGGCATCTCGCTGGCGCAACTCGCCCTCGCATGGGTGCTGCGGCGGCCCGAGATGACCGCGGCCATCGTGGGCGCACGCCGACCCTCGCAGATCGAAGAGACCGCCGCGGCCGGCGATCACGCGCTCTCGCCGGAAAGCATCACGGAGATCGCCGCACTGCTGGAGGCAATGTAGGCTCAACATGGATCACGCGGAGACCGCGAAGGATTCTTTTCCCTTGCTTCCGCGTCTCCACGTGATTCTCAATCGGCAGACAGATTACTGTTGCGCGGCAGTTGCATGATATGCTATGCACGATTGCACCTGCAATCGGCAATCACGCGGCGCAAATAAAGGGAGTTGTCTATGGGATCGCTAACAGACAGTCTATCAACCCTTGCGACGCCCGAGCTGCTAGAGTCGGTGGCTCGGATGATCGGCGTGGACATGCCCACGGCCAGGGAAGCCGGGCGTCTCGGCGTCCCGCTGCTGATCATCGCGCTGGCAAAACAGACGGAGCAACCGGGCGGGCGCGATACGGTGAGCGCATTGCTCGATCAGGTCGGCCCTGGCGTGGCGGCGCGACCCCACGGGCGCTACCGCCAACCTGATCACCGGCAAATATGGCGACGTGTTGAGCGAGGCGCTGGGACCGACGACCGGGCCGCTTCTCAATAGCCTGACGCGCGCCAGCGACATCCCGGGGCTGAGAACGCTGCTCAAATTCGCCGCGCCGCTGGGTGTTTCCGCGCTGGCCGCGCAGGCGACCCGGCAGAGCCTTGACAGGGACGCGCTCGCTGCGGCGCTACAGACCGAGGCGAGCGAAATCGCGGCATCAGACGACGTACACGCCCGGATGGTGACCGCGGCCTTCGCCGATGTCGCGGCCCAGGAAACTTTGAAGCGGCAATTCACCGCAGAACAATGGGCCGCGGTGAGCGCCTTTCCGGCCATTGCGGCGGGTTACGTCGCGGCGGCGGGGCACAGCGGCCCGTTCGGCTCGATCAAAGAGTTCGCCGCCCTGTCAAGAGCGTTCGACCCGGCGAGGCTCACCGGCGGCAGCACCCTGCTGGACGCCATCTGGAACAGCCGGGAGGCCGAGGTGAACAAGGCCGCCGAAACAGGCGACCTGGGCGCAATCGGCCTCGATCATTTCGACCCCGACGACGAGGAGATGGTTCAGAGCAAGGTGCTGGATGTCGCGACCAAAGCTCGCGAGGCGCTGGCCGAACTCTCGCCCGAAGAGGCCGCCGCCTACCGGAATGAGGTCATCAAGGCTGCGACGGCCGTCGCCGAGTCGAGCAAAGAGGGCGGATTCCTGGGCATCGGTGGGCAGGTCATCAGCGAGAAGGAACGCATCGCGTTGGAGAAAATCCGCACGGCGCTGGGCGCTTAGCAGATCACGAAAAATCTGTCATCTACGACCAACCTACATTCATCACAGGAGGAAGAACATGGCCGACGAAAAAGTAATGGGCTATTTTGACGCCGAAGAATGGGAGCTTGTGGCCGATGCGCCGGCAATCGCCGGCATCTATACTGCGCTGGGCAGCAAGAACGAGATCAGCGACAAGGAATGGGAGGCCCTGGGGGCCGCGCTCGATCCCGAAAACGTCCCCGATAGCGACCAACTGTTGAAGGCCGCCCTGCGCGAAACGTACAACGCGGTGAACGCTGCGCTGGCATCCAAGACCCCGCCCGCGCTGGTGCTGGGCGACGTTGACATGACCAACCCGGACGCATTGCGCCAGGCGGTGCTGCAATACTTCCGGCGGGTCAACACCGCGTTGAGCGACGTTGCCATCACGCCCCGCACGCATTACAAGAGCTCGATCCTGCTGGTGGGCCAGAAGGTCGCTGAGGCGCAGGCCGAGGGTGGATTCCTGGGCATCGGCGCCCGCGATATCAGCGCCGGCGAGGTCCAGGCGCTGAAAGACGTTGCGGGGGCGCTGGGCTATGACACCGGCGCCAACAGCGAATGGAGCCAGACCATCCTGGTGCCGGCGGCCTCTTTCCGCGTCGGCGGCATGACCCAGTAAGCGCCCGCACACGCCTGGCATAGATCGTTCACCGATCCCCGGCTCAACTCGCGTCTGCGATTAGGGCCGGGGATCGCTTTGTCTGTTAGAATAGCGGCGGAGGAATCCGCTGGGCACATCCTATCTGCAAGCCGCTCGTGGCTTCGATCGCAACGTCCGTCTCTCCCTGCTGTCCGCCGCGCTGATGGGTTTCACCGCGTGGGGCGGGCTTTTTGCGACCCTCTTTAATCTCTTCCTGTTGCGCCTCGGTTACGGCCCCGCCGTCATCGGCACGATCAACGCCGTCGGTTCGCTCGGTTTCGGGCTGATGTGCCTGCCCGCGGGTTGGGTCGGCCAACGCTGGGGCAACCGGCGCGCCATGATCGGCGGGCTGATGATGGTCGGCGCGGGGCAGTTCTTGCTGGCGCAGGCCGATGTTGCGCCCGAAGCCTCCCGCCTCACCTGGCTGTATACGATGAATCTGCTGAGCGCCGCGGGCGCGGCGTTCTATGCGGTCAACATGAGCCCCTATCTGATGAGCGTCGCCGCACTCGCGGCGCGGCGTTACGTCTTTTCGGTGCAAGTGGCCGTGACGCCGTTGGGCGCGTTCGCCGGCAGCCTGATTGGTGGGTTCCTGCCCGGCATCTTCGCCCTTCTGTTCGGCCTGTCCACCACCGGCGCGCAACCCTATCGCCTCGCGCTGATGGTTTCGGCGCTCTGTCTCGTCCCGGCAACCCTCGCGATGATCCTCGCGAAGGATGGCGAAACGGTCGAAGAACGCGTGCTGCCCACATCAGACCGGCCCCGGCCCGCCGTCGCGCCCTGGGGCTTCATCCTCCTCATGGCGCTCATCGTGGCCTTGCAGGCATCGGGCGAGGGCGCAATCCGCACCTTCTTCAACGTCTACCTGGATCAAGGGCTGGGCGTGGCCACCGCGCGCATCGGCATGATGGCCTCGCTGGGCAACCTGATGGCGGGCGTGGCGGCGCTGTTCTCGCCGATGCTGGTTGGACGCATGGGCATGGGACGCTCCTACGTGACCACCTCGCTGGGGATGGCGGCGCTGTTGCTGCCGATCGCGTTGATCCCCTGGGCGCCGGCGGCGGGGCTGAGCTACGCGGGGGTGATCGGTGCGGCGTCCATGGCGCGGCCCGCGATGAGCCTCTACCAGATGGAAGGCGTGCCGGCCCGCTGGCGTTCGGCCATCGCCGCGGCCGCGACCCTGTCGGTGGGGGCAAGTTGGGCCATTGTCGCGACGGTGGGCGGCGTGTTGATCGTGCGCTACAGTTACACGGCCATGTTCCTCGGCGCGGCGGCGCTCACCGCGGCGGGCGCGCTGTTGTTCGCCGCCCACCGGCGCTTCACATCCTGAACGTGCAACGCACCTGTCAACCAGAAATGTCTACATCTATGCGCGACCATTTTGACATAGTTGTGTCGGTGGGATAACATTCGGTGCAGGCATCCACCCCGGAGGAAACCATGCGCCAGCGTCGCACACTTCTCATCATCCTGGTCATCATCGTCACCATTGTGACAGGGTGCAGCAGCGCCCGGAAGGAAAACCCCGGCTCGACGCCCACCGCCCTGCCCAAACTGCCCGCAGAGGTCATCACGCAGGCGGCCAACTATGGCGGCGTGTTGCTGGGCCAGTTCGGCGCGCTGGAGAGCGTCATGGGGCGCTATTCGGAACTGCTCAACGATCCGCGCCTGACTGCCAACGACTGGCAGATCCTGGTCAATTCGCAGAACAAGGTGATTGACCTGGTCTACGCGGGCGTCTCGGGCATGACCCCACCCGACGCATTAAAACCCACCCATGCGGCGGCGCTCGACGCCGTCAGCGATTGCCTCGCCGCTCGCAAGACCGTCCAGACCGCGATGGATACCATGGACGCCAAACAGTTGGGCCAGGCTGCCGAGCAGGCAAAGCGCTGTACGACCAAACTGGCCGACGTAAAGACCGAACTGAACGCCATTGCGACCACCAACAACATCGAGCTGAACGAAATCCCCATGACCAGCGGGTTGGAGAGCGCGGCGGAAGCGCCGGCCGCGGCGGTTTCATCGGGTGAAGCAGGCACGGTGACGGGCGTCGCAGTGGACACGTCGAACCTGCGCGCCGGGCCGGGCACCAACTACGGCAAAGTGGGCAGCCTGGAAAAGGGCGCCAGCATCAGCGTCATCGGGCGCAACGAAGCCGGCGACTGGCTGGTGGTGCAGACCCAGGCGATTCCCCAGGCATGGATTGCCGCGTATCTGTTGAACGGCGTCGGCGACGTGCAGAGCCTGCCGGTCGTCCGCGCCCCGCCTTGATCCCGCCTTGCTTACCGGAGTGAGGTTTTTCACAGTTGACAGCATACCGACTGTATGCTACATTGCCAACCGTTCCACACAGCTTCGCCCAAGCCCCAAACAATCCAGATGCACCCGGGGCCACGTCTCACAAGTAACCCAGGCGTGTGTTAGCGCCTGACCCACTATTAGCTTGAGCGCGCCAATGAGGATTCGCAATAAAGAAGTTCTGACATCACACGGCAACCGGGCAGGCCGGGAAGCCGTGGCCCAAATTCTTGAGGCCGGCCTGCAAGCCGGCGACCCGTATCACAACACCCGCAAACTGCTGCGCGTCGAAGACGGCAAGCTGATCGTCGGCCATCCGGATTTCGAGCCGGCGGGCAGCCCCGAGACCGGCGACGATGTCTACGATCTCTCGAAGATCGGGCGCATCTACGTGTTCGGCGCGGGCAAGGGCATCCAACGCGCCGCAAAGGCCTTCGAGGACGTGCTGGGCGATCGGCTGACCGGCGGCCACGTGATCGGTAAGCACGGCGACGAAGTGATCCTCGAACGGATCGGCGTGACGCTTGCAGGCCACCCCGTGCCCGACGATTATTGCGCGGTAGGCTGTCGGCGCATCATCGAGATGGCGCAGGGTCTCACCGAAGATGATCTGGTGTTCACGCTGGCCGCCAATGGCGTCTCGTCGCTCCTGACGCTGCCCGTTGACGGCGTGAGCATGGCCGAGATGACACAACTCACCTACCTCATGCAAATTGACCGGGGCGCGCCGACCGGAGAACTGAACCCGATACGCAACCATCTCGATCAGATGAAAAGCGGACGGATCGCCCGTTATCTGCACCCGGCGCGCATGGTCCATCTGATCCTGTTCGAGAATTTCGAATACGACTGGTTCATGCACAAGAATCTATGGCTGCACACGCTGCCCGATTGCACCACCTTCGCCGATGCCGTGGCGATGCTCAAGAAGTGGGACGCGTGGGAGCACGTGGCCGAATCGGTGCGCCAACACCTGCTGCGCGCCGACCCGACCTGCGAGACCGTCAAGGCGGCGGAATACGAAGCGACGTTCAACTTCCGCATCTTCGCCATCATGCCGAGCGAGTTGGGCCCCGTCCCAACGGCGGCGCGCAAGGCGGCGGAACTGGGCTATACGCCGCACGTGCTGGCGATGAGCATGCAGGCGGAAGCGCGCGAGGCCGGACGCACCGTCGGTTGCATCGCCCGCAGCGTCGAGAAATCAGGCGTCCCCTTCGAGCCGCCCTGCGCCCTCTTCAGCGCGGGTGAGTTGCTGGTGACGGTGGGCGAGGAAGAGGGCATCGGCGGGCGCAACCAGGAATTCGCGCTCGGCGGCGCGATGATGATCTTCGACACGGAAGATATCGTCATGGGCGCCGTTGATACGGACGGCACCGACGGTCCCGGCGGCCGGTTCGCCGACGATCAGGGCGACGTGGTCTGCCTGGCCGGCGGCATCGTGGACGGCGAGACGATGGCCGAAGCGCAGGCCGCGGGCGTCAGCATTCATGATGCGCTGCGCACCCACGCAACGTCGGCGGCCCTCTGGCGGCTCGATTCCGGCATCGTCGCAGAACACAACGTCAGCGTCGGCGACCTCACCGTGACGCTGATCACGGACAAACCAATTGCGAATTAGGAATTAGGCCTTATGCTAGTTGAAAGCCAATGCTTGATCTGTAAGCAGTGGGGATAGTCCGTCAGCCGGTTGTAGTTAGATGCCCAGCGTGTGAGCCGTTAGTTTAGCATACGAGCAGGTACTACAGGCCCCAGCAGGATGCGCCTGATTCTTCGAGACGGTTCTGCTTGTACACGTACCGTGACGTTGTCGATGATATGTCGCACGCGTGGGCGACCCACGTGGGCGTACCGGCCCGCCGCCGCTGTGCAGCGATAGCGAGTTGCTGACCATGGTTTTGGTGGGCGAAGCGTGCGGGTGGGATATCGAAACTGAAATGGTGCGGCATTGGCACGCGCTGATCCGCAGCTCTTCCCGCATGTTCCCGAGCAATCGCGTTTCAATCGGCGGCGGCGCAATCTGGCGCTGACCCTTAACTTGGTGCGGCAAGAGTTGGTGCGCCGGCTGGATCTGGCGGCGGATCCGGCCTGCGTCATAGACAGCCTGCCGGTGCCGGCGGTTGGTTTCCATCTCGCGCCGACCGCCAGCGCCGACTGGGCGCTGGCGGGGGCGACCTATGGCCACGTCGCCTCCAAAAAGCAGATGATGCTTTGGTTACCGCTTGCATCTGTTGGTGACCTTGAACGGTTTGATTCTCGATTTCATCCTGGCGCCCGCGCCAGATGCCACCGACCTGGCGGTGGGGGTTGAGTTGCTCAGCGCCCATACCGACTTGCTCGTGCTCGGCGACAAAGCTTACATCAGCCAAACCTGTGGCCGAGACCCTGCGTACCTACAATCGGATTGCGTTATATGCGATGCGTCGCCAGAACGCAGAAAACCCAGTGGCCCCCGGCCGTTCACGCCACCTGGTCACCCATTGCCGGCACATCATCGACAACCGTCAACGGGCAACTGGTACAGCAATTCCGGATTCAGAAGAACCAGGCGCAGTACCTGCTGGGGCCTGTGTACCCGCTTGTATGCTCAAACTAACGGCCACACGCTAGAGGACTGCTCTATCAGCTCAACTCAACTAGCATAAGGCCTAATTCGTAATTTCTAATTTTAAGGAGAACCCATGACACGCGGAGCAACGATTACCAGCATCACTTCCCGACAGGTCTTCAGCGACCGCGGACACCCCGGCGTCGAGGCCACGGTCGTGACGGAGAACGGCGCCAAGGGCGTCGCCATCTGCACGGCGGGCGTCTCGGTCGGCACCCACGAGATCGAGTTCGCCTACGACGGCGGCACGAAGTGGCGCGGCAAGGGCGTCATGCGCGCCGTCAACGCGGTGAACGACGCCATCGCGCCGGCTCTGCTCGGCATGGACGCCGCCAACCAGAACGCCGTCGACGACGCGATGCTGAACATCGGCGGGCCGAACGCCAAAGCGCGGCTGGGCGGCAACGCCACGGCGGCGGTCTCGGCGGCGGTGCTCAAGGCCGGCGCGGCGGCGCTGGGCATCCCGCTCTACCAGCACATCGGCGGGGCTCGGCCTTCACGCTGCCCGTGCCGGGCACGATCTGTCTGGTCGGCTCCGACCGCTACGGCAGCGGCGCGCAATCGGGCGGCAAGCCCAGCTACTCCTTCATGGCCTACGACTTCGCCACCTTCTCCGAGGCCTCCTACGCCTGCTGGGACTTCGACCGTGGTCTGGCCCGAGGCGCTGAACGAGAAGTTCGGCATCCCAATGAGTTCATCAGCGCATCATCCTGCCGTGCCCGCCGGGCTCGTCAAGCACGACCGCGAGATCTGGGACCTGATGGTCGAGACGATCAACAAGCTCGGCTACGAGGGCAAGGTCGGCATCCAGGTCGACGTCGCCACCGACACCTACTGGGACGACGACATGCAACGCTACGTCGGCATCTTCTCCGCCGAGCCGAAGACGAAGGATGACCTGTTCGACCTCTACCGCTCGATGGTGCAGCAACTACCCGTTCGTCATCCTCGAGGACCCGTTCGACGAGGACGACTACGAGACGACCGCCGACCTGACGAAGGAACTCGACATCCAGATCGTCGGCGACGACCTGTTCACGACGAACCCGGCGCGCGTGCAGCAGGGCATCGACGTCGGCGCGGCGAACACCGTGCTGCTCAAGGTGAACCAGATCGGCACGATCACCGAGGCGTTCGACATGATCCAGCTCGCCTACCGCAACGGCTACGGCGTGATGCCGTGCTCCAGCCGCGGCGAGGGCGCGGACATCGCCGACTACTGCGTCGGCATCAACGCCGGCACGGTCCGCGAGAGCGGCATCGGCCCCAGCGGCAACCGCTTCCTGGAGATCGAGGCCGAGCTGGGCGGCCGCGCCCTCTTCCTCGGCCGCAAGGGCCTGAAGGGCAAAGCGCCGTAACTTCAAGATTTACCACCAAGACACAAAGGACACGAAGAAGAGTTCTCTTTTTCTTCGGTGTTCTTGGTGTCTTGGTGGTGACAACCGGGGGAGAAAGCCATGACCAAAGATGTCTGGCGAGGCAGTTTCGCCATCCCGATGACACCGTATGACGAGCGCGACCGGATTGACGCCGACGTGCTCGCCGACGAGATCACATTCTGCGTCGAGTCCGGCGTGGGCGGGATCGTCGTGCCCGTCATGGTGAGCGAGTTCTTCGTGCTCTCCGAGGACGAGCGCCGGTTGATGATCCGCGTGCCGGTGGAGGCCGCCGCCGGGCGCGTCCCCATCGTCGCCAACATCGCCGCCATCAGCACACCCCTCGCGGTCAGCTACGCCGAATACGCCCAGCAGGTCGGGGCCGACGCGGTGATTGCCATGCCGCCCTACATGGGGGGCCGCCCCGACTACGCCAGCATCCGCGCCTACTATCAGGCCATCTCCGACGCCGTCAGCATCCCCGTCTGGATTCAAAACGCCGATCTGGTCGCGCTGTCCCTCGACCAGGTGGTGGAGCTTTGCACCGAGATCGAAAACGTGAGCTGGGTCAAAGAGGAAGTGTCTCCTGAGACGCAGCGATTGGGCGGGCTGATCGCGCGGCGCAGCCCGGCGGTTCACGGCGTGATGGGCGGCAACGGCGGGCGCTACCTCATCACCGAATGGGCGCGCGGCGCGGCAGGCTGCGTCCACGCGTGCCAGTTCTGCGACGTGGTGCAACGCATCTGGGAGCTGCTCGATGCGGGAGATGGGGTTGCCGCGCGCGACCTGTTCGACCGGCTTGCTGCCGGGCCTGGTGCTGGAAGGCATCATGGGCATGGCCTATGCCAAAGAGATCATGGTGCGGCGCGGCGTCTTCAAGAATACGCGCATGCGCAACCAGACCAATAAGCTCGACGCCGACGACCTGCGCGAGATAGACGCCTTCTGGGCGCGCATCGAGCCGGATCTGACGTGGGGAAAATAGAAGATTCACCACGAAGACACGGAGACGCGAAGAAAGCACCTGAGGACAAACGCAAGGCTTGACATGTGGCACATTGTAATTATAATGTAATTACAATAGTTGGAGGTATCACAATGAACAAAGCTTTGCATACGCGAATTGTACGCATCGGCAACTCGCAAGGGATTCGCATTCCCAAGGTGCTCTTGAAGCAAGCCGGAATCGAAGATCGCGTTGAGTTATTTGTGCAGGATGGGGAGATTTCAATCCGTCCCGCACAAGAGGCTCGAGCCGGCTGGGAGGAGCAGTTCATAGCGATGGCGGCGGCAGGTGATGATCAGCTCATAGACGGAGACCAGAGCGGGTCGAGCGCATGGGATGAAGAGGAATGGGAGTGGTAAGCATTCCAGTCAAGCGGTTCGATATTTACCTGGTAGCCCTGGATCCCACAAAGGGAAGTGAACTTCAGAAGACGCGGCCATGTGTTGTGGTCTCGCCTGATACGGCCAACCGGCACATCGCCACTGTGATAATCGCTCCCATGACCTCACGCTCGCGAACATACCCGACACGGGTTGACTGTCATTTCGAGGGCAAGGAGGGCCAGATCGTTCTGGACCAGTTGCGGGCAGTTGACAAGACCCGATTGGTGCGTCGGCTGGGCAAACTGACCGACGATGAGTCAGAGACTGTGCTTGCAACATTGGCCGCAATGTTCGCGCCATAGGTTCGGGGCGGCATTTGGAACACAAAGTCGCGAAGGAAACGAAGATCACGAAGCGCGAAGATCGCGAAGAATTCTCCTTCGAGTCTGGGTGGTGCAACATGAATTCTTCGTTTCTTCGTTCCTTCGTGGTGAAGATTGGGACTAGAGAGGCAACATGACGACTGAAGATACGCAACTGGGCCGAATCGAAGACGCCGTGCGCGGCGGGTCCAGCCCTTCCGAACTCAAGATCACCGACATGCGCATGGCGGTGGTGTGCAGCAACTACGACTACCCGATCATCCGCATCGACACCAACCAGGGCGTCTACGGCATCGGCGAGGTGCGCGACGCCGGCCACCAGCGAGAACGCGCTCCAGTTCAAGAGCATGCTGCTGGGCCAGAACCCCTGCAACGTGGACATGATCTTCCGCGCGATCAAGCACTTCGGCAGGTCGGGCCGCGAGGGCGGCGGCGTCTCGGGCATCGAGATCGCGCTGTGGGACCTCGTGGGCAAGGTCTACGGCGTGCCGTGCTACCAGTTCCTGGGCGGCAAGTATCGCGACAAGGTGCGCCTCTACGCCGACACGCCCACGCCCCGCCGAGCCGACGCCCGAAGCCTACGTGCGAGCGCGTGCTGGGCCGCAAAGCGCATGGGGCTGACCTTCATCAAGTTCGACATCGGCCTGCAGTGCTGGAAGGATGCGCCGGGCGCGCATGATCGGGACGCCGCCGCCCGACCTCGAATACCCGACTGGGGCTGCGCGGGCGCGCGCCGGGCTGCGGGCTACGGCACGCAGCGTGACCGACACCGGCATCGCCCGCATGGTCGAGATCGTCGCCGCCGTGCGCGAGGCCGTCGGCTGGGAGACCTCGCTCTGCATCGACCACTTCGGCCACGGCTACATGACCGCCAAGGAAGTCATCCGGCTGGGCAAGGCGCTGGAACCGTACGGGCTGGCGTGGATGGAAGACCCGATGCCGCTGGTGGGACGTGGAGGGCCACAAGCAGGTGACCGACGCGATCCGCGTGCCGACCGCCGCCGGCGAGGAGCTCTATCTGTGGGACGGCTTCCGCGAGCATGATCGAGACAGCGCGCGGTCGACATCCTCCACCCCGACCTGCTCACCTCGGGCGGGATGCTGGAGACCAAGACGCATCGCCGACTACGCCGAGCGCCACGGCCTGCCCACCGCGCTGCACTTCGCCGGCTCGCCGATCGCGTTCATGGCCAACGTCCACACCGCCGCCGCGATCCCCAGCTTCGTCGCGCTGGAGCATCACGGCCTCGACCTGCCCTTCTGGGAGGGCCTGGTGACCGGGCTGCCCGAGCGACTACATCCAGGGCGGCTACGTGACCGTGCCGGACAAGCCCGGCCTCGGCGTCGACCTGAACCTAGAGGGCATCGCGAGCAACCTGCGCTCCGGCGGGCTGTTCGAGCCGACCGACGAGTGGAACACGCCCAAGCTGGGCTTCTGGCAGCCGGATCGGCGCTGGGATAAGTAGGGACGGGTATCGGATATTAGGTATCGGGTATCGGGACGGTATCGGGGAACAGGACGGGAGCGGAGATCACCCCTCTGCTCCTGGTGACTGATCCCTAATCACTGATCGCTGACCCCTGATCACTGGTTCCTGCTCCCGATCCCTGATCACCACAACACAAGGAGGAATCACTTGAAGGCGAATTCGCTGCGAGAACTTCTGAAGGCCGGCAAACCGACCCTGGGGACGCACATGAACACCATGTCCCCGGCCATCCTGGAAATCCTGGGCCACACCGGGATGTTTGATTATGTCGAGTTCGTGGCAGAGTATGCCACCTTCGACCTGCACGACCTGGATCATTACGGCCGAACGTCGGAGCTTTACAACCTGCCGGCGATCATCAAGATTGACCAGCAGCCGCGCACGTGGCTGGCGCAGCGCGCGGTCGGCTCCGGGTTCCAGGGCGTGCTGTTCGCCGACGTGCGCACCGTGGAAGACGCGCAGGAATGCGTCAAGATCTGCAAGCCCGAAACGCCGGAAGACGGCGGCATCTTCGGCAACCAGGCGCGCCGGTTCACCTACCCCGGTTACGGCGGCACGCCGGCCTATGTGCAGCACCTGCGCGACCTCGTCGTGCTGTTGATGGTGGAAAAACGCGAATTGGTGGATAATCTGGAAAGTGTGCTTGAAGTTCCAGGAATAGATATGATACAATGGGGCGGCGTTGATTTTGCCATGAGCATGGGTATGCCGGGCCAGGCCGGTTCGCCGGAAATCAAGGCCATCGAGAAGCGGGTTCTCGAAACGGCGATCAAGATGGGCGTACCGCCCCGCGCCGAGATCGGCAGCCCGGAACAGGCGCAATACTATCTGGATCTGGGCGTGCGACACTTCTGCATCGGCTGGGATCTCTCGATCCTGGGCGGCTGGTGGCGCACCAACGGCGAGAAGATGCGCAAGATCCTGGAGACCGTCTAGTTCATAGCGCTTCGCAGTCTTCGAGCGTGGTGCATCATGACGTGCTCGCCCCGCTCGAAGACAGAGCGCACGAAGGCATTTGACAACCGAGGGGAGGTGAGGGCACAGAAGCCACTTACACAGGTCGGCATTGGTGTAACAGATTCTTAGATCAAAGAGGAGACTAGGAGGCCAGAATGTCAAAGTCAAAGGCACTGACCCGCCGCAATTTCCTGCGGCTGGCCGGAATTGGTACGGCCGGCGCGGCGATGGCCGCATGTGCGGCGCCCGCAGCGGCGCCCCAGGCCCCAGCCACCCCGATCATCGTCGAGAAGGTTGTCGAGAAACTCTCAACCGTCGTCGTCGAGAAGCAAGTCGAAGTCGAAAAGGTCGTCGTCGAGACCGTCGAGGTCCAGGTAGCCGCCCCTGTCCCCATTGACGGCACCATCTGGGTCATCCAGAAGAAGGACTTCTTCCCGGAGTTCAACGACTGGTGGCGCGGCGAGGTGCTGGACTTCGCCAAGTCGCAAGGCTGGCCGATTGACATCACCTACGAGGCCGGGTTCACCTCCGGCACCCCATTCCTCGAGAAGCTGCAAGCACAGGCCGCCGCGGGCAACCCGCCCGATCTCTTGATGCATACGGACGAGGTCGTCCGGCTTCCCCAAAACAACCTGGTGGACCCGGTGTCGGATCTCGTGGAAGAGGTTGTGGCCAAGTGGGGCGACCCCGCTCCCCGTCAGATCGCCGACTTCATCACCGACGGCCAGTGGCGCTTTGTGCCCTACTTCCAGCGCTCCGACGGCGGCTGGTACCAGGCGCCGGTCTTCGAGGACAAGGGCATCAAGCTCGACGAAGTGCGCAGCTATCCCGACCTGTGGGAAGCCTGTCTGGAAGTGTCGGATCCCACCAAGGAGCTCTATGGTTGGGGCACCACGCCGAACCGCTCAGGCGACGGCGACTGGTTGCGCTTCCGCGTGCAGCACGGCTGGGGCGCGTACAAGCAGGACGAGACCGGTCAGTTCGTCACCTTCGACTCGCCCGAGATGGTGGACGCCATGACGGCGATGACCCAGCTCTACATTGACGAGAAGTGGGCCCCCATGTTGCCGCCCGGCGTCCTCGCCTGGGCCGACTCCTCCAACAACGAGGCATACCTGGCCGGCAAGCTGGCCTACACCCAGAACGGCGGCACCGTCTATGCCAAGGCGCTGCTCGATGGGAACCCCATCCGCGAGATCACCAAGTTCCATGCCCCCGCGGCGGCCCGGTGAACCTGGAGTTCAACGGCCTCTCCGCCAACTACATGGCGCTGATGAAGGGCGCAAAGAACCAAAATGCGGCCCGCGAGTGATCATCAAGCTCTCGTGCTGGACCTGGACAACTACAACGCCATGTTGGAGCAACAACCCGTCCTTTGGGTTGCCTGCCTACGAGAAGCTGTGGGATGAAGCGCCATACATGGCGACCGATCCGGTGGCCCAGGAGCAGAAGAAGGTCGCCCGCGATCCGTCGGGTGCCGGTCGCCCCGGGTCTCTATCCGGGACCGCGTAACTCCCCGGCGATGGCGGCGGCAGACCCAGGCCGGAATCGAGGCCGACATGGTCGCCTCGATCCTCCAGGGCACTGCCGTGGCTGAAGCAGTCAAGACCTGCCACGACCGCTACGTGCAGATCTTCAAGGACAACGGGCTCGCCGGCGAACAGGCCTGAGCCGTCCCGGTTTCTGAAGGGGCCTTCAATCCACTGCCAGAGTGAAGGCCCCTGACCCTCCATCGCCGTCGAAACCGCTATCGCCTTCGTAGTTGGGACCAAAAGTTACACCTGCGAAGAATCTTACCCCGCATAGGAGCAGGGCAAATGACCAACGTAGTACGCACGGACAAGGCGCTGACGGCAACGGCGCCCCCGGTCACCCTCAGCAAACGACTCCATAACGCGCTGGGTCGCGACTGGGGTTGGGCATGGTTCTTGATGCTGCCGACGGTACTCCTGATGGGCGGCATCATCGCTTATCCCTTCCTCCGCGCGGTTTACATCAGCTTCACAAACACCGTGAGCGTCGAGATCGGCCCATTCGTCGGGTTCAAGAACTATATTGAGGTCTGGGGCGATCAGTTCTTTCGCCGTTCACTCTGGATCACCACCAAATACACCGTCGCGTCGGTGGTCCTCAAGGTCGTATTCGGCACGCTGATCGCGGTCCTGCTCAACCGGTTGGGACGCTGGGGTGGTATCCTCACCGGCCTGGTGCTGCTGCCCTGGATCGTCCCCGATATCGTGCGGGCCATCACCTGGAAGAGCATGCTCGACCCGATCTACGGCGGGGCGAACCGGCTGTTGCTGGACCTGAACATCATTGACCAGCCGCTTCTGTTCTTGAGCGGCATCGATTCGGCCCTGCCCACTTTGGTGGTGATCAACCTGTGGCAAGGCATCCCGTTCTTCGTCATCAATATCCTGGCCGGGCTGAAGGCGATTGACAAGGAGTTGTACGAAGCCGCCGCAATTGACGGCGCTTCCGGCTGGCGGCAGTTTCTGCACGTCACCCTGCCCGGTCTGAAGTACGTGCTCATTGTGGTGACGTTGCTCTCCACCATCTGGACCTTCAACACCTTCACACTGATTTTCCTGCTGACAAACGGCGGGCCGATGGACGCGACGAAGGTCTATTCGATCCTGTCGTATAACTGGGGTATCGGCGCGCAGATGTACGGCAAGGGCATCGCTGTCGCCTTGACGATGGCCCCAATCCTGTTCTTCTTCATCATGATCCTGGGCAAGTATATGATGCAGGGCCGCCGGCTCTACGATGTCGACGACAACACGCGAGCCAGGCGCCCTGAGCAAGATCGGCGCAGCGATCGCCTGGCCGTTCAAGATGCTGCTCACGGCGCTCGTCGCGGTCTTCTGGGTGATCAACAACGCTGTCGAGAGCTTCTTCGGATGGATCGCCGACCTGTTTCGCGGCGACCCAGATGCACCGGCGCGGACGGCGCCGGGGTGGGCCAGCAAGATCTTGCCCAATGTGGCGCTGTTTCTGCTCCTCGCCTTCGAGCTTGTTGCCCTTCTACTGGGTGATCGTGACGGCGTTCAAGACCGAGTTGCAGGTCACGATGTTCGAGAACGTCTACTGGCCGCCAGCCGTGGACGCTCGACCAGTTCAAGGCGCTACTCGGACCACACAACAACTTCCTGACGTGGATGAAGAACACACTGATCGTCTCGGTTTCGACGGCGATCCTGGCGACGGTGGTTGCGGCAATCGGCGCGTATGCGCTGACGCGGCCTGCAGTGGCGCGGCGCGCGGCAGTTCTCGAACCTGGTGCTGGTGGCTTATCTGATGCCGGCGATCATGATGCTGATCCCGATCTACCAGCTCTTCGCCGGGCTGCACCTGACCAACACGCTGTGGTCGCTGATCCTGTCTTACCCCACGTTCAGCCTGCCGTTCGCCATCTGGTTGATGATGGGCTACTACGCGGCAATCCCCGAGGAGCTGGAGGCCGCGGCGCTGGTGGACGGCTGCAACCGCTTCCAGGCGTTCACGAAGGTAGTGCTGCCGCTCACGAAGCCGGCGTTGATGGCCGTGGCGCTTTTCGGCATCACGCAGGCGTGGAGCGAGTTCCTCTTCGCCTACGTGTTCATCCAGAGCGAGATCGAAGATGACCATCCCGGTCGGGCTTTCGCAGATGATCATCGGCGACGTGCTGCCCTGGGGCCAGCTATCGGCCGCAGCGCTTCTCATGGCCGTGCCCGTGCTGATCCTCTATATGTTCGGCCAGCGGTTCATGGTCGCCGGCCTGACGGCGGGCGCCGTGAAGGGCGGCGGCTGAGCCTCACAGATCTCCAGCGCTGGTCGACAAACCCGGTTTTCGGCTACGCCGGAAAACCGGGTTTGTATGTATGTCCAAAACGGGCGTATAATTGTGCCCGATGCCACAAAAACGCAGAGGTGTAAAATAACATGAACGGATTTAGCGGAAAGATCGCACACGTTGATTTGACTGACGGGCGCGTCTGGATTGAAGAGCCGCCGGTCGGCCTTCTACCGCACCTATCTGGGCGGGCAAGGGCTTTGTCGCCTATTACTTGCTCAAGTTGGTGCCCAGGGGGGCCGACCCGCTGGGGCCGGAAAACGTGCTGATTTTCGCCAACGGCGCGACAACCGGCGCGCCGGTCGCGGGCGGCGGCCGCAACGCGATGGGCGCCAAATCGCCGTTGACGGGCGGCTACGGCGAGGCGGACGTGGGCGGCTTCTTCGGCGCCGAACTCCAACTGGCCGGCTATGATGCGTTGATCGTCTACGGCAAAGCCGCCGAGCCGGTCTATCTGTGGATCAAGGACGGCGAGATCGAGATTCGCCCGGCGCAGCACCTGTGGGGCAAGCACAGCCTGGAAACGCAAGACATGCTGCGCGAGGAGCTGGGCGACTCGCTCGTCCGCGTCAGCATGATCGGGCCAGCGGGCGAACGCCTGTCGCGCATCGCGTGCGTGATGAACGACGCCACACGCTCCGCGGGGCGGCCCGGCCTGGGCGCGGTGATGGGTTCCAAGAACCTGAAGGCGGTGGCGGCGCGCGGCAAGCAGCGAGTGCAAATGGCCGACCCCGACGGTTTCAGGGAACTCAGCAAGTGGATGCGCGACAACTGGAAAGACAAATCGTGGGGGATGCACGACCTGGGCACCGCCGGCGGGGTAGACTCGCTGGATCATGCCGGGCAGCTTCCCACGCGCAACTTCCAGGATGGCACCTTCGCGGGCGCGCACGCCATCTCCGGCGAGGTGATGCGCGACACCATCATGGTAGATCGCGACTCGTGCTACGCTTGCGCCATCGCCTGCAAACGCGTGGTCGAAGTCACCGAAGGGCCGTTCAAAGCAGACCCGCGCTATGGCGGGCCTGAATATGAGACCATCGGCGCGGTCGGCTCGAACTGCGGCGTAGACGACCTGGCGGCCGTCAGCACGGCCAACGAGTTGTGTAACGCCTACGGGCTGGACACGATCAACGCGGGCATGATGGTTTCGTTTGCGATGGAGTGCTTCGAGGCGGGGCTGATCACGCCGGAAGACACCGACGGGCTGGACCTGCGCTTCGGCAACGCCGCCGCGATGGTGGAGATGATCCGCCGGCTGGGCGAACGCACCGAGGGGCTGGGCTGGCTGCTGGGCGAAGGCCCGAAGCGCGCGGTGCGAGCAAATCGGGCCGGAGGCGGAAGATTTCGCCATCCACGTGAAGGGCCAACCCTTCCCGATGCACGAATGCCGCACGCGCCACGGCCAGGCGTTGGGCTACGCCGTGTCGCCCACCGGGGCCGATCACATGCACAACTTCTGGGATGGCAGCATGGAGAAGGAGCCGCTGAGCGAAACGCTGCAAGGCTGGGGCGTCTACGAGGCCATGCCGCAGACGCAGTTGGGCCCGGCCAAGGTACGCGCCTTCACCCACGTCTCCAACTGGCAATGGCTGGACAATCACCTGGGCATGTGCATGTTCATCCCCTGGTCCGTGGATCAGAAGGTGGAGCTGGTGCGCTCGATCACCGGGTTCAAGGCCACCACGATGGAGCTGCAACAGGTGGCGCAGCGCGGCGTGACGCTGGCGCGCGTGTTCAACATGCGCGAGGGCATCACCCGGGCAGACGACAAGCTGCCGAAGCGCATGAACAGCTACTTCAAGACGCAGACCGTCAACGAGAAGCCGGTGGATCCTGAAGTGTTGGATGCAGAGCATCAGTCTCTACTACGGCATGATGGGTTGGGACCCGGAGACGGGCGCGCCGACCGAGGCGGGGCTGGCCGCGCTCGATGTCGAGTGGGCCGCGGAGCATCTCAAGTAGTTCCCAGACCTGACAGGTTCCTTCGAAAACCTGTCAGGTCTACTCACGCATTCATTCATAACTTTATTCGATAGGAGACAGAAATGAAGGTCCTGGTGGGTCCCAATGTCATGGGTCTCGAACGTGCGTTGCCGGATCTTGAGATGGAACATCCTGAAGTCATCTTCGCTGTATTGCCCGGATCGCAACAATCTGATGGCTGAAATCGCCGATGCCGATGTCTACATGGGTCACCTGGGGCGCGACCTGTTCGTGGCCGCCCAGAACCTCAAGTGGGTGCAATCGCCCAGCACGGGCGTCAACTACTACTTGATGATCCCGGAACTGGTCGAAGGCGACTGCCTGCTGACCGGCGCGCGCGCGGCACGCACAGCGCCTGCCTCGCCGAGAGCATCTTTGCCATGATCCTGGCCTTCACCCGCGGCATCCGTGACAGCATCCTCGTCCAACCGTCGCGCCAGTGGGCGATGCGCGAGATCCGCCCCAAACTGGTGGAATTGACCGGCAGCACGGTGGGTTTCGTGGGCTACGGCGCCATGGCGCGAGCCACCGCCGAACGCATGAAAGTGTTCGGGGCACGCTCCATCGCCGTGGACCTCTTCCCGGAAAAGTGCCCGCAAGATGAATGCCGAAGTGTGGGGCATGACCAGCCTGGACGAATTGCTGGCGCAGTCCGACTATGTGGTCGTGACCGTGCCCTACACCGAGCAGATTCACGGCATGATCGGCGCGGCGCAACTGGCGAAGATGAAACCGAGCGCCCTCCTTGTGGGCATCTCACGCGGCGGCATCATTGACCAGGCGGCGCTGGCCGAGGCGTTACGCAACGGCGTGATCGCCGGCGCGGCGCTCGATGTGTTCGAGCCGGAACCGCTGCCCGCCGACAATGAACTGTGGGACGTTCCCAACCTGCTCATCACGCCGCACATCGCCGGCGGCACCCAGTACGAGGGCGAGCACATCATCCGCATCTTCCGCGAGAACCTGAACCGCTTCCTGAAGGGCGAAGGGCCGCTGATCAACCAGGTAGACAAGATACTGGGGTACTGATCTATCCGCCAGGATACAACCTCGGTCGGATACTTGCACAAGCGGAGAACTTAGCGTACCCTGCGGGAGTTATTTGCAGGGTACGCTTTATTTGCTAACACGTGACAGGGTTCCGGAACCCTGTCACGTCTGAGGATCATCATGGGCGCGTCAAATTTCAACCCAACCGCGCACGCGGCCACCCTCGCCCAACAGCGGGCGCTGCTCGCGCGCTGCTTCCATCCCACCGGAGTCTGGACGGAGTTCCCGCGGCCCGAGACGATCCCTTCCCTCGTCGGGCGCTTCGAGGAGATGGTCACCCGCTATCCCGACCGGCCCGCGGTGAGCTATGCGGGGCGTGTCCTGACTTACGCCGCGTTGAATCGCTACTGCGAACCGCGTGGCGCACGCCCTGATCGCCGCGCTGGGCGCAGATGCAGAACCGATCCCGATGTTGATGCACACCGGCGTGGATATGATCGCCGTGCTGTGGGGCATCCTCAAGGCCGGCAAGTTCTACGTCCCCCTCAGCCCGTTCGACCCGCCGGCGCGCCTGGCGCAGATCATGGCGGATCTGGAAGCGCGGGCGCTCGTTGCGGACGGGGAAAATCGAGAGACAGCGCACGCCCTCGCGGAATCTTCGGCCGCGCGCCTCTTCTTCGCCGGCGACCTGTGCGACGCCGGGCCGGAACAGAATCCGGACCTTGAGATCGCCCATGACGCCTACGCGTACATCATCTTCACGTCGGGGTCGACGGGCAAGCCCAAGGGTGTGATCATTGACCGCGGTGACGTGCTGTTCTTCGCGGGCACCGCCGCCAACACCTTCCACCTGTGCGCCGAAGACCGGCTGGGCGTGCTGGGCGCGCTCACCTTCAGCGGCCCCTACCCGCAAATTTACGGTGGGCTGCTCACCGGCGGGTGTCTCTGCCTGTATGACATGCACTGCGAAGACGAGCGCGCACTGCCGGCGTGGCTACGCGACGAACGGATCACCTACGCATCTTCGGTGCCGTCGCTGTTCCGGCGACTCGCGGAGATGGTCGGCCCTGACGACCGTTTCCCCGATCTACGTCTGATCGGCATCGGCGGTGACCGGCTCTACAGCGAAGACCTCGTGCGCGTCCAGGCGCTGATGGAACCCGACTGCATCATCCGGCATAGCCTCGGCCTGTCCGAAGTCAAGCACGTGACGATGGGCTTCTGGGATGGCGATATGCGCCCCGACACGCCGATCCCACCGGTGGGCTACCCGGTCGAGGGTATCGAAATCCTGATCGTGGACGAGGACGGGCGCGAATTGCCGGCGGGCGAGATCGGCGAATTGTGGGTGAAGGGGCGCTATATGTCACCGGGCTACTGGCGCCGCCCCGACCTGACCGCGCGCGCCTACGCGCACGACCCCGAAAACCCCGCTCTGCGCATCTATCGCACCGGCGACCTGGGCATGCTTCGCCCCGACGGCAGGCTGCAACTGGTCGGGCGGGCCGACTCGCAGGTGAAGCTGGGCGGCCAACGGGTCGAGCTGTCCGAGATCGAAGCGACGCTGCGCACCCTGCCGGGCGTCAACCAGGCGGCGGTCGTCGCGCGGCAGGCGGCAGACGGGCCGACCGTGCACGCGTACATCGTGCCGGCGCCCGGCGCGTATCTCTCCATCGAGGGGTTGCGGCGGCAGATGGCCGAACGCATCCCGACCTATATGCTGCCGGCGCGCATCGCCCTGCTCGACGCGATGCCGCTCAACAGCAACGGCAAGGTGGATCGCAAGGCGCTGGCCCCCATCGGCGACGAACGGCCCGCGCTCGAGACGCCCTACGTCGCCCCGCGCACGCCCGTCGAGGCGGAGGTCGCCGCGATCTGGCGCGAGGTGATGTCGCTCGATACAGTCGGCGTGCATGACCGATTCCTCGAACTCGGCGGCCAGTCGCTCCAGGCCACACGGATTGCAGGGCGCATCCTGGACGCGTTCCAGGTAAACCTGCCTACCGGTCGCCTGTTCGACGCGCCCACCGTGGCGGAGATGGCCGCCCTGATTGTGCAGCAGCAAGCGACCCAGATGGACCCTGACGATATCGAACGCTTACTTGCGGCGCTTGAGGCGTCGAGCGGTGATGACGATTTACAACACCTGTTATAATCGAGCTTGAAATGTCTGATTTAAGCCAACGCATTGCGGCGCTCCCTCTGGAAAAGCGGGCGCTGCTGGAACAGCAGTTCAAAGCGTTGCAGGCAGCCAACACCGCCCCACCGATCCCCACCCTGCCCGACAACGGCCCATCGCGCCTGTCGTTTGCCCAGGAGCGGCTGTGGTTTCTCAGCCGGTTCGAGCCCGACGATTACTCGTTCAACGAGCCTTCCGCGTGGCGCTTGACCGGCGCGCTCGACGCCGGCCTGTTACGCGAGGCGCTGTGCGCGGTGGTCGCGCGCCACGAGGTCCTGCGCACCGTCTACCGGTTGGAAGAGGGCATCCCCCTGCAAGCGCCCCTCGCCGGGTGGGACCTGCCGCTGGAGCAGGTTGATCTGTCGGGCCTGCCCCCGGACACGCGGCTGACCGCCGCCAAAGCAGCTTTCCCGGAGGTCATCGCACGTCCCTTCGATCTCGAGACCGACCTGATGCTGCGCACGACCCTCTTCCGGCTGGCCGCAGACGACCACGTCTTGCTGCTGATCAAACACCACATTGCCTGCGACGGCTGGTCGGGACGGCTGCTTGTGGCGGAGATGACTGAGATCTACACCGCGCAGCGCGAAGGGCGATCGCCCAGCCTCCCCGAGTTGCCGGTGCAATATCGCGACTATGCCGCCTGGCAACGCGACTGGGTCACGAGCGATGCACTTAGGCCCCAACTCGATTACTGGCGCAACCAGCTCGACGCCCTGACGCCGCTGGAGATTCCCGCAGACCGGCCCCTGGGGGCGCGGCTCAGCGCGCGCGGCGACAGCGAGTTCTTCGATCTTGCCTCCCGATCTGACGGAACGGGTGAACGCCCTCAGCGCCGAGTCGAACGCCACGCCCTTCATGACGCTGCTCACGGCCTGCGCGCTCATGCTCTATCGCTATTCCGGGCAGGACGACGTCGCCCTGGGCACGATCATCGCAAACCGCCGGCAGACGCAGATCGAGCGCCTGATCGGCCCGTTCATCAACACCCTGGTGCTCCGCGTGAGCCTGGCGGGCGACCCGACGGTGCGCGAACTGATCGAACGCGTGCGCAGCGTCACCCTCGCCGCCTACGATCACCAGGACATCCCCTTCGAGCTGCTGCTGGAAGATCTCCAACCCGGACCGCGACGCCTGGCTCTCGCCGCTCTTTCGGGCGCTGATGGTGCATCAGAGCGCGCCCGCCGCATGGCCCGCTGCGCCCGACCTGACGATGGACAGACTGCCCGTGCCGGTCCACACGGCCAAGTTGCCCCTCTCGCTCTATCTGACCGAGACGGCGACCGGCGTACACGGGCGCTTCGAGTACAGCACCGACCTGTTCGAGGCCGAGACGATCCGGCGGATGGTCACCCACCTGGAAACCCTGTTGCGCGCGATGACCGATGCCCCCGACCGGCATATCAGCCAGATCTCCATGCTGCCCGAAGCTGAACAGCAGCAAGTGGTCGAGGCATGGAACGATACCGCGGTCGCCTACGAGGAGACGCGCGATATCGTCCGGCAGTTCGAGGCGCGCGCGGCGCAACAGCCCGACGCGGTCGCCTTCTTCATGGAAGATGCACGGCTGACCTATGCCGGGCTGCGCGAGCCGCGCCAATCGCCTGGCGCACTATCTGATCGCGAGCGGCGTCCGTCCCGGCGACCGCGTGGGCGTTGCGGTCGAGAAGTCGCTCGATGCGCCGGTCGCCCTCCTGGCCGTCTTCAAGGCCGGCGGCGTCTACGTCCCGCTCGATCCGCATTACCCGGCGGAGCGCCTGCGCTTCATGGTCGAGGACAGCGAAGTCGGGCGCATCATCACGCAGGAACGCTGGCTCAAGGCGCTGGCCGGCGCGCCCGCCGAGTTCGTCTGCCTGGATCGTATTGCGGACGCGCTCGCCGGGCAGCCCGACGCCGACCCGGGGCTCGCACTTGCCCCCGACGCGCCCGCCTACATCGTCTACACCTCCGGCTCGACCGGCGCGCCCAAAGGGGCGCTCGTACCGCACCGGCAGATCCTCAACCGGCTGAACTGGATGTGGGCCGCCTATCCGCAGCAATCGGGCGACGTGGGCAGCGTCAAGTCGGCGCTTTCCTTCGTGGATTCATTGTGGGAATTGTTGGGCTATCTGTTGTGGGGGACGCCCGCGGCGATCATCTCCGATGCGGTCATGCGTGACCCGGATGCGCTGGTGGATGCACTGGCCCGCGCCCGCGTGACACAGGCCTGGCTGGTACCATCGCTCCTCCGCGTCATCCTCGACACCGTGCCCGACCTGGCGACGCGCTTGCCGCGACTGCGGTTTTGGGTCAGCACCGGCGAGCTGCTGCCGCGCGACCTCTATCTCGCCTTCCGGCGCGCCCTGCCCGACGCCACGCTCTACAACCTGTACGGAACCAGCGAGGTATGGGATGCAACCTGGTATGATCCGACACGCGAACACGCCGAGACGCTGCCGGGCGAACGCATCCCCATCGGCCGGCCCATCGGCAACGTACGCGCCTATATCCTCGACGTACAGGGCCGCCCCGCGCCCATCGGCGTTCCCGGCGAGCTAACCATCGGCGGTGCAGGGCTGGCCGATGGTTATGTCAACCGTCCCGAACTCACCGCCGAGCGCTTCGTGCCTGACCCCTATGCGCCCGGGCCTGCGGCGCGGATGTATCGCACGGGGGACCTGGCGCGCCGGCTGCCCGATGGGAACATCGAATTGGTGGGGCGCGTCGACAACCAGCTCAAGATCCGCGGTTGGCGCGTGGAACCGGGCGAGATCGAAACAGTGTTGCGCCGGCAAGCAACCATCAAAGACGCCGTGGTGATCGCCGACGACGCCGGTGAAGTTGCCCGGCTGATCGCCTACGTCATCCCGGAGGGTGATCAGCCGGTGGACGTGCGCGAGGCTCGCCGCGCCCTGATCCAGCAACTGCCGCCGGCGTTGATCCCCGCGCGCATCATTGTGCTCGAAGCCTTCCCCACCACGCCCAGCGGCAAGGTGAACCGCAAAGCGCTGCCCGCGCCTGAAATTCGGAATGAATCCGCCGAGGCCAACGCCGCGCCGACGGGCGAAACCGAAGCCCGCCTGGCTCGCCTGTGGGCCGAAGTGCTGAAACTGGATCGCGTGAGCATCCATGATGACTTCTTCGCCGTGGGCGGTCACTCGCTGCTGGGGGTGCGGCTCTTCGCCCGCATCGAAGACGAGTTTGGTCGGCGGCTGCCGCTCAGCCTGATCTTCAGCGCGCCGACCATCGCCCAACTCGCGCAACAGATGGACGCCGGAGACAGCGACTTCGAGCGCTCATCTATCCTCGTGACCATCCAGCGCGGCGGCGCGCTGCCGCCCTTCTTCTGCGTCCACGGCTTCGGGGGCGGCGTGCTGGGCTATGGCGAATTGGCGCGCCTGCTGGGGCCGGAACAACCATTTTATGGCCTGCAAGCGCGCGGCGCCGACGGCAGGGAAGAACCCGATACAACCGTCGAGGCGATGGCCGCGCGTTACATCGAGGCGATGCGCACCGTCCAACCCCGCGGGCCGTATCGGATCGGCGGCTATTGCTACGGCGGCGTCGTCGCCTATGAGATGGCGCGGCAACTAGAGGTGATGGGTGAACGAGCGGCGCTGGTCGCTATCATCGAGGGGTTCGCCCCCAAACGTTTCCAGACGCGCACATCCCGGCTGGACCCACGACGCTTACAGATCATCTGGCGCAGTATGCCGTATTGGGCCGCAGACTACGCGAAAATGGATCGCGGCTGGTTGATACAGTTCGCACGCTCCCGCGTCAAGCACGGCTTCGAGCACGCAGCCGAGTACATGGATGAACCCGATGATCTCGAGCTGGCCGCCGTGGCCGGCACCGAACTCACCGGCGTGCCGGCGCATCACCAGCAATTGATGCGGCTGCAACTGCTGGCCTTACGCGACTACAACCCGCAACCCTACGGCGGGCAGGTTACACTCTTCCGATCGGATTGGCAGAGCATCAGCAAGGCGCTGTTCGGCGCGTTGGATTCCGAATACGGTTGGGGCAAGCTGGCCGAGGGCGGGGTGGAAATCCGGTTTGTGGCCGGCGCGCATCGCAACATCCACATGGCCCCCCACGTCAACTCGCTGGCTCGCCAATTCACTGAGGCCCTGGAAGCGGTGAAAGACCGGTGACCCCCGCGGAGATTCATCTGTGGCGAATCGCGCTGGATGCCCTCGCCGATGAAGAGATCGCGCGGTATGCCGGACTACTGGATGCGGACGAGCGCGCCCGCGCCGACGGCTACCGGTTTGCACTGCACCGCGCGCGGTTCATCGCCGGGCATGGCGCAATGCGGTTGATCCTCGGCGACTACACGGGCGTCGCCCCCGCACGCATCGCCTACCGCGAATATGCCAACCGCAAACCCGCCCTGGCCGGCCCCGCCGCCGAAGGCGATCTCCGTTTCAGCCTCACCCACTCCGAGGGCCTTGCCCTGTTGGCCGTGACGCATGGGTTGGAGATCGGCGTGGATGTCGAGCGGGTGCGCCCGATGCGCGACGCCCTGAGTCTGGCGCGCCGGTTCTTCGCCCTCGAGGAGATTCGCGACTTGCGGGCCGCAGGAGACACGGCGGCGCAGGAAGCGGCGTTCTTTCACTGCTGGACGCGCAAGGAAGCCGTGCTGAAGGCGACGGGCGAAGGGTTGCACTTTCCCCTCAGTGCGTTCGCCGTCACGCTGCTGCCCGGCGAACCGGCGGCCGTTCGGTGGGACTTGCGGGCCGGCGACGCGCCGCGCGCCTGGACGCTGGCATCCTTCGAGCCCGCCCCCGGCTATGTCGCCGCCCTGGCCTATCTGGGCGACGCTATCCCGGCGCGCTGGCACGACTGGCCGCCCCGCCCGTAGACACGCCCGCGCCCAGGAAGAACCACAAACAGGTATCAACCCCATGAAATCAACATCCTCCGTTGTCGAGCCGGACTTGCGGATATCCGCCACCCCCGTCCTAATCGGCATCATCGCCGTCGGGCTGGGCCTCATCTTCATCCGTGATTTTGACCTCGACCCCGACCCCGGCGACCGCTGCCTTGCCGGCGGCCATCATCACCCTGGGACTCGCCGTCCTCGCCGGCATCCTGGCTGACTGGCGTCCTCAGTTCGCGCGGCCCGCCGTCGCGCTCGCGGCCTCGCTCATTGTCTGGATCGCGGCCATCCCCCTGTCCCTCCCCGGCGCGGCTGCCCTCCTGGCGCTGCCGACCCTGCTCGCCGCCGTGCTTATCAACCTTCGCGCAGCGGCGGCGGCCTCCGCCATCACCACTGCGCTGGTGTTAATAACCGGAGGCGATCAGCTCTCGCTGCTGGCCGTGTGGACTACGTTCGCGCTCATGGTGGGCGCGTATCACCGGGTGAGCGAAGTGGCCGGTTGGGCCACCGACCGCTACTACGAGGCGCAGGCGCTGCTCGAACAGGCGCGCGACCGTAAGGTGGCGCTCGAACAGGCGCTGGAAGACCTGGCGCAGGCCAACCGGCAACTGACCCGCCTCAACGAACTGGCCCAGGGGT
Source organism: uncultured Chloroflexia bacterium (assembly GCA_963695715.1). Classification (GTDB taxonomy): domain Bacteria; phylum Chloroflexota; class Anaerolineae; order CG2-30-64-16; family CG2-30-64-16; genus JBBQRS01. The sequence goes on from CAVOHP010000034.1 coordinate 38,011, forward strand.
TGCGCCAGGTCGCCGAGGACGCCCGCGTCGCCAAGGCGCAGTTCGTCGCCAACGTCAGCCACGAACTGCGGACGCCGCTCAACATGATCACCGGCTTCTCCGAGATGATCCTCGAAGCCCCCGAAGTCTACGGCGGCGGCATCCCCGTGGCGTTGATGACCGATCTCGGCGTGATTCATCGCAACGCGCAACACCTGTCGGAACTGATTGATGATGTGCTGGATCTGAGCCAGGTGGAAGCCGATCAAATGGCGCTGACCCACGAGGCCGTGCCGTTCGCAGAGATCGTGGATTCGGCGGTGCAGGCCGTGCAACCGCTATTCGCCGGCAAGGGCCTCTATCTGCTAACCGAGTTGCCCGATGATAACCCGATCGTCTGGTGCGACCGCACGCGCATCCGTGAGGTGCTGCTCAACCTGATCAGCAACGCGGGCCGCTTCACCGAGACGGGCGGCGTCACCCTGCCGCGTGGCGCACGATGACGACGCGATCGAGGTCTCGGTGGCCGATACGGGCGCCGGGATCGCGCCCGACGCACTGGAGCGATTGTTCCAGCCCTTCCACCAGGCCGATAATTCCATCCGACGGCGCTATGGCGGCACGGGCCTGGGCCTCAGCATCAGCAAGCGTTTCGTCGAGCTGCACGACGGCAAGATCTGGGTGGAAAGCGCCGTAGGCATCGGCACCACCGTCACGTTCCGGCTGCCGCTCGCGCCGCCGGTCGCCTTCGGAGGAGCGTACGCTCGCGGGATGACCGCCGACTGGGAATACGTGCAACGCACGCGCCCCTCGGCGGCCCCACGCGTCATCCCCCCGCCGCGTTTTGTGGTGCTTGAACAGGGCGACGCGCTGCAACGCCTGCTCAGGCGCTATCTGGAGCCGGTCGAGTTGGTGCAGGCCGGCGATCTGGAGACGGCATTGCGCGAAGTGAACGACCAGCCGAGCCGCGCCTTATTGGTTAACGCGGTCTCGCTGACCGCGGCGCTGGCGCAGGTGCAGGCGGCGGCGTTGCCGCCGGGCACGCCCGCCCTGATCTGCTCGGTGCCGGGGGTGCAGGAATCGGCGGGCGCTTTTGGCGTCGCCGATTACCTGGTCAAGCCGATCGCACGCGCGGCCATGCTGGCCGCGCTCGATCGGCTGCAGATCACATCGGGGACGATCCTGATCGTGGATGATGAACCGGAGGCGCTGCGGCTTTTCCGGCGCATCCTGGCATCCAGCGGGGGCGGCTACGCGTACTACACGGCCGATGATCGCCAGGCGCTGGCCCTGCTGCGCGCCGAACACCCCGACGCCATGCTGATGGATCTCGTGATGCCGAATATGGACGGCTTCCAGTTGCTCGAAGTGATGCAGGAGGACCCGGAACTGCGTGACATCCCGGTGATCATCACCTCGACGCGTGACCCGGCCGGGCAGCCGATCGTCGCCGTGGGCTGGCGGTGAACATGCAAGAAGGGTTGTCCGCACAACGCCTGCTTGCCTGCATCGAAGCCATCACCGGGGCGCTCGCCCCCACCACCCCTACATACTTATCTCCCGCTCCAACGCGGCAAGCAGCGTCGCCCGGCTGACCGGTTTCCGCCAGAATGCGGCCACGCCCAACGCCAAGAACGCCAACGGCTCTTCCAACAGGATCGAGCACATGATCACCGGGATGGCACACGTGGCCGGGTGACTGCGCACCGGCCCAGGATATCCCCAGCCGTCCACCTCGGGCAACATCACGTCAACGGGACGATGACCCGCGGCGCTTCACGCTCGGCGCGACCTCCGCCGGGTCGGTCGTCCCCACAAAGCG
>CAVOHP010000035.1:0-58245 GCA_963695715.1 uncultured Chloroflexia bacterium
AGGGCGAACTTCGACCTGCATGAAGCTATCCTGAGCGCTGATGCTCCGGATGGCGATTTGCGTGCCCGTGTTCGGGACGATGACGCTGCCCAACGAGGTTCGCGGGATCGTAGTACGAGTTGCGATCGTCGAACACTTTCACCGCGGGCAGGCTGGGAACCGGCGACAGGACGCTGTTCTGGTGGATGTTGGGTATGCCGTCCGTCTTATCCAGCGTGAACGTGGCGTCATAGGTCTGCACCCGGTTGCGCCAGAGCGGACCGTCAACGCGGCGGAGGGCCGCGGGGTGCGCGTTGATCGGCAGGACCAACCCGCTTCCCGGATGCTGTACCGTGTTATTGTTGCGCTGGGAGGTGTCCCAGTAGTTGATCAGCAGGCCATCCTGATAGGCGAAGTGATCCACGAAATCGCCGAGGAGCGGGTCGTTCAGGTAGCCGAAGTTGTAGGGGCCGACTTTTAGCGTGCTGTCATAGCCCTTGTACGTGCGATACTCGGCGACGTAGTAATGGTTGAACAGGGCCGCTTCGGTACCGGTCGTCACTTTGAAGCCGGCGAAGGTCCAACCGGCGTCAGTCTCTGCGCCGTCGGGGGCAGAGCCATTGACGCTGATGTCGTCCACCATGAATCCGAAACCGCCGGTGTTGCCGTCGGTCCAGTAGCGGAAGCCCAGCAGCACATCGCCCGTGTAGGCCGAAAGGTCGGCGGACAGGTCAACCCAGCCGCTGGAAATGCCGGTGATGCCATAGCCGAAGTTCTGGCCGTTGGGATCGGTTATCGTCGAGAGGTTGGTCGGGACGCCGTTCCAGGTGGCGCCGCCATCGGTGGAAACCACCACGTAGGCGTAGTCCCAATCATTTTCGATATTGTACTTGACCTTGGCGGTCAAGCCAGATCGCAGCGCCCAGGTTGAACGCCTTGTACATGCGATTGTCCAGGTCATCGCCGGCGCCGCTATAGTAGTAGTTGGCTCCCGGCAAAGGGCCGACCAATGTTGCGTGACGACTTCCTTCTTGGGCAACACCACGAACACGCCCTGGGCCTGCTTGGTGTTGAACTCCATCGGGCCAATCTTGTGCTCGGATTTTTGCCCGGCATAGGCGACTTCGTAGTTCAACCAGCCAAGCTGGAACTTTTCCCACGCGCCCATGTGGCTGGCTTTGTTACCGATCGTGTTCTTCCCATCATCCAGCCAGGAGCCGGACGACATCAGGGTCCAGAAGCCGGTGCCGTTTTCGCCGCCGGAGGTGTCGTACAGATCCGGCAGGCCGAGATCGTGGCCGAATTCGTGAACGAAGACGCCGACGCCGCCGTTCTCGGGCTGAATGGTGTACTTGCCAACCCAGAAGTCGCTGTCGCCGATCTGGATGCCGCCGTACGGATTGAAGGCGGGGCCGGCCGAGCCGATCAGGCTGGAGAAGGCATACCAGCTATGGCTCCAGATCGCCGAATCACACGTACCGGAACAGGCTTCGTTGCCCACGCCGGCGTGCACCGACTGGAAGGTGTCAATGTAGCCGTCCGGCTCGTCGAAGTTGCCGTTGCCGTTATAGTCGTAACGATCCCAAACGTCGTACTGGCTCAGATAATCGTTGATCTGGGCAGGAGTCATGCCGGCTGCGATTTGCGCATCGTACCAGCCGTCAACCGAATCCTGGAGGAAATACCAGACCGCATTGCCGCCCAACGGGCTCGTGAGGTCATCATCATAGGTCCAGGCATCGCCGGGAACGGCGATCCAATCCGTCACGTCGCCGTAGACGGTGTAACGATTGGCCGACTGCTCGATGTAGAAGTTGCGCATCGAGTTTGCGCCCGGCGCGTCATTGAAGAGCAGGTCCATATAGTAGGCGCGGCTGAAATCCGGGACCCAGATGTCGGTGTTGTTCACGGCGCGGTTCGGCTCGGGCATGGTGTTGTGCGCCAGATCCGCGAATTCACCGAGGACCGTCCAGATGGCGCCCTCGCCTTCACGCTCGAGCTCAACATACTGGCCCTTGGCGACTTCGTGCGTCTTGCCCACGGCCTTGCCGTTGAGTTTGGCTTCCAGCGCCTGCGCCTTGAGTTCCGACTGTTGGGTCGTCAGAGGGTCGGGCCGATTGTCTTCTTTGGCGATGCCTTCCGGCTGATCGCCGATGCCGTCCGATGCCAGGGGGGCGGCGCTTGCGGCGGGGATCACGGCGATCAACAACATCGACCAGGATCAGCAGGGCGCTCAGGGACTTCCATTTCATGATTTGGTACTCCTTGCGTTTTGTGATGGGAATTCAACGGAATCGCATTCGCGAAAACGGGACCGGTTCTCTTTGAGGTGCGACCTCCTTGTGCCGAGTGATGGGGCGAAAAGGATTGCCCGGGGCGACGCTTCGCGCCGGAAGGGGCGCATCAAGCGCAATGTGGGGATGCAGAGATGCAAGCCGTCCTTCCTCGAGACGAGCTTCACGAACCGCCGGATTTTATTGCACTTGTGCTCACTTGTCAAATGTTCGCGATCTCCGGTCCAGGGCTTCTGCATGGTCATTCTGAGCGGGTCTACCCACGGGCGCTCGTGACGGCGCGACGCCAGTCCCTGACGGGAATCTCCGATTGGCGAGGCGAGACCCTTCGCTAGAGGCTGACCGCGGCGGACGGTAAGGGGCTACCCCGCTCAGTGTTATGTTAGGTTTTTGTGCTGTCACCCTGAGCGGGTTAACAATTCAACCTCCGTTGCGATTAGCCTCCAGCGAAGGGTCTCGCCTCGTGTTGCAAGAGATTCTTCGCTGGCGGCTAACCGTTACGGACTTCTCGGGTCTACCCGCTCAGAATGACAAAATCTAGCTTACCAGAGCCCTCAGGCGTCGAGTCCACGTTATAGATGTATATGATGCAGAAAGAGATATTTGCATCATGTGCATCTAATCTGTGGTTGCGATTGATGCAATAAGTCATTTGCGCATTTGACAACAAACCGGCCGTGTGTTACGATCCTCACAAGATTGTAGAGTATGACACAAGGCCATGACTGACTTACTGACGACCCGACAGGTGCAAGACTTGTTACACGTGGACCGCACCACCATCTACCGGATGGTGGAGGGAGGGCAACTGCCCGCGATCCGCGTCGGTAAGCAGTGGCGGTTCCACCGGGCCGACCTGGATCAATGGCTGCGCACCGGCGCGGCGAGCCAGGTCAGTGCGCCGAACCAGGTCGGCGCGCCGAGGAGCGCGCAGGTTGCGCCAGGGCCGGTTGCCAGCCCGGCTCTGGCCGACTTGCTGCCGCTCGAGAGCGTGCAACGGATCCAGGATGTGTGCGCCGAACTGCTCGGGGTGACCCTGCTGATCACGGACATGGAAGGGCGGCCCGTGACGCAGGTCAGTAACCCGTGCGGCCTCTTTTCGGCGGTGATGGAAGATCAGGAAGCGGTGGCGCATTGTGTGGCCGATTGGGGGCGGATGGCCGGCATGGTGACGCTGGAGCCGCGTTTTGCGCCCAACGAGCTGGGCGTGCTGTGCGCCCGCGCGATGATCCGCCACGGGCGCGAGCTGAAGGGCATGGTGTTCGCCGGCGGGATCGCGCCGGAGGTCTGGCCCCCGACGCCGGATGAGCAGGCGGCGATTGCCGCCCGGATGGGGCTATCGCCCGCCCACCTGGCGGCGCACATCGAGGCCGTGCACCGGCCGGAGCCGGCGGCGCGGGCGCGCGCGCTGGAGTTCGTGCCGCGCATCGCCGATATCATCTCACACCTTATCGAAGACCGGAACGCGCTGACGACGCGCCTGCACGCCATCGCGTCGCTCACGTCATTATAAGAATCTAGGCTCGTTGCAGACTGTCATTCTGAGCGGGTCTACCAACCAACGTTCGTTGCGGCGTGCCTTCAGCGAAGAATCTCTGCAAGTCACGAGGCGAGATCCTTCGCTGGAGGCTAACCGTCAGCGGAAGTTGAACTGTTACCGCTCGCTCAGGGTGACCAGCACAATGAGAAATCAACCTTACAGAGCACTCAGAATGACAAGGTTGTTACTGCCGGAGTAAATTCTTACGCGGATAAGCCGCACTTTCGCAAGGAGAACGCTGAACCGATGAAGCAATTGCTGATTTTGGGCGCCGGCACCGCCGGCACGATGGTCGCCAACCGGTTGCGCCGGCTGCTCGACCTGGACGAGTGGAAGATCACGATCGTGGATCAGGACCAGACCCACTATTACCAGCCGGGTTTCCTGTTCATCCCCTTCGGCATCTACTCGAAGAACGATGTGGTGAAGCCCAAGCGCGACTTCATCCCGGCGGGCGTCGAATTGATCATGTCGCCGATTGCCGAGATCGACGCCGAGAACAACCGCGTCAAGCTGGAACAGGATGGGCGTTACCTCAATTACGACTTCATCGTCATCGCCACCGGCGCGCGCACCCATCCCGAGCAGACGCCCGGTCTGCAAGAGAGTGAGTGGCACAAGTCCATCTTCGATTTTTACACCATCGAAGGCGCCATGGCGCTGGGGAAACACCTGCGCAATTGGCAGGGCGGGCGCATGGTGCTCAACGTCGTCGAGAATCCCATCAAGTGCCCGGTCGCCCCGCTGGAATATCTGATGCTGGCCGACTGGTTCTTCCATGAGCACGGCATCCGCGACCGCGTGGAGTTGATCTACGCGACCCCGCTGCCCGGCGCGTTCACCAAGCCGATTGCCGCGAAGCACCTGGGCGATATCCTCGATGAAAAGGGCATCACGGTCGAACCGGAGTTCATGGTGATGGAAGTGGACCCCGAGGCGAAGAAGATCATCTCCTACGACGAGCGCGAGATCGAGTACGATTTGCTGGTGACCGTGCCGCTGAACATGGGCGCCGAGGTGGTCGGCGCGGCGGGGCTGGGCGATGAGCTGAACTTCATCCCGGTGGACAAGAACACGTTCGTCTCGCCGAAGTATCCCAATATGTTCGTGCTGGGCGACGCGGCCGCCGTGCCCACCTCGAAGGCCGGTTCCGTGGCGCACTTCGCCGTCGAGATCTTCGCCGATAATTTCGTGCGCTACGTGGACGGGCTGGAGATGATCGAGCATTTCGACGGTCACGCCAACTGCTTCATCGAATCGGGCTTCAACAAGGGCCTGTTGATTGACTTCAACTACGACGTGGAGCCGCTGCCGGGCAAGTATCCGCTGCCGGGGGTCGGGCCGTTCACGCTGCTCGAAGAGTCGGAGATGAACCACTGGGGCAAGATGATGTTCCGGTGGATGTACTGGAATATCCTGTTGAAGGGCAAAGAGCTGCCGCTGCCGGCGCGCATGAGCATGGCCGGGAAGTGGGAATGAGGAGGGAATCATGATGCAGACCGCCCTCCCCGAGGCCGGGCTGGCCGAACTGAACAGCAAGCTGGACGCCCTCACGGCGCAGGTGGCCTATCTGACCGAGCAGGCGCAGACCGCGGAGCGCGGTCGCCTGGAGCGCGCCGAGTTGATGTCGGACCTGACGCCGATCGCCAACGACGCCTTCCGCATCGCCGTGCGCGAGTTGGAAGAGGTGCAGAGCTACGTGGACCTGGGCGACCTGCTCCGGTTGCTCAAACGGCTGGCGCGCAACGGCCCCAACATCGAGCTGCTGCTGGATCAGATGGAAAGCCTGATGGACATGGTCGCGACCGTGGGGCCGCTGGCCGATGAGGCGTTCGGCAAGGCCGTTGATCTGTTGCAGCAGGCCGAGCATAAGGGCTATTTCGCCTTCGCCCGCGGGGGTGTGCAAATCGCCGATAACGTCGTCACGTCGTTCACCGAAGAGGACGTGCGGGCGCTGGGCGATAACGTGGTCCTGATCTTGCGCACCGTGCAGCGGATGACCCAGCCGGAGATCATGAACCTGCTGGGCAACACGGTGGCGACCCTGGACGCCGAGCCGCTGGAGCCGGGCGATTATTCCTATCGCGCGCTGGTCTCTCAGATGCGCGACCCGGAAGTGCGCCGCGGCATGGCGATGGCGCTGCGCATGTTGCGCAACATCGGCGCCCAATCCGCGCCGCCGGCATGATTCACCACGAAGACACGAAGACGACGAAGAAATCCAATAACAATAGATTCTCAAGAGGAGAGGATATCACGATGGCAAGCAAGACGATCGCAGGGACGACGGTTGACGTCAACGACGAGGGTTTTCTGACCAACCCCGCGCAGTGGAACAAGGACATTGCGGTGGAGATCGCCCAGGAAGAGGGCATCCCCGCGCTGACCGACGCGCACTGGAAGGTGATCGAGTTCGCGCGGCAAGACGCCGGCTCGAGCGGCAGCGCCCCGACGCTGCGCCGCATCACCAGCGCATCCGGGGTGACCACCAAAGAGCTGTTTGCGTTGTTCCCGAAGGGGCCGGCGAAGAAAGTGGCCCGCATCTCCGGGCTGGGCAAGCCGGAAGGCTGCGTCTGAACGCGATGCGACGTGCAACGCACTTCCGAAGTGCGTTGCACGTGACCTGATCAAGGAGAATTTATCAATGGCTGACGAAGAACGCAAGGTCGCTTTCATCTGCTCGAAGGGCAACCTGGATATGGCCTATCCCGCCCTTGTGATGGGCTGGGCCGCGCTGGGCAACGGCATTGACGTCACCCTCTTTTTCACCTTCTGGGGCATGGACCTGATCCGCAAGGGTCGCCAGGATAAGCTCCAGATTCCGCCCATCGGCAACTCCAGCATGAAGATGGACATGATGGGCGTGCCCGGCAACATCGGCATCCCCCAGTGGATGGGCGGGCTGCCCGGCATGACGGCCGTCGCCACGAAGCTGATGAAGGACAAGATGGAGAAGCTGGATGTGCCCGACGTGCCGGAGTATATGCAGATGCTGGTGGACGCCGGCGCGCATCTCTACGCCTGCAAGATGTCGGTGGACATGTTCGATCTGACGGAAGACGATTTCATCGAGGGCGTCGAAGGGCATCGTCACCGCCGGCGATTTCTTCGACATGACCGAAGGCGCACAGATCGTCTTTATTTGAATTAGGGATCAGGGATCAGGGATCAGGGATCAGGGATCAGGAATCAGGGATCGCAGGGATTGCGAAGTAAGCACGATGTGACGCAGGCCGGCAAATCCTGATTCCGCTTCCTCATTCCTAATTCCTGATTCCCGTTTCTTTGTATGGCGCATTGCTTTTCAGGATGGCCGTATGTGCTACGCTTGCACCACGCTTGACCGTAGCACATACCCATATCTGGAGAGCCGCCATGTTGCCTGACACCCCGACCATCAGCACTGCCGCCAACCTCCCTGATGCAGTGATTGCCGCCTACCGGCGCGACGGTTTCGTCAAGATTCCCGGCATCATCACGCCGGAGGAGGCGGAGCGCTATCGGCAGGACGCGCTGGCGTTGGCCGAGCGCATGAACCCCTTCTACAACGGCCCCATCTTCACCCAACTCGTCAACGCGTGGCGCGAGAGCGACGCCATCCGCGCGCTGACCATGCACCCCAACGTGGCCGCCGTCGCCGAGAAGCTGGCGGGCGTCCCGCTGCGGCTCTGGCACGATCATCTGCTCATCAAGCAGCCCCACAACCACGCCCCCACGGAGTTCCACCAGGATCAGCCCTTCTGGCCGCACAGCAACTTCGCGCCACGCGCTTTCGGCCTGGATCGCGCTGGTGGATGTGCCGGTGGAACGCGGCTGCATGACCTTCATCCCCGGCGCTCAGCACCGGCGCGACCTGCGCCCGCAAGACCTGAGCGATAGCGATGACCTGATGTCGCTGTGGCCCGATCTGGCCTATCAGCCCGCGCGTGACGCTGCCGCTGCGCGCCGGCGATTGCACCTTCCACAACGGCTATTGCCCGCACATGGCCGGTTCGAACGATACCGATGTGGCGCGGGTCGCGCACATCATCATCTATATGGACGCGGCGACGACCTACAGCGGGGCCGCGCATGTGGTCACCGACCCGCTGGGGCTGACGCCCGGCGATCTGTTGGCGGGCGAGATGTTCCCGAAATCGAATTAGGAATGATGAATTATGAACTGAGGATTGCCGGACACTATCCGAGAAATGGTATTGCCCATATTCGTAATTCGATTCTAATTCCTGATCTCCGAAGGAGAAAAGAGATGGCTGCGACGAAAGAGATGAAGGAACCTGTGGTGATCACCGGCTTCGAGGATGCGACCCCGTTGCTGGGCGACCCCGAAGCGTTGCGCCGGCGCGCCGATGAGGAGGGTGTGCTGTTCTTCCGCGGGTTGTTGCCGCGCGAGCACGTGCTGGAGGTGCGGCGGCAATTGCTGGAAGTGCTCGACAGCTACGGCTGGATCCGGCGCGACCGCGACCTGATGGACGGCTACGTGAACGCCGAGGCCGTGCGCGATCTGGATTCGTGGGGCGGGACGGGCGTCACCGAGGCGGCGTATCTCGATACGCAAAAGGTGGAGATTTTCCACCGGCTGGCGCATCACCCCGACCTGATCCGCATGTACGAGACGCTGTTCGGGGAGGCCGTGCTGCCGCATCCGCGCAACATCGCCCGGCTGATGGTGCCGTGCCCGGCGTCGCGCCCCACGCCGATCCACCAGGATTTCATCCACATCCAGGGGACGCGCAACGTCTGGACGTGCTGGGCCCCGCTGGGCGATATCCCGCTGGGGCTGGGCGGATTGGTCGTGATGCCGCGCTCGCACAGGCTCGGCGTGCTCTCCGTGACCGCCGCCGAGGGGGCGGGAGGGTTGGAGACGATCTTGTGCGACGTGGACCTGAACTGGATCCAGGAGAACTACCGCGCCGGCGACGTGCTGACCTTCAACAGTTGCACGGTGCACAAGTCGCTGCCGAACGAGATGCCCGAACAGGTGCGTCTCTCGGTGGACTATCGCTATCAGCCCGCCAGCGAGGACATCGAGGAGAAGTCGCTGCGCCCGCACATGGACGTGGCGACCTGGGACGAGATTTACGCGGACTGGCCGAGCGACGAACTGAAGTACTACTGGACGAAGCACGACCTGCAACTGTCGCCGTGGGATGAGATCCTGCGCTGGCAGAAAGAGAAGATCTGCTGAGGGCGCTGGACCACGAAGGCGCGAATGGCGCGAAGACCACGAAGCGAACGAAGAACGCGAAGGATGGGTCACGACACCCCTTCGCGTTCTTCGTTACGCTTCGCGTTCCAGGCCCTTCGGTGATTACTTGCTCTTAAGCCAGCGCGATGGCCCCGTCGAATGAACCCCTGGCTAAGACCCGTGGCGCTTTCGGCGAACCCCCGATCCGACCGGCATGGCCGAGAGCGAAGCCGGGGAACGTCATGCGGCGGGTTGGGTCGTGGCGGGCCTGGGCGATCCAGAGCCGCAGATGCCGAGGTACGGGTCTCCGTAACTCGCTCGCCAGAGGCAGTCACCCTCGGAGCGCGGCGGGCCTCGAAAGTTATCGGGGTCCCTGGGCCTTGCAGACGCCGGCGACGCCACGAGCGCGCCGGCAATCGCAAGGGCGATCACGGTGATCTGTATCAGATGTGCTTTCATGGATGAACCTCCGCCGGATTACGGTTCCGGGTGAATGACATCGGGAGCGACTCTGAGGCTCGCTCCCGGTTGGCCCAATGCTCGATGCAGCCCGGGCATCTCACCTACGCCGCAGTTAGGGCCGGCAGGCCAGGGCGAGCGGGTCGAGCCGTTCGCCGAAGCCACCGGACAACCTGCGGAGCGGTGCGAACTTCGTCCGCCGCAGATCGGCGGCGTACTGCGCCAGCGCCAGCGTCGAGCGTTCGCCGCCACAGCATCTGCACGGTCGCACGGCAGGCTTCGGCCGTGCAGGGCAGCAGCGAGCCGGTCTGAGCACGTTCGGGTCATGGCCATCCCGACGCCGGACTGAACTGCGTCGCGCCCGGAGCCGGTTGCGCCAGCCCGGCCGGCTTGCGGTGCGACGGATTCGGCCGCGGCGGGCCGAGTGAAGCACGCCGGCGCGTAGCCGTTGCTCATCGGGTCATAGGCAGACCCCCACGGGCAGCCCGGCCAATCTTCCGCCGAAGCGACTTGCGCCGCGAACAACAGCGCGACGAGCATCAATCCTGCGAATCCAAAACGTTTCATGTCAGTCCTCCGTTGATCCTGTATTGTTCTCAATGAGCCTTTGTCATTCCGCAACGATGGCAGTGCGCCGGATGATCTCGCTCATTGCCATCACTTTACTCGATGGACGGTTGACATGGAAGCACATTTGCTACAAGAATGCTACAATCGTGGCACTTCTCAAGATTGACTTGTGGAAAGCTCGGGCTGTCTGCTACAATATGCCAAGCAAGACGGCGCTCGGCAATCCAATTTGTGCTGCACTTGTGATCTGAGCAGGGAAACGATCCGGTGAATCAACGCCCCGGTGCGACGATAACGACCTTCGGCGATCTCCTGCAAGCGCCTGCGCAAACGCGCCGGCATGACGCAGGACGATCTGGCCGCGGCCACCGGCTACAGCCGCTCGCTGATCGGGGCACTGGAGCGCAACGACCGTCTGCCCGACGTCGAGGTGGTGATCCAGACCTATCTCCCCGCGTTGGGTCTTGCAGGAAGAGCCGCTCCTGGCGGCCCAACTCGTCGAGCTGGCTGCCCTGGCCCGCGGCGAACGCCCCCCGTCCTCCCTTACCTTCACGCGCGAGCGCCGCGTCGTGACTCCGCACAGAAGGGGAAGAAGAGACGCACTGTTTCCCCGTCCCGCCGACGGAAATCCTCGGCCGCGACGCGGAGATCAACGACCTCTGCAATCGCCTGCTGGGACACCACGGCCGCCTGCTGACCCTGATCGGGCCGCCGGGGGTGGGCAAGACACGCCTGGCGCAGGCGGTGGGCGCGCAGCTCCAAACGTTCTACCGGGACGGCGCCTGTTTCGTCCCTCTGGCGGCGGTGACCGATCCGGAGCTGGCGGCTTCGGCCCTGGTGTCGGCGTTGGGCTTGCCCGGCGGCTCGACCAGACCGCCGCAGACCCGCCTGATCGAGCACCTGCGCCGCAAAGAGATGCTGCTGGTGCTGGACAATTTCGAGCAGTTGATCTCCGCCTCCTCGCCCGCCGTCGCGTTGGTGGCCGAGTTGCTGGCCGAGTGCCCGGGTCTGAGCCTCCTCGTCACCAGCCGCGAACGGCTGCATCTGCGCGCCGAGCAGCGCTATCGCGTCCAGCCGTTGGCGCTGGCGGCGGCGGTGGACTTGTTCGTCGAGCGGTGCGCCGCCGTGGACGCCGAATTCGCCCTCACAGCAGCGAATCGCCCCACCATCGAAGCGATCTGCGAACAGGTGGACCGCCTGCCGCTGGCGATCGAATTGTGCGCCGCGCAGATCGATCTCCTCTCGCTGCCCCAACTCCTGGCCGGTCTGCGGGATCGCCGGCTCGACTTGTTGGCGGGCGGCGCGCACGATCTGCCCCCGCACCAGCGCACGTTGCGCACGGCCATCGCGCACAGCTACGCCCTGCTGGATGACGCCGAGCGCCGTCTCTTCCGCAGCCTGGGCGTCTTCGTGGGTGGGTGTGCGCTGGAGGAGATCGAGGCCGTCAGCGCATGGGACGCAGACCACGCCCGGACGCGCGCTGCTCGACGACCCTGCACGCGTTGATCGGCAAGAGCCTGGTGCGCGTCGAAACGACGCCGGGCGGCGCAGCGCGCTTCTCGTTACTGGAGACGATCCGCGAGTTCGCGCTGGAGCAGGCACGGGCCGAGGATGAGGAGGACCTGTTGCGCGAGCGTCACTTCGCGGTCTATCTGCAACTCTTCCGCGTGGGGGATTGGGGTCTGCGTGGGCTGGAGGGGGCGGCCTGGCTGGCGCGCCTGGAAGCCGAACATGACAACCTGCGCGCCGCCTTGCGGTGGACGCTGGATGAAGGGCGCTATGCGGACATGGCCTGGTTGCTCCTTGCCGTCGGCTGGTTCTGGCACCAAACCGGCCGCTGGCAGGAGTCGGTCGGATGGATGGAGCAGTGGCTGTCCCACTCAGACGCGCTCGATGCAGAGGTGCGCCTCGCGATTCTGCTCCACCGTTGGGCCGTCGCGCAGGCATCGGACGATCCCCGGCTGATGGCTCGCTGCGCTGATGAAGCGTGGGAGTTGCTGGAGGTCTGCTCGAACCAGGTCATGCATTCAGCGGCCTGGATATTCACCGCGGGATCTTCTGCGGGTCTTGCCGAGGCTGCTGACGCATATGAGCGGTCGATCGCGTGCGCCCGGGCCGCCTATGATGAGCCGGGACTGGGTCCCGAATTTGGGCTGCTGGCCGACCGCGACTTTGTGCTGGGCACTCCCCTCCGGTCGTATGCGACTCGCCTGATCGAGCACGGCGAGTTTGCGCGGGCGGCGCCTCTCCTCGTGGAAAGCTCGGATATCTTCCGGGCGCGCGGGAGCCGTTACGAAATGGCCGATAGCATCGGCACGCTGGGGCGCCTGGCGCTGCTACAGGGTGATTTTCCAAAGGCGCGCGCGCTTCTCCGCGAAGCCGTGACTCTCGCCGAGGCCTTCAAGCATCAGCAGGTGCTCGGCATCATGGAGCCACACCTCGGGCTCGTCAACCTTTACATGGGAGATGCTCGAGAGGCGCGCCGGCTGCTGGAGGACAGCCTGCGTATCTGCCTCGAGCTGAATGAAAAGATCCTCCTGGCACGGATCTGCGCTTTTCTGGCTGAAACGGCTCTGTGGGAAGCCGAGCTCGATGAGGCTGAGCAATGGCTGGCGCGGAGCCTGCGCTATGACGCCGATCCGCGCCGGACCGATATTTACCAGATCGAGCGTTTTTTGCTCGCCGCGCGTCTGGCGACCGCGCAGGCGCCTATCCGCGCGCCGCCACGCTCTTCGGCTTAGCGGACGAACTGTGCAGCCGCATCCACTATGAGTTGGCCGGCCCGGCGCGCCGGCTGGCCGATGCCGCGCTGGCGATCGACGCGCGCGGCGCTTGGCCCCGCGCTCTTCGACGAGGCGTTCACGGCAGGACAGCAGTTGTCGCTCGAAGAGGCGTTTGCGGCGATCCCGGTATCGAATTCTGTGTTCGGCGCGCAGATGCTATCTGTCTAGGGCGACTGGAAGACCAAGACGCGAAGGACGCGAAGATCACGAAGCGCGAAGGTCGCGAAGTAGGCAGTTTGCCCATTCTTCGTATTCTTCGCGCTTCGCGATCTTCGAGTCGCTTCGCGTCTTCGTGATCCTCACACTCTGATCGTATACGTCCACCCATACGGGTCTGCGACGCGGCCGTACTGGATATCGGTGAGCGCCTTGTAGAGGTGCATGGCGACGGGGCCGGGCTTGCTGTCGCCGACGATCACCTGCTCGTCATCCGTGCCGAAGATCCCGACCGGCGCGATCACGGCCGCGGTGCCGATGCCGAACGCCTCGGTGATCTTCCCCGAACGGATATCGGCCAGCACGGTGTCCACGTCGAGCCGTTCCTCGCTGATGGGGTAGCCCAGGTCGGGCGCGAGCCGCAACACGGAATCGCGCGTGATGCCGGGCAGGATGCTGCCGGAGAGCGCCGGCGTGA
This sequence comes from uncultured Chloroflexia bacterium, assembly GCA_963695715.1. Lineage (GTDB taxonomy): Bacteria > Chloroflexota > Anaerolineae > CG2-30-64-16 > CG2-30-64-16 > JBBQRS01. The sequence goes on from CAVOHP010000035.1 coordinate 13,448, forward strand.
CGATCCGCTTTCCTTCATAGACGAACGCGATGTTCATCGCGCCCACCTCTTCGATGTAACGCCGTTCCACCGCGTCGAGCCACAACACCTGCTGATAGCCCTTTTTGGCCGCTTCCTCGCCGACGAAGAGGCTGGCCGCGTAGTTGCCGCCCGTCTTGGCCGCGCCGGTGCCGCCGCGCACGGCGCGCACGTAGTCGCGCGAGATGTAAACCGGCACGGGGTTGAACCCGGTCGCGAAGTACGGCCCTACCGGCCCGACGATGATGTAGTGGATGTAGGTGTGGCTGGCGTGGACGCCCAGCGCCGGGTCGGCGGCGATGAGCACCGGGCGGATGTAGAGCGACGAGCCGTCTTCGGAGGGGACCCACGCTTGCTCGAGCCGCACCAGTTCCGCGATGGCCTCGAAATGCTCTTCGGGGTCAACCAGCGCCATGGACATGCGCTGCGCCGACCGATTGAAGCGGGCGGTGTTCTCCCACGCGCGGAACAGGTTGACGTTGCCGTCGGGCCGGCGATAGGCCTTCAACCCCTCGAAGATCTCCTGCGCGTAATGGAAGACCGCGGTGGCGGGATCGAGCGACAAGCGGCCCGTAGGCGGTGATGCGGGCGTCGTGCCAGCCGTTCTCCGGGTCATAGCGCTGGATGAACATGCGGTTGGTGAAGGTCTTGCCGAAGGCATAGGTCTTCGGCACGGGTTTGAGCTGGCTCTCGTCGAGCGTTTCAATGGTGATCTTCATGCGATTGTCCTCTTCCTCTCCTGCTTTGGTAAGCCTATGGTACGCGTTTCCGGGGGAGAGGTCAAGCGGGGAGAAGGAAACGAGGAGACAAGGAAACAAGTAGACAAGGAGACAAGGAAACACGGAAGACGGCGCTCGTGATCTGCTTATTTCCGTGTTTCCTATGTCCTTGTCTACTTGTCTCCTCGAATCGCCTCCAGAAACGCCAGGCCGTGCTCGGTGTCCGGTTCCAGGTAGCTGCCCTCGGTCCATTCGTTCCACGCGTTGACCGTGAGGATGCGCGGGCCATCGGGCGCGGCGAGCAGGCGACGTTTGACCTCGGCCAGCGCGGCGGCGAACCGTGCGGGCGTGGCGTCGGCCAGGATCGGGGTGAAGGGGTAGCCCGCATTGACATAACGATCCGACTGGACGGTGCGCGGGCTGGGGTCCCAGCCGACGGTGACGTTGGGGTGATAGGGCAGGTCGAACTCGGCCGTGACCGACTCCCAGTAGGCCAGGTAGCGCTCGAAGGCGCGGGTGTAGTCGGTGGTGGGGAACTCGCGCAGCACGTTGTGATGCACCCAGACGTATGAGGTCAGGCTGTCGAACCCCAGCGCCCGCACCAGCTCCGCCGGGATTGCGCACCGCCGTCTCGCCCGGCAGCAGCCCGGCGCTCCAGATCACGGCGTTCAGATGGACGCCCGGCAGCCCGGCGCGGGCGGCCTGATCGCGCAGATAGTCGAGCGCATCGCGCGCGGCCGCGATGCCGCCCAGCCCCTCACGGAATTTCCCCAGGTCGTAGATCGAGAAATAGGGCCGCCCCTCGATGCGCCAGTAGGACGGATGGGCGAAGTAGCGTTCGATGAGGACGCGGACGATCTGCTCCCAGCCCGCCCGCGAGACCGCGCCGGGATAGAGCAGGCGCGGCGGGTTGGCGGGGCCGCCCTCGCTCAGCTTGGCCGGGTGGATGTCTACCCAGTCGTGGTTGGCCCACATCAGCGCGAATTTCAGGCGGTCGCGGTTCGGCGCGCCCAGGAAGCCCACATCCAGCGCCCGTTCGAGGAACGGCCCATCCTCATAGTGGTACCAGTCGAAGAGGAAGGCCGTCACGCCGTGATCGGCCGCCGCGGCGATCTTGCGGCTCATCACGGCGGGGTCGCTCTCGTCCTCCTCGCCCCACAGCGGGGTGCGCGGCTGGCGGTGGCCGGGGAAGCGCGGCTCGGCGCGCCGGGTCAGCTCCCACTCGGTCCAGCCGGGGCCGTGGACGCGCGCGTTGCGCGGGTCGGGGTGGTAGGAAGGGAAGTAGTAGCAGGCGATTTCGAAATTTGTAGCCTCGGTCAAGGTTGCCCTCCGGGTTGAGCGTCCCGCCGAATGAATTCGGCGTCTGCGCGCCCCGCCGAACGTTCGGCGTTGAGCGTCCCGCCGAATGAATTCGGCGTCTGAGACGGAAAACAGGCTAAAGCCAGTTACGCGTCCTGTGGTCAACGTGACGCGCTTAGCGCCCCGCCGAATGAATTCGGCGTCTGAGACGGAAAACAGGCTAAAGCCAGTTACGCCGTTGCACCTGCGGGTCAACGTGGAACGCGCTTCAGCGCGTTTCGCTGTGTCAGGGCGGGAATTCATTCCTGCCCCTGCTGCCCTGCCGCCCCTGCCTGTTCGCTGCTATTTGGGAATAAAAACGACCTCACGGAAGTCGCACACGGGCCTGTAACCGATCTGCTGGTAGATGGCGTTCGACGTGGGGTTGCCCAGATCGGTGAACAGCGTGCAGTAGGCGTAACCTTCGGCCAGCAGCAGTTCGCTGAGCGCGGCGACGCATGAGGTACGCGTAGCCGCGCCGCCGTAGTTCGGGCGGCGTGTAGACCGCGTTCACCGTGACCCCGTGGCGGGTCGGGCGCGCCCGCGCCGCCATGCTCACCGGCCCGTCGTCGTCCCACAGGAAGAAGGCGCCGTCGCTCACCCGGCGCCGGATCAGTTCCTCGGGCGTCCGCGGATGATCCGGCGTCGCCTCGCGCGCGAAGGCGTCTGACCACGCGATGATCAGGTCGGCGTCCGCCGCGCCGGCGTGCCGCAGCGCCCCCGGCGCCGGGCGCGGGGGGATGACCGCGCGGAGTTCATAGACGCGCTGGCGGATTCCCTCCCGGCTGCCGGTCCCGGTCAGCGCGGTTCCAGGCATCGGCAAACGCGGATGCGGGACGGGTCTGGCCCCAGCACGCCCGGCGCGGGCAGGCTCCGCGCCCGCAGCTCGCGCGCCAGTTGCTCCGCCGCCGCGTTCGGGTCCTCCCGATCAGAGGCGACGATCACGTTGTGCGGCGGGGTGAACAGCGCGGCCAGCGCCGGGCCGGCCGCATCGAAGACCGCGGCGAAGATGGGCGGGTGATCGCTATAGCTCAACGGCGCGCCGGCCAGACCGCCGGCCAGCCCCAGGATCAGCGAGTTGGCCGCTTCCTGCTGCTCCAGCCAGCCCCGAACTTCGTCAAGGAAGCGATCTGCCGTCGTGTAGAATGTCGCTTGCATCGTGTCACCTGGCGATTCGTTCAGGCTGCCGGCGGAACCGGATCGCCGATGGCGGCAATCGCCGGGTCATCGAGCCGGACGCGGCGGCCCTCGGCGTTGGAGACATAGGTCGCCAGCACCATGCGCAGCGCCTCGCGGCCCTCGGCGGCGGTCGCAATCGGCGCGCGGCGGCCGTGGAAGAAGTCGGCAATCGGGGCCGCCAGGCCGGCGATGCGTTCGCCGTGCGAGGCCGGGCTGGCGATGTCGCTATACCGTCCAGTCCTTTGCTGCCTGCGTATACCACTTCTGACCGACGGCGTCGGGCGGGCGCGGCACGTTGCAGCTCGGCACGTCGCCGTAGTTCTGCACGATGCTGCCCCGCTCGCCGATCACCTCGACGGTGTTCTCGGCCGCCAGACAGGTGAAGGAGCAGACGACTTCGGCCAACAGCCCGTTGGCATAACGATAGATCGCGATGCCGTTGTCGTTGGGCACAGCCGGGTTCAGCATGGTGGAGATTTCCGCCGTCACCGTTTCGGGCACGCCCAGCAGCCAGTAGATGAAGTCCACCGGGTGCGCGGCGTCGTCGGCCCAGATGTCGCGGTTGAGCACGGGGTCGAAGTGCCACATGGTGGCGATGTCCCATAATTGCGAGGGCAGCCCGTGCCGCCGCCGCACCATCGTGATCTTGCCGAGTTCGCCGCTCTCGATGATCCGCCGCATCTCGATGTTCTGCGGGTCTACGCGCATCTGCCAGGCCAGCGTGAAGGGCGTGCGGTAGTGCTCGACCGCCGCGACGATGCGATCCGCCTGCGCCATGGTCAGCGCGAGGGGTTTCTGCAGCGCGATCATCTTGCCCGCCGCCGCGGCCCGTTCCACCATCTCGGCGTGCAGCGAGGTCTCCGCCGCGATCACCACCGCCGGCATGTCGGGCCGGGCCAGGAACGCGTCCAGTCGCCGTAGCCTTCGATGCCGAACGTGTCGGTGTTCTTCTTGAGCCGCGCCGCGTCATGATCCCACGCGGCGACCACGTGGATGTCGAGGTCCGGGTTCTGCTGCCACCGGGTGCAATACATGTTCACGTGCCCGTGCGCGAAGCCGAGGATGCCGACGTTAATGGTCATTGTTATTTCTCCACACCGGTAATCACGACGCCCTGGATGAACACCCGTTGCACCACGAAGAAGAGTGGGATAGGGGCAAGGCGTTCCCTGGCGATGCGTCCGCATCCAACGTGTCGTCGCTTTCCCACATCACCGGATAACGCGTGCACGTGGAAGGAACGCCTTGCCCCTACATATTTACCCCAGACAGGACGGCGCGGCGCAGAGGATCAGGTTTTTGGCCGCGCGGACTTCATCCAGCCGGCCGACGGGCGCGCGGTGCGGCGCGGTCTTGAGCAGCTCCGGCTCGGCGCGCGCTTCCGCGGCGATCTGGATCAGCGCATCGGCGAAGGCGTCGAGCGTCTCCTTGCTCTCCGTCTCGGTCGGCTCGATCATCAGCGCCTCGCGGCACGATCAGCGGGAAGTAGACCGTCGGCGGGTGGAAGCCGAAGTCGATCAGCCGCTTGGCGATGTCCATCGTGCTGACGCCCTCCGCGCCCGGCCAGGATGCCCTGCGCGACGAACTCGTGCATGCAGGTGCGGTCGCCGTGCGGGATCGGGTAGACGCCGCGCAGCCGCGCCTGCAGGTAGTTGGCGTTGAGCACGGCGTTCTCGCTCACCTGCGCGCAGCCCGGCCGCGCCGTGCATGCGGATGTAGGTGTAGGCGCGCACCAGCACGCCGAAGTTGCCGTAGAACGCCTTGACGCGCCCGATGGACTTCGCCGGCATGGTCCAGTAGAACTCGCCGATGTGCGCGTGTTCGTCTTCATCTGCGTCGGTCTCTTCGCCGGAAGAGCCAGGAAGAGTCGGGTCCTTCCCCTCTGAGTGAGGGTGATGATGATCGTGCGCGTACGCGACCACCGGCCCCGGCAGGTAATCCGCCAGGTGCGCGGCCACGCCGACCGCGCCCGAACCCGGCCCGCCGCCGCCGTGCGGGGTCGAGAAGGTCTTGTGCAGGTTGTAGTGCATCACGTCGAAGCCGAGATCGCCCGGTCGTGCGATGCCCAGGATGGCGTTGAAGTTGGCGCCGTCGCCATACACCAGCCCGCCCGCCTCGTGCACCAGCCGCACCACCTCCTCGACGTTCTCATCGAACAGGCCGAGCGTGTTGGGGTTGGTGAGCATCAGGCCGACGAGCTGCGGGCCGTGCTGGGCGACCAGCGCGCGCAGCGCGTCCAGGTCGACGTTGCCGCGCGCATCCGAGGGCACTTCGACCACCCGGAAGCCCGCCATGCTGGTGGTCGCCGGGTTGGTGCCGTGCGCCGAATCGGGCACGAGGATCGACGTCGCGCTGCGTCTCGCCCCGTGCCTCGTAGAGGTACTCGCGCATGATCAGCACGCCGGTCAGCTCGCCGTGCGCGCCCGCGGCGGGCTGCAGCGTGACCGCGGCGAAACCGGCGATCTCCGCCAGCATCTCCTGCAGCTCGAAGATCAGCTGCAGCGCGCCCTGGACGGTGTCTTCCGGGTCTTGCAGCGGATGGATGGCGGCGAAGCCCGGCAGCCGCGCGGCGACCTCGTTGACCTTGGGGTTGTACTTCATCGTGCACGACCCCAGCGGGTAGAAGCCGGTGTCGATGCCGTAGTTCAGTTGGCGACAGGCGCGCGTAGTGGCGCACCACGTCGATCTCGGCCAGCTCGGGCAGCGGCAGGTCGGCGCGCACGCACTTCGCCCGGCAGCGCCGTCTCCGGCACATCGAGGTCGGGCAGGTAATCCGAGTGGCGGCCCGGTCGGGCAGATTTCGTAGATCAATGGCTCGGTCTCGCTCATCTGGGTCTGCCTCCGCCAGCACCTTCCACCAGCGCATCGATCTGCTCGCGGGTGTTCATCTCGGTGACGCAGATCAGCATGTGGTTCTGCCAGCGCCGGGTAGTCCTGCCCCAGGTCGTAGCCGCCGATGATGCCGTACTCGTCCAGCAGGAAGTGGTTGATCTCGGCGACCGGCGCCGGGCACCGGACGACGAATTCCTTGAAGAACGGCCCGGCGCTGACCACGGCGTAGCCATCCAGCGCGCCGATGTGACTCGGCGGCGTAGTGCGCCTTGTGATAGCAGAGCTCCGCGACCTTGCGCAGCCCGTGCTTGCCCATCGCGGCCATGTAGACGGCCGCGGCCAGCGCGTTGAGCGCCTGGTTGGTGCAGATGTTGCTCGACGCCTTCTCGCGGCGGATGTGCTGCTCGCGGGTGCTGAGGGTCAGCACGTAGCCGCGCTCGCCGTCCGCGTCCACCGTCTGCCCGACGATGCGGCCCGCCGACTTGCGCACGTCGGCCAGCTTCATGGCGAAGAAGCCGAGATACGGCCCGCCGAAGCTGAGCGGGTTGCCCAGCGGCTGGCCTTCGCCGGCCACGATGTCCGCGCCGTACTCGCCGGGCGGCGTGAAGAGCCCCAGGCTGATCGGATCGACCGAGACGATGAACAGCGCGCCCGCGGCGTGCGCCGCGTCGGCCAACGCCTGCATCTCCGCCGGGGTGTAGAGCCGGCCCAGGAAGTCGGGGTTCTGGACGACGACGCACGCGGTCTCGCCGTCAATGCACGCGGCGAGCGCGGCCAGGTCGCCCAGCGGCGCATCTTCCCCCGACGGCTTCGAGGCACATGCCCTGCGTGTAGGTGTGGATCACGGCGCGATATTGCGGGTGCAGCGTGGGGCTGAGCACCATCTTGCAGCGTTTGCCGCGCGCCACCTGCAGCGCCATGATGACGGCCTCCGCGGCCGCGGTCGCGCCGTCGTAGTGCGAGACGTTGGCGACTTCCATGCCGGTGAGCGCGGCACATCATGCTCTGGTACTCGAAGTGCGCCTGGAGCGTGCCCTGGCTGATCTCCGGCTGGTAGGGCGTGTAGGCGGTGAAGAACTCGCCGCGCTGGAGCATGGCGTCGACCACCGATGGGGACGAAATGGTTGTAGGCCCCCGCGCCGAGGAAACAGGGCGTCATCTGCACGTCCCAATTCGCGGCGGCCAGGCTGCGCAACTCGGCCAGCATCTCCAGCTCGGAGAGCGCCGGCGGCAGGATCAGCTCGGGGAAGCGGTGCGCCGCCGGCACGTCGTGGAACAGGTCCGCGACCGACGCGACGCCCACCTCCGCCAACATCGCCGCCCGGTCGGCGTCGGTATTCGGAATATACGTCATCATCTGCTCCTGTTCACCACAAGAAGATTAGGAATGACGAATCAGGAATTACGAATTGCAGAAATGCACAGGAGGTTCTGCTGCCGACTCTGATTCGTAATTCCTAATTCTTGATGTCTTCGTGTCTTGGTGGTGACTCTTAGTGCCCGCCCCTGGTTTCTTCTTCCTCGACGTGTTTCTCGTAGGCGGCGAGATCCATCAGGGCGTCAAGCTGGCCCAGGTCCGCCGGGGCGACCTTGATCATCCAGGCTTTGGTGTAGGGGTCGCTGTTGATCCATTCGGGGTTGGCTTCCAGATCGGCGTTGACTTCGAGCACCTCGCCGCTGATGGGGGCGTAGGCGTCTTCGGCGGCCTTCACCGACTCGACGGTGCCCAGGCTCTCGCCCTGGGTCACCGTGTCGCCCACTTCGGGCAGTTCGACGTAGACCACGTCGGACAGCAGGTGCTGGGCGTAGTCGGACACGCCGATCACGACGATGTCGCCTTCCTGGCGCGCCCACTCGTGGCTCTTCGCGTACTTCGCTTTCGGGTCAAAACGGTATGCCATGATGTCTTCCTTCCTGTTTGTAGTGCGCCCGCGTGGGCGCAAGCCGGGCGCTCTGACGAGCGCACTACGAACGACGAAATAAAAAAGACGGGCACGCGGGCGCGAGGCCCGGTCCCGTCTCTGTATCCGAACCTGAGAGATTGCCCCGTCCGGCGCGTGGCGCCGTGATGCCGGGGTTGCCCCATCGGTGGCCCGGGGGGTTGCTCTCCCCGCGGGCGCTCTCCAGAGTGCCGTCCTCGCGCGATTCGTGATACCTGAGAGATTGGCCGCCCCATCCGGTATGGGCGGCGTGCCCCGTCGGCGGCCCGGCCCTGATGATGCAGGGACAGGCGCTCTCTCGCGCGGTTCATCCGGCGGATATGCGGTTGTTGGCGGTAATGTAACACAGGGCGCAAAGGCTGTCAACGCGCGGGCCGTGCGTGCAACGCACGTTTGACCACGGAGACACGGAGGGCGCGGAGCAAAACCTTCTCCGTGCCCTCCGTGTCTCCGTGGTGATAAGCGCTTGCGCTCTATGCGCCGAATAGCCCCGGCTGCTCCACGGCAGGGATATACGGCGCGACGGCGCGCAGCAAGCCATTCTGCGCGGCCAGCTCCGCGAAGTGCGCTTCGAGCGCCGGGGTGTTGCGCGCCGCGGCGTGATAGCGCGCCCCGAAGCTGCGTTCATATTTGGCCCGCACGCCGGGGAAACGGGCGTCCAGCTCGCGATAGAAATGCTCGCGCTGGCGGTCGCGCAGCGTCACGCCCCAGCCGGGGACGACGTGGCGCGCGCCGCACCCGACGGCCCGGCGCACCACTTCCGCCGCGTTCTCCGGGGTATCCTCTATGAACGGCAAGACGGGCATCAGCATCACGCCGGTGCGCAGGCCCTGCGCGGCCAGCGCCTCCAGCGCGGCGAACCGCCGGGAGGGCGACGGCGCGCCCGGTTCCAGTTGGCGCGCCAGGTCGTCGTCTGTCGTGGTGATCGTGAAGCTGATCACCGCGCCGGGGGAGAGCGGCGACGCGGCCGCGCGGTCGAGCTCGGCCAGCAACGCCGCATCGCGCAGCACGAGGTCGCTTTTGGTGAGGATGTGGACGGGGAAGGCGAACTCTGCCAGGATTTCCAGCGCGCGGCGCGTCAAGCCGACTTCGCGCTCCAGCGGCATGTAGGGGTCGTTCATCGAGCCGGTCCCCACGTAGCCCTTGACGCGCTTGCGCCGCAGTTCGGCGCGCAACAGGTCGGGTGCGTTGGCCTTCACCAGCGTCTCGCCGTCGAAGTCTTCGATGCGGTAGCACTCGCTGCGCGAATCACAGTAGATGCAACGGTGTTGACACCCCCGATAGAGGTTCATCGTGTATTTAATGCCGAACCAGGGGTCGGGCGTCTTCGCGGCGCTGAGCAGGGTCCTGGCCTGAATCTCGCGGACGATGGTCATGCGTAGTCCCTCACGCGCCATTATATCATCTCGGGCCAGGGTTGGGACCGGGTATTTCCCAGAACGTTTGCCCGTAGACCCGATTACGGTATCGTGACTCTGTGGAAGCCCTGGTTTTGCGAAAATTGGTGCTTGACAGATACCACACTCCATGCGATAATTACCCATAGGTCAAATTATTGAACTAATTTGTTCATAATTGCGACTTAACCTCGTCGCTGTCATGCCACATTTTGCAAGGACGCAAATGGTGAACCAGCCGATCGTCGGGTCAACCCTCGTTCGCGTCTCCACCTCCATGCGGGTCATCAACCGGGCTCGCCTGGTGTTTCTCGTCCGCCGCCAGCCGGGGCTTACCCGCGTCGAATTGAGCCGTATCACCAACCTGAGCAAAGGGACGGTCTCGAATCACGTCTCGGAACTTCTGGATGCCGGCCTCCTCTACGAAGACCAGAAGCATGGTTCGCGGCAACGCAACATCGGATTACACCTCAACCGTGATGCAGGCGTCGCCATCGGGATCGAGCTGGCCCCGGATGAATGCCGCGGCATCCTGACCGATGCGAGTATCCGGCCGCTACGCAGCGTCTCTCGGCGCCTGACCCAGACCGATGTCGAGACGACCACGCAACTGATTATCTCACTGACGGAAGAACTGCTCGCCGGGAATGACCGCCGCCTGCTGGGGACGGTAATCGCCGTCCCTGGCCTGACCGACGCGGACGGTCGGCGGCTCCTCTTCGCCGAAGGTCTCGGCTGGACCGACGTTCCCCTGGCCGAAAGCCTGGCTGAGCGGCTGTCGGGGCACATCAGCATCGTGAATCGGGCGCGCGCCGGGGTCCTCGGGGAGCACTGGCTCGGCGCAGCCGTTGACGTGGACGACCTGGTCTACGTGAGCGTCTCCAGCGGCATCGCCGTCGGCATCCTGATCGGCGGCCAGCTTTTTACCGGCGCCTTCAACAACAGCGGTGAACTGGGGCATACCACCGTAGCGCCGAACGGCGCACGCTGTAGCTGCGGTAATCTGGGCTGTCTGGAGACAGTCGCCAGCATGCCGGCCATCGCGAGCGCCATCACGGCCCGTCTCGAACAGAACCAATCCGACGCCTCCGGCGAAGGGTGGTCCAGGATGACTGAACTCACTGCGGCGGAAGTGATTACCGCAGCGCGTAATGGCGACCCGATAACGGTAGACGAGATCCGGACGGCCAGCCGCTATCTGGGGACTGCTATCGCAAACCTCATCAACCTCTTCAACCCGGCGATGGTCGTGATCGGAGGTCAGATCGCCGAAGCCGGGGAAATCGCGGTCAGCACGATTCGCAACGTCGTCCTGCGCCAGGCCTTCGCGCCCAGCCTCGCCGGCGTGCGAATCGTTCAGAACGCCCTGGGCGCAGATTCTGTCTGTATCGGCGCCTGTGCCATGGTCGTTGACGAATACGTCCAGCGGATCGGATCGGCGCTGCAACCGGAAGCCGTGCTGAGCCCTGAGCGCTGGCTGCAAGATTCGATGGTGCGTCGGACGCACCACCGCACCCAGGACTGGGGCACAGCCCACACCTAGAGGAGGATCAGATGGCAAGGATGGATCGTGTCACCCGGCGAGGCTTCCTGACAGGGATGGTCGGAGCCGCCGGGGCAGCAGCGTTGGCCGCCTGTGCGGCGCCTCAGCCGCAAACGGTCGAGAAGCAAGTGGAAGTTCAGGTCGAGGTCACCCGCGAGGTCGAGAAAGAGATCGAGGTCACCCGTGAGGTCGAAAAAGAGATCGAGGTCACTGCAGCCGTAGCCGAGGAAACGGTGAACATCAGGTATAGCTCTGTCGGCTGGGGCGGGTGGCTTTCTGAACCCTGGATGCAGATCATCCAGAACTTCAATGAGTCACAGCCCAACATCCAGGTCCCCAATGGGTACGAGGATGTGGCCGAGGGCTATCAGAAGGTGATGGCGCAGGCCGCGGGCGGTGTGGCGGCGGACGTGTACCTCTTCGAGACCAAGTACATGCAGGGCTTTGCGGCCCTCGGTTTCTTCATCCCGCTGGACGACCTGGTGGCGGCCTCGCAGGTTATCAGCGAAGATCAGTACTTCGCTGAAGACTGGAAAGAAATGTTCTGGGGAGGCCACCAACGCCTGGCGCCCTTCGACAACTCCCCGGCGACCATCTGGTACAACCGCGACGTCTTCGACGAGGCCGGCGTGGCCTATCCGCCGAAGAAGTTCGGTGAATGGAAGTGGGATGACTTCCTCCAGACGGCCCAGGCGTTGACCAAGGGCGAGGGCGCCGAACGCATTTACGGCTGGGTGGGCGAGCGAGGATGGCCCTATTCTCTGCCCTGGATCTGGAGCGGCGGCGGGTGGTTCTTGAACGAGCCAAAGACGGAATGCGTGGTGGACTCGCCCGAGTCGGTCGCGGCCTTGAAGTGGGCGGCGGATCTGATCCATACGCACCAGGTGCAGCCGGAAGCCGCCGAATTGATGGAGGGGGGCAGTTCGGCCATGTTCTTAATGGGCGCGCCGGCATGGCCCAGAGGGGCACCTGGTGGGCCATTGACCTGAAGGCTCAGGAAGGGTTGAACTGGGACGTGGCCCCCATGCCCGACGGCCCCGCGGGCGCCCTCACCCGCAACCCGCTGGATGCCTGGGGCGTCTGGACCGGATCTCCGAACAAAGACGCCGCCTGGCAGTTAATTGAGTTCATGAGCACGCCGGATCAACTGAAACTGTTGACCCTGGCCGGCCTGTCCGTCAGCCACAAGCAGGTGCTGACCGATCACTTCCTCACGCAAGAACCGAAGGATGTGAACTGGCAGATCTTCTTCGACGCGCTGGACGGCCACGTGCGCCGGCACCCGGATACGGCGATCTACAGCGAGATGAACGATCTCGTCACTCCGGAATGGGATGCCGTCCTTGACGGCGCTCAGACGGTCGAAGAATATGTCGCGGCGATCACCGATCCTATCAATGAATTACTGGCGAACTGCATCGCCGCAGGCGAGTGTGAAGGCGGATGACGCCAGAAGACCCGGAGAACGCGTGCGGTGGTTTCGGAGCAAGCTGCCCTGGCCCGCGCCGCGTTCTCCAGGTTCCCAAGGAGCAAATCGCATGACCCAGCGCACGGGTAGCCGAGTGAGATGGCGGAAGGGTTTGTACTGGCGAGAGGCGGTTGACGGCTGGATCTTCATCCTGCCGTGGTTGGTGGGGTTCATCTGCTTCGTCGCCGGCCCCATGCTCGCTTCAGCCCTGATCAGCTTCACCGAATGGAAGGTTCTCAAGCCGCCGGAGTTCGTAGGGTTGGGTAACTTCCGCGCCATGATCCAGGATAAGCTCTTCTGGAAATCGTTGTATAACACCGTGTATTTCACCTTTCTGGGCGTGCCGATCTATCTGATCACTTCGCTGGCGACCGCGTTGTTGCTGAACACCAAGGCACGTGGGATTGCCGCTTATCGCACTGCATTCTTTGTGCCCTCGCTCACTCCCGCGGTCGCCAGCGCATTGTTATGGCTTTGGATCTTTAACCCCGACTACGGGCTGGCCAATGCGCTGCTCAACACATTGGGCCTGCCGAGCCTGAGATGGCTCTATGACCCCGATCTGGCAAAAGCTTGTTTCATTCTTAATGGGCCTCTGGGGCATCGGTCAGACGATGGTGGTGTTCCTTGCGGGGTTGCAAGGCGTGCCGGTCGAATTTTACGAGGCGGCCAGCATTGACGGGGCCAGCAACTGGTATCAGTTCTGGAAGATCACCCTGCCGATGATCAGCCCCACGATGTTCTTCAACCTGGTCATCGGCATCATCGGCTCTTTCCAGGTGTTCACCACGGCCTATATCGCGACCGCCGGAGGGCCGCAGAACGCCACCCTGTTCTACGTGCTCTACCTGTACCGCAATGCCTTCGATTACTTCAAGATGGGGTATGCATCTGCCCTCGCGTGGGTTCTGTTTCGCCATCGTGTTGGCCCTGACGTTTGTCCAATTCCGGGTAGCGAAGACCTTGGTTTACTATGAAGTGGGAGAGAACCGATGAGCCAAGGATGCCACTCTGGCTACACCCGAAAGGCACGCCGTGCCGCGCCATCCGATGACGTCTCCCTTCGGCGGCCAGGCGCAAGGCGGCCAACCGCCGGGCGATCCGCCGCGCGATTACTCACCTGGCGCTGCTGGTCGGATCGGTGATCATGCTGGCGCCGCTGGCCTGGCTGGTCTCTACTTCGTTCAAGAAGAGCGGGCAGGAGTGGGTCTATCCCGCCCGTCTGGATTCCCGATCCGATCTACTGGCAGAACTATATCGAAGCGATGCAGGTGCTTGCCGGTGCCCTTCTACCGTTACGTCGATCAACACCCTGACTCATCACCTGCCTTGCCACCATGGGCTAGCGTGTTCAGTTGTTCGCTGGCCGCTTTCGCGTTCGCCAGGCTGCGATTTCCCGGCCGGGATTTCATGTTTGCGCTGGTGATCTCGACCATGATTTTACCCGGTGCGGTGACGCTGATCCCCACCTTCCTGATCTTCCGCTATCTGGGCTGGCTGGATACCTTCCTGCCGCTGATCGTGCCCTTCTGGCTGGGCTCCAGCGCCTTCAGCATCTTCCTGCTGCGCCAGTTTTTCCTGGACTATTCCCAGGGAACTGGATGAGGCCGCCCGCATGGACGGCGCATCCAGCCTGCGCATCTACTGGAGCGTCATCTTGCCGCTGGCCAAGCCGGCCCTGGCGACCGTGATCATCTTCCAGGTGCTGTGGCGCTGGAACGATTTCATGGAGCCGATGATCTACCTCAATTCCATGCAGAACTACACCGTGGCGCTGGCGCTACGCGCATTCCAGAACGTCCGCAGCCAGCGGATCAACTACTTGATGGCGCTATCCGCGCTCCAGGTCGCCCCGGTGATGATCCTCTTCTTCGTGACGCAGAAGTATTTCATCCGCGGGATTTCTCTCTCGGCGTTATCGGGTCGATGAACGAGAAGATGAAAGCTCCTACGACCCTGCGCTCGCCGGTCATCCCGCCCTCCTCAGTGAGGACGATGTGGCCGCGATGCATCACGCCGCCTTGCGCGTCCTCGATGAAGTTGGCCTGTTTGTAGAGGACGAGACCCTCGCCCGCCGGATGGCGACCCATGCCGGCGTCACGCCCGGCGCCGACGGCAGGATCCGCCTTTCGCCCTGGCTGGTGGAACAGTACGTGGCCGAATATCGCGCCGATCCGACGAGCGGCGATGCCGCCGCGCGCGGCGACGCCCCGGCCCGTCGCATCCACCTCTCCGCGGGCTGCTGCGCCAATCATATCGCCGATGCCCGAGACCGGGATCGTCCGGCCCATTACTTCGGAAGATCTGGTTCGCGCCACGCGCCTGATTGACGCCATGCATGATGAAGACGTGTCGGGCATGTGCCGGGATTCCCGCAAGACGTGGCCGCGCCATTACAGGCGCTTGCCGAGTACATGATCGGTTGTGAAAACAGTCGCCGGGGCGGCAGTTTCACCGCGCCTTGCTCCATCGAAGCCCTGGAATACCTCTACGAGATGCACCAGGTCATGGCGCAACCGTTTCACTTGCCGCTCTATGTCATCAATCCGTTGCGCATCGCCGGCGAATCTCTCGCGGCGATCCTCCATTTCGGAGATCGTGTAGCCGGTTTCAGCGTCGGCTCCATGCCGCTGATGGGCGGCACGGCGCCCATCCACTTCGTGGGCGCGTTCGTCCAGGCCATCGCCGAGACACTGGGTGGTTTCGTCGTGCTGCGACTCCTCGACCCGGCGCGGCCCGTGAGCTTCGGGATCATGGCGTTCCCCATGGACATGCAATTCGGCGGCATCGTCTACGGCTCTCCAGAGCAGAACCTGGGAGACCTGCTTCGCATCGCTGTGAACGCGTTCTACGGCATGCACGGGGTGGGCACACGCTCGATTCGCAGCATGGCCAGGCGGCCCGGCGTGCAGGCCGCGGCGGAAAAAGCCGCCTCGGCCGTGGTGGGCGCTCTGGCCGGTTCGGCCAGCTTCTTCGGGGCGGGCACGTTGGCCGTAGATGAGGTGTGGAGCCATGAGCAGTTGATCCTGGATCGGGAGATCGCCGATTATGCCTTCCGGCTCGCCCGGGGATTTGAGTTCGAGTGCGGACACTCTCTCGGTGGACATCATCGCGGATTGCGTCGCGAGCGGCGAGTTCCTCTCTCATCCCAGCACTGTGCGCAAGCACCGCGCCGTCTACTGGCAGCCACGTCTGTTCGAACACACATCGCTTCACCATTGGCAGCAGTTCGGCGAACCGTCGGTGGTGGATCACGCGCATCGTCTGGTTCAGGAGAAACTGTCCCGTTTCGATTTCGAGTTGGACCCCGCGAAAGCGCGCGAACTGCATCGCATCTACGAACACGCCGCCGGCCGCTTGTAGCCTGTAATCCATCGGCGGTTCATCAGGTTCGCCGTATTCTTGTGATGTCATGGTGTCTCCCATATCGCCATGCCCCATCTCTCCGCGCAAGGTGATTGCGCCAGCATCAGGAGTGTCATGACTCGCCTCGAGGCCGTGCTGACAACATTACAACGCCGGGAGCCGGAGGTCGTTCCGTGTTATGAGGACTTCTCCGACGATAACGCCCAGGCGAAGTTCGCGCCGGACTGGCAGACGCTCGACCCGCTCGAGCGCGACGTCGCCTTTGCCGAGTTCATGGACAACTGTTTCATCAGCGCGGGCGGAGGCGGCCTTCGCAGCACGGTCGTGGAACGGACTAACAACGGATATGTACAGGAGTGGGAGAATGGCGCGCGCTGGCAGATTCAAACTCGCCCGGTGTGGTGGCGCCACTATGTGAGCCACCCAATTACCGACCTGACGGCGGACCTGGACCGCGTCGCATGGCCCGACCCGGATGACCCCTCACGCTACGCGGGGGTGGCCGAGAAGGCCCGGGCGCTCAAGGAGCGTGGCTTTTTCGTGCTGGGTGGAATCAACGGCTTCTTTTCAGGCGTATGGTACTTCTGGCGCCCGTTCGACGCCTTCATGGTAGACCTGCTGGAACGACCGGCTCTCGCTGCCGAGTTGGTGCGTCGCGTGGGACAGTTCAACCTGCGCACGGCCGAGCGGCTGCTGACCTGCGGCGTGCAGGGCATCGGCTTCCCCGATGATCTCGGTTATAACACGGCCACATTCATGTCGCCCAGGCTTTACCGGGAGCTCTTCTTGCCGTGGCATAAGCAGCTTGCAGAGCTCTGTCATGCTTACGGCGCCGTGGTGAACATGCACTCACACGGCAACATCAATGCCATCATGCCGCTGCTGGCGGACGCCGGGATCGATATCCTCAACCCGGTGGGGCCTTCTGACGGCATGGACCTGGCGACGCTGAAGGCGCGTTACGGCGATCGGGTGACGTTTCAGGGAGGCGTAACCAAGTACATTGGCCGCTTGCGGCCCCGACAACTGCACGCGCACCTATTGGAGGTCTTCCGCACAGGTACGCCCGGCGGCGGCTATATTCCGTACTCCGAGGGAGGCATCCCGGCCGACATGCCGCGCGCCAACGTGTACTTCTACCTTCTGTTGCGACGCCAGTTGGCGCGGATGTACGGTCGGCAACGGACAAGCAGCAGATAACAGATTTCGACAGGGTGACCAACATGCGATTCAAGGGATTGGACGTTTCGCCGGAAGACCTGTCCGGCATTCACGAGACAGCGCTGCGTGCGCTGCAAGAGTCAGGCATCCGCACCGACCACGCGGCCATGCGCGAGCGGATGGCCGCGGCGGGCTGTCGCGTCGCAGGGGAACGCGTCTTCATTCCGCCGGATGTGGTCACTGCTGCGCTGAACCAGGTCCCGCCCGGTTTCTCGCTCTATGGGCGTGCGACCGATCAACAGGTTCGTATCGAGCCCGGCGCGCTCTGCTGCACGAACACAGGCATCTTTGCGGATATCGTGGACTTCGAGACAGGCGCCATCCGGCGCTCGACGCTTGCGGACGTGCAGGCGACCGCCCGCCTGTTGGATGCAATGAACCATGTGGATGCGGTATATGTGTCGCTGGTGGATGCGACGGAGCAGCCGCCTCATCTCGTCATGTTGTCCGATTTCGCCGCGACCATCGCCAACACAACCAAACCGCTCATCGGTCCCGGCCTGGCGAATCGCGCCGAGGCGACGGCCGTAGTGTCTATGGCCGAGGCCGTGCGTGGCGGCGACAGGGATCAACTCCGGCGCTTTCCGCTTTGCGTTCCATTCGTCTGCTCCATCTCTCCATTTTTCTTCCCGAACGAAGTGGTCGCCGCGCTGGAGGTCGCGGCTGAGGCCGGTATGCCGCTGGACCTTCTCTCGAACCCCGTGATGGGTCTGACATCGCCCTATACCCTGGCCGGCGCAGTCGCCATCGGGCACGCTGAATTGCTCGCCTTCACCGTGATGGCCCAACTGGTGAGGCCGGGGTTGCCGCTCCTGTATCAGAATACGCCCAGCGTGGCCGACATGCGGACGCTGAGTTCCACAACCGGAGGGCCGGAAACCGGTCTGATCCGGCGCGCGGGCGTGTTGCTGGCGCAGAGCCTGGGTATACCCGCCTGCGCGCACGGGCATACCAGTTCGGCCCGGCTCGATTATCAGTGCGGCGAAGAGAAGATGCTGAACGGCCTGCTCATCGCCTCTGCCGGGCCGGCGGTGATGGGCGGCCTCGGCGCTCTGGCGAACGTCACTCTGACGGCCTATGAGACGATCCTGCTGGATAACGAACGCTATGGAGCGTTTCTGAGAACGCTCGATGGGATGACCGTCAGCGCGGAGCATCTGCCGTTCGATGTCATCGAAGCGCTGGCGACTTCGGGTGACGCTCTGGCCCATCCGCACACACGCCGCTTCCTGCGCTCCGGCGAGGTCTGGCAACCGACGTTGGCCGTCCGCCAGGGTCTCATTGACGGCGCGCCGCCCATTGAGACCAGCACGGCGCGCGCGCGCGCCGAGGTAAGTCGCCTGCTGGCGACACATCACGTGCAGCCGTTACCCGAGGCTGTGGAGCAAGCGCTCAGCGGCATTCTCGCAGCTTACGGGCGAGACGCAGGCTGAGTATTTGATCGCAGGCGTGAAGCGATGCCTTCGCGCCGGCGCCATACACGAACTGGAGGACTCAATGACCGACACACCGATTCGCGCGCGCGTCGCCTTCATCGGCGGCGCCAGCATGACCTGGATGCCCTCATTCGCCCATGACTTCCTGCGGGCAGACGCCCTGCGCGGCAGCACCCTGGTCTTGATGGACCTCGATGCAGAACACCTCCGCACAATGCATCGCTACGTCGAGCGCATGGTACAGCAGGCCGGCGGCGACTTGACGATCGTGAGCACTACCGATCGCGCCGAAGCGCTGACCGGCGCAGACTACGTGGTTACGACCTTCGGCCCCGGCGCGTGCGACTCGTGGGCCGATGGGCACATCTACTGGAAGCAGGACATTGACATCGCCCTGCGCTACGGCATCCAGCAGCCGGCCGGTATGTCGGTTGGCCCGGGGGGTCTGCTGCAAGGCCTGAAGGGCATTCCCACCATCGTTGAGATCGCCCGGGAGATGGAGCGCCTCTGTCCGGGGGCTCGCCTCTTCAACTACACCAACCCCATGTCGAGCCTGACGCTGGCGTTCAATCGCTACAGCAAGGTGCAGGGCGTCGGCGTCTGCCCCGGCATCTACGGTTACATGGATCGTGTCGGCAAGGAGCTGGGAATCCCGGTGGCTGAGTTGAGCTATCTGGCCGGCGGCGTCAACCACATGAACTGGGTGCTCAACATCCAGCGCGGGGAGCAAGAGCTGTTGCCCACCTGGCGCGACCATACGGAAACCGCCGGATTCCAGCCCATCAGCAGGGCACTCTATGATCTGTTCGGCGTCTGGCCGGTGCCCGGCGACGGCCACACCGCCGAATTCGTGCCCTACTTCATCGGAGTGGGCCGTGACATTGAGACCGAGTACCACCTGCCGCATGACTACATCGAACGCCGCATGGAACGCCGCGCGAAGCTGTGGTCCGGGATCGAGGCGGCGGCCCGGGCTGAGGGAGAGTTCCCTGAGGGTCTGTACGAGTCGCGGGAGTTCGCAGAGGTGATGATCCAGTCCATCGAGCGTAACGAGGGCAAGCAGCTCTATCTGAATGTGATCAACAACGGCGCCATACCTAACGTTCTGCCGTGGGCCTGCGTCGAAGCGCCGGTGGTGGTGGACCATTTCGGCTTCCATCCTGTGCAGGTGGGCGATCTGCCGGCCGCCGCCGCCGCCGTCACCAATCTGGCCGCCGCCGTGCAAGACCTGACGGTTGAGGCCGCAATGCTCGGCGACCGGCATCTTGCGCTGCAAGCGCTGGCGCTCGATCCGCTCTCTTACACTCTGAGCATCAGGGATCGGGAGAAGATGCTGGATGAAATGTTGGCGGCCTCGCGGCCGGCGCTGCCGCGCTTCTTCAACTGAGGTCCTGACGGAGAGGGGCGCGCGACCTTCCCTGATCCCTGTTCCGGTTCGCACTATCAACGAGGAGATTATCTCATGCCGAATATCAAAATCTCATTCATCGGCGGCGCCAGCATGACCTGGATGCCGACATTCGCCACCGGAGCTGCTTGGCTGCAAGGATCTGGCAGGCAGCACCATCTGCCTCATGGACATAGACAAAGACCATCTGTCCACGATGGATCGCTACATCAACCGCATGAAGTCGCAGATGGGCGCAGACGTGAACATTGTGACCACCATGGATCGCGCGGAGGCGTTGTCCGACGCCGACTTCGTCGTCATCACTTTCATGGCCGGCGGGCATGACTACTGGGCCATTGACCAGAACATCGTCCTCAAATATGGCTTGCAGTCACCGAAAGGGATGTCGGTGGGGCCGGGCGGGCTTCTTCAGGGGTTGAAGGCGATCCCCATGATCGTCGAGATCGCCCAGGAGATGGAGACGCTTTGCCCTAGAGCCAAGCTGATCAACTACACCAACCCGATGTCCAGTATCATGTTGGGCTTGCAACGTTACTCCAGGACTCCCAGCGTCGGGGTGTGTCCTGGACTGGAACACGAGGTGCACCGGTTCGCCCGGATGCTCGGCGTAGCCGATGAGGCGTTGGCCGTGCGCGCTGCCGGCATCAACCACTGCAACTTCGTCCTCGAGGTTCGCCTGGACGGCGAGGATGTGCTGCCGCGCATCGTCGCCATGCTGGCCGAAAAGAACGAGGAGCCGCTCAGTCGCCAGGTGTATAAAATCTGGGGCGCGTATCCCACTCCCGGCGATATCCACATCATGGAGTTCTTCCCGTACTACATCCGCCGCGGGGTCGAGTTGGAGAAATGGGGCCAGACCCACAACTACATCGAGAACCGGATGGCGCGGCGCGAGGTCTTTTGGGAATCCATCGAGAAGGCCGCCGCCGGCCAGGGAGACATGGTCATCAGCTACGAGTCGCGCGAGAAGCTGGACAAGCTGATCTGCTCTTCGTACTTCAACCAGGGTAAGATCTTCCAGCTCAACATGACCAACTGGGATGCGATCCCCAACGTCCTGCCGAACGTCGCCGTGGAACTCAACACCATGGTGGACGCCTACGGCTACTGGCCCGTGCAGTTCGGGCCGCTGCCGCCCGCCGTCGCGGCGGTCTGCAACCTGGTGGGCGCAGTGCAAGACTTGACCGTGGAAGCGGCCATGAAGGGTGATCGCAAGCTGGCCCTTCAGGCGCTGCTGACCGATCCGCTGACCTATTCGTTGGAGATCGAGACCGCCGAACAGATGCTCGACGAGATGCTCGAGGCTCAGCGCGTCTGGCTGCCGCGTTTCTTCAGCTAACCGCGGCGCCGCCGCTCGTAAGTCCGGGGACATGGAGGATACCCGTCTCTGTGTCCCCGTGACATATTTGCCACCATCGGAGTGACACATGGGACGACTGACCGAACCGATACGCTATCTCGATCGCGCAGAGATGGATGCGATTCACGGCGCCGCGCTGGACATCCTGGCCGATACCGGCATGTGGATTGACTCGGGCGAAGCGCTCGAGTACCTGGCGGCCTACGGCTGCACCGTAGACCGCGCCGCGCGGCGGGTCCGCTTTCCCCGGCAGGTGACCCAGGGTGCGGTGGAGCACATGCGCCGTCAATATGCCGATCCGGCCCGCGTTCCCGATCGGATGAGCGTCCGTTATTCCGAGTTGTACTTCTCTACCCGGCCCCATCGGGTTCACGCCGACTTCGCGACCAATTCCGGTGGTTTCTGTGTCTTCATCTACGACCTTGAAGGCCGGCGGCGTCCTGCAACCCTGGAAGATACCCGCGCCTGCATCCGGCTCGCAGACGCGCTCCCCAACATTGACTATATGGGATTGCCCGTCGCCGCGCAGGACATCCCCTCCGTGATGCGCCCGGTTGTGATGGCGGCCGAACTGGTGAAAGCCACCCGCAAACTGGGTGGCGTCGAGGTGTTCGACCGGCTCGATGTCGGCTTCATCACCCGCATCGCCGAGATCGCGGCCGGCGGGCCGGCCGCGTTGCGCCGCAACCCGATTCTGGTCGGCTACGCCGAGGCCCGCAGCCCGCTGTGCATTGACCGCAACATGGCGGAGATCGTCATAGATTACGTGAAGGCCGGTCTGCCCCAATCGCTCGATACCATGCCCAATGGCGGCCTCACGGCGCCTATCACCCCCGCCGGTATACTGGCGCTTGGGATGGCCGAGACGCTGGGCGGGTTGATGCTGGGCTATGCCGTGGACCCCGACGCGATCATGAGCGTGGATATCTGCGTCAGCCAGGCCGACATGCGCTCGGGTCTGTACTCCTACGCCAGCTTCGAGCGGATGCCGTTGCTGGCCGCGGCCACGCAGATGATCAACGAATACTACGGCTGTCCGTCGGGTACGCACGGCGGCAAGACCGACGCCTGTTACCCCGGCGTCCAGGCCGGGATGGAGAAGGTGATGTCCATGCTCTTCCCGGTGCTGGCAGGCGCGGTGGGCATCGGCACGATGGGCCACCTGGAGAACGCCGTGACCTTCTCACCACAGCAGTTGGTGATTGACAACGAGATCGCAGGCGGGGTGCGCCATGCCCTGCGGGGCTTCGCAGTCAACTCGGAAACGCTCGCGATGGATGTCATCGCTGAGGTGGGCCCGGGGGGCGGCTTCATGGGGCACGACCACACCATCCGCCATTTGCGCGACGTGGTCTATCGGAGCAAGATGTTCGACCGTCTCAACTGGGATGCCGCATGGGCTCAGCCAGTGCGCGGCCTTGAAGAAAGATCGCTTCAGGTGGCGATGGAGCTCATGCAGAGACCCGCCGAACCAGTGCTCACCCCGGATCAGGAGCAAGCGATTGATGACGTGGTCGCCGAGGCGTGGTCCGTTCGGCATAGCCGTGGGGAGGTTTAGAGCCCCCTATTGGCCGGCATCGCAGAAACGCCTGTCTGACCCACTCGACCACGTCGTCCCACTGACCGTCTACCGCAAGTTCGACCGCGGCGATCTGAAAGCCTTCTTACCTCGACCCATGACCCACATCATGGCGTGACGGTGTATAATAGCGGTCATGTTCACGTTGTTTTTGACCCTGACCCTGTTGAGCGGGTTCGCGCTCGTGATCGGGCTGCTCGCGGCCTTCGTGACCCGCAAAAACGATGGCCGGCAAGGCGCGCCCGAGCCGGGGCTTGACGCGCCGCCCGGCGTCGCGACCGCGGACGAGCGGTCGGCCGCGGCCATGCGCGGCACGGGTACGCTGGCGCAGGTAGAGGCCGACAACAGTTACGCGGCGATGAAGCTGGCCGTGCGTGAGCGTCGTTGGCGAGACGCGGCGCCTTCCCTGTTGGTGTTTCACGGCATTATGGGGCTGCTCTTGTTCGGCGCGCTGACTTTGCTCTCCGGGACGGATATCCGCCTGGTGGGCGTCGCGGCCGCGGCGGTCGCCATTTATGCCGTCGGGCGCATGTGGTGGAATCTGACGAGGACCTGAGAGCATATGTCATTTTTCCCGGCGGCATCACCGGCAGAACGCGCCCTGTGGGCGATTCTCATTTTCGTGCTGGGCGCGTTCCTGATCGGGACGTGGTTCAACCGGCGGCGCGGCAAGGCGCTGGGTTATTGGATTGACGCCGGCCTGAAGGGGCTGGGCGGGCTGACCACCTGGACCTTCATCAAATCGGTGAATTCGGGGGCGGTGGGCACGGCGGTCAACACGCGCGCGCCCTTCCGCGCCGTGGAAGCGGCGTACTACTTGTTGACGCGTGAAATCCCGCCGTTGTATGGCGTCGAGTTGCTGCGCGGGAAGCGCGACCTGTTCTCCATCAAGGCCGACCTCAGCAAGCCGCCCGCCGCCGAGTATGATGTGGTGCCCATGGGCGGCGCGCTGGCGAAGGAACTGGATCAGAACGCGGGCGACCAGCCGTACACGTGGACGCCGTTGCCGCACGGGTTGGGGCTGGCGACGCGCGACCCCAAACCGCAACAGATCGCGGCGCGCGTGCGGCCCTTCACGGAAAAATACGGCAAATCCATGCAACGCCTCTCCGTGCGCCGGCGCAGCCCGAACGTGCTGCTGTTCCTGCATCTCGAGGGGCTCGAAGATCAGCCGTCGAGCGAGGTCTTCAACGCCCTGCGGCGGATGGCGGATGGCTGATAGCGTATGGCGAATGGCGGATGGCGGATGGCGGATGGCGGATGGCGAATGGCTCGTAGTGCGCACCTCAGTGCGCCCGGGCGGGGCGACGGATCGTGGCTGGCGAATGGCGGCGCTCGTCCCCAGCCGGTTGAATGCAGATTAAAAATTTAGTTCGGTATTTGATTCTGAGCGGGTTAACCTACGGACGTTCGCTACGGTGTGCCTCCAGCGAAGAATCTCTCGCAACACGAGGCGAGACCCTTCGCTGGAGGCTAACCGCACCGTACTTTGAGTCGTTAACCCGCTCAGGGTGACAGTGAGTTTATTGCCGAACGGTTTTTTAATCTCCATAAAACCGGCTTTCATCTTGCCTAGCCGGGGGTTCAACCCTCGGCGGGCGGGTGGCTTATAGCGTATAGCCCAGAGCGCATGGGGCGGATAGATGGCTGATGCGGGCATGAGCCACAAAATGATAAGGGGGGTAGGCCTTGCGCCTGCCCCCTCTTCGTATCCTCATCAGCCATTAGCTATTAGCCATTAGCTATAAGCCATTAGCTATAAGCCATTAGCTATTCGCCATAAGCCATCAGCCGCCCTGCGTGACGACGCCCGGCGTGGGCGGCACGGCTTCCAGGGTCCAGTTGCGTTCGATGTTGGCGGCGCTGCGAATGCCTTCCAGCCACGTGGTGAATGCGTCGCTCTGACGCTGTTGCAGGCTGAACGGCTCCGAAGCTCGGGCCGGGTCTTTCGCCGTCACCTTGATGATGTGATAGCCGAAGTCGGTCTGCACGGGGCCGCTGACCTGCCCCGGTTCCAGGGCGAAGGCCGCTTCCGCGAACGGCGCGACCATCATCTCGCGCCCGAACCAGCCCAGGGCGCCGCCCGCAGCCGCGCTGCCGGGGTCCTCAGAGTATTCTTTGGCCAGGGTCGCAAAGTCCTCACCCGCGTCGAGCCGCTGCTTGACCTCGATCGCGCGCGCCAACGCCTGCTCGGCGGTGCGCGGCTCCGGCGTGGGTGAGGCCGCGGGGTCGGGCGTCGGGGCAGCCTGGCCGGCGGGCAGGGCCGTGGGCGTGGGCTGCGGTTCGATCACGCGGATCAGGATGTGGCTCGCCTCCACCTGCTCTTCGGTGGCGGGCACGTCTTTGGTCACGTCCTCATACAACTTCTGCCGCAACAGGTCGAAGGCGACCAGTTGGCGGAAGTCGGTTTCGGTCATGCCGGTCTGCTCGGTCATCCGCTTCACGTAATCCTGATAGTCCTTCTGATACGCTTCCAGGCTGACCGGCGTGGGCGAAGGGAAGGGTGTGGCGGTGGGATCCGGCCCCGGTGTGAAGGCCGGGTCGGGCGTGGCCGTGGGCGCCGGAGTCGGCGGGACGCGCTGATAGCCGAAGAACTGCTCGATGCGCTCGTTGACTGCATCATCGCTGACCGTCAGGCCGCGTTGCTGCGCCTGTTCGCGCACCAGCTTCTCGTCCACCATCTGATCGAGTACCTGAAGGCTGCTGCCCTGCGGGTCGGCCAGTTGCTGTGTGTCTTGAAGCCAGGCGAACTTGACGCGTTTGGCGAACTCGGCGCTGCTGATCGGCGCGTCGTTGACCGACGCGATGGGCTGCCGCGGCTTAATCACCAGTTCCTGGACGAAGCCGATCGCCAGCAGGGCGACCAGGATCAGCCCGACGATCCCCAGGCCGATATAGAGCTTGCGGAGCATGTCCGCATCCTTACGGCGCTCGACGCTCTGCTTACGGGTTTCCTCGCGCTGAGCCGGGGTCTGCGGTGTCTTCGGCGGATTGCTTTTAGCCATGTGCGCTCACCCTGCCGGTTCAGCCGTAAAGGCGGATATGCTCTGCCGTGTACGGGAGGAGAGCCATGAAGCGAGCGCGCTTGATGGCGATGGTCAGGCGGCGCTGATGGCGCGCGCAGGTGCCGGTGCGCCGGCGCGAGTCCATCTGGGCCGTGTCGGCGATGAAGCGCTTGAGCAGGTTGACATCTCGATAATCAATATGATCAACCTTGTCTACGCAGAACTGGCAGAAGCGACGTCGCTGATAGCGACCTCGCCCCCCACCGCCGCCGCCACGGTCCGGGCGGCCGCCGCGGCGGTCGCCGCCGGAGCGTTCGCGTTCTTGCGGGCCGTCGTTTTCGTTATCATCTACCATGGTGTTACTTTTCTCCGTATGAACTCGGGACTCTGTCATGCTGAACGGGGCGAAGTATCTCCGCTCTGCCATTGGAGATTCTTCGCTCAAGTCCGCTGTTTGCGAACGTGTCAGGTTGACCCGCTCAGAATGACAATCTGATTGATTGAGGGCCGCACGTCGGGCGCGGCGCTCTTGTCAGGCATCCATGGATCGGCTTGCGCCGATCAGAATTCGAAATCTTCGTCGAAGCCGTGCTCGTAAGGCTCGGCGCCGGGCCGGGCATCGAGCATGACCATTTCGTTCGCGACGACTTCGGTGCGCGAGTGGCGGTGACCTTCGTCGTCGTCCCAGTTACGGGTTTGCAGCCGGCCCTCGATATAGACCCGCGATCCTTTGCGCAGATACTGGTTGCACACCTCGGCCAGGTTGCCCCAGGCGACGATGTTGAACCATTCGGTCGCTTCATGCCGTTCGCCGCCGCTGGTGGTCCAGGCGCGGCTGACGGCCATGCTGAACGCCGTGACGGGTTTACCGCCGGGCGTATAGCGCATTTCGGGGTCGCGGCCCAGGTTGCCGATGAGCAGGACCTTGTTCAATCCTCTAACCACGGAACGATCCTCAGTCCTCGTCGGGGCGCGTGATCAGATGCCGGAGCACGCCTTCGTCAATCCGCAGGTTGCGCTCGAAATCACGGAGCGCGCTGGGCGGGAACGCAAAGGTGACCTGCACGTAGGAGCCTTCCGTCTGCTTCTTGATGGCGTAGGCCAGCCGTTGCCGGCCCCAGACATTGATGCGCGCGATCTCGCCGCCGGCAGTGGTGATCCAGCCGGAGACGCGTTCGTTGAGCGTCGCGAGGCCTTCATCATCGAGCTGCGGGGCGGCGATGTACAGCATTTCATAGTTACGCATGGTGTCACTCATGCCGCGTTAATACCTCCTTTCCCTGGAAATAGCCCGCACGTGCGGGATTGCCGCCGGTGAACCGGGTTTGTGGGCCCGACGCCGGGGGCGAAAAGAACGAGGGCGGTTCGCCCTCGCGCGGTGAGTTATTTATAGCATAGGTGGGCGGGATTGGCAAATAGGCCGGCGTTTCCTATTCCAGATCGTGATATGTCTCCGGTTCCGACCAGTCCGATAGCATTTCTTCACCCGACGCCAACCGCGCCTCGATCTCCTTGACGGCGCGGGCGTCTTCAGCCTGTTCCAATGCTTCTTCGAGCGCGCGCAGACGAGCAAACAACCGATCCCATTGATCCGGGCTTACCAACACCGCCGCCACGCGTCCATGTTGCGTCAAGATGGCAGGTCGTTTCCGCAAACCGATTAGGATTTCGTTTTGCCTGGCCCGCAGTTCGGAAATTGGAATCAATTCCGGTACACTCATCACCCACCTCCCGTAACCCGGCAATTCACCGGCAATCTATCGCCTATTTTATGCCGGATTACCTTTGCTCTCAAGCAATTCAGAAGCCGCTGCGGGCATATCTATGATTTGGGACGGCTCTGGGTCTGCGCCAGCAGCGCCTCGCCAGGCGGGCACGCCTCGCCCACCGCATCTACCATAGCCGCCTGCGCGGCGGCCAACTCATGGCCGAAGTACTTCCGCTGGAAGCGCAGCGCCACGTTCACCAGCATGATCATCACCGGCACTTCGATCAGCGGGCCAATCACCGCGGCAAACGCCTCGCCCGAGGAGATGCCGAACACGGCCACCGCCACGGCAATCGCCAGCTCGAAGTTGTTGCTGGCCGCCGTGAACGCCATCGTGGTCGTCTTCGAGTAATCCGCCTTCACCTTCAGCCCCATCCAGAAGCTCACCAGGAACATGATGATGAAGTAGAGGATCAGCGGGATGGCGATGCGCACCACGTCCAGCGGGTTCTTGATGATCTGGTCGCCCTGCAGG
This sequence comes from uncultured Chloroflexia bacterium, assembly GCA_963695715.1. Taxonomy (GTDB): domain Bacteria; phylum Chloroflexota; class Anaerolineae; order CG2-30-64-16; family CG2-30-64-16; genus JBBQRS01. The sequence goes on from CAVOHP010000035.1 coordinate 41,503, forward strand.
CTGAACATCACGATGATGGTGAAGAGCAGGGCGATCAGCGTGATCGGGCTGATGCGGGGGATGAATTTGGTCTCGTACCAGACCGGCCCCTTCGCCCGCAGCAGGATGAACCGCGTGGCGAACCCGGCGATCATCGGGATGCCCAGGTAGATGAACACCGTCCGCGCCAGTTCGCCGATGCTGATCCGCACCGTGGCGCTCTCCAACCCCAGCGCCTGCGGCAGCACCGTGATGAAGACGTAGGCATACACGCTGTAGAACAACACCTGGAAGACGCTGTTGAACGCCACCAGCCCGGCGGCGTACTCCGTGTCGCCCTTCGCCAGTTGGTTCCACACGATTACCATGGCGATGCAGCGCGCCAGCCCGATCAGGATCAGCCCGATCATGTACTCGGGGTAGTTGTGGAGGAAGATCACGGCCAGAACGAACATCAGGATCGGGCCGACGATCCAGTTCTGGAACAGCGACAGCCCCAGCACCTTCGTGTCGCGGAACACTTCGGGCAACCGCTCGTACTTCACCTTGGCAAACGGCGGATACATCATCAGGATCAGCCCGATGGCGATGAGGATGTTGGTCGTGCCGACCTGGAACTGGTTGATGAAGTTCTCTACGCCGGGCATCAGGTAGCCGAGGGCGACGCCGAACGCCATCGCGAGGAAGATCCAGAGCGTGAGATACCGATCGAGAAATGAAAGCCGGCGCGTCGCGCCCATCGGTTCGATTGAGGCAGCCTGTGACATGATGTAACCTCCGCGCTTATGGATGGATCGGATACTCGTCGAGCAGCGCCGGGATCTTTACGGCGATGTCGTCGCGCACGGCGCGGAACGCCGCCAGCACTTCCTCATCCGTCCCCTGCACCGCCGCCGGGTCGGGGAAGCCCAGGTGGACAGCGTCGGCCCGCTCCGAGCCACAGCGGGCATTCCCCGGCGGCCGAATCGCACACCGTCACCACCAGGTCGAACGGCGCGGCGCGGAACTCGTCCGCCGACTTCGATCGGCCCGCGTGCTCGATGCCGATCTCGCGCAGCGCCAGGATCGCCCCCGGGTGGACGTGCCCGCAGGCCGGGTCCCCGCACTGACCGCTTCCCACCGGTCGCCCAGCCGCGCGTTGACGATCGCTTCCGCCATCTGCGACCGCGCCGAGTTGCCGGTACACAGGAATAGCACGTCTGTCGTTTCACAGCAGCCCACCGAATGAATTCGGCGTCTGAAACAGGAAAAACAGGCTAAAGCCAGTTACGCAAGCGCGACCTGTTTCGCCGTAACGCGCTTCAGCGCGTTTTGCTGTATCAGGGCGGGAATTCATTCCTGCCCTCATTCCTGCCCTCGTCCCGCTTCAAGGCTGATCTGCGCCGGTCGCACCACGCCCGCCGGCCCGCACACGCGGCGCGGCTTCATGCGCGCCGGATCGAAGAACGCCACGAACCCGGTTTGCAACGCGCACAACGCATGGGGGTTGACTGAGTAGTAGACCCATCGGGCATCGAGCGGGATCTCGCTCCATATCCACCAGGCCGGCCTCGCGCAGCACGCGCAAATGATGCGAAACCAGGTTCGGCGGCACGTCGAGCGCGTCGCCCAGTTCGCAATTACATTGCACGCCTTCCAGCAGCAGGTGGATGATGTGGAGCCGCTTCGGCTCGGCCAGCACCTTGAGCCACGCCGCCATTTGCTCCGCATCGGCGGGGGACGCAGTCATCTGATATCGCATGGCAACCCTCGATATAGTTCAATCTGGATTGAATTATATGAGGACGAAGAAGCGCTGTCAACCCTCAGTGCCGTTAAATTCGCTTAATGTGCAGCAGCCCGCCGAATGAATTCGGCGTCTGAAACAGGAAAAACAGGCTAAAGCCAGTTACGCAGAGCGACCTCTGTCGCCGTAACGCGCTTCAGCGCGTTTTGTTTACCAGGGCGGGAATTCATTCCTGCCTGCCCTATGACCTCATTTCCGCGACGTATGCGACCACGCGCGTGCAGGTCATCGGGGTAGGCGTACCCCAGGCTCTCGCCCACCTCGATCGCCACGCGACGGAACAGCGCCAGCGTGCGCTCGAGCGCCGTCCAGTTGTCCTCCGGCCCGGCCCCGGCGAAGGTCTGCTTCAGCTCCGCCCAGATGTCGGGCGGCAGCCGCTTTTTGAGTCCCTTGCCCAGATAGCCCGCGGGAACCGCCCAGCCGTCGTCCATCGCCGCCCGCCAATCCAGCATCCGCAACAGATAGACGAGTTTCATGTCATAGTCGAGGCACCACCTTGCGGGCAGGAGATCATCGCGCCGGAGGCATTTGGCGACGTAGGGCGCATCGGTGAGGAAGTCGTTGATGTGGGTGAGGTATTCTTCGAGCGTGGGCGGCGCGGGGATGTAGGCCCGGCCGGTCGGTGGGCGCAGCGTTGCGGCCAGCCCGTCCTTGTCGAGCAGCACACGATAACCGGCGTCCAACTCGGCGGGCAGATCGGGGGCCGCTGCGACCCGCCGGAATAGCTCCACGGGCCACAGCGTGAAGTCTATTTTCAGACCGTCGGCGTACTGCGTTACATTGCCGCAGGACGCGACGCCGGTGGCGGGGTCGGGCTGCACCGGATCCCAGTAGACGACGAGCACTTCGCCGAAGTCGCCCAGCCACACCGCGGTCTTCCACCCAGGGCGCGAGTTCCTGCACGACCAGGATGACATCGTAATCGGAGAATTCGTCAACCGGCGCGCCGGGAACGGCCCGCGTGCTGGTGAGCAGGGCAGCGCGCACCGCCGGGCGCACCGCCGCCCACCGGATGATCGCGGGAAGCTCGTCTCGCCCGGCCACGGCTTAAAATATGTCTGGAAACGGCGCGGCGTCGCTTCGTAGTGGCGGACAGACGTTACCGCAGGGTTCACTCATTACCGAAGCAAATCGTTAACGTTCATTCGGGCACGCAATCAGTCGTAGCTTCCCAGCTCCTTGGCGCGGGCCACGAACTCACGGTAGAGGTCGAGGCTGACGTTGTCGGGGATGGAGTGATCGGTGCCGATGATGTAGCCGCCGTTCACCTTCATCTGCGGGATCAGCCGTTCCATCTCGGCCCACATCAGTTCCGGCTCCGCGTAGTACAGGGCGTTCAGCCCGCCGTGAAAGGCGAGTTTATCGCCGTGTTTGGCCTTGAGCGCCAGCGGATCCATCCCCGCCTTGACTTCGAGCGGGTTGAGCATATCCACGCCGGCGTCCATCAACTCCGGCACCAGCGGCCCCAGGTTGCCGCAGGAATGATAGTAGACGGGCAGCCCCTGGCGTGCGCCCACTCGGCGGCGCGCGTGTCGGCCGGCTTGAACAGCTCGCGATACATCGGCACGGACATGAACTGCTTGCCCTTGAAGCCCATGTCGTTGTACCACATGACGCCGTCGAACTCGTAGCCCGCATCCCACACCATCTGGAGCATGGCGATGCTGCTGTCGAGCATCGTGTTGACCATGTCATGCACCCACTCGGGGTCTTCGGCCATCGCCATGAAGAGCGGCGTGCCCACCATGTGCGAATAAGTCACCTCGAAGCCGAACCAGAGCAGGCCCATCACCCAATCGCCGCGCTCGCGCCAGCGTTTATACTCGCGTTCCAGCATCTCCCACGGGATGCGGTCGCGGCTGGGCTGCATCAGCTCCTTCGCCTGCGCCCACGCATCGCGGTCCTTGAGTGTATAGTCCAGGTAGCCGAGCGCCCCGCTCTGGTCGTAGTAGTCCTTGCGGGTCGCGCCCCACGGCGTGGTATAGATGCGATACTCGTCGGTCGCTTCGATCACCGTGATCGGGTAGCGCGGGCTGTTATCGGGGAGGATGTGCCGGATGGTATCCACCTCCAGGTAGTCTTCCCATGCCACGTCTTTCGGCATCCCTTCGCGATGCCAGCGGGCGATGGTCGAATCCCAGGGCACGTCTGCGATGGGGACCCGGTCGGCTTCCTGGTGGTTGAAGATGCGCTGGATGCGTTCTTTGCTGGTCAGTGTCTGGCTCATCAGTGTCCTTCTGCTCCTCTGTTGACGATCATCAGGAATTTCGGATGCAGGCCCTTCTCAGGTATTGGACTCGAGGCTTTAGCCGGTCACGCACGCGACTCTTGTTGCCGCAAAAACCGGCTGAAGCCTCGACTCCGAATAGATTGGTAACTTCGGCCTCTGGCGTGCCGCGGGGTTCATTTCCAGGGATAATGCTCGACGACGTCCGCGACGGCACAGCGGATATTCTCGACCGGGGTGCCGTAGGCCGTCGCATCGCCGGTGGAGAGCACGAAGCGGCGGAACGTCGGCATGGCGTCGAGAATCCGGGTGACATAGGCACGCGTTTCCTGCACATCCATCCGCGCCAGCGCCGCCGGTTCCACCCCGCCGATGAGCACCCTGTCTGCGCCCCAATGGGCGCGCGCCTCGTGCGCCCACACATCTCCCGTGGTGGGCGGGCAGAGCGAATCGAAGCCGTCCTGCCGCCCGCGCCGCATCTCCGGGTTGAACGCCGCCAGCTTGCCGCACATGTGGGTGATGAACAGCTTGCCCGCGTCGTGACAGATGTCGGCGTATGCGTTGATATACGGCTCGCTGTACTTGCGGTAGAATGCGGGGCTCATCACGGTGGATGACGTATTCTCATAGTCAATCACGACATCGGTCGGGCTTTCGCAGACCAGGCGATATTGCTCCAGGTGCTTCGCGTGCATGATCGCAAAGCACTCGGCCATCTCCGCGGGATGGTCGAGCAACAGATAGGTGGTATTCTGCACGCCGCACAGGAACATATAAAAGTGCTGGATCGGCGATTGCGGCCCGTCGCTGGTCGGGATGCCGTCGTCGCCGATGACGCGCCGCCGGTCGGTGAACTCGGCGAAATCCTCTTCGTAACGGGTATGCTCCGTCACGTACTGGTGAATCTTGATATCTTCCAGCGACGAGATCGGATACTTGCGGATGTAGCGGGTGTGCCCCACGTCGCTATAGCAATGCTCGGTGGTCAGGGTCCCCACCGGCGTCTCGACGACCTCGAACTGCACGCCGTCGCGCGCATAGACGCGCCGCGTGATCGTATCGTCTTCCACCTCGCGGATGGTGGGCGAGTGCCGCTCCAGGATGTCGCCGCCTACGAGGCGGATGGCATAGGGGATATCCAGCGCGTCCGTCTCTTCCGACCACAACCCCTCGCGGTCTTCCATCACGACCTTCGGCGCATCGGGGCCGCCATAGCCCTCGGCCGCCAGCCACGCGGTGTAATACGGATCAATCAACGGCGCCCATGAAATGTGGTCCGTCTCGTCGCCGCGCAGCGAGGCCATCAACCGTTCCTTACCCGTCATCGCGCTCTGATGCGGCATTGCGCTTTCCTTCCCGTCACGCGGCCTGCATGATTTCGGCGTCCCACAGGTGACACTTGACCAGCGCGCCGTCAACCGTGAGATCGGCCGGCGTAAGGCGCCGACAAACGTCCATCACCTGCGGACACCGGCCGGCGAACTTGCACCCCTCGCGCAGATACTCGTCGGCGTCGCTCTCCGATAGCTGCACTTTGCTCAGCCAGCGCTTCTTTGAGTCCGGTTCGGGGATGGATTCCCGCAGGAGCTTGACGTATGGATGCTTGGGATCCATCAGGACGTCTTCCACGTCGCCCATCGCCACGATGTTCCCCCGGAACATGATGGCGATCCGGTTGCACACGTAGTAAGCGGTGGCAAGGTCGTGGGTGATATAGATCACGCCCAGGTCCAGCCGCTCTACCAGCTCGCGAAACAGGTTCATGATGGACATGCGGAGCGAGGCGTCAACCATGGATACCGGCTCATCGGCGATCAAGAGCGTCGGGTCGTTCAAGAGCGACCGGGCGATGGAGACCCGCTGGAGTTGCCCGCCGGAGAATTCAGCCGGGTAGCGGCCGGCGATGCCCTCGTAGTTCATACCCACCAGTTGCAGGGTCCGGTCAATCCGCGCCAGGGCCTCGTCGTGGTTCGCGGCGAGGTTGTAGTTCTGCACCGTATCGAAGAAAGAGCTTTCCACCTGCCGCAACGGGTTGAAGGTTTCGAACGGGTTCTGGAATACCGCCTGCACGCCCGCCGTGCGCCAGACCTTCTTCCCGGTGATCGGCTGCCCGTCCTTATTCCGGTGGATGATCGTCCCCGAGGTGGGCTCTTCGAAGCCCAGGATCATCCGCGCCAGGGTACTCTTGCCGCACCCGCTCTCGCCGGCCAGCCCGAAGATCTCGCCGGGGCCGAGGCGGAAAGAGACGCCGTCCACGGCCGTGATCTTCTGTCTGGAAAACATGCCGCCCATGTGGAAGACCTTGCTCACATCCTGAAGCTCAAGAATGGTGTCTATTTTAGCTCTCCTCCATCAGCCAGCAGGCCACCTTGTGCCCGGTCTCCACGCTCCGGTATTCGGGCTTTTCTTCCCGGCAAATGTCCATCGCGTACTTGCACCGCGGATGAAACGCGCACCCGCTCGGCAGGTTCACCAGTGAAGGCGGCGCCCCCGGCGCGCTCTCCCGCATCCCTTTATCCCCGAATTTCGGCAGCGAGTTGATCAGGTATCCGGTATAGGGGTGGCGCGGCCGGTCGAAAATCGCTTCCACGCGCGCTTCCTCGATGATCCTCCCGGCGTACATGATCCCGATGCGGTCGGCGATATTCGCCAGCACCCCCATGTCATGCGTCACCATGACCAGGGCGTTCTGCTGGCGCTCCTGGACCTCTTTAAGGAGTTGCAGCACGCCGCGCGCAACCACCACATCCAGCGCCGTCACCGGCTCATCGGTGATCATCGCGCGCGGCGAAAGGAACGACGCCAACGCAATGACGACTCTCTGGCGCATGCCCCCTGAGAGTTGATGCGGATACGCGTCCAGCACTTTGGGCGGCAGCCCCAGTTCGACCAGATGCTGTCGCACTTGCTCGAGCATCTTGCTTTTCCCCTGCTGCGGCACGTGACTTTCGAGGAAGTAGCTGAAGGTGTTTTTCAACCTGACGACCGGGTTGAGATTGCTCATCGAGCTTTGGGGAACATAGGAGATGAACGACCAGCGCAACTGCTGGCGCTCCTCCGGTTTCAGCGCGTAGAGGTCTATCACCTCGTCGCCGACGCGATACCAGACCTTGCCGCCCATCACCCGCAGCGGCGGTTGGACATCGCCGAAAAGCGTCTTCACGAGGGTGGTCTTCCCACAACCGCTCTCCCCTGCGATGCCGTAGATCTCGTTCTCCTGAAGTTCGAGATCCACCCCGTCAACCGCCTGCACAACCTTCTTTTCCCCTAACATATCCAGGACGTAAGAAGATTTCAGTTGTTCTACTTTGATGACCCACATGGCGCGCCCCTTATCTTGCCGCCGCGCCCACCCGCTGGATGCGGGCTCGCGGGTCGAGGTACTCGCTGATGCTCATGGAGAGCAAGTACAGCGCCACGAAGAGGGCTACCGCGGCGGCGATCGGCGCCAGAATCCACCACCACAGGCCGAGCAGTACGGCCTGGTGGTTAAGGGCGTAGTTGAGCATGGTGCCCAGGGTGGGAATGGTCACATCGGTCAGACCGAGATAGGCCAGCGTGACCTCTATGCCCGTCACCCAGATCATATTGCCAATCAGCGTCGCCATCACCAGCGGCATGACGAAGAGGAGATATTCGTTATACATCAGCTTGTGGGTCGGAGTGCCGGAAAGGATGGCGGTGTAGGTGAACTCTCTCTCTCGCAGGCTGAGGATTTGTGAACGGATGAAGCGTGAATCGAATGCCCAGCCCAATAACCCGAAGAGCACGGCCATGCCCAGCAGGTTCAACTTCTGCGGGAACAACATGGCCAGCAGCACCAGGATCAACAGGAGCGGCAGCACGATGCAGCCGTCGTTGAAGAACATCAGCCCCCGGTCAATATTGCCGCCGTTATAACCCGCTGTCACGCCGACCGCTAAGGCGATGACCCTGGAGATGGACGCCGCGATGATTGCCAGCAGGAGCGAATTGCGGATGGCGAATGTCAGCACCCAGAACACGTCCTGGCCCAGTGAGCTCGTTCCCAGAAAATGCTCGAGCGAGGGCGGCCGGTCTTGCGGCACCACGCGCCATTCGGTGGGATCGTAGGGCGAGAAAAACGAGAGGCAGGCGAGCCCGATCAGCGCCAGCATGATCACCGCGCCCAGGGCGAACCGACGGTCTTTGAAAAGCGCTTGTAATGTTTTCATGGGGTCCGCTCTTGGTTCATTTGAGCCTGATCCTGGGGTCAAACAAGGGGTTCAGCAGATCCATGAGCAGGGTGCTGGTGGTAAGCACGACAATGGAAAGGGTTGTAATCCCCATGAGCAGGTTGTAATCGGACGCCAGGATGGCGCGATAGGCCAACTGACCCACCCCCGGATAGGCAAAGACGACTTCGGTGATCAGGGCGCCGCTGAATAGCGCGGCAAAGCCCAGGGCGAACCGGGTGATCTGAGGCAGCATGGCGTTCCGCATCACGTAGTGCGAAAAGATCGTGTTTTCTTTGACGGCCCCGATCTTGGCATAACGCACGTAGTCTTCTTCGTTGATGTTCTGCACGATGAGCCGCATGATCTGATGCGTCGTCGCGACGCCCAGCAAGATCAGAGACAGGGCAGGGAGAAAGGCGTGCCGCGCGACGTCCTTGATGAAAGGCCAGGTGAAGCCGATCGTATTGCCGATGGTGTAGCCGCCCCCGACGGGGAATGAGGGCACCAGGTAGGCAAACAACAGGATCAACACCAGGGCCACGATGTAATAGGGCATGGGGGCCATCAGCATTGCCCCCGCATCCACAACCTTGAGGGGTTTACTCTGCCTGAAGTAGCCGGCCATGGCCCCCGATATGTTGCCGACGATGAACACGATGATCGTCGTGGTGAGCAGGAGGCCGAAAGTCCAGGGCAGCGAGTCGCCGATCAGCTTCATCACCGGCGTGGGAAAAGACACCAGCGAAGGCCCGAAATCGCCCGTGAAGAGCCTGCGCCAGAATGCTAAATACTGCTGCGGCAGAGGCAGGTCGAGGCCGTACATCTCTTTCATCGCCTGGACCGTCTCTTCAGCGGCCCTGGGATCCACGGCGCCCCGCGACTGGATCTGGGCCACGGCGCGCTCGACTGGCCCGACGGGCATCAGCCGGGGCAGAAAGAAGATCATCGTGATCCCCAGCACGGTTACCCCTACCCATTGAAAAAGCCGTGGGATGAGATATGTTCTCAGGAATCTCATGCGTTCCCCTTATTCGTCCTCGCAACCGGCGCTTCCGGCGAGAAGGTTGTTGCGCCTTCTCGCCGGAAGATGACCGCAGGGCCGGTCGGGTCGCTACGTTAGTAGTCTGTAAGGTTGGTTTGTGTGCTGTCACCCTGAGCGGGTTAACCACGCAGAGTGCGTTACCGACAGTCACCAGCGAAGGGTCTCGCGTCGCAAATCGAGATTCTTCGCTGGCGTCACGCCGTGACCAACTTCTCAGGGTAGACCCGCTCAGAATGACAGAATCTAACCTTACAGATTGTTAGTTGCCCGTCGCTTCCAGCTTCGTCAACAGATACTTGAAGTTCGGGTAGTGATGGTACGGCACGGTGAAGTGATTCTCCGCGCTCGGCCAGCCGGTCCAGTAGTAGCTGGAGACGGCATACGGATCCAGCGAGGTCGTGGCGGAGATGCCCGGCAGATTCTCGATGTAGATCTTCAGCATTTCCAGCCCGATCGGCTGGAGCGTTGCGGAGTCGGTCGGGTTGCTCTCCTGGATCTGGTCCAGGATCTCGTCCACACGGTCATTGGTCCAGCGCGATGGTTGGCCGAACTGGCGCTTGCCCAGTTCAGGTTCCAGATAGGCGCTGTCGAAGGCGGTGAATGTTCGGAAGAGGTCGGCGTTTTCGAGATAGTTGCTGCCGTGCGTCTGTGTGCCCGCAATGTCGAACTGGCCGTTCTCGATCCGCAGTTGCCCCGGATCGCCTACTTCAAACCGCACGTCGAAACCGGCGCGCTTCCACTCGACATACGCGGCCTGGGCATTCTGATAGGCCCAGCGGCCGGGGGTGTCTTGCGTGTAAACGGTGAACTGGAACGGCGCGCCGTCGGGCAGCAGCCACTTGCCGTCGGCGTCCTGGGTGAAGCCATTCTTCTTCAACAGCTTGGCCGACGCCTCCAGGTCATACTTCCAGGCGCCGTAGCCGAAGGACTCCTGGATCAGCGCGGGGTCGTTCGGGAACTCGAAGCCGCGCGCGTTGGCTTCTTCGATCAACCGGGTGGGCGCGGTCGGGTCCCACGGCGCGAAGGTCTCGCCGTTGCCCAGATCCAGCGTGAAGGTCGGCAGCCACTCTAACAGCGGCTTGATGTACGGTTCCTGCATCTGCGGCCCGTTCACCACGATAGGCAGCGGGTTCATGGCGGCTGCGCCGTCATAGGCGGTCATGTCATAGGAGACGGGGTCAATCGCCAGTTGCAGCGCCCAGCGCACTTCGGGGTTGTCGAACGGGGGTTTCAGGGTGTTGAAGACCACGCCGCCGACGCCCGGGTGCCGGTTAGACTGGATGTAGGGCCAGCCACGTTCGGCGAAGTAACCGCGGGCGAATGAATCGGCTTTGGTGACGGCGCGGATCGCGGGGAGGTCAAGATCAACCATGTCCACTTCATGCCGCGTCATGGCGATCACGCGCGCCGTGAAGTCGCCGTAGTCCACGAACACCACATACTTCGGTTTCGGCTCGCCGTACATCATGCCGGTCGGCGTGCGCGCCCAATCCTCGCGCTTCTCCCAGGCCGTCCAGTAGCCGGCAGGGTCGAAGCTGTGCAGCTTGTACGGCCCGATGCTCAGCGGCTCGCTGTACTCAAAGGCGAAGAACTCCTCGGTCTTGATGGTGCCGTCTTCGTTCACGAACTGCTCGAACACGTGCTTGGGCATGACCCACAGGCTGCCCCACAGGTCGGAGAAGTTCTCGAAGTGGAACCGCGGGTTGGGTTCCTTGAGCAGGATCTCGACGGTGTATTTATCCGTCGCGGTGACGCTCTCTACCTGGCGCGCAACGCTCGCGTTGTACGATGCGGCGGGCGTCTTCGAAATGAAATCTACGGTGAACGCCAGATCGTCGGCGGTCAACTCGACGCCGTCGCTCCAGTACACGCCTTCTTTGAGCTTGATCGTCAGGGTCTTGAAGTCATCGCTGTAGGTCGGCGGCTCCGCGGCCAGGGCATTGATGATCTCCCCGGCTTCGAAGTCATCAATCCACAATGACTCGTTCATCACCTGCTGCATACCGCGATCTTGCTGGCGCCAGCCGGCCCAGAAGTTGAAGTTGCCGGGGGTCGCATTGCGCCCCGTCAGTTGCTGGGCGAATACCGTCTCGCTGCGCGGAAAGCCCAGGGTTGTCACGGGTTCCGCCGCCGCGGCGGGCGCCGGCTCGGCAGTCACCACCACCTGTTCGATGACGGTCTCAACCTGTGGGGTCCCCGCGACTTCCACGACGCGCGTGACCTCCACCTCTTTCGTGATGACCTGGGCCGGCGGCGTTGCACACGCCGACAGGACCAGAGACACCAGTACCAGCACTGCCGTCAGACGCATGATATTGTGTCGGGTCTTCTTGTTCATCTTCGTCTTCTCTCCTGTTTGACAACATTGTCTCACGTCAGCCCCGAACGGACCGACGAGACTCCAAGCTCGTCACTTCATTGGGAACCCGCCAGTAAACATCACCTCCTTGACTCATACTCGATCAGGGTGGGTGGTCTTTCCCCGTTGAAACGGTGTTGAATGAAAGACCACGTGCGTGGGGTCAAGAATAAGCGCCCCTCCGAAAACTCTGCGCTTTCCTTTGTTGTCGTCGCGGCTTCAGACGCTCGAAAGCAGGAGAACGGCTGAAGCCGTAACTACAACAAAGGAAATGTGATTATTCGGACTTTTTGGAGTAAATCCCTGATTACAGGAAGAATTATGTACTCGATCGCGCCGGGGGCAAGCGCGTTGCCACTATCCGGAGGAACTTTACCAGAGGACAGCAATGGTGTCAAGCTTACAATCGTAGCGGCGCAGGGTTTTTACAAAGTCGCGTTATGTCATTCTGAGCGGGTCTACCATAGACATTCGCTACGTTAAGACTTCAGCGAAGAATCTCGCGCCACGAAAGCAAGATTCTTCGCTGGAATCTAAATGCAACGAACGTTGTAGGGTAGACCCGCTCAGAATGACTTTGTAAAAGCCCTGCGAAGCGGCAGGCCTTTCGTTGTCGGAGAGCGGTCACCCTCGGCTACCCATGTCGCCGCGGCGACATGCGCTCGGACAAGAAACTTTGTCACGGTACTAAATACCGAACTAAAGGGCTAAAGTGCATCAGCCGCCGTGTTGCCCCGCAAGGCTAAAGCAGATGGAAACCGGCTAGAAACCGATCGGGGACGGAATAGAACCTAGACGTTGAAGCGGAAGTGGATCACATCGCCGTCTTGCACGGGGTAGTCGCGGCCTTCGAGGCGCACGTGGCCCGCGGCGCGCGCCGCCGGCCATGCCCTGCGCGGCGATCAGCTCGGGCTGGGGCACGACCTCGGCGCGGATGAAGCCGCGCTGGATGTCGCTGTGGATCAGGCCGGCGGCCTCGTAGGCCGTGCGGCCGCGCGGCAGCGTCCAGGCGCGCGCCTCTTTGCCCGCCGGTGATGGTGAAGAAGGTGATCAGGTCGAGCAGGCGCATAGCCGGCCCGGATCAGCCGGTTGAGGCCGGGTTCGGTGAGGCCCAGGTCGGCGCGATACGCGGCGGCCTCGTCGGGCGGCCATTCTGCAAGGTCGGCCTCACAGGCCGCGCAGATCGCGATGCAGGGGACGCGCTCGGCGATCGCGCGCGCCCGGACGGCGGCGCCGATCGCATCGCCGTCGGGCAGGTCATCTTCGGAGACGTTGACGACGTAGAGGCGCGGCTTGGCGCTCAGCAGGGTGAAATCGGTCAGCCAGTCGGGGTGATGCGGCGGTTCGGTGAAGCCCGCGGCGGGCCGGCCGTCGTTCAGGTGGGCGCGCAACCGGTCGAGCCACGCGAGCTGGTCGGCGAAGTCGCGCGGGCGGGCCTTGGCCATGCCCTGCACCTTCTCGATGCGCCGGTCGGTTGCGGCGAGGTCGGCCAGGATCAACTCCGTGTCGAGCGTTTCGAGATCGGCGAGCGGATCCACCTCATCGCCCGCGGTGGGGATGTCCGCGTCCTGAAAGCCGCGCAACACCATCACGATCACGTCCACGTTGCGGATGTGGCCGAGGAACTGGTTGCCCAGCCCCGCGCCCTGGCTCGCGCCCCGCACCAGCCCGGCGATGTCCACGAACTCGACGGTTGCCGGCACGACCTTCTCGGGCCTGACCAGCGCGACGAGCCGGTCGAGGCGCGGGTCGGGCAGCGCGGCGATGCCGATGTTGGGGTCAACGGTGGTGAAGGGATAGGGCGCAGTCGCCACGCCGGCGCGGGTCAACGCGTTGAACAGGGTAGACTTGCCCGCATTGGGCAGCCCGACGATGCCGATTTGCAAGGACATGATGACCTCCTCGCGGCGGATGGCGGATGGCATGGCTTATGGCGGATGGCTTATAGCTTATGCGACCATGAGCCATTAAATAATCAGAAGGTAGGCCTTGCGCCCGCCCCCTATGATTATGCTCTATCAGCCATTCGCCATAAGCCATTCGCCATAAGCTATACGTCATTCGCCATTCGCCATTCGCCATTCGCATTGTCGCGTGGGTAGGGGGATAATGCAAGAGATATTGCACCGCCCCGGGAATTCCAAATACACCCCGAGTCGAGGCTTCAGCCGGTTGCGCACATGACGCCTATCATTGCAAAAACCGGCTGAAGCCTCCAGTCCAATGGCTTCAGTCTGATGCTTGATCGGCGTTGGCGCCTGGAAACTCTGGCCTGCGCGCGCTTGATTTGATCAGGCGTGAAACTTGCCGCTATACTGACCCTGTTGATCGCGCGGTGCAGAAAATGAGCGATAAGGAGCGACCGGCATGGGGCGGGAAAAACTCAAGTTCGCAGTGCTGGGGACCGGCTTCTGGGCCAATTTCCAGATTCCGGCATGGTTCGAAGTCGGCGGGGTCGAGCTGGTCGCCCTCTACAACCGGACGCGGGGCAAGGCCGAGGCGATGGCGCGCCGCGTGACCGACGATTGGGGCGCCGGGTCAACGCCGCGCGTGTACGATGACGCCGAAGAACTGTTCCGCCGTGAGGCGCTGGATTTCGTGGATATCATCACCGAAGTCCCCGCGCACGCGCCGCTGGTCCAACTCGCCGCGAAGCATCGCGTCCCCGTGATCTGCCAGAAGCCGATGGCGTCCGATTTTGCGACCGCGTGCGGCATGGTGAATGCCTGCCGCGCCACGGGGACGCCTTTCCTCGTCCACGAAAACTTCCGCTGGCAGACGCCCATCCGCGCGCTGAAGCAGGTGATGGATGCCGGGCAGATCGGCCGCCCGTTCCGCGCCCGCATCCAGTTCGTGTTCTACAAGCCGTTCGTGTTCGAGAACCAGCCGATGCTCAAACAACTCGACAAGCTGGCGCTGGCCGATGTCGGCAGCCACCTGTTCGACCTGGCGCGCTTCTTCTTCGGTGAGCCGGAGAGCATCTACTGCCAGACGCGGCGCACGCGCCCGATATCGCCGGCGAGGATGCGGCAAGCGCGGTGTTGCGCTTCGTAACCCCCGGCGCCGGCGGTGAACCCGTCATTTGCAACTGCGACATGAGCTATTCCACGCGCACCGAAGATGAGCAATTCCCGCAGCCCCTCTTCTATATTGAAGGAACGGAGGGCACGGTGGAACTGGGGCCGGACTTCTGGCTGCGTCTGACCACCGATGCGGGCACGTTCTCGCGCCGGGTCCCGCCCCCGCGCTACGCCTGGTCCGACCCGGATTATGCCGTCGTGCATTCGAGCATCGTGCCCTGCAACGCGAACCTGCTGGGCGCGCTGCGCGGCGACGCCGAGGCGGAGACGACCGGCGCGGATAACCTGAAGACCGTGCGCCTGGTGCAGCGCGCCTACGAATCGGCCGCGGCAAACCGGGTGGTCTCGATTGATGAAGGCGATTGCCCCGCCCCATGACGATGAAATGGAGGAGGAAACCATGAGCAACTTCGATCACGCGCGCCAACTGCTGCGCGCCTTCAAGGGCGATACCTATCTGCACGGGCTGGGCGTCTTGCCGCAGGTCGGCGCGGTGACCGCCGCGCTGGGCCGGCGGGCGGCGTTCATCGGCTGCCGGTTCCCCGGCTGCGATTGCTATATGGATACGATCCGCGAGGCGCTGCGCGCGCGGCGGGCGTGACCCTCGTGGGCGAGACGGAGGGCGCAGCGCCCAATGCGCCCCGCGAAGACCTGGCGCGCATCACCGAGTTCCTGCGCCACGCCGACCCGGATGTGCTCGTCAGCTTCGGCGGCGGCAGCACCATTGACGCGGTGAAAGCCGCCGAGGTGTTGCGCACGCTGGGCGGCGGCATCGAAGATTACTTCGGGACCGGGCTGGTGACGCAGGCGCTCGCACGGACGGGCAAAGCCCTCACGCCGCACGTCGCCATTCAGACGGCGGCCAGCTCCGCGGCCCACCTCACCAAGTACTCCAACATCACCGATGTGGAGACGGGCCAGAAGAAGCTGATCGTCGACCCCGCCATCGTGCCGCAGCGCCCGGTCTTCGACTACGAGGTGAGCTTCGATGCGCCCCCGGCGCTCACCGCCGACGGCGCGCTCGACGGCGTCTCACACAGCCTGGAAGTGCTCTACTCTGCGGTGGGCAAGCCGGAGTATGACCTGGCGGCGGAAGTGGCGGGCGAGGGCATCCGGCTCGTGCGTCAACTACCTGCCCCGCGTGCTGGCCGAGCCGCAGGACGCGGAAGGCCGCGAGGCGCTGGGACTGGCGACCGATCTGGGCGGCTATGCCATCATGATCGGCGGCACGAACGGCGCGCACCTCACCAGCTTCTCGTTGGTAGACGTGCTGCCGCCATGGCCGGGCCTGCGGGATGCTCAACCCCTACTGCACCGTCTTCTTCGCCCCGGCGATCGAGGGTCCGCTGCGCCTGGTGGGCGGCATCTATCGCGACGCCGGTTATCTCGACGCCGACCTGGATGGGCTGCACGGGCGCGACCTGGGGCTGGCCGTGGCCGGGGCGATGATCGCCTTCGAGCGCAGCCGCCGGCTTCCCCACCCGCCTGGCCGATGTGCCCGGCTTCACCGATGCCCATATCGCGCGCGCGTTGGCCGCCGCCAAGAACCCGCAGCTCAAGAGCAAGCTGGAGAACATGCCCGTCGCCATGACCGCCGAGATGGTGGATGAATACATGGGGCCGGTGCTGGAGGCGGCGCAGACCGGCGACCTCACCGTCATCAGGAACGTGGACTGAATGCGCATCAAGCTGGCTTACGGTAAGTCGGGTCTGTGGGTTGATCTGCCGGATGATTGGGATGTCACGGTGGTGGCGCCGCGCTTCGCGCCCGGCCTGCACGACCCGGCGTCCGCGCTGACCGGCGCGTTGCGCCGACCCGTCGGCGTCGCGCCGCTCCGCGACCGCGCCCGCCCCGATCAACGGGTCGGCGTCATCTTTTCCGATATCACGCGCCCCACGCCGCATGGACTGATCTTGCCGGCGGTGCTGGGCGAACTGAGCCACGTCCCGCGTGAAAACATCACGCTGTTCAACGCGCTGGGCACGCATCGCCCCAACACCGAGGCCGAGCTGCGCGGGATGCTCGGCGGGTTGGTGGATGAGTACCGCGTGGCGCAGAACGACGCCTTCGACC
>CAVOHP010000036.1:0-23422 GCA_963695715.1 uncultured Chloroflexia bacterium
ATGTGCGTCAGTGTTCGGGCGTTCGCCAAGCCCCAGCCCGGCGATCAGCTTCAGGTCGTCACGGCTGCCGGGCGAGGCTTGCGGCGAGGTGAGCTCGAGATACTCGACGCCGAACGCGTCTCAGCGCGTGGGCGATGCGAACTTTCTGGTCGCGGCTGAACTGGGCGTTGATGAACTGCTCGCCCTCGCGCAGCGTAGAATCAATGATGGCGTAGTTTTCCAATGACATGCGTCAATCCTCTTCCAAGATATCGGCGATGGCGGCTACCACGGTTTCCAGGTCGGATTCCGCGATGACCAGCGGGGGCAGCAGGCGTAACACGGTTCCCCCCGCAGGCAGCGCCAGGATGCCCCGCGATTGCAGTTTTTGCAGGATGGGGGTGACCTTGCTCCGTAGCTCGATGCCGATCAGCAGGCCGCGCCCGCGGACTTCGCGGATCAGCGGCGAGCGAATCTCGCGCAGTTGGGTCTGCAATTGATCGCCCAGCCGCCCGGCGCGTTCCGCCAGGCCGTCCCGTGTGATGACTTCGATAGTCGCCAGCGCCGCAGCGCAGGCCAGCGGGTTGCCCCCGAAGGTGCTGCCGTGGCTCATGGTCGGCAGGGCGGAGACGCGATCACCGATCAGGCACGCGCCCATCGGCAGCCCGCCCGCCATCGACTTGGCGATCGGCATCAGGTCGGGCGAGATGTCGAAACGCTGGCAGGCGAAGAAAGTTCCCGTCCGGCCATAGCCCGTCTGCACCTCATCGAGGATCAGCAGCGCGCCGCGCTGTTGACATAACTCCTGAACGCCGGCCAGATACTCCGCGTCGGCCGGGTGTACGCCGCCCTCGCCCTGCACCACCTCCAGCAGCACGCCGGCGGTGTCCGCCCCAATGGCGGCTTCCAGCGCTTCGAGATCGTTATAGGGGACGTGGTGGAAGCCCGGCACCAGCGGCTCGAACGGCTCCGGTAGTCGGGCTTCCAGGTGGCCGAGAGCGCGCCCATGGTGCGCCCGTGGAAACCGCGCATGGTCGCCACGATGCCCGTCCGACCGGTGCAGAGCGGGCGAACTTGAGCGCGGCCTCGACGGCTTCCGTGCCGGAATTGCACAGGAAGGCGCGGTTCATGCCCGCCGGCGCGACCGCCGTCAGCCGTTCCAACAGCAGCGCCCGCTGGTCGTTGTGGAAGATCTCCGGGCAGGTGATCAGAGTCGCGGCCTGATCGCTGATGGCCCGCACGATCGCCGGGTGCGCGTGGCCCAGGTTGGCCGCGCCCTGCCCGCCCACACAGTCAATGTATTCGACCCCATCGGCGTCCCACACGCGCGCGCCCTCGCCGCGCACGATGGCGATCGGTCGTTTCGGGTAGACGCCGGACGTGTGCGCCTGTTCGAGTTCAATCCACGCGTTCTGATCCATACCCCTGCCTCTCTTGCGCTGACGGGTTGCAGACGCAGGCCATGTCCCACTGCATTGCCGGCATGAATGCCGTGGGCGCCGGCTGCCCGATGACGGTGCCTTCGCCGTTGAGCGCGGCCAGCACGGGCGTCGCACGTCGCGAGTCGCCCAGGATCACGCTGCTGACGCCGCCGGCCAGGGCCTCGCGCGCGGCCAGCACTTTCTTCTTCATGCGGCCCTGCGCCGCAGCTTCGGCCCATTCGATTCGTTCGGTGGGGACGTAACGAATCAGGCTCGCTTCATCGGGGTAGCGCTCCATGAGGCCGGGGACGTTGCTCAACAGCACCAATGCCTGCGCCCGCATCGCCCCTGCCACGAGCGCCGCCGCGCGGTCGCCGTCCACGTTGAGCGGTTCGCTTTCCTCGCCAATCGCCAGCGGCGCGATCACCGGCACGTAACCCAGATCGAGCATCGTTTGCAGGAGGATGACATTGACGGCTTCGAGTTGGCCCGTATAGTCATCGCGGACGATGCGCTGGCGACCGTTCTCGACCACGCGGATGGCCGTCTTCCGTCGCGCTTGCAGCAGGCGGCCATCCATCCCCGACAGGCCGATGGCGTTGCAGCCCATCCGCTGAAGCGAACCGACGAGGCGTTTGTTGACCTGGCTGACCGCCGCGACGTAAATCTCCAGCGTCTCGGGGTCGGTGTGGCGGCTGACGTGGCCCGATGGGGAGGTGAGTTGCCGGATCGGCAAACCCACGCGCGTCGCCAGCATATCGGCCGCCGCCGAGACGCCATGCACCAACACGACCGGGCGACCGCAAGCCGCCAGGGCCGCCACATCGGCGCACACCGCTTCGGGTTCGACGCCGTTCGCGCCGCCGATTTTCACGATGATAGGTTCCATAGGATTCTCTCCTGAGTTCTGGGTCGCAAACGGAGATCTTCGCTCCGCTCAGAATGACGAAGTCTAGACCGGGTGCAGCCCGGTGAATTCCAGCCCGCTGCGTTCGTCGTAGTCCAGCATGATGTTCATGCACTGCACGGCGCTGCCCGCCGCGCCCTTGCCGAGGTTGTCCAGCGCGGCCAGGGTCACCAGCCGCCCCGTCCCGGGTTGCAATTCCCATCCCACATCGGCCAGATTGGTTCCCGCGAGCAATTTCGGCTCGGGGTGACGATAAATGCCGGAGCGTTCGTGCACGATGCGGATGAACGGCTCCTGGCCGTAGACCGCGCGGTAGGCCCGCCACAGGTCTTTGTCGGTGACGCCGGGGTCCACCCAGACGTGCGTCGTTGCGAGGATGCCGCGCACCAGTTCGATGGATGTGACGGACAGATGCGCCGCGACGCCCAATGTTTGAGCAACCTCCGCTTCATGCCGGTGTCCGGTTGGCGCAAAAGAGCGGACGGCCCCGCTGCGCTCCGGGTGGTGCGAGGCCGCGCTCGGCGATGCCCCGGCTTCGGAAGAGCCGGCTTTCACGTCCACAATCACCGGACGTTCGGCGTTCAGCATCCCGGCGCGCACCAGCGGCAGCAATGACAGGATCGCCGCCGTCGCGTTGCAGCCCACACCGCTGACGTAGCGCGCGCTCACGAATCGCCGCGCGGTTCGCTTCGGGCAGACCATAGGCGAAACGCGCCAACCACTCCGGCGCGGCGTGCGGATGCCCGTAGGTCTGTGCGTAGTTCTCGGCGGACTGAAGCCGGAAATCGGCGGACAAGTCAATGATGCGCTCGGCCAGAGAGGCGTAGCGTTCGATGGCGGTCTGCGCCGCGCCGTGCGGTTGGGCCAGAAACATGACGTCACAGGGTTCGAGTGCATCGGGAGAGGTGAATCGTAGGGGAGTTTCGCCGTAGGTGGGGCGGAGGTTGGGATGGACGCTGTGGATGAATTGACCGGCCTGAGACTGTGAGATGATCTGCGCCAACTCGACGCGGGGATGTCTCAGCAGCAGGCGCAGCAACTCGCCTCCCCCGTAACCGGAACCGCCGACGATGCTCACACGAATGTCGGCGGTCATACGGCGATCTCCTGGCCCACCCTGGCGACGGCGACGACGTGGGCCGCGACACGGGCCGGGATGTCCACGCCGGTGGTGTGGATGCTGTTGCGGAACTCCATCGTGTGGTTGACTTCGTTCACCAGCAGCCCGCGCTCCGGGTCTTCCAGCAGGTCAATGGCCAGCACGCCGCCGCCCACCGCCGCCGCCGCCCGCCGGCAAATGGCGTCAATCTCCGGCGTGATGGGGCAGTTCGACGCCTGCCCGCCGCGCGCCGTGTTCGTGATCCAGTGCTCCGACTGGCGATAGATCGCGCAAATCGTCTCGTCGCCGATCACGAAGGCGCGGATGTCGCGTCCCGGTTTGGCGATGAACTCCTGGATGTAGAAGATGCCGTGCTGATAGGACCCCAGCACCTCTTTGTGTTCCAGTACGGCTTCGGCGGCGTCCCGGTCGTTGATGCGGGCCAGCAAGCGCCCCCAGGAACCGACCATCGGTTTCAAGACCACCGGGTAGCCCATCTCCTCGATGGCTGCCAGCGCCGATTCGGCGGTGAATGCGATCTGTGCTCGCGGCTGGGGAACGCCCGCGGCGGTCAACGCGGTGGTGGTGAGCAGCTTGTCCGCGCAGGTTGAGGCCGTGTCATAGCGATTCACCGTGGGGAAGCCCCAGGTTTCCAGCGTCCGCAGCGCGTACAGCCCGCGCGCCGTGCTGATCGAGCGTTCGAGGACCACGTCTGCGCGGAGCGTCTCGCCCGACACCAGGTGCGGCGCGGCGTCATCCAGGGTCGCGCCCAGGATCAACTGCCCGTCGTCCACGAGCTGCACGTCGGCCCCCGTCGCCTCCAACGCGCTCAGGAGCAGTTTCTCTTCGACGCGAATCCGCGACACGAGAAGAGCGACGCGCGTCATTCTCCCCAATCCTCTTCTTCTTCGGGCGCCAGATCGAGGCGCAACGGGTTGAGCGACACGACTTCGAGGTCCGCGCCGCAGTAGGCGCAGGGCACGATCTCGCCTTGCAACGGATCGTTGAGCGTCAGGCTTCCTTCACATTCCGGGCAGATGGCTTCGAACGACATGATAGGTTTCTCCTTAAGATTGAGTGAACTGGATGCAAATAAAAACCCCCTTCCCGCCAGACTGGTCGGGGAAGGGGCTGCGCCGTGTTTCAGGGTGCGCGCTAGCGGCCTATCCAGACATCCAGTCTGGCAAGCTTGTGATCTGCTTCTTCGCGCGCTTCAAGTTGTTATTGATCATCGGACCTCGCATTTTCGCTCGGATAAACGTGTGTTTCGGACAAACAAAAACCCTGCCGGCTTGTGTGGCCTGGCAGGGTGGCGTTCCTTGACGTGCGGTAAGTGCTATTCCAAGCGCAGACCGCCGTCCCTGCAGGCCAGGGAAGGCTTCTTCGACTTGGAGCGCTTAACGTTGGTCGGGTTGGTCATCTGTCTTGTGAATCTCCGTAACTGTGGGCACAGTATACACGCGTTTCGGATGATGTCAAATTGCCAAAAGGGATATGGGATCACCGTCTTCTGCGCCGGCATCGCCCGCGGGTCCATACGCCGCCAGTCTGTCGAGCAGCGATAGCTTGTACTGGCATCCCCGCAGCCACTGGACGCCGGGCGATGTCTCATTGGGTTTGACTTCCGACGCGCCAAGAATTGCATCTGTACTCAGATCATAGCGCGTCATCAGCCACGTCACCAGATCCGCCAGCGCGTTCATTTGCGCCTCGCCCGGCGTATCGGCATCGAACTGGCCTTCGAGCGCGACCGCGATGCTGGTTGCGTCTACGCCGTGCAGGCCGATGTGCTCAATCAGCGCGGTCAGGTCCTGGGTTTGATACGTCGCGCCGTCAGCGGCGACATAAAAGTGGCAGAGCGCGGCGGTTGGCGCTGCAATGGCCCCGCCGTCCGGCGTGCGTGCGTCGAGTTCGGCGACCTCCGGCGCGTGATGGATGATGATCCAATGGATGTCGCCGTCATCTCGCGCCGCGAAATCCTGCTGATCCTCGGTGGATGAGGCGGCGCGCACGTCATTGAATGGCGCGGTACGCGCCAGACCCGGCTTCGCCCCCAGTGATTTCGCCTCTGCCAGCAGCCCCTCTGCCTTACGCTTCAGGGCCGGGATCACCTTATAACCGGTATCCAGCGCAGCAAAATCCGCGGCCAACGCCTCGCATTCGGCGCGCAACGCCGCAGCTTGCTCCGCTTCGTGCTCCAGTTGATCGCTTTGGCGGCGCAGCCGGGCGATGCGCCACTTGAGGACGGCCAGATCTGGCGGATAGGTGATGGCGTTCGATTCGGCGGCGTAGTCTTTCAGCAACGCCTCCAGGTGATCAAGCTGTTGGCGCAGGGTCTGGAATCCGAACGGATCGGGCGCAGCGCCTAGCGAACCCTGCAACGCGACGATCTCAGCGGCGATTTCGTCATGCAGGCGTTCCAGTCGCGTGGTCTGTTGCACGGTCAACGTGAGATAGGCCGCCACGTCGGCTAACCGCTTGCCGAGCGCAGGATCGGGCGCGGGCGGCGGCGGCGTGACGGGCTGGCCCGGTTCGGGTTTTGGCTTCGGTTCGGGGGTCGGCGCCGGCGTCGGTGTTGGCGTGGGGGCAGGTGTGGGCGCGCTCAGGCCCAGGGATGCGATCCGGCTCATCAGCAAGATGGGCCGCCCTGCATTGTCGGCGCCGAGCATCCGAAACGTTTCCCAGCGGCCGCTGTGGCCCACGGAGAACATACACGCGCCCAATGTGTAGCCGTCTTTGAGCAACTCGCCGTTGTACCAACGCAGTGAATCCCAGTATTGCTCCTCCGGGATCGCATCGCCCGGATACAACCATCCTACGTCGCCGGCCCCGTCGGCGGGATATTTGTACATGCGCGCCAGCCCCGCCTCCGTGATGATGGCCCGATGCCTGCCGCCATATCGCCGGCGGATGCCTTCCATGCATCGGCGATAGAGCAGGGCAGAGGTCGAACTGCCGGCGCGTGGGGCCAGGGTTGGCCAGCCATACTCGTGAAATCCCAGGTACGTGTAGTTTTCCAGGGTGCGCGGGAACAGGTTGAAGATAATGATCGGGATGCGTGAAGTTGCCCGCGCCGAAGTTGAACGCGACCGCTTCGATCCCGCGCTCGGCCAGGCGCTCGTGAAAGGCCAGTTGCAGTCGGTCGAGGGCTTCGGCGCGGCGCAGGGTCGCTGCGTCGGGGCGGCCATCGGGGAAGGACGCAGGGGCCGCGTAGCGCCTCGTTCAGCCCCATCCACGCGTCAATGAGCAGCCGGCCGTTCGCGCCGCGTTCCGTTGCCAGTCCCATATCGTAGTTCAGGATCGTCTCGGCCAGCGCCCGGCCCCGGCCATGCGGATCGGGGTCGTTCAGCCAGGCTTCCTGTTCTGAGAGCGGAACGAACATGCGCCCGACCACGAACGAATCCGGCGACAGGTCTCTGCGAATCTCTTGCAGCAGGCCGCGGTCGCCGGCATGGACGAGGATGGTGGGCGGCTTCACCTCGCGTAGCGCCTCGCGCAGGAAGGGCACCGTGGTGTTTTCGATGTAGAAACCCAGCTTGTTCATTGCGGCGTCCAATCGTCGGGAACCGTCCACTCATCCGGAGTAGGCAACGCGTCCATCTCATCCACATCGCGCAGGGCGAGCGCGGCTTCGAGCGCCGTCCGGGCATCCGCGTCGGCGCGCCGGGCCAGGGCGTGCCTTTGGCGACCAGCGCATCGAGGAGGGCTTTGGTTTCGGCTTCGGTTCTTCCGGCCAGGCGATGCACCGTGACCCCGGCGGCCCTCAGCTTGAGTTCGGCGCTCCCGCTCACGCCGGCTGTGCCGCCCACGATGGTCACGCGGCGGGCCAACAGGGCATCTTCCACCGAGAATCCGCACGTGGGGCGAAAGCGGGCGATATAGGACTGCGCGTTGTTCCAATCGGCCTGCGCCCACTGAATCCCATGATCCCAGAACAGCAGGTAATGCTCGATCTGGCGCGTGCTGTGCGGGTCTTGCGCGGTCTGAATTTCTTTGACGAGCAGGTTGCGCCAGGCCGCGCCCGTCTTCCAGGAATCGCCGGGGCACGCCGTCGAGCGGGGCCACACGTCCTGGTGCCCCATCACGCGCTCCACCGGAACCTTATATTGTTGCATCAGCCACGCGGCCAGCTTGCCGGCGCTGCGGAGTTGTTGCGCGGTCGGGGTCTGATCTTCTATTTTCTGCGTTTTGCCGTCATAACCGAGCTGCATGAACCGCCCGATGAGCGAAACGCCGATTCCGATGTCGTTGGCCGTGCCTCCAACGTGATAGGAGCGCGTCATCTCGTCCTGGCACTTGTAAATCGTCCCGTTGGCGGCGATCACGAAATGATATCCGATGCCCGGCCAGGGTCCTTTGATGAGGTTGCCGTCCGTGTCCTTGCGTTCGCCGTACACGTGATAGCTGCGCGATTTGCTCGACAGTGAAGTTCTTGGGCGTATCGGTGTGATGAATCACGATCATCGTCGGCGGCCCGGCGCGCTTCGGATAGGGGTCGAGTTTCGGGTGCCGGGGGAGGGTCTTGACGACATCCTGCCATGCCGGGGCATCCACGATGGCGGCGGCCCGAGATGCGCCGTCGGTGTGGGGGTCATCTGCAAGGGGCGTATCTTCCAGCCGTGAGACCCGCAATTGGTCTACTTCAGCCTGGAGGATCGTAATCTTTTCGGCGAGCGCCTCTTCGGCTGCGATGCGGGCGCGCAGGTCGAGAAGCTCTTGCCGTAGTGCGCCGATCGTCGCTTCCGGCCCGCGTGAACTCCACAGGATCGCCCGCACGCGTGCGAGCAGGGCGTCGCGATAACGCGCCCGGCGGTCCCATTGCGCGCCCGGCGAGGCCACGCGTTCCAGCTCTCGCCGGCCCACGACCGCTTCCGGCGGCAACTCGAACCGGCCGAGCAACCAGGCAATGAGCGTGGCCGCCGCCGCGATCTGGCTCGGTCCCGGTTCGACGAGGCTGAAATTGCCGATCAGCGCGATTCCAATCGCATCTTCGTTGACTGCACTCAGGCCGGTCTGCGCGACGGCCAGTTCCAGCGGCTGCGTCCAATAGGTTTTGCCGTCCGCGGCGATGAGGAAGTGGACACTGATGCCCGGCTTGCCCTGATCAACGTCGCCCTGCGCGATCTGTTCGGGGGAGGCGTCGGAGGAGGTGGCCGTATGATGCACCACCACGCGGCGCACTTGCTTGTCCTGGCGCAGGGGATAGCTCGCGTGAGGGGCGTGCGGCAACGCGCGACGAATGTCCTCGATCTTCGGGGCGGGCGTCGCCGGCGCATCCAGCGGGCGCATTCGGTAATAGAGCAGGCCCGCTTCATCCTGCGCCTGCGTCAATGCTTCGGTCAGGGCCTCCGGCTTGAATGTCGTCGCGCTCTGCTGCAGGCGCTCGACTCGCTGCCTGAGGAGCGTCATCCGATCGGCCGCGGCCGCGGCGCGTTTGATGTCGGCTTTCAGACTGAGGGTCCGGCGTTCGAGATCGGCGACGGAGGCTTCGAGGCTACCGGCTCGGACGTGAGCGGTGTCCTGGTCGTTGTCAGGCGGCGTCCATTGCCCGGATTCTTCCACTGCGGCTCGCTTTCGTTGATGGTAAAAAGCCGCGACTTCCACTGGGACGGCGGCGGTGGCTGAGAGACGCTTCGGGATATTAAGGCAAGATTATAGGCGAACGCGCCCCACTTGTCAATGAAAGCACATATTATTTGTGCCTTGACAAGAACATACGTTCTATGATATACTAGAGTTGTCACCGGCGAACGGATGAACTTGCGAACATTCCGACATTCCGACATGGATACGTTTCGCCGGGATGGGTGGGTAGGAGCCTCTGTAGGCCCAGGATTCTTAAGGAATCACTACCCTGGTTTTGTCGCGTCTACGATTTTGACTTCAATATGGCTTAAGTCTGTTGCGCAGCCGACATGGCCCCGGAATGGAGCCATGTCGGAATGTCGGAAGTTCGTAAGTTGCCTGCGGTAGCTTCTTTATCGTAGCGCCTGTGGCGTATAGGCCGGCAATTTCTGCTCTGCAAAGATCGGTTGCAGGCGGGCATAGCGCTGGCGGCCATTCACCAGCGGGATGCTCGGCCAGTCCATGCCGATCAGCGGCGTGGCGTAGCGGACGAAGTCATCGGTCACGTCGCGCCGGTTCGGGGCGATCCACGCCGCGGGGAAGGAACGCTCGGAGTTGGCGACCAGGTTGAGCGGCACGCTGTCGAAACGGGCCGCGTAGATTGCGCCCGGCTCGCGGAGAATGGTGCTCATGAAACCGGAGCCGTCGTTTGCGGCGACCTGCACCGCCTTTTTGCCCACATGGTACGCTTCATCCAGATCCACCGTGGAGGCGTAGATCATGCTGTGGCGCTGATCGGTGCCGGGCACGTTGGCGCGCGCTGCGCCGTGCGCGGCAAGCCCTGCGCCGTTGAGGTAGTTGACGACGGCCTGCGCGACGGTGGTTTCGCTGGCGCTGTATTGCGTGTGCCCGAAGCTATCGCGGCGTTCGCCCAGGCTGCCGACATCGAACCCTTCGCTGACGACCACGATGCAACGCCTGCTGCGGCGCAGTTCATCGTTCACGTAGTCGGCCATCTCCTCCAGCGTCACGCCGGATTCGGCCAGATAGATGTGCAGCGGCAGCTCGCGATCCGGGTCGGCCAGGCGCGCGGCGGCCGGGATGTAGCCGATCTTGCGCCCCATCGCCTGGATCACCAGGACGGGGTCGGCAGGGCTGGAACCGGCGTTTTCCTCGTTGGCCGACTGGATGTTCAGCGCCCAGTAGCGCGCCGTGCTGCCGTAGCCCGGCGTGTGATCTACCAGCCGGAACTCGCTGTCGCCCACGTCGTTGTCAATCGTCTTCGGCACGCCGGTGGCGACCAGGTCGAGGCCGCGTTCCTGGGCGAGGGCGGCGACCTTGTGCGCCGTATCCATCGAGTCGTTGCCGCCGATGTAGAAGAAGTAGCCGATATCGTGCGCCCGCAACACTTCGATGACGCGCTCGAAGTCTTCGGTCTGCGCGGCTTTGAGCTTGTAACGGCAGGTGCCGATGCTGCCGGCCGCCGGGGTCGTGCGCAGCAGCGCGATCTCCTCCGGCGTTTGCGCCGACAGGTCCAGCAACTCTTCCTTCAGGATGCCCTCGATGCCGTGATAGCCGGCATAGATCGAGCCGAAGACGCCCGGCATCGAGCGGCACGTCTCCACGATGGCGCGCAACGAGTTGTTGATGACCGGCGACGGTCCACCCGATTGTGCGACGACCACATTACGCGGTTTCATGCGACGTACGTCCTTGCGGTCACGTCCCCGCCCTCCCCGGTCCAGTTGGTGTGGAAGTGCTCGCCGCGGGGGCGGTCTACCCGTTCATACGTGTGCGCGCCGAAGTAGTCGCGTTGCGCCTGGATCACGTTCGCGGGCAACCGTTCGCGCCGATAGCCGTCGAAGAACGCCAGCGCGCTGCCGATGGCCGGCGTCGGGACGCCCTGGCCGACCGCTGAGGCCAGCACCCGCCGCCACCCCGGCGCCGCGACGGCCATCTCGTCGCTGAAGTAGGGCGCCATGAGCAGGTTGCTCAACGCAGGGTCGGCGTCGAAGGCTTCTTTGATCTTGCCCAGGAACACGGAGCGGATGATGCATCCGCCGCGCCACATCAACGCGATGCCGCCGAGGTTGAGGTTCCAGCCATACGCCGCCGCTGCCGCCTGCATCAGCATGTAGCCCTGCGTGTATGAGATGATCTTGGCGGCATAGACAGCGTTCTCGAGATCGGCGAGATACGTTTCCCTGTCTCCCGTGTACGTGGGGTCGGGGCCGATCAGCGTCTTCGACGCCGCGGCGCGCTCATCTACCAGCGCCGACAGGAACCGCGCGAAGACGGCCTCGCTGATCAGCGTCAACGGCACGCCTTGCTCCAGCGCGGAGATCACGGTCCACTTGCCGGTGCCCTTTTGCCCGGCGCTGTCCAGGATCAGGTCAATCACGGCCTGCCCGTCGCCATCGCGATAGGCCAGGATATCGCGCGTGATTTCGATGAGGTAGGATTCCAGCTTGCCCTGGTTCCACCTGCCGAACACGGCGCTCATCTCGTCGTTGGACATGCCCAGGCCGTCTTTCATCAGGTGATACGCCTCGGCGATGATCTGCATGTCACCGTACTCGATGCCGTTGTGCACCATCTTCACGAAGTGCCCGGCCCCGTTCTCGCCAACCCAATCACAGCAGGGCGCTTCGCCCGTGGGCGACTGCGGGTCTGCGACTTTGGCGGCGATGTCCTGGAAGATCGGCTTGACGTGCGGCCAGGCTTCGGGCGAACCGCCCGGCATGATGGATGGGCCGTGGCGCGCGCCTTCCTCGCCGCCTGAGACGCCGGTGCCGATGTAGCGTAAGCCCCTGGACTCGACGTAGGCGGTGCGGCGCATCGTGTCTTCGTAGTTGGAGTTGCCGCCGTCAATGATGATGTCGCCCGGTTCGAGCAGCGGGATGAGCGTTTCGATGATCTCATCCACCGGCCGGCCGGCCTTGACCATCAGCATCACGCGCGCGCGGGCGTTTCAGCAGCCCCGCCAGTTCCTCCAGCGAGTGCGCCGCGATGACCTTCGTGTCTTTGGCGTTTCCCGCCAGAAACGCATCGGTGACCGGCGGGAGTGCGATTGTACACGGCGACGGTGTAACCATGATCGTTCATGTTGAGTACGAGGTTCTGGCCCATCACGGCCAACCCGATCAGACCGATATCTGCCTGCATTCGTATTGTCCTTTCGTACTTCGACCTTCTGTGCTTTTCCCTTTGGTACAGCTACCTTGTGGGGGGCGCATCTGAGGCTGCGCACTCCGTCGGAGAGTCATCCGGCAAGGCGCGTCACTTTGTCCGCAACCGGTAGAGCATCTCTCCGGCTTTCGGCACGATGAGGATGCCTTCCTCCTCGCGGCCCTCCCACTCGGCGAGGTTTACGCTTGCCGGGTCCAGATAGCCGAGGTTGAGCTGCTCGCATCGTTCCTGCGGGATGCCCGTCGCCAGCGTCACGTTGACTCGTAACGTCTCCTCGCCGGTCGCGGGGTCATAGGTCCCCAGGCCGCGCACGTGCGTCGAGTGGGCGAGCACCCCCGCGGGGTAATCTGAGAAGCGATCCCATTGCTCGGTGAAGTACGGGAGGCAATGGTAGCCCACCTCGTCCAGCACCGCGCCATGCGTATAGGACACTTCGGTGATGTGCGGGGCGTAGATGATCACCTCGCCGCCGTCGGCGACCGCCGGTTCGAGCTTGTACATGCCTTTGCCGCCCACCCATAGATCATCGTACATCTCGGGCATGACGGCCAGCACACGGCGATAGGGCCGCTCGACCCAGTGGACGTGTAACTGCGCCGAGAGATCGGCCGCGGCCGAGAACGCCTCTTCCGGGCTTCCCGCATAGAGGCCCGCCAGCGCCGGCTGGTGATCGGCAGTTTCCTTGACGACCATCGCAAGGCACAACTTCGGGCGCGGGATCAGCGAGGCGGCGCGGTCGATCACCGCGCGGATCGGCGTATCCTTGACGCCGATGGTCACGCTGCTGGTGAGTAATGCGCCAAGCCAGTGCGTGAAGTTGATCACCTCGGGGCCGCTGATGCCGGGGAAGAAGTATTTGTTGCCGCCGGAGAATCCGACGACTTCGTGCGGGAAAGTCGGCCCGCAAATCACCAGCAAGTCATAGTCGAGGATCATCTTGTTCAGCGTGACCGAGACGGCCTGGTTCAGCAGCCCACCGGTGAGGTTGACGACCTCCTCTGCAGGGATAACTCCCAATGTCGCGAGCGCGTCCGGATCGTCCCATCGGTGGTTGTAGATGTGTACCCCGGCGTAGTCGGCGGCCAGCTCGTCCGCCGTAACGCCCACCCGGCGCGCGATCGCTTCTTCGTTCATCGGCTGATGCGTGCCCAGGGCGATGAGGTAATCGAGCGCGGCGGCCTGCTCGCCGACCACGTCATAGATCAGGCGGAAGAGGAGCGGTACGGGCGCGGTACGCGTGCCATCCGGGATGAGGACGAGCACTCGCTTCCCGGCCACCTCGCAGGTGGCGAAGCCGCGGGCGATGATCTCCCGCGCCTCCGCCTCTTCCAGGTAACGATCTGTCCCGCCTTTGCCGATGGTCATGTGTTTATGTCCTTATGGTAGCAATCGGGTGGCCCGCCGGAGTCGAGGCTTCAGCCGGTTTTGGCGACAAAGCGGGTCTCGTCGCCAAAACCGGCTATAGCCTCCAGTCCAATGGACAAGAGCCGTCAGGGATTCAGGATCACCTTGATGGCCGGGACCTGACCCTTCGCCATGCTGTCCACGATCTCGGAACCTTTGGTCAGCGGGGCGGTCATTTCGACGATCTGCGCCACATTGACGCGACCGGATCGGATCGCTTCGATGGAGCGCTCGAACTCGACGGTGAACCCGTAGGTTCCGCGCAGGGTGACTTCCTGGGTCACGATCTTTTGCATCGGCACTTCCACCATGGGCTGCGAGTTGCCGATCCACGTCACGTTGCCGCCCGGCTTGACCAGCTCGATGGACTGCCTGGCGGTGGGGCCGACGCCGACGGCCTCGATGACGATCGGCGCGCCCGCCGCGCCGGCGACGCGCTTGACCACTTCCGCCAGGTTCTCTTCGGCGGGGTTGACGACCACGTCCGCGCCCATCTCCTTCGCTTTCGCCAGACGATGTGGGCTGAGGTCGCTCACGATGATGTTCCCTGCGCCCTTGAGCCGCGCGCCCAGCAGGGCGAACAGCCCGATTGTGCCTGCGCCGAAGATGACGACCGTGTCACCCAGCACGATGGGCGTGATGTTCACGGCGTGCAGCGCGACGGACAGCGGCTCGACCAGTGAGCCTTGCTCCCAACTGACTTCGGACGGCAGGGTGTAGAGCTGATTGACCGGCACGCGCACGGCGTCGGCCCAGGCCCCATCCACATCCATCATCCCCAGCCCCGTCCGGTTGGTGCAGACGTTCGACATGCCCGCCCGGCAATTCGCGCACACGCCGCAGGTGGTCAGCGGCTGCACGACCACGCGATCTCCGACCTTGCTACGGGTGACTCCATTGCCCACCGCCGATACGACACCGGTGAATTCGTGCCCCATGATCATCGGCGCGATTCGCCGGCCGGTCGAGCCGGTATACCCGTGCACGTCCGATCCACAGACGCCCACGGCCTTGACGGCCACGACGACTTCGTCCGCTCCCGGCTGAGGCTCCGCGACGTCACGCACCGGCATTTGCCAGGGCCCTTCATAGACCAATGCTTTCATTTTTGACGGCTCCTCTGTACTCTAGATTAAAGTTTCCACGGCGGTGTGTTCGGCAGCAATCGTTCGAACTCGGCGATCAGCGCCGCTTCATATGCGCCCGCGTAGGTTCCCGCGACGAAATGCTCGAACCCTTCGCGATAGAACCGTTCCCACGACGCATCTTCATACCCCGGGTTGATGGGGTAGAACAGCGCCCCGTTTGCGCGCGCCGCTTCCATGTCGCCCGGCGCGTCGCCGATCATCAGGATGTGATCATCGGGATACTTGCCCTTTGCCGCCAACGCGAGGTGTTGCTTCTTGGTTCCCAGCTCCTGCCCGGCGATGACGCGCGCGTATTGCGCGATGTCGTGTTCCTGCCATTCCCGGTTGAGCGCTTCGGTCGGGGTGGCCGAGACGACCACCACATCGGCCGAGCCGCGCATCATCTCCAGGCTTTGCTTGACATAAGGAAACGGCGGCACGCCATGCACCATGTCGGCGATGCTGGCGTTGACGGCGACCGTCCAGGCGAGCGCGGTTTCCAACTCGGGGTCGGGGTGCTCGGCGAGATACGCCTTCAGCCCATCGTTGCTGAGGGGCTTGCCGGAGGCGATGAACTCACGCAGCCGGTTGGCCTCGGTGATGTGAACGCCGCGGGCCTGCACTTCCGGTCGCTCGCGCAGCAGATCGAGGCTCATCACCAGCGCAGGCCACCGGTTGATCCCGCGCCACTTCGAGTAGAGGTTGACGAACTCCACCGCCTCGCGCGCGTACTTGGAGACTGCCTGGAGATCCCAGTAGTTGACCGTGTTGGGGCAGAAGCACTCTTTGTGCTTGATCTCCATCGTGTCGAACGCGCAGCCATCCGAGTCAATGCCGACGAAGAAGGGGGCTGTCGGCTTCAGTTCTGCCAGCGGGCGAGCCGCCTCGGGATAAGAAGACATGATTCCTCCGTTCAAACGCCGCTGAATGCCGAGAATCCGCCGTCAACCGGCACGACGATGCCGGTGACGAACGCAGACGCCGGCGACAGCAGCCATAATGTGGCGCCCAGCAAATCTTCCGGGTCGCCGAAACGCCCCATGGGGGTGTGCGCGATGATGGCCTGGCCGCGTGCGGTCAGCGCGCCGGTGGCCTCGTCGGTCAGCAGGAAGCGATTTTGATCGGTGAGGAAGAAACCGGGCGCCAGCGCGTTGACCCGGATGCGCGGCGAGTATTCCTGCGCCATGTGCACGGCGAGCCACTGGGTGAAATTGGAGATCGCGGCCTTTGCCGCCGAGTACGCGGGCACGCGCGTCAGTGGCCGCATTGCGCTCATGCTCGAAAAGTTCAAGATCACGCCTTCGCCTGCTGCTTGCATCACCTGGCCGAAGACCTGCGACGGCAAGACGG
The DNA here is from genome assembly GCA_963695715.1 of uncultured Chloroflexia bacterium. Taxonomy (GTDB): domain Bacteria; phylum Chloroflexota; class Anaerolineae; order CG2-30-64-16; family CG2-30-64-16; genus JBBQRS01. The sequence continues at coordinate 16,042 of CAVOHP010000036.1, forward strand.
TGCCCATCATGTTCAGGTCGAAGACGCTGCGTAACGCATCATCCGGGAGGTCAAAGAAGGGCTGCGTCGCCGAAGATGTGGCCTGTGGGCGATTACCGCCCGCGGCATTGATCAAACCATACACGCTGCCGAACTCGGCGCGGATCACGTCGCGCGCTTCGCACAGCTTCTCCCGGTCAAGCACGTCGCCATAGACGATGGCGGCCCGGCCAATGCCCGGTTGATCCATGCGCTCGATCCGATGGATCAGCCGCTCCGCCAGTTCGGGGCTGCGATCCAGGATGGCGACATTTGCGCCACACCCCACCAGCGCACAGGCGATCTCGCCGCCCAGTATGCCCGCGCCGCCGGTGATCACAAACGTGCGACCGGTCAAATTGTAAAGATGCGCCAGTTCTTGTAAATCCATCACGCCACTTTCTTTCGGTGTGGTGTCTGATCGTCGTTGACTACCAATCCACGCGCTGGGCCGGTCGCTCTTCCGGCGCGGCCAGCGTATCGTCCCAATACCAGTAGCCGGCGGATGCGCCGTCGCCGATGCCCAGCACGTAAGTCTCGCCCGCTGCGCTCATCGCGTGAATGGTCACGTTCCCGCCGAAATCCCGCTTCAAGGCGCGCAGGTCATCTGCGGCATCATGACAGGCATCGCGCACCGATCGGCCCAACTTCATGGCGAGCGCCACCGATCGGGCCGTGCCGGCGCGGATCGTCAGTTCGCCCTGGCCGGTGCATGCCGCCATCCCATAGCGGTTGTCGGCGTAGTTCCCCGCGCCGATGATGGGCGAGTCGCCCAGCCGTCCCGGATATTTGTAGGCCCAACCCGACGTGCTGACCCCCGAGGCGCAGTCGCCGTGTGCATCGAGCGCCAGGAAGGTGGTGGTGCCGCCGGTGCGCTCGGGCCGCGATTGGGGGCCTTCCGCCCCCGCGGAATGGCGCGCCAATGCGATCCGGCTGTCTCCGGCCACGCCGGAACCCGTCGCTTCGTCGAGCCATGCACGCAATTTGCGCTGAGCTTCCGGCGTTAGCGTCTCGCCCGACGTCGCGCCGCATTCCTGCGCGAATTGAGCCGCGCCTTCGCCGACCAGCAATACGTGCGGCAACCGTTCCATCACCTGGCGCGCCACCGAGATCGCGTGCGGATACCCGATGAGCGCCCCGACCGCCCCGCACCGCCGCGTCCGGCCCTCCATGATGCTGGCATCCAACTCGACCGCGCCGAGCAGGTTCGGTAGGCCGCCAACGCCCACGCTATCCACCGACAGATCGAGCTCGACCAGGCGGATCCCGGCCTCAATCGCATCCAGCCCGGGCGCGCCCGCGACAAGCAGTGCGACCGCGGCCGGCATCCCGGCGCCCGCGACGGCGTTAGCGAGCAGGACACGGCGCGGATTCATGCGTTGTGCTGCACTTAGCCGGGCCGCCCACGACCAGAGGTTGCAAGTGGCGAATGAAGTGTACGCGAAGCGCCGCGTAATGCGCCTCTTCATGCGCCTCCAGCGTCGCATAGAGGCGCTCCTTGAGGCCCTCGCCGCCCGTCAGCACCGAGCCGAACGTCACGTGGAGCGCCTGGCGCGTGTCGAACTGATCCAGCAGGTCGGGCAATGCTTCGTCTGCGACCCGGCCCGGATCCGGCACGTTGCGCAGGTCGGCGGAGACGTGGTAACTGGCGCGATCCGTCTCGTAGCGCGTCTTCGCAAACGCCAGGATGTCGCGGAAAAGCAGAGGGTCTACAACGGCGACGGCGCGCAGCGCCTCCAGATAGCTGGTACCCGCCGTCTTGAGATGAACGAGGCCCCCGGCTTGCTCCGCCGCAATTTGGTAGATGCTGAACTTGTCGGACCCGGAGTGCAGGCTGAGTTTGTACGGCCCGAACGCGCGGGCAATGGCGGCATGGCCCACGAAGTCGGCTGCGAACTCGGTCAAGTCTCCGCACAGCCCCGTCGAGGGGATATAGTCCACGCCCTTCTCGAAGCGCCCGACGTAGCGCGGCGCGAGGCTGACCCAGCGAATGCCCAGCCGCCGTAACTCGCCGGCGATGAAGAAATGCTGGCCGTGCGAGGTCGGCGTTTCCGTTTCATCCACCGACACTTCGAGTTCCCACGGTCGTGCGCCCATGCGCCGCCCGATGTGGCGAGACATCGCCGCGGTGTGCGCGACGGCTTTGCCGTACTTCACCGCCGCGCGCGCAACATCCTCTTCGCTCATTTCCAGCGCCAGGCCTTCGATGGACTGTCCTCGCGCCGTGTAGGTTTTGAGCAACGCGGTGGGCGTGGTTTCGAGATCGCCCCAGGGAAGCGCATCGAATTGCGCGCTCAGTGCGGCCCGGTCGTAACCGTCCGCCCCGGCGTCTACGTGTACGCCGGGGTCAATGGTGAAGAAGGTAAAGCCGGCCGCACAGCACCGGTCGGCATCCTCCGGGGTCTTGAGGTGGTCGGCGTCCGCGCCGATCGGCTCGCGCCAGCCGCCCTGGAAGCCGCCCCACGTCGCATCGGCCATCACTTTCTCGGGAGAGTGTCCGGTGCGGGCCATCTCGCGGATGGACTGCTGGGCAAAGATCATCGCGACGCCGCCGACGGCCTGCGCTGCCTGCACGTGCCCCGGCGTCGCCAGCCCCAGCCGGTCCCCGCACCCGGCCGAGGTGCTCAACCCCAACGGGCGCGGATCCAGCCAGGGCAGGGCCGCGCGCAATGCGGCGGCATGTTCGTGCGTGGTTTCAAAAATCGCGAGGCGACCGGCGTCGGTTTGCTCAAGGGGGCCTGCAAAACCCTGGGGCAGCGCGTCCTCTTCGTCAATCAGGATGCCCAGCACTTTTCTGCCGTGCGTGCGCCCCAGGAAGAAGGTGCGGCCTTCGTGGTGTACGACCGATTCGGGATACGGGTCCCAGGCCTGCAACGACCGAAGTTGTTCCGAAAGACGAGCGTTGTCCATGACGGTTCCTGTCTGGTCTGGAGGTTTGATGATTGTGGGGTTGATTATATCCGCAGGCGGGCGAGGGGTCAATCTGCTTGCGCCGTCTTACGCAAGGCGCGTGATCTCAGGCGCAATGTACGGAGTCGAGGCTTCAGCCGGTTTGGCACATGACGATTTGAAACGTCATCAACCGGCTGAAGCCTCGACTCCTATATGCAACTGTTGATGGCAACACGATTTCTGATGCCAGATTGTTCAGTTGCCCTGAAAGATGATCGTGTGGCAGGGGGCGTCGCCGGCGCCGCCTTGCAGATGATCTACCACGGTGGGCGGGCTGATCGGCGCGCCACTGTCGCCGATGACGGTGACGGTGTACTGGTTGGCGATGTTGTTGAGCGGGAAATCGAACAGGCCGTAGTCTGCTTCACCCGACTTGCTCACCGTTTCCGCCGTGTTGCCCCACGAATCCACGATCGTGACCCTGACTCCCGCCACGGGGTTGCCTTCGCGATTCAGGATCTCACCGAGCAGATAGTGACCGGGACACGAACCGTGATTGGAAACGGGTTGTATCAGTTGATACCGGGTGCTGGCGCCGACCGGGGCCGACACGGTGATCGGCTCATCTCCCGCCGCCGCCGCCGCCCCGCCTATATTCGGGTCGAGCGCAGCAGATAGATCCACGACTGCCCGGGATACACCGGGACCCAGGTTTCGATCCAGCGTCAACGCTTTTGGCGCGATCTTTTGGAGCGTGTCACAGGGGCCGAGGTTGATCGCCATCGGGTGACGCAGACTCCACGCGATGACGTGCAGCCGCTCCTGGGCGATTTGATCGGTTATCCTGGTTGCGGACGTGCCGGTGAATACGCCCCCGGGCGCAGGCAGCCCGAACTCGCCCGGCAATTTCAGCACGGTGCGGATGGCTGCGGGTTCCACTTCACAATAGGCCGCCCAGCTCAGACCACCACGATCGGCGTAAACCGGCGCGGTGGGCATGTTGCCCACGCTGTCGGCCAAAGGCCCTGCCTCACCCGCTGCTTCCAGCCATTCCCGCGTGTAATACTCGCCGCCCTCCCGGCAATCGAGACCGGGCGGGCATTCAGGCCGCAACTCTACATCGGGCGGAGGCGCGAACTCCCAGCCCGCCGCGGGGTTGGCGGGATCATCGGGCGCGCCGATCAATTCGCGCAGGCGCGGGTTGGCGATCACCGCTTCCATGAAATCGTGCCAGATCGGCGCCGCGCCGGTCAGACCGGTGGTGTTCTTCATCGGGTGACCATCGGCGTTGCCGGCCCAGACGCCCGCGGTCAGATAGCGCGTGAACCCGACGGTCCAGTTATCGCGGAAATCGGTCGTGGTGCCGGTCTTGGCGGCGGCAGGGCGGCTCAACTTCAGCGGGCTGTTGGCCCCGAACATCGGCTTCCGGGCGTTGTTATCGCTCAGAATGTCTGTGATGAGAAATGCCGCGCCCCGCGAGACGGCCTGAACCGGTTCTGCGTCCCCCTGCAGATCCACCGGGCGACCGAAAGCATCCGTAGCGGCAAGGATGGGGTTTGCCTCCGCGAGGACGCCGCCATTGCCCAGCGTGTTATAGGCGCTCGTGAGTTCCAGCAACGTGACTTCGCCGCCGCCCAGCGTCAGGCTCAGGCCATAGTCGCGTCCGTCGCTCAGGCTGTCTATGCCCAACGCCTGCGCCCCTTCGATCATGCGGTCAACCGTTACACCGGCAAGCAGTTTCACGGTCGGGACGTTGAGGCTGTTGGCAAGCGCCGTGCGCACCGTCACCGGGCCGCGAAACTTGCCGTCGTAGTTTCTGGGCGTATAGAGCCGGTCATTCCCCGCGCCGCTCAGGTCCTTCAGGGTGACGTAGCTCACCGGTACATCCCACAGTACTGTGCTCGGACTGACCAATGTGTCGCTCATCGCGATGGCATACAGGACCGGTTTGATGGCGCTGCCGGGTTGGCGCTCGCTGATGGAGACGTTGACCTGACCGCTGATCTTTTCGTTGGCGAAGTCGGCGCTGCCCACCATGGCAAGCACCTCACCGTTGCTTGGTCGCATCGCCACCAGTGCTCCATTGGTCAGATCGTGCTTTGCGCGCAATTCGTTGACTTTTGTGGTGACCATCTGCTGCGCCAGGGTCTGCATTTCCACGTCCAGCGTCGAGGTGATGGTCAATCCGCCGCGACTCAAAACGTCTGCGCCCATCTTCGCGTTCAGATATTCGTCCAGGTATTGCACGAAGTGAGGGGCAAGCGTGTCTTTGCGCGCCTCTTCCGGGATGAGACGCACGGGTTCGTAGAAGACCGCATCCGATTCAGCCTGCGTCAGCCGGCCATGACGCACCATCATATCGAGCACGATGCGTTGGCGGGCTTTCGCGGCCTGAAAATTCTCGAACAGGTCGAGGTCGGCGGGCCGTTGCGGGATGCCGGCCAATAGCGTTGCCTCCGCCAGCGTCAAGTCTGCCGCAGGCTTGCCGAAGTACATCTGGGCGGCCGCTTCGGGGCCATAGTTGAGGTGGCCGTAGTTCAGCAGGTTGAGATACATCTCCAGAATCTCATCCTTGGTGAACAGCGTCGTGAGCTCCTGCGCCAGGCCGGCTTCGAGTATCTTGCGATCCATGGTCTGATCGTAACGCTGGTCGGGTCCGAAGAAGAGATTCCGGGCCAGTTGCATGGTGATCGTGCCGGCGCCGGCCACGATCCCACCTTCTTCGTAGTTTTGGAGCATCGCGCCAACGACGCGCACGGGATCAACCCCTTGATTGCTATAGAAAGTCGAATCTTCAGTCGCAATCGTTGCGTCTATCAAATGTTGCGAAATGCGATCCAGCGGCAGCCAGGTTCGGCGACCCTCTTGCCAGCGTTCGGCCAGGAATTGCCCGTTCCGGTCATAGACGCGCGTCGTCTGGAAGAGCCGTGGTTCGGGGCCGGGCTGATACTTGCGCAGATATGCTTCGACGGCATCCATCGTGTTCGCGGCGGGGCGCTCTCCGAGCTGCGGCCCGGACATGCAGCCGCTTATCGTGAGGAGCAGAAGCGCCGCGAAAATCAGGGACGATCCTTTGATTCGTTGGTTACACATCGTTACACTCTCTTGCTCATTCACCACGGTACCGTTTCACGTTTTCCAGATGCTCTTCCATCGTGCGGCTGAACGCATGGCGACCGCTGCCATCGGGTAACGCCACAAAGAAGAGATCATCATGCTCCGCAGGATTCAACACCGCTTCGATGCTCCCCAGGCCCGGGGCGGCAATCGGCCCGGGGGGCAGTCCGGGGTTGAGATAGGTGTTGTACGGGCTGATGACGGAGCCGTATTCCTCAAGGAACACCGGCGACTTCCACCATTGTTTGCTTTCTGGTTGATATCCCATCGCATACTGCACGGTGGGATCGGCCTCCAACCGCATCCCGATTTCGAGGCGGTTCAGATACACCGCCGCGATCAGCGGAAGCTCGTCGGCCACGACCGCCTCGCGCTCGACGATGCTGGCTACGGTTAGCACCTCGTGTAACGAGAGCTGTGTGCCGCCGTTGTCGGCTGCGGCCTGATAGAGCGGCAAGACCTTTTCCGCAAAGGCTTCGAGCTGGCGGCGCAGCAGTTCGCCGGCCGTGGCGTTGTCCACATCGAGCCGGTAAGTGTCCGGGAAGAGATAGCCCTCCAGGGTTGCGCCGGCGGGTCGTTGCGCGAGAAATGACCACGACGCGCCGGCGTCTTCCGGCGAATCAGGAACCCATCCCGGTTGGGTCGCAAGGGCAAGGTACTCTTCGCCATTGACAATGCCCCCGGCCGATAGCGCATCCGCCGCCTGCTCCAATCGCCAGCCTTCGAGGATGGTCACGGTGGTGTTCTCGCGATAGGCGTTTTGCAGCGCCTGGGCGATTTCCACGGGCGTCATGTCGGGACTCAGCGTGAACGTGCCTGCCTCAAGTTGCTGCGCCATGCCCGTAGTGCGGACGTACGCCTCGAAAAGGCGGGCGTCGGTGATGATGCCCCGCGCTGCGAGGTTCTCGGCGATCGTTCGCGCCGGCGTGCCCGGCTCCACAACGAAGGTTAACTCCTCGTAGGTTTGGCTCGCGGGCTTATTAAGTTGCGCACGATTCGTGTCCAGGTATGCCGAAAGTAGCTGATCGCCGGAACATGCCGTCAGCACGAGTGATAACCCCAGCAAAAGCGACAGGGTCGGCAGATGCATCTTTCCAATCATGGACACGCAAGTATTTCCCATACACATCTATAGACGCAAGAAGCTATATAAAAGTTGCGCGGTCTTCCGATGCAAGTCTCATTCATAGGCGTCAGAGGCCTCAGCCGGCAAACCGTTCGAAACTCGACTCGGCGTGCATCGCTACGACCTGTCTCATGCCACAAAAATAAACAAGCCGGCGTTCGCGTGAACGTCGGCTTGATTATAGCGCACTTTACAAACGCGTAACAGGGGTCAGTACCCCGTCAGGCT
>CAVOHP010000037.1:0-92778 GCA_963695715.1 uncultured Chloroflexia bacterium
GGTCGAGCAGGCAAGGAAACAAGTAGACAAGTGGACAGGGAAATGGAAAGCGCGGGGATGGAGACTTCCGCCCCATTGGCTGACGGAATGAGCCAATAGGGCGAAAGTGGATGCGTCAGGGCATTAATAGCCGCCGCGGAGCGCGCTGACGATGAAGCGCTGTGCAAACTGGAGCACGAACAGCGCGATGATCGGCGTGATATCCAGGCCGCCGATGCTGGGGATGACCCGCCGGAACGGGGCCAGGATCGGCGTGACGATGGTATGTACCGCCGCCAGGATCTGATAGACGAAGTCGGGCAGCTTGACCTTCAGCGCAACCAGCCAGCTTGCCATGATGTCCACAAAGATGAGGATATAGAAGATCCGAAACATCGTGTCGACGACGTTTGCGATGACGTAGTTCACTTGTTTGCCAGCTCCCCCAGGGTCTTGGATCGTTGATAGGCCGCCCACACGGCGCGTGAAATGACCGTGCGCAGACCGCCCTTTTCCAGTTGATAGAGCGCTTCCGCGGTGGTGCCGCCCGGCGAGGTGACCAGGTTGCGCAGCTCCGCCGGGTGCAGCCCCGTCTGCCGTGCGATCATGACCGAGCCTTCGACGGTTTGATAGACCAGCTCTCGCGCCACGCGTCGAGAAACCCATGTGCACGCCCGCATCGATCAGCGCTTCCATGAAGAGGAAGACGTAGGCCGGGCCGGTGCCGCTGAGCGCGGTCGCCATGTCGAGATAACTCTCGTCGTCGACGTAGATTTCCTCGCCCAACGCGCCGAGGATCGCCTGCGCCTGTTTGCGCATCGCATCGGTCGCGGCCGGCGTGGCCGTCCAGACGGTGATGCCCTCGCCGATCTGGGCGGGCGTGTTGGGCATGGCGCGGACGACGGCCTCGACGCCCAGGTCGCGCTGGATGACGGCGATGGGCGTGCCGGCGACGATGCTGATGACCAGGCTGTCGGAGGCCATCTCTGCGCGGATTTCCGGCAACACCTTCGAGACGGTCTGCGGCTTGATGCTGAGGACCAATATCTTGCCGTCGCGGGCGGCCTGGCGGTTATCGGTGATGCCCCTGACGCCGTAACGGGTATGCAGTTCCTCGACGCGTTCGGCCAGCGGGTCGCTCGCCGTGATGGCTTCGGGCGCGATGAGATTCTGGGTCAGGATGCCCCGGATCATGGCTTCACCCATGACCCCGGAGCCGATGAAGCTGAGAGTGGTGTCGTTGAGCATGAATTCAAACAGTCCTTTCACCGAAAATCGCCCGTCCAATCCGCACCAGCGTTGCGCCCTCTTCGATGGCGACCTCGAAATCGTCGGTCATTCCCATGGAGAGGTGACGTATATCGAGCTGCGGCAGACGCCGCGCCAGGTCCTCGCGCAGCGTGCGCAGCCCCGCAAATACCGGTCGCACCGCTTCCGGGTCGGCCGCGATGGGCGCCACCGTCATCAAGCCCTCCAATCGTAACCCGGCAACCCGCCGACCAACTCGGCGAACGCTGCAAGCTCTGTAGGCCGCACGCCGTATTTGCTCTCTTCCCCCGATACGTTGACTTCGATCAGCACCCGCAACTCCTGGTTCTGCTCGACGCAGAGGCGGCTCAGCCGCCGCGCCAGTTTCTCGCTCTCGATCGAATGCACCATGCTCGCCCAGGACAGCACATCGCCGGCCTTGCGACTTTGCAGGTGCCCCACCATGTGCCAGGCGGGCGGCGTTGCGGGCGCGAGCAGGGCGGCGACGGCCTGCGCTTTCGCGGTCGCTTCTTCGACGTGGTTCTCGCCGAACAGGTGCAGCCCGGCGACGTAGGCCGCGGCGATCGTAGCGGCGTCCTGCGTCTTGCTCACCGCAATCAGCTCGACATCCGCCGGGTCACGGTCTGCCCGGAGCGCGGCGTCTGTAATGCGAAGTTGCACTTCCGCAACGCGTTCGCAAGCAAGGTAATCTCGGGCGCAGGGATCAGATCGTCGGGGGTTGGGCCGTTCGTCATGTCGCCTCCGCCTGCCTGTTTTCGTGGCGCATCCCTATTCTCGCAGAGCCATGACCGCGCCGAAGTGACCTGTCTTCCCTTTGTTCGCGCGATATGAATAAAACTTCATCGACGCGGCAGGCGGTACACAGGCCGCCGACCTCGATCTGGCCGACGCCGGCTTCTTCCAGCCAGCGCCGGTTGGCGGCCCACAGGTCGAAGTGCTTTCGGCCGTTTGGGCCGTCCGTCAGCAGGCCATTCGTCTCGCCGAAGCTGCGTGCGTGGCGTCTATCACGTCATCCCCCACTTCGTAGCAGCACGGCCCGATGCTGGGGCCGATCCCGGCCACCATGTCGGCGGGGCGGCTGTCGTAGGTTGCGGCCAACGCCTCGACGGCGACGCGGGCGGCGGCCTGCATCGTGCCGCGCCAGCCGCTATGCACCACGGCGAAGCCTGGTGCGCCGGATCGTAGATCAGGATCGGGTGCAATCGGCGAAGCGCAGCAAGATCGGCACGCCCGGCGCATTGGTGATCAGGGTGTCGCAACCTTCGCAGATGGCGCCGCGGTCGCCTGTGTCCACGCGTTGCACGTTGGCCGTGTGACGCTGCGTCGGGCTGACGAGATCGGCGCGCGCGAAACCGACGGCGTGCGCCACCCGGCGCAAATTCTCTTCGACGGCTTCCGGCGCGTCGCCGACGGCCTTCGTGAGGTTGAGCGTGCTGTATTGACCGCTGCTGACGCCGCCATGCCGGGTGGTGACGCCATGCACCACTTCGGGAAAGCCTTCCAGCGATGGGAAGGTGTAGTAAGCCAGGCCGTTGTGCTGTTGCCGATTCAAGATACGATCCTATCACGCCGCCGCTTGCAGGGCGAGGTCTGATATCCATGTGATTTCCGTGTTGCACACGCCGCAAGTGACGCAATCCAGCGCGCCGGGCGGGCAGTGCAATCCCGGCTTATCTTTCGCGGCCATGTTGTACTCATAGCGCAAATATTGAGGTCGGACGCCGCTTTCGACGATGTCCCACGGCAGCGATTCGCCGGGAGCGTGTGCCCCCAGGAACTCTTGAGCGGAGAGGCCGTGATGCGCCAGCGCCGCACGCAGTTGCGCCGGGCCGGGTCGCTCCATATCCAGCAAGACCGGGGCCAGCCGCCGATCGCCGCGCGAGAGTACGCCCTGCACCTCGGCCCAGGCCGCCGAATCCGCGTTAACCCGGATCTGGCTGCGACCCAGCGCGCGCTGGAGCTGCTTCTGTCGCGCCCCGATCACATCCGCGGGCGTCATGGCGGCCCACTGAAACGGCGTATGCGGCTTTGGCACGAAGGGCGTTGCGTTGATGCTGACGTTGCGGCGGAAGATGGCCCGCGCCTTGAGCGTCAGGTCTATGATGCCCTGGATATCCTCTTCGGTTTCGCTCGGATGCCCGATCATGAAGTAGAGCTTGAGCTGCGGGAAGCCGAGCGATTGCGCCAGTTCCACGGCGGCCAGCAGGCTTTCTTCGCTTTGCCCTTTGTTGATCACCGTGCGCAACCGTTCCGTGCCTGCTTCGGGCGCGATGGTCAGGGTCTGCGTGCCGCTCTCGGCCAGCGCCCGCACCATCGGTACGCTGATCGGATCGGTGCGCATGGAGCTGATGCTGATGCGGGCGTCCATCGCGCGGAGCGCCTCGGCCAACGCGTCAATCTGGCTGTGATCGGAGACTGCCGCCGAGACGAGGCCGACGCCGGCCAGGTCGCGTCCCTTCGCTCCGCGCACGCTCGATGCCCTCGCGCGCCCAGGCGAGGATATTCTCGATCGGTTGTTCGCGGGGGCGGTAGACATAACCGGCGAGACAGAACCGGCATCCTCGCCCACAGCCGCGGGCGCAATCTCGATCAGATGCCGGTCGCCAAGCTCGGCGGCGGGCGTATAGAGGCATGACACCGGCTCGACGCGTGACAGGTCGCGCACCCATAGCCGCTCGATGCGGCGCGGCGCGCCCGGTCGAACGCGTGCGGGCACGTAAACGCCCGGCAGCAGTCGAGGGCATCGAGCAGACGCTCGCGTTCGTCGTCGAGGATGCCCTCATGCATCAGCTCGATCAGGCCGGGCAGCAGCTCTTCGGCCTCGCCGATGATGATGGCATCGAAGAAGGGGGCCATCGGCTCCGGGTTCATCGAGACGGCCGGCCCACCGGCGATCAGCAAGGGCCAGCCTTCATCGCGACGGTCGGCGGCCAGCGGCGGCACGCCCGCGCGCCGCAACATGGCGATGATGTTGAAATAGTCCATCTCGAACGAGACGGTGAAGGCCCACACGCCGAAGTCGGCGACCGGCGTTTGCGATTCGACCGACAGGAGGTCGGCGCCGGGCGCAGCGTTCGTGACTCGTCCCAGAAGACACGCTCGCATACCACGTCGGCGCGGCGGTTGAACTCGCGGTAGAGGATGTGAAGCGCCAGGCTGGACATGCCCACGGCGTAGGTATTCGGATAAGCCAGCGCGACGGTGAGCTTGCCCCCGTGGTCTTTATGGATCGCGCCCGTCTCGTTTGCGAGTTGCGTGCGAGCGGACGCCGTCTGTTTCCAACGACTCATGCAGTATCCTAGCAATTCGCAGAACCGCGGTGCGGCTCAGGGCAGGTTGGCGCTCCAGTTTTGGAGCCTGGCGATGACGCCATCGGGTACGATGCCGAAACCATCCAGCGCCGTCAGCAGGACGGCCCCCGCCTCGCGCGTGGCGTACCACAGGCGCAGCGGCCAAAAAATGCGCCCGGTTTCCGTGCTGGTCGGGCTGGTGGCGGCGCTCACACCCGCCCGGTCGAACAGCCAGCGCGCTCGAAAGAGATGCAACGGATGGCTGACCAGCACCACCGAGCGCCACCCGTTCTGCAGTACGATCTCGGCAGTGCGCAGCGCATCCTCGTCGGTATTGGTCGAGCCGTCGGCCAGCCAGATGTTCTCACGCGGGACGCCCAACCCGGCGATGAAGCGCCCACAGACCGCCGCCGCCGACAACCGTTCGTCCTTGTAACCGCCGGTGCAGATGATATTGGGCGCGATGCCGGCCTGCCACAGGTCGACCGCGTGATAGCTGCGGCTGGTCAGGTCGGAGCCGGGGCTGCCATCCGCGTTCACGCGCGCGCCCAGCACGACAATCGCATCGGCGGGGCGGGCTTCATCGCGTCGGCCCAGCGCGTCAACTTGCCAGACGAGCACGGCAAAGGCTGCCAGCACAACGCCGACGACCAGCACCACAGTCCGCACGGCGACGCTGACAGCCCGTCTCATGCGGGGTATTATAGCGCAGAAACCCGGTTTCCGGCGAAGCCGAGAAACCGGGTCACGGATGACAGGCGACAGGACGCCGGCGATTGGCGGGTCACGCGGCGTCTTTGACCGCACGTTTCGCGCGGCGATCCCAGGCCTTCAGGATGTAGCTCGATGCGTCGGGGGTCTTGCAACCGGTCTTCAGGTGATCTACATCCACAACGCCCACCCGACCCGCGCTGGAGAGCGCGGAAGTCTCCAGCGCCCGGTTGCGCAAGCCGATGGCGATGAGCGCGTTGTTCATCGAGTAGCGCACGCGGTTCTTGCGCCCGTGAATTTCGCGCGTCGATCACGTCGAGATAGGGCAGAAAGTAGGCATCGGGCAGCGTTTCGTCGTTCAACGCCAGGTGCGCCATGATGTTCCAGCCGGCCGCGCCGATCCATTCGTCCTCGTCGCCGGTCCAGCTTTCCATCTTCGGCCGCGCCAGCGGGCTTCGTGCGACCAACCCGCTGAACGCGTCCGTGACGATGTAATTGTCGAGGTCGCGCGCCCACGCATCGAGGTCGGCGCTGCTCAGCGCGGCGGGGTCGGCGATGCGGGTTGCCAGCAGGCGCGCATCCTGGTTGCCGGTAGCCCACAGTTCGACGGCCAATCCATGATCGCGCTTGATCTGCTTCGCCAGCCTGTCGAGGGCCGCGAAGCTCACGCCGAACTGGTCGCCCTGCACGCCGTGGTTGACATAGGTCTTGCGGTTTTGTGCCGTTCCAGCGGCCTCGAGTTGGGCCATCGCTTCGGCCAGTTTCATCGGTTGCCTCACATCAGGGAAATGGCGCTGGTCAGGAACGATTATAGCACAATCATCCTTAGATCGGCTCGCAACCCAACTCGAAGAAGCGATTGGGGTTGTTGAATAGCCAGTCTTTCGCCAGGCCCAGCGCCTGCGCTTCGTCCAGCCAGTGACCTTCGACCAACCCGGTCAGCGCCGCGGCGATGTTCCGGCGCGCCAGCGTCAGGTGCGCGCGCGACGTATTCGGGCGCGTCGCCATAGTCGCCGCCAAAGCCGTGAATCTTCGTGTGCGGCAGGGTTAGGACGCCGCGTTCGAGAAGCTCGATAGAATAGGCCGGGTCAATGATGTGCAGCCAACATAGATCCAGCGCCACATTGGGATAATTTTTGCCCAGGAAGAGCAGATCACCGAGATAGGGCCAGTTGCCGTGGAACAGATCGAAGCGGACTTCGCGATGCAGCTCGAGCACCGTCGTCAGGTGCGCAGCATTGGTCTTGTCAACCCGATTGTAGATTCCCGCCATGTGCCCCGTATGTAGTTGAACCGGGAGTTTCAGGTCGCGCGCGAAGCGCATGTACTGGTGAAACAGATAGTCATTGAGCGGCTTGCTTTCGGGCCAACCCAGCCCGTTCAACGGGTCGGCCAGCGCCCGGTTGAAGAGCCGCTCGGCGTCGGCGCGCGGCGGCAGATCGTAGGATAGGCTGCGCTCGTAGGCCGATTGGTCTTTCAGCCCGACTGCACCCTTTTCAATCGCCGCCTGGAAGATCCGATAGACGGCTTCCAGATATTCATCCAGCGATGTGACGTGCCGATCAACCAGACCGCCGATTGACTGGATTTCGGCCCAGGAGAGTTTGGTGGGATGGAAACCCGGCAGCGAGATCAACGGGCGCCACTTCGCGGGGAAGATGGTCTTGCCGGAGAGAAAGTCTCCCATGCCGCCGGGTATCCAGCCGAGTACATCCACGAGCATGAGCTCGATCCCGGCGTCATCAATGAATCGGAAGTAAGCCGCCTCATCCATATCCGCGAGCTTCTCGGCCACGCGGTCGAGCGCGGCGCGCGTCATCTGCGTCTCGCCGTACACTTCCCTCAGCACCAGCCTGGTCACGCGGGCGTAAGCGGTATGCTCTGTTGCGCGCCAGAGCCGTTCGAAGGTCGGCCACTTGGCGTCGGTGGGTACCTCCGGGTCGGCAAGCCGTTGCAGTTCCCGGGCCGGCACGCCAAACGCCGCCGACTCCAGATCGGACTGCACATACCCGAGTGTCAGCGCCGCGATCGGCTCTTTGTAAGGCGGCCTGTGAGCAGGTCCGCTCAGATGCTCGTGACAATCAATCACGGGCAGGCGTGTGATCTGGTCCAGCAGGTCGTCGTAGAGTTGGGAAGTGGGATAGAGCATGGTCGCCTCCTTGCGTTGCGTTTGCCCGAAATAGATATCGCCGCCGCGCTTCAGGCATCATAAAGCGACTACGGTCTGCGCTGCAAAATCGCGGATACTGGCGCGCAGCGGCTCCGGCGCCAGTACTTCGAGGGCGCGGCCGAAGGTTAACAGGCGGTCGCGCGCCTCGTAAAGCGACGCGAAGTTCAATGTCAGTGTGACGCGGTCATTCGGCGTCGGGCGACGGCCGCGGCGGCGCGTGCGCGAATCTCCGCGCCGAAGTAGGCGGGCAGCGACTGGGATGAGGTCTGCCGAAACCCGCACGGTGACGGGATATCCGACTCGCGCTGCTCTTGTTCGGCGCACCACCCTTGCCAAAAAGTGACCAGATCGAACCCTTCCGGCCGCTCGAAACGCTCTTCGCCGACGCGCGCATCCAGCAGGTCGGCGACGCGATGCACACGCATGCGGCCCTGCGCCGCGCAGACCAGATACCACGCGCCCGCTTTTGCCGCCAGACCGTAGGGCGCGACGCACTGTTCGGCGCGGCCGCCGCCCGGCACACGATAGGCTATCTCCAGCATCCGATCATCGTGGACGGCGGTATGCACGGCGGGCAGATTCGGCGTGGAATCGTCGCTGGGTCGCCCAACCTTGCGGATCAAGGTAGAAGCGGCGTCGCACCGCATGCCTCGTCCGCGCGTTGGATCGCGGGCGTCGCGGCGGAGAGCTTGCGCAACGCGGATTGCACGTCACCGCTCACCCCCAACTCGACCAACGGGCCGGGGATATTGAGCATGAAGAGCGCGCGGATTTCGTCCGCATTGAGGCCGGTCAACGACGTGCGATAGTTGTCGAGGAGGGCATAGCCGCCGCCCGGCCCGGCGTCGCCATAGACCGGCACGCCCGCTGCGCTGAGGGCGTCAATATCGCGATAGATGGTGCGCGGCGAGCATTCCAGCTCGCGGGCGAGTTGCGCGGCGGTCATCCGGCCGCGCGCCTGGAGCAGAAGCAACAGGGAGAGTAAGCGATCTGCACGCATTTTTGTCAGCACCGAATTGCGCGAATTTCTCGCATTTTATCATCAGAATCACTGACAGAAGATGTCAGTGATGCGCGTATATGATGGTCGTGTCAGTCAGGGAAACGGCAGAATCACAAAAGGAGTTCGAGGATGCGTCAAGAAGAGGAAGTCAAAATCGTGAAGTTGGAACCGATGCGCGGGGCGCGTGGGTGGGCGTTCGGGCCGAGCCCGGAGGAACACGCCTGGCGGTTACTGGAAGGCTGGGCGCGCCCGCGAGGCGTGTTGGATGCGGAGAGCGGGAACCGGTGCTTCGGGTTCAACAACCCCAGCCCGACAGCGGGCAGCCCGAACTACGGTTATGAGTTCTGGGTGACGGTGGCGCCTGAAGTTCAGGCGGGCGACGGCGTGACGCTGGGAGAGCTGCCTGGCGGCCTGTACGCGGTGGCGCCCTTCACGGGCGATCCGACGAATCCGGGCGAGGCCATCCCGGCGGCGTGGCAACGGCTCGATGCCTGGGTGCACGCGCAGGGATATCGGCATGGGGCGCATCAGTGGTTGGAAGAGCACACGTTGGAGGGACAGATTCGGGCGTTGTATTACCCGATTGCGGACTGATAGAGCAGAAACCCGGTTTCCGGCGAAGCCGAGAAACCGGGTTTCTTAAGGTTCGGGCTATTGCCCTGTTTTGGGCGGCAGGTTGGTCGGGATGACGCTCTGATTCGCCTCGATCTCGTAGTCCTTGAGATCCGCCTCGCTCAGGAAGATGTCGGCGTTGCCGTGACAGGCGTCGCACGACGCGTTCTGCGGCGTGTTGCGCTGGATGTTGTGCGGCGTGGCGTATTTCCACGTCGGCAGCGCATCGAAGTTTGCCAGCACGTCGTCGCCATAGAACTCGAAGACGGTCGGGTCAACCGGCGCATGACGCAGCACCACGTAGTTCCACGGGCGGTCTTCGCTCTTCAGCGGGTTCAGACCGATCTTGAAGTCCATGACGCTCGGTTCGGTCTTGTAGTAAGGCACGCCGTCATCGGTCGTTTGCACGTGACAGCTATAGCAACTCTTGTTCTCGACGGCGTGGCAGACCTGGCAGGCCAGCTTCTCGCCGTGGATGTTGTGCTGCATGATCTCGCCCTTGCCGGGCGCGACGTCGGGATGGCAATCCAGACAGGCGGGCGACGGCGGGCCGTCGTAGCGATCCGTCTTTTCGCCGGTCATGCCGTGCATTTCATCGCCGGTATGACACTTGAAGCAGGGCATGCCTCCCTGGGTCCAGTGGATATCTGCCGGGATGCCTTCGTTGAGGCCGGTGTACTCGTTGTTGATGCGTGAACCGTGACAACCGGTGCACGTCTTCGTGAATGCCTGGGTCGCTTTGAACTGATGGCCGCTGACCAGGCCGCCGCCCACACTTGCGGGCTGGCTGACGTGGCAGTCGGCGCACGACGTGTGACACGAGCTGCAATGGTTGGCCCTGGCCTCTTCCCATGCCGCGTGTGATTCCGGCGCGTCGCCAAGACGCTGGTTGATGATGGTGTCGTAGCCGTGCGTGGTGAAGTGCAGGCTGTTGACCTGCGCTTCGGTGATTTCTTTGTGGCAAGAACCGCATTTCTCGGCCACCATTTCCACCTGGCCGGTGGGATTCTTGATCATGCCCTCGTGGGCGGCTTCCATTTCGGCTGCATCGGTTCCGCCGTGGCACTGGGTGCACGTGGCGGCCTTTGCATGCACGTCGTTTTCGACGAATTTGACGGGATCAACGAAGACCTTTTGCCATGCCTCCACCGGAGGCACATCGCCGCCTCACCCTTCCCCTTCGGAGAGCGTCTCCGCAGGGGGCTCCTCTACGGCAAGCTCTTGCAGCATGGCCTCGTCGGTGTGGCACGCGATGCAGTTGGCGGCATCGGCCACGACGACGGCGGTTGCGGTGGGTTCTTCGGTAGGCGCCGGTGTATCGGTGGGCGCAGGGGTGTCGGTCGGTTCCAGGGTGGCCGTGGGTGGGACGGCCGTGGGGGGAGCCGCTGTGGGTTCAACCTGGGCGGGCGCTTCGGCGACAGCCTCGGTAGGCGCAGGGGGCGCTTGAGTGGCCGCGCCGCCGCAACCTGCGACGGCAAACGCCAGGATGAGCAGGGCCAGCAGCGTCAACCCCGTGATTCGGGGGTTCACGGTTCCTCCTTATGATGCCCGGACCCCCGGCCTGCCTTGCAGGCGGGCCGGGGGTCTGCGGGCAATACGGGTATTAGTGCTTGCGCAGCGCTGCGACGCCGGCCCCGCCCATAGCGACGGCCAGGATCAACAGCTCAACGGGGAAGGCCCCGCCGGTGGTCGGCAGGGTGGCCGGAGCAGCGGCGGCATCCGTGGTGGCTGCGACGGCGACCGGGGCCGCTTCGGCAGTGACCTCAAGCGGGTAGTTGCCGCTCTTGCTGACATCCCACACGGGCACGGAGACGCCCGGGACGATAGCCCAGGACGGCATGCCGAAGGACATGTTGTAAGCGTCATAACCGAGCAGGCGATAGCCGGCGGTGGCCTGGCTGGCCGTCTGGCCGCTGTAGCAGTAGGAAACGATCTGCTTGTCCGCGGGCAGCTTCGCCAGTTCGGCGGGGGTGAAGGCGGTCTTGATGTTCGCGTTGACTGCGCCGTTGACGTGCCCGAGGGCATAGTCTTCCGGCGAGCGGAAGTCGAGGATGACCGGGTCGTTGTCCGTATCGCCGTCGTTCAGGTTGGCGAAGAGATCGGCGGCCTTGATGTTCTTGGTGCCGCCGGAGAAGTAGGCGGTGGCAGCCGCGGAGACGGTATCGCCCAGCGGGGCCGGGGCGGCATTCTCACCCGGAGCGTGGCAGCTTCGGTGACGACCGGGTAGTTGCCGCTCTGCGCGGCGGTGAACGGATAGGTCACTTTGTCGTTCGTGCCCCAGCTCGGGATGCCGTAGAGCAGGCTGTAGGCGTCATAGCCGAGCATCTGGAGGGCCGCGACGACCTGGGCCGAGGTCTGGCCGCTGTAGCAGTTGACGACGATCTGGCCGTCGGTGGGCAACTTCGCCAGTTCGGCGGCGGTGAAGAGGACCTTCACATCCACGTTATTGGCGCCCTTGATGTGGCCATTTGCGAAATCCGCGGCGGCGCGCACGTCAATCAGATAAGGATTGTTGGTGTCGTCGCCGTCGTTCAGGTTGGCGTACAGGTCGGAGGCCTTGATCGTTTTGGGGCCGCCGGCGTAGTACTGTTCGGCCGCCGGTTGGACGGGGCCATCGGCGAAGGCCACGGGGACAACCAGGCCGATGAGCAACATCGCAACCAGGGTGACGAAAAGAATCTTACGCTGCATGGTACATTTCTCCTTCTTTCCGGTGATTTTTAGTGACAGGCGCTATATGATGTTGTCACAATTTGATATTTGCCCGCGCAAGTATGGAGCGACAGGGCTTGTGGATATTATAACAAACAGGCTTGTTTGCGCAAATTGGCGCATGTCTTTCGGATGGAGGTGGAGCGGGAGGGCGTCAGATGCGTTGCAGACGGACGCAAAAAAACGATCTGACGGAAGAGTTCCTTCCGATCAGATCGTTTCGCTGCGCACCAGATGGCAGGTGAGTGCGGCTATGTGCGCGTGATGGGGAAGTACATATAGATCACCGGGCTTTCGGGATACTCCGGCGGGTAGTACTCGAAGCTGGGGCCGTCCACCGGCGCATATTCCAGTTGGCGCGGCAACCACGAGCGATAGAACTGGTCAATCACGGGGCCGATGGCGTCCGCGTTCTCCGCGGCGACGACGGCATAGGTCTGCGCCGGGATGCGCCAGCGAACCATTTCTTTGGGCAGCAGCGAGATCGCTTTGACCTCGACGCCGGCGAGATATTCAAATTCATCGTTCTTGCACCCGGCGCAGCCGCGCGCCACGCCGTAAATCGCGCCGGATTCTGACGATGAAGCCAGCTCGGCGCGGCGGGCCAGAAAGGATTCCCAGAGGACGGCCAATTCGCCGTTGGCATTGGCGCCGGCATAACGCAGCCCGGCGACGTGGAACGGGGCGACATCCACGACCACCGGCTCGGGACGGACAACAGGCGTAATCGTCAACGCTTGCATTGCAAAATGCTCCTCACGACGGAATGGGGGAGACCGTCTGGCGGTCGGCTTTGTCCGGTGGAGAGCAATGAGGGAAAGACGTACCGGAAATTGAATAGAATTACTATACTACAAATGAGGTTAATTTGCAAGTACCAATATTGTGCAGTATTTTTTCGCCGCGGAGTCGCTTTGCGAAACGTATGATGGCGGGGATTAACCTGGCCGGATCAAGCCGGGCAGCCGGGAGGCCTGAACGAACTCGTTCGCGCGCCTGATGAACCCCGATCTACAGCGGGTTTGACAACTGTACGCAAGCTGTGATAGATTTGCGCATTACTTGATCGGTTATCCGGGAGAGAGACATGCGCATTTCCAAATCTTCTAACGCGCTTCCATACGTGCGTTTGGCGTTATTCTGTGTGCTCGCGGGCTTGCTGTTGGCGGCATGCAGCCCGGCAGGGACTTCCGGAGAGACACTCCCAACAACCACGCCTTTGCCGCCCTCTCCCACGCCGCCGCCGCCGACCGTTTCGCCGCTGGGTGTGGCGCTGCGGCTGACTGATTCTGACGGCGCGCTGGTTGGCCGTGTGATTGACGGTAACGCACTCTATTTGACGGCGGATCTCTCCAGGCCCACGACGACCGCGCGCGAGGTGACCTTTGCGCTTGAGAGCCGGCCGGCGATCGCGCAATGCACCATTCCCGCCGGCGGCGCAACTTGCACGGCCCCGATGCGCGCCGACGGCTGGGCCTGGGAAGCGGGCAAACGGGTGTCCACGCGCAAGGTGTTGACGCAGGTCGCCGGCGATTCGCCGCTGACGG
Organism: uncultured Chloroflexia bacterium; assembly: GCA_963695715.1. Taxonomy (GTDB): domain Bacteria; phylum Chloroflexota; class Anaerolineae; order CG2-30-64-16; family CG2-30-64-16; genus JBBQRS01. Next base: position 13,294 of record CAVOHP010000037.1, read on the forward strand.
CCGAAGCCGAGATCCCCGTTGCGCCGCGCCCACTGGTGTTGGTCCACGGGTTGAACTCCGATCACACTTCATGGATCCGTTGGATTGAGCCCGATGGGTATCTCCAGGAAGTGGGCTTGCCCGGATACGCAATGGACGATGAGCAGTTTGGGACGCGTCGGATGAATACCGGTGATCCCAAAAAACCGCTCGCGGCGACCTTCAGCATCGCCGAGAATGCCCGGGTGCTGGCGGACTACATCGAAGCCGTCCGCGCCAACACCGGCGCCGAGCGCGTCGATCTGGTGGGTCACAGCCTGGGCGGGTTGATCTCCCGGTACTACATTCAAAACCTGATGCCAATGACCACTGCCGAGGGCTTACCCGATGCGCCTGCCGTTAACCAGTTCATTATCGCCGGCACCCCCAACGGCGGCACTGCCTGCGGGCGGCCCGGCGCAGCGCTCCGGCTCTTTTCTCCCGCGACCAGCCAGATCACTCCCGAGTATCTGGCGCAGGTGTTCAACCCGGTTGTCCATGAGCGTCGAGGCGTGCCTTTCTTCGCCATCGCCGGGGATGCCGTGAAGGAGACTGCCATTCGCTGTAGCGCCCTGCCCAGCGACAGCCTGGTCTCGGTGGAGAGCGTGCTCAATGGCATTGCTGTCATGCCCGACCGCATCGAGGCGAAGCACGCCGAGCTGAATAACGGCCGCCCCGCTTTCGAGCGCATCCTGCGTCTGCTGGCGCGCTCACCCGGTGATTACCCGATCGCGGTGCAGGATGAGACCACCCCCGGCGACAACGCCGAACTGCTGGTGCAGAGCACGTTGGTGCAGGGCGGTACGTTGGAGGCCGGGAAGACGATCAGCGTGACGATTCCGATTGACCTGGCGCGTGAGGCCAGTTTCATGCTCTACGCCCCCGGCAGCACGGTCACGATGCAGATCAAGACGGTGGCGGGAAAGATTCTGACCGAGGAAACCCCGAAGACGAACCCCAAGGTGAGCTTCGAGCGTGTGTTGGAGCCTTCGACGCCTCTTTCGCTGGGATACGGGGTGATTGATCCTAAGGCCGGCCCATGGGAGATCGGCCTGACGGCTTCCGAGACGCCGCCGGGCGGCGGGCCGTTCGCTGTGATGGCGACGGTGGAGAGCGACCTGCGCATGAGCGCCGAGGTCGCGCCGGGAGTCGTCACGGTCGGGCAGCCGGTGATGCTGAGCGCAACACTGCAAGCGCCGGAAGCTCCGCAAGAGGTACAGGCCGTGGCGCAGGTGCGGCTGGAGGGGACCGACGCAGGGGCCGTCGAGATCCCCCTGGCGCCCGGTGATGACGGGGCTTTCACGGCCGCGTTCACTCCCGACCAACCCGGCGACTGGACGGCCGTCGTCGCTCTCACCGGGCTGGATGCGGCCGGCAATCCCTTCGAGCGACTGTCAGTGCTGGGCTTTCTGGCCCAATGACCCGATATCTGAGGAGCGTACAGGATGCAAGTGGCCCCCGGAATATACAGCATGTGGCAGAAGAAGGGCGCGTATGTGCACGCCTTCCTCTTGGATGACGGCCAGGGTCTGACCCTGGTGGATACCCTTTACGACACCGATGCCCATCGTGTCCTGGCTGAGCTGCAGGCGATGGGCAAGACGCCGCAGGACATCAAGCACATCATCATGACCCACTGTCATCGGTCGCATCTGGGCGGGCTGGCGCTGCTGCAACAATTGAGCGGCGCGCCCGTCTACGCGGATGAATGGGAATCCGATCTCATCGCCGGCGAGCGGGCGCCGCAGGACGTGTCGTGGCTGCCGCATCCGCCGTATCGCACCTGGCCACTGCAGATCGTCCTGAACCTGAACATCAGCCATCACCCGCCGGTGAAGGTGGATCATTACGTACATGACGGCGACCGGATCGGGCCGCTGACCGTAGTCTTTGCACCCGGTCATTCGCCGGGGCATCTGGCCTTCTGGTGGCCCGAGCGCCGCGCGCTGATCGCGGGGGATGCAGTCTGTACATGGCCCAGTTTTCGCCTGGGCTGGCGCGGCTTCACGCTCAACCGGAAGCAGCATGAGCGCTCGCTGCACCGGCTGGCCGAACTGGATTCGGAGGTGCTGTGCGTCGGGCATGGCGAGCCATTGAGCGCGGGCGGGGCGCAGCAGATCCGCGCGGCGCTGGATGCGCAGGGATGAAGGGAGGCCGGGCATGACCGATGAAGCGACGCGCATCACGCGGCGCACCTTGCTCAAGGGGGTCGGGTTGGCCGCGGCGGCCGGGGCGCTCGGCGCGTGTACGACGAACGATGACCCATCGGTGGTGGGCGGCGGCGTGTTCCGCGGCCTGGTGCGCGAATACTGGCTGCAACTGGAGAATCGCGCCTGGGACGCCGCGCCGTGGAATCTCGACCGGGCGACCGGTGAGCCGCTGGCGTCCGGCGAGGGGCCCTATCTGCCCGCAACGGATGACGTGCTGCTGATTCGTCGCTACACGGCGAATTGGTCGGCCCCGATGGATGCCCCCGTCAATCCGTGGGATCTGACCGAACCGGACCCGGCGACCACGGGCGGAGGATTGCCTGGCGCCGTTCTGCAGCGTTCGGGTCGGCGACCGCATGATCGTACACTTTCGCAATGCCGATGAACGCGCCGGCAAAACGGAAGCGGAGCGCACACATAGCCTGCACGCCCACGGGGTACAGCGCGAGGCGCTGTATGACGGCGCATATCCGCTGTCGCCGGCGGACGCAGCGCAGGGCGGGGCGCGCGGCGATCGCGTGCCGCCGGGCGGGTCCTTCACGTACGTGTGGACCTGCCCGCAGCAGGCTTCCGCCGGCACGTGGCTCTATCATGACGCATCGGTGACGGGATGGCGCATGGCTGAAGGCGCGTTCGGCGCGCTGGTGATCTGGGCGCCCGGCGAGCCGGAAGGCGACCCGCCGCCCGGCCCGGTGCGCGGCCCCGGCGACACGTCCACTACTTTCGCGGCCCTGCCTGCGCCGCCGGAGCGAGGCGACTATTTGCTGGCCTTCCATGAGCTGCCGGGGGTCGGGCTGTGCATGAACGGCCGTCGCGGATTGGGCAGCACGCCGGCGTTGCTGGCCGCCCCCGGTACGCGCATGACCGTGCGCGCGTTGAACGCTACGGATGCGCCACTCGCCTTTTATATCGCCGGGCATCGGTGGGAACACGCCGGTCGTTGGACTGATGTGGAACTGCTCGCGCCGGGCGCGGGGGTCGAGCTTTCGATCTTGTCCGGTTCGCTGGCCGAGGGCGGCGGTCTCGGTGAGTGGCTGATCACCGGGCGGGCGGGTGGACAGACGGTGCACGGGTCGTTGGTCGTGACCGAGGGCGGCGCGGTGACGCTGGCGTCGGGCTGAAAAGAGAGAAGGAGGCAACAATGGACGAACCATACGTGCCCATCCCGTCGGGGATGCGTCTCTGGGGCGTGATCGGCGCGGCCGTGGCGGCGCTCTTCGCGGTTTGGATGTTCTTCTTCCCGCAGCTTGTGGCGCCCTTCTTCGCGTGGGTGGCCGAGCCGCGCCTGACGCAGGTGTTCATCGGCGCGGGGTACATTTTCCGGACGGTCTTCTTCCTGTGTTTCGTCTTCGGCGGCAACTGGCTGCGGATGCGGTGGGCGTTCTGGGGGAACCTGGCGTTCACGGGCACGCTGTTGCTGGCGACGCTGTGGCACGCCGAGGAGATGAGTTGGCGCTTCCTGGTGGCGCATCTGTGGATCATCTTCTACACCTTCGAGCCGATCTCGATGATCTTCCTGGCGCCGATGTCCGCCGAGACGCGCGCGCTGCATCTGCACAGCGGCGGCCCGATGCTGCCGTGGTTCAAGCGGTTCCTGATCCTGGTGGTGGGGGTGTTGTTCCTCTTCGGCGCGTTGATGGTGATCAATCCGGCCTGGCTCGACCTGCGCTGGTCGTGGGATCTGAACGAGTTCGACGCGCGGATTATGGCCGCGTGGTTCAACGGCTGGGCGATCTGGCTGGGGACGATCTACTTCGTGCGCGACTGGGACGAAGGCCGGTGGGGCGTGTTCCTGGCGATCCTGTTCGGCGCGGCGGTGTCGGTGAGCAGCCTGATCTTCCTGCCGCTCTTCAATGACCGGCACGCCACGCGCGGCTTCATCGGCGTCGCCATCCTGTTCACCGTCGGGCTGGCGTTCTTCGCCTGGCGGCAGGAGCGCGCGCGGCCGCAGTGAGGGGGACGATGTCCGCATCCTCAGATGCGGAGGCGGGGAGCGACAGACCGCGTGGATGGGGTTGGACGACGATCTGGATATCCGTGCGAGAATTCGTGCTTGCAGTGGGGTTCGGAGTTCCTCCATCAATACATGTTCTGTATCGTTCTGTCGGATATCTTGGCTTTGATCTCGTCAGCGGCTCTCTGCATGCTATGATGGCCAGGCTCGATCCACCCCTTGCTCTGCGAGCCGCGCAGTCAGGATGTCTATGATCTCCGGCACGACAGCGGCGCATTCCCCGGCGTTCTCTCCTGCCAGAAAGCGGTCCAGCACCGGGCCTAACTCCAATGCTTCCGGCAGTTTCCCAAACTCGTGATGCAGCCATTGCCAGTGCGGCACGAAGTCATCGTTCAGGTAGAAGCAAAGCCGCATGGCGGCTTCGACGGTCTGGCTGACAGCGGAAGTGGAACGGGTAGGGGTCACGCCGGTGTACCAGCCGACATCCGAACTTATAACTCCGCGACGTACCACAGCGTCACGCATTGGGAGTGCATGACCTTGAGTCGCACGTCGTTGGGATAATGGGCGAACGCATCCCGCCGGGCGGTGAACTCCCCGAGAGGGTCGCAGAACACCGGCCCGTGTCTGAGGTAATAGAGCCAGGACTCTCTTTCGACGATTGACTGACCGCGGTGACGGCGGGAACCAGTCACGCGCACGCGCTGGAGGTGTGGCAAGGCCGGCGTGGAAAGCGATGCACGCGTCGATAGACTCCACGCCGATGTTGTCCTTGCGCTGGCCGAAGAACTGATGCCGGGCGCCCATGAACTCCCTGGGAGCGGCGGCATTGATCTCCCGTTGGAGCCGCCGGCCGATACGCCTGTGATCCTCGCGTGTCAGCCAAAGGCTGAAGCAAGGTCCCCAGTCATGGTCTCGGGACCATTCATCATCCACGCCGATGATATCGGATCCGCCGATCTTCCCGCGGCCATGCGGCTCACGAGGTCAGGCCATTCTCGCTGGAGCCAGGGCAGCCCCCACTCGGCAAAGAACCTGCGAGAGATCTCCAATCCCTTTACACCGGGTTTGTCGTCTTGATCGAGCATCACACGCCTACGAATGGTTGTAAGAGGCCTACGGTTTGAGAGCAGGATGAATTGCGAGTTCTACGATTTCGAGGGTTGACTCAGATACCACGCCAGAAACTGCGCCGGTGTCATCACTTCCACCGCGCCGAGAGCTGATGCGGGGAAATGTGTCGTGTTGCCGGTCACGAGAATCGCATTCACTTGAGCGGCGACTTCGAGGAATGGCAGGTCGTCGGCATCGGGCAGTTCGGAGAGTAAGGGGGAAGCCGTCACCGGTTCACCGCTTACGATGAGGTACTCGAGCAGGTCGGCCACATCTGAAGGTGTGAAGCCGAACTTGGGCCGCGCCAACACTTCGTGATATTCAGCGAGCAGGCGATCATCATAGGCCAATTGCACCTCACCGGTCAGCGCCAAATCGAGCACGCGCGCCGGGGGGCCGAAAGGCGAGAGCAACGCCGAAACCAGGATATTAGTGTCGAGCACAACCAGCATCCAGCTTACTCCCCGGCAGGCGCGGACCTGCGATGATGCCGTTCGCGGCGAGCCTGTGCGATCTCAGCCTCGATTTCGGCATCCGACAGCGTGTCCTGACCACCGACCGCGGCCGCTCGGCGCATGCGGGAGACGGCGGCCTGTGCCCGCGCGCGCCGCAGCGCGGCGATCGTTTCTTCGACATTCTCTTCGTTCACGTCACTGATCACGGCTACCGGTCGGCCGTTCGATGTGAGGATCAGCTCGCGCTGGCGGCGCAACTTTTCCCACACCTCGCCGGGTTTCAGCCGCAGATCGCGAATTGTTACATATTCCATGTAGACCTCCCGTAGTCCGATTGGGCTACGGTTAGTTTACACACACGGCTGCGGGTTGTCAAGCGACGCCGGCGCTGGCTTGGCCGCCATCAACCATTCTCCTTGACCTTAAGAGTGACCTCATCTATTGAATAGCCGGTTCGACCGGCGACCTCCTCAATGGTCAGGCCTGAGCGAACCATCCGGCGGATCACCTGATCCATGTTCTCAGCGATCTCGAGTATGTGGTTGTCATAATCATACAGCGCGAAATGCGGGTTGCCCCCAGGGCTGTTCGCGGATCTTGTGGATGAACTCGAGGCCTCTTGCTTCCAGCTCCCGTTCGACCGTTTCCAGGTCGTCATCCTCGAAATAGAGGACGAAGTTGTTCGGCTTGTCGAGGATTTCGATGTCTCCGGCCAGTTCCTGAAAGAGCGCCTTCCGGTAAAGCGCAAGGCCCCCCTCGAAGCCGACATTGTAGATGCCGAAGTCGGCGGTTACCTTCAGACCCAGGACGCCTTCGTAGAGTTCCCTCGATCGCAAGACATCTTCGACGACGATGATCGTGGAAAGATAGCCCATATCGTTCTCCTGATGAGGTTTCGTGTGATGCTGCGGTAGCGCCGGCGATTTGCGCCTGCTCGTCGAACAGCCTCTGAGAGTGTCGGCGGAGGACGTCCTGAGGGGCTGCCTGCTACTCGCCGACCACGGTGGCGTAGAAATTCACGAGGTTGCCGTCCGGGTCACGGAACCAGACCGAGCGTAGTCCCCACGGCTGTGTCGTGGGCGGCTTCACGATCGCGACGTTGAGCCCGGTGAGACGCCGGTATTCCTGATCCACATCTTCCACTTCAAACTCCAGGGTGCAGCCGCCGCGGCCTGCGCCCTCCATGGAGTGGGGCGCCATCAGTTCCATGCCCTGCTCGGGGTAGAGGGAGAGCTGTGCGGGCGTCGTGGCGAAGGTGGTGAAGACGTCATCCCCTTCCGGGTTGACCTGCAACACGTCGCGATAGAAATCGCGTAGACCCCGGATGTCGCGCGTGATGATGCAGATGCCGTTGAATCGTTTCACGGATGCCTCTTATGGTCTGCCGGGGCGGCGGTCTGCGCGGCGCAATGCCCAGACTACACCAAATAGTATATTGGGATGAAGTGAGAAGGCAGGGGCGCCGATTTGATGGTCCTGATCGGCGACCCCTACCTGTGTTAACAGTCGTCTACTTCACCAGCTTCGCGTGCAGCTTGATTTCCGGACCCGGCCAGCGCCTTCGAGACGGGGCAGCCTGCCTTGGCTTCCGCGGCGAGCTTCTCGAAGTCTTCATCGCTCAGGCCGGGGACTTCGCCTTCGGTGGTGAGTTCGATCAGGCTGATGGTGGGGCCGTCGGTGAGATGCACTTTGGCGCTGGTGTTGATCAGCGTGGGCGGCTTGCCGGCCTTCGTCAGCAGCGCCGACAGGAACATCGAGTAGCAGCTTGCGAGCGCCGCGCCGACCAGCTCCTCGGGGTTCGTCTCCGGGCCGGATTCGAAGCGCGAGGCCCAGGTGTAGGGGCCTTCGTAGAGGCCGCTGGCGAGCTTGAGCGTGCCGCCGCCTTCCTTCAGTGTGCCTTTCCAGTTTGCGGTAGATGTTCGGGTTGCCATGTTATCCTCTCTCTTATCGATGATATGGTTGAATCAGGGTCGCCGGGGATGCTGGTCTCCCGGACGGCGACCCAATACGTCCATCGCTCGTCAGCACTCACTATACCCACACGCCATGCACTTGCGACAGCCCTCCGTGGGGATGAAGGCGGCCTGGCCGCAGTCGGGGCAGAGGTCGCCGATGACGCGGTCGCCCATGGGCAGGGGGAGCTGGTCGGCCGCGATGTGCGGCTCCTCCTCGGCGTCTTCGGCGTCGGCATATGCGACATCGCGGTTCAGATGCTCCTGGAGCACCTGGGCCACGGCGTCGGGCAGGCTGCGGACGCGGTTGGCGCCGAACCCCATGGAGCGCCCGCCGCCGATGCCGGCAAGCTGCTGGATGACGAGTTCCAGCCGCTCATCCGGGCTGAGCGGGCTGGGCAGGCGCAGCGCCAGCGAGATCAGCCGCCCCAGCGCCTCGGAGACCGCGGCGACGTCGCTGCCGGCCTTGCCCACGTTCATGAACACCTCGAACGGCTGGTTGCCGCCGTTGATGTTCACGGTGATGTAGGCCGTGCCCAGCGGGGTCTGCTTGCGATAGGTGACGCCGTTCAACGCGCCGGGCGCGGGCGCTTGGCCATCGGCAGGGCGTACTCGGGCAGATCCGCCTCCGCGTCAGCGACCGATGCGGGCGCAGCGTCGGCCGCGGATGCGGGCTTGCCCTTGCCTTCGGCGGTCGCCTTCGTCTCCAGCACCACCTCCTGCCGGCTGCCCGTCACGTAGACGGTCAGCCCCTTGCAGCCGAGCTGCCACGCCAGCACGTAGGCCTTCTTGACGTCGTCTACCGTGGCGTGCTCGGGGAAATTACAGGTTTTCGAAATGGAGTTGTCAACGAACGCCTGGATCGCGGCCTGCATCCGGACGTGCTCTTCGGCGGTGATGTCTTGCGAGACGACGAAGACGCGGCGCAGCGCCTCCGGCACCTGCGGCACATCCTGGCACGAACCGGTCAGGCTGACGATCTCGCCGATGGACTTGCGGGCGGCCTCGTCCAGCCCCTCGGCGGCCAGCGCGGCCTCGAAGAGCGGGCTGGTGTAGGTCAGCTTGAGGTCGCGGTCGCCGTCTTTGACGGTGCGCGTGTAGGCCAGCGCGAACACCGGCTCGCAGCCGTAGCCCTCGCAGCCGGCCACGGTGCCGATGGTGCCGGTGGGGGCGACGGTGGTCTGCGCGGCGTTGCGGATGCCGTGCTGCTTGATGCCCTCGACGATCTCGCCCCAGTCGAGCGCCGGGCGCGCCCAGTCGTGCTGATAGGGGGCGAGCGGCGCGGGCGGCGTCCATTTGAGGTCCGCCGGGTCGTAGATGCTGCCCGTGATGGCGAGGAACGGGCCGCGTTCCTCGGCCAGCGCGACGCTGGTGCGCATCGCGTGGAAGCGGACGAACTCCATCACTTGCGCGGCGAACTCTTGCCCCTCGGGCGAGCCGTAGCGGACGCCGAGCCGGTACATCAGGTCGCCCAGCCCCATGATGCCCAGGCCGATGCGCCGGTTGCGCAGCGCGGCCTCGCGCAGTTGCGGCACCGCGGGGACGTATTTGTTGGCGTCCACGACGTTATCGAGGAAGCGCGTGCTGACCACCGTGCTCTCTTCGAGCTTGGCCCAGTCCACCTCGCCGTCGGCGGTGACGTGTTGCGCCAGGTTGATGGAACCGAGGCAGCAGTTTTCGTAAGGCCCAAGCCACTGCTCGCCGCAGTTGTGGGCGACCAGCCCGTTCGCGATCAGGCTGTGCGTGATGGGTTCTGTCAGGTCGTAAACATCGGTCACGCCGGCGTCTGTCACGGATGCCACGCGGTCGGTGTATGTTTCGCGGTATGGGCCTCGGCGCTGCTGCGTGACGAATGCGTCCAGTGTCGCCTGCTTCTTCGCGTCGGCGAAGCCGACCAGGGCCGCAAACCGATCGCGATTGGCCTTGCCGATCACCAGCTCGAATTGCGCTGCGGTTGCATACAGCTTGCTGCCGCCGCGGCCATCGGGCATGGGACGACGCTGGGCGGGGCGGCGGTTGTAGATGCGCGACACGATTCCCAGGTTGGCAAGGAGGAGTTGCACGTCGCTCATCAGTTGGCGGGACGAACTCGCCAACCGCACCGTACAATCCTGTTTGGCTGCGTTGTATTGCACCGAGCCGTCGGCGCTGAAAAGCCCCTGCAGGAAGCCAATAACGGCAGGGCGCGGGGCGCGCCAGATGCTCGCAGGGACGGCTTTCTGTGGCGCAGGAACCGCCTGCACGCCGAGGGAGGCAAAGAACTCATAGGGCAGCCGACCATAGGTGAGCTGCTGCACGCTGCCGCGGTCGTGCAGATGGCCCGGCCCGAACCATTGCGCCATCAGGTCGTGAACCGGCGCTGGGTCCGCGCCGAACGCAAACCCCACCGGCGAGTTGCTGGCGGGGCTGAGCCAGCCGTCGCCCACCAACCAACCGAGGACAACGCCCAATTCCCGGCTCCACAAGCCTGGGACGTTGGCGTACTGCTCTTGGAAATCGCGCCGGGTCACAGTTGCGCCGCTCGCATGGTCGCCGCCGTGCGCCATCACGCCGAGCGCTTGCCGCATGTGGGTGATGTTGGGCAGCTCTACATCTCTGCTCCAGGGGCCTTCCGTGGATTGGAGCAGGATACGGTCGCCCGTGTTGAGTTGATCCAGGGCCACCCAGCCGCGATCCGGGGTCAGGAAACGATGATCCGGTGTGGCGACTCACTTCGTAGCCCATATGCGTCGTCAGGCGGCGCACGGGGGTCTGACGACGGGTGAGCGTAATGGGCGACGCTGTGCGCGCATGAATGGCTGCGTCAAAGCCTTCGGGGGTGGTGCGGGCGTCCACGGCGATGATTGGGGCGCGGCCGTCCTGTGCGAGCGCCTCCATCGTGAGGAACCCGGCGTCGGTGGCGATGCGGGTTTCTCCGGCGAAACACGGATTTGTCGCTTCCAGGTCATAAAGGTGCGGCACGGGGTTGGCGCGATTGGCGGCGTCGAGGAAGAGCGCGCCGGGTTCGCCGTTGTGGTGCGCGAAGGTGACGATCTTGTCGAACAGATCGCGGGCGCGCACCGTGCGCGTCACCGCGCCGTCGCGCGGGCTGACCAGCGGGAAGTCGGCGTCGGCCTCCACGGCCTGCATGAACGCGTCGGTGATGCCCACGGAGATGTTGAAGTTGCTGATCTGGCCTTCTTCGGCCTTGCAACTGATGAAATCTTCGATGTCGGGGTGATCCACGCGCAGGACGGCCATGTTGGCGCCGCGGCGGGTGCCGCCCTGCGCCACCTCGCCGAACGCGATATCGTAGACGCGCAGGAAGCCGACCGGCCCGGTGGCGACGCCCGCGCTGGAGGCCACGGCGTCGTTCTTGGGGCGCAGCCGCGAGAAGGAGAAGCCGTTGCCGCCGCCGGTCTGCTGGATCAACGCGGCGTCGCGCAAGGTCTGGAAGATGCCGTCGGATGCCTTGCCGAGATCATCGGAGATCGGCAGGACGAAGCAGGCCGCGAGCTGGCCCAGGGGCGTGCCTGCGCCGGTGAACGTGGGCGAGTTCGGGAAGAACCGAAGATCGGAGAGCAGCGCGTAGAACGAATCTTCGGTCGAACGGATGTCGTAGCCGTAGGCGGCATCGGGTTCGGCCACGGCGTTGGCCACGCGGCGGAACATCCCCTCGATATCTTCGATGGGCTTGCCGTCCAGCCCCTTGCGCAGATACCGCTTGCGCAGCACCTGCCGGCTGTTCTCGGATAGTTCGATCTCGGCCGGCGGGGTGAGGGCCGGCTCGAAAGCCAATGTTGCGGTACGCTGCTTCGCCATTCCAAAAGTCTCCCTTAGATTGATCCCATAAACAGGTCGATTCAGCCCATCGGGGGCGCGGAACACCCCGACTCAGACTGTCGCCGTCCGCCATGTACTACGCGCGTTCGGACATTAATCGATCCAGCTCAGTCCGCAATGCTTGCACGTCTTCCATTTCCAGATACACGATTGCAAACCGGATGTAGGCCAGAGGATCCAGTTCCTCCAGCTTCTCCAGCACCATCTGGCCGATCACATCGCTGCGGACCTCGGCCTTGCCCATGCTGAACACCTGCTCTTCGATCTGGTTCACGACGCGTTCGACGTCGGCGGCGGCGATGGGGCGTTTGGCGCAGGCGATGCGCATGCCCTGCAGTAACTTGTGCCGGTCGAAGGGTTCGCGCCGTCCATCGCGCTTGACGATGAGCAGCGATTCGGAAATCTGCTCATACGTGGTGAAGCGCTTGCGACACCGCTGGCATTCGCGCCGCCGGCGGATACTTTCGGCGGTCGCACGCGTATCGACGACTCGCGAGTCGGGCTCGCCGCAATAAGGACACTGCATCTGCTTACCTCCTCCGGTGATCCGCCGTTGTGATTAACGTCGTAACATACCGACAGGTAGTAGTTGATATAAGATCGATCTACTAAATATGCCCCTGTCTGGTGGGGCGAGGGTGAGTATACCACAGGCTGAACGGTGATAGGGCCTGTCAGGCGGAGTTTGATGCCAAACTTTAAGGTTGGATTAATGAGGTTGAAAGACGGCGACGACTTCGTAGGGTGGGCGTAGGTTATAGCGTCAGGTTGCCACGCGGAGACCGGCGCGGACCGCCCCGGTGTGGGCGCTTGCGGAGATGCAAGGGCTCACACCGGAGGGCAGCCAGCATTATTTGTTGCAGTTCGAGTGTCCCGATGTCTCCGCAGCGGGGCGTCAGGACTTGGCGAGAGCGACGCAGGAAGGCCGGGATATCCAGATCGTCGCGGTCGTAGGTGCGCTTCGGGAACTCGAGGGTCTTGCCGTCTTCCGTGGTCGGCGACTTCTGCTCCTTGATCGGCATCGAAGCCGGTGGCGATGACGGTGATGCGGATGCCGTCCTTCAGCTCCGGATCGATCACGGCGCCGAAGATGATGTTGGCATCGGGGTCGGCGGTGCGCCGGATGATCTCCGCCGCCTCGTTGACCTCGTACAGGCTCAGGTCCGCGCCGCCGGTGACGTTGAACAGGATGCCCTGGGCGCCTTCGATGCTCACGTCGAGCAGCGCGCTGTGGATGGCCTGCTCGGCGGCCTGCTGCGCGCGGTTGTCGCCGCTGCGCCTGGCCGATCGCCATCAGCGCCGAGCCGCCCTCGGCCATGATCGCTGCGCACGTCGGCGAAGTCGAGGTTGATCAGGCCCGGGCACGGTGATCAGCTCGGAGATGCCCTGGATGCCCTGGCGCAGCACGTCGTCGGCGACCCGGAACGCCTGCTGGATGCTGGCCTTCTTGTCGACGACCTGCAGCAGGCGGTCGTTGGGGATGACGATCAGGGTGTCCACGCTCTCGCTGCAGCCGCTCGATGCCCTCCTCGGCCACCCGGCGCCGCCGCGCGCCCTCGAAGGTGAAGGGCTTGGTGACGACGCCGATGGTCAGCGCGCCCGACTCCTTGGCGAGCTTGGCGATGATCGGGCGCCGCGCCGGTGCCGGTGCCGCCGCCCATGCCGCAGGTGACGAAGACCATGTCGGCGCCCTTCAGCAGCGGCCTTGATCTCCTCCGCGGACTCCTCGGCGGCCTTCTCGCCGACCTCCGGGTGCCCGCCCGCGCCCAGGCCCTTGGTCAGCTTGTCGCCGATGCGCAGGCGCTGCGGCGCGTTGGCGAGCATCAGCGCCTGGGCGTCGGTGTTGATGGCGATGAACTCGACGCCCTGGATGCCCTGCCTCGATCATGCGGTTGACGGCGTTCGAGCCGCCGCCGCCGACGCCCAGGACCTTGATCTGCGCCGGATTCTCGACGTAGGCCGTTTGGCTGTCCTCGCGGGTTCATCGTAGCCACTCCTTTACCTCGTTCAGGGTTGATCGCTGTGGATCGCTGGTCAATTACGGCAGACGATTCCATGCGATGCAGGACAATGCCTCGAGCCATTGCATGATGCGGTCGAACAGGCCTGGCTGCGGCGCGCGGCGGCAGCACCGCGCGACGACGCCCCGCCGCATGCCCCACAGCAACAGCCCGACGGCCGTGGCGTATTCCGGGCTGCTCAGGTCGATCACCGAGCTGACAAAGCCGTTGGGCGCCCCACGCGCACCGGCCATTGTAAGCTGATCACGGCTCAGTTCGGCAAAACCGGCCAATTGCGCTACGCCGCCCGTCAGCACGATGCCGGCCGGCAGCAGCCCGTCATAGCCGCTGCGCTTCACCTCGCGGAGGATCAGGTCCAGGACCTCCTCGGCGCGCGCGTTGAGGATCTCGGCCAGCAGGCGGCGGTTGACGATCTGCTGGCCTTCCTCGCCGAAAGGCGCCGCTGCGCACCTCGCGCGTCGGCGGGGACCTGCCTCGGGCAGCACGTGGCCGAACTGCTTGATCAGCGCCTCGGCCTTGTCGATACGGCATGCGCAGGCCCATCGCCACATCGCGGACGAAGTGATCGCCGCCCACGTCGAGGATGTACCGTGTGCCAGGGCGCGCCTTCCAGGTAGATCGCCAGGTCGGACGTGCCGCCGCCGATGTCGACCAGCGCGACGCCCAGGTGGCGCTCGTCGTCGGTCAGCACGGCCTCGGCGGAGGCCAGCGGCTCCAGCACCAGGTCTTCGATCTCCAGCCCATTGTCGTGCACGCAGTTGACCAGGTTGGTGACCGCCGACGACGCGCCGGTGATGATGCTGGCGTCCACCTCCAGCCGATAGCCGAACATGCCGACCGGATTCTGGATGCCCTTTTTGGTCGTCGACCGTGTAGATGCGCGGCACCGCGTGGATGATCTCGCGATTGTGGGGCAGCGCGATGTTCTGCGCCTGCTCCAGCGCCCGCTGGGTATCCTCGCGTCGTGATCTTGCGGCCGTTGCGGCCCACCGCCACCACGCCCTTGCTGCTCGATCGCATTGATGTGGCTGCCCGCAATGCCGACGTAGCGCGACTCCATCGGCTGCCCGGCGCTCTGCTCGGCCTGTTCGATAGCCTGACCGATGGCCGCCGTGGCCTCACGGTGTTGACGACGACGCCGCGGCGCAAGCCCATGCGCGGGCATCCGACCGGCGCCGATCACGCGCAGGTTGTCGTTGTCGTCCACCTCGGCGATCAGCGCGACGATCTTGGTCGTGCCCACATCGAGCGCGCAGATCATCTGACCTTTGTTGGTTTTGCTTTTCTCCGCCAAGATGTCACCTATTCAAGAGTTGGGAACTCCGGAAAGCGCAAATCTACTTTCCGGGGCTTCGGTTCCCGTGCGATGAGATCACTTTGCAAGCCGGCCAATATCTCCAGCTTGCGCTTCACATTGCCTTCTTCGCCGAGATAGACGTTCCAGCCCTCCGGCGCCCGGAAGTAGAGCCCTTCCGATGCGCCATAGTAAAATTCGCGTTGCTCGGGAAGCACCTGCTGGATGACCTTGAGGTCTTCCCGAAGGTTCACGCGCAACTTGCCGTCGGCGTCGCCGGCTTCACCCCTGGGGTCTACCAGGATCATGCCGGGCGGGTTTCCGGCGATGGGCACGAGCGAGCCGTCTTCCGCCAGCCACCGCCGGCCTTCGGGTTTCTGCCATTCTACCAGGGGCAGAAATTCCGCCACATCAATGATGACCTGGTTGGGCAGGTGCACACGCACGCCCACACCTTTCACACCCGGCAGCGCCAACAGCCGATCGGCGACCGGCGTCGGCCTGCACGGTGAACACGTTTTGCCCGGTGACCTGCGCCGCGTCGTATGACTTCCCAGGCGGCCAGGCGGCGATTGCCCGTGACTCTCGATCGCGTCAGGCGCAACCCGGAACGGCTCCAGCGTGATGCCGTAGGCCGCGCCGCCGGCCGCCGCAATGAGGGCGACGAAAATGCCCACCTGGAGCCAGTTGATGCGCCCCGAGCCAGGCCCGCAGGGGCGAAGCGTTGGGCCGTGTGATATGCACGGGTCCAGCGTTTCCTTGCGCACCATCTTGGCGCGGGGCGTGGGCGGCGGCTGCCGCCAGGTTTGCGTCGCCCGTTCGGTAGACGGGGTCTTTGCGCCTTTCTTGCTGCGCCTGGATGATGACTTTGCTGCCTGCCGGCCGGCCATGGCGATACCCTCTTCCCATGAACGAGCTTATGTGTGATTCTCTGCGGTAGGCATGGCGCCCGCGTACGTCGTGTGCGAGCGACCCTTGTCAGCGTGACGCTCCAGCGCCAGATTCGATCAGCCGATCTACCAATTCGCGGATAGGGGAGGCCGGTGGCTTCCCACAGTTTCGG
Organism: uncultured Chloroflexia bacterium; assembly: GCA_963695715.1. Lineage (GTDB taxonomy): Bacteria > Chloroflexota > Anaerolineae > CG2-30-64-16 > CG2-30-64-16 > JBBQRS01. The sequence goes on from CAVOHP010000037.1 coordinate 29,196, forward strand.
GTACATGCTGATATCGGTGAAACCCGGCATGGTGTTGATCTCGTTCAGGAACATCTCGTGCGTGTCGCCGTTCACCAGGAAATCGACGCGCGCCAGCCCGGCGCCGTCTACGGCCTGAAAGGCCTGCACGGCCAGTTCGCGGATGTGGCGGGCGGTCTCGGCCGGCAGGGAGGCCGGGATGAGCAGTTGTGAATCGCCGTCAATGTATTTCGCGTTATAGTCGTAGAATTCGTTGCTCGGCACGACTTCGCCCGGCACGGAGGCGATCGGGTCGTCGTTGCCCAACACGCTGCATTCGATCTCGCGCGCGTGTGGCACGGCGTCCTCGATCAGCAAGCGGCGGTCGTAGCGCGCAGCCTCGTCGAGCGCGGCGGCCAGCCCGGCGCGATCTGCGGCCTTGCCGATGCCGATGCTGGAACCCAGGTTGGCCGGCTTCACGAAGACCGGGTAGCCGAGCGTGGCCTCGATGTGATCCAGGGCGGTCTCGGGCGTCGTCTCCCAGTCGCGGCGGGTGAGGGCGACGAACGCAGCTACGGGCAGCCCGGCAGCCAGATAGACGTGTTTGGCGGCGATCTTGTCCATGCCCAGCGCGCCGGCCAGCACGCCGCATCCCACGTAGGGCAGGTCGGCCAGTTCCAGCAGTCCCTGCACCGTGCCATCTTCGCCATAGGGGCCGTGCAGCACGGGGAAGATGACATCGAGGGCGGGCAGGCGCGCGCCGGTGGCGCCGGGGACCAATTCGCGCCCACTGCCGTTGTCCGCGCCGGGCGTGGTCGAGGCGTCGCCGGCGGCCAGGCGCGCCATCGGGTCGCCCGCGGTGAGCCAGCGCCCGTCGTGGGTGATGCCGATGGGCGTGATGTCATAACGCGCCGGGTCGAGCGCGCGCATGACGGAGCGCGCCGAACGCCAGCGAGACTTCATGCTCGCCGGAGCGCCCCCCGAAGATCGATTCCCACGCGGATCTTTTTTGACATAAGATTAGCTATCTTACCACATCATGCTCTGCTGCTCATTGTCGGCCGCGACGCCTTACGGCGAGGCAAGCGGCGCGTAGGGCGGATGTTGCGGCCAATCGCCGATGAACAGGATTTCCGGCGTCAATTCTACCCCGGCTGTCTCATACACCCGGGCGCGCATCAGGTCAATCAGGGCCAGCACATCGGCGGCGGTGGCTGCGCCCGTGTCATTCACGATGAAGTTGGCGTGGCGGATCGAGATGCACGCCCCGCCTACGCGGTGACCCTTCAGCCCTGCCGCTTCGATGAGTCGCCCGGCGTAGTCGCCCGGCGGGTTGCGAAAGATGCTGCCGACGCTGGGTTCGATCGGCTGTGACGCCCGGCGGCGGGCCAGGAACGTCTCGGCGCGGGCCTGCATGTCGGCCCGATCGCCCTGCACCATCTCGAATCCCGCAGCCAGCACGACCGGCGCGGCGCGCGTCCGAGCATCAGCCGCTTTTTGAGCATGCTGGTGCGGTAGGTGTAGGCCAGGTCATCTGCGGTCAGGACGGCGTGACCGCCTTCGGGTAACGCGACCAGCGCCCAGGCCAGGTTATCGGAAATCTCTCCGCCATGCGCGCCGGCATTGCCGATGACCGCGCCGCCCACGGAGCCGGGCACGCTGACGGCCCATTCCAGGCCCGACCAGCCCTCGCGTATGCACCAGCGCGCCAGACCGGCCAACGCTGCGCCCGACTCGGCGACGACTTGCGGTCAGATGCCCGGCGGGTACGGAGCCGTCGGCCTGCTGCAGGCGGATGGCGCGCGCCTGGTTCGCGAGGGTGAGGCCGCGCACGCCCGCGTCGCTGACCAGCATGTTGCTGCCGCCGCCCAGCACCAGCGCCGGCGCTTCGCAGGACCACGCCAGCCGGGCCGCTCTTCCAGTTCATCCTGGCCGGTCGCCGCGATGTACAGATCGGCGGGGCCGCCGATGCGAAACGTGGTGTGGCGGGCCAGCGGCTCATCACGCGAGACCAGCCAGGCCACGACGCACCGCCTCATGCTGCAAGGCGCTGAGTGAGCATCGCATCGTTTGCCGGCGCGTGAGCGTTCATGCCGCGTCTCCGCGCTCGACGCAAGGCGTCGAGCAGGATCTGCCCCACCTGGTTGCCGTCGCCCGCGCTCATGGTGATGACGACATCATCCGGTTCGACCCGCTCCAGCAGGTAGGCGGCGGCCCCTTCGATATCGGGCACGTAGACGGCGCTCGGGTGATCCATGCGTTCGACGATCTGGCTGCTGTGCATCCCGAGGTCTATCTTCTCGCGCGCCGGGTAGATATCCAGCACGACCACGTGATCCGCATCATCGAAGCTGCCGGCGAAGTCGTCGAGCAGGGCTTTGGTGCGGCTGTAGGTGTGCGGTTGGAAGACGGCCCACAGGCGGCGCGTCGGCCAGCGCATGCGCGGCGGCGGAAAGTGTGGCGGCGATCTCGGTCGGGTGGTGGGCGTAGTCGTCAATCACGATGACGCCGCCTTCCTCGCCGATCAACTCGAAGCGACGACCCGCGCCGTGGAAGTCGCGCAGCATCCGGGCTGCCCGTTTCGGCGGGATGCCGTGCCAGTTCGCCACGGCCAGCGCGGCCAACGCGTTGCGCACGTTGTGCCGGCCGGGGATGCTCAATTCGAGATCGGTCGCTTTGACCGCATCGCCGTCGGCCCCACGCACCCACACTTCGGCGTCGAAGCCGCCCAGCGCGTTGGGGCGGAGATTGCGCGCCTGCCAATCGGCGTCAGACGACAGACCATAGGTGGCGACCCGCGCCCCCGGGGTTGCAAATTCCGTCAGCGCCATCGCGCCGGCGTCATCGGCGCAGATGACCAGCAGGCCCCACGCGGGAAGTTGCGCCACGAATGACTGAAATGCTTTGGCGAAGGCGAGGGGCGTCGGGTAGCAATCCACGTGATCCCATTCGACGTTGGTGACCACGGCAATCTCCAGCCGCAGGCCGAGGAACATGCCGTCATACTCATCGGCCTCGATCACGAAGGGGCCCTACACCGGCGCGCGCGCCGATGGCGGTGGTGGTGAAGCCTTCGGCCGGGCCAACCGGCAGGCGGCCCCCGACGATGAAGCTGGGATCCAGCCCCGCGCGCAGGAGGATAATGGTGATGAGGCTGGTGGTTGTGGTCTTGCCGTGCGATCCTGCGACGCCGATGCCGTGTTGCCCTTCCATCAGCGGCCCCAGGAACTCGCCGCGTTTCAGGACCGGGATGCCGGCGGCGTGCGCTGCCATGATCTCGGGGTTTTCGTCGGACACGGCGGACGACGCGAGGACGATATGCGCGCCTTTAATGTTGCCGGCATGGTGGCCGCGGAAGACCGTTGCTCCGCGCGCCGTCAGTTCGGCGGTCGCTTCGTTGGGCCGCTGATCCGAGCCGGTGACGGTGAAGCCCTGTTCCAGCAAGAGCGCGGCGATCGCGGATAGCCCCGCCCCACCGATGCCGATGAGATGGACGTGTACGGCCCGGCGTTCGCCGGCGGGCCGGTTGAGTTGTTCCGCCCAGGTCGGGAGGGCGGGGACGGAATCTGATGTCACCTGAACACCTTAATGATGAGTAGCAGCACGATGAGTATGACGACGTAGTACCACTTGAAAATCACCGGCGGCAAGATGGCCGAGATCGCATAATACAGGCTCGAGAAAGGCGCGCTAATTTTGGAGAACGGCCAGTCTGCGCACGCCAAATAATACCATATTGTTCCCGCGAGCAGGTAGCCGTTGATGATGCCGGTGAACATCCCCGCGCAGCCCACCGCCACGCCCGCCGGAGCTTTTTACAAAATCGGAGATGAGCGGGACGTTCGAGAAACTCAGGGTTCGACCTTCATAGGCAATGAAGGCAATGAAGACCATCCAGAGCGAATAGGTGATCGCCAGGACGCTCTTTTGCAGCGCCACATTGGAACCGAAGAAAAACTCGAGCACGTTCTGGATTTCCTCGGCCAGGTAAGTATCGAGCAGGAGCAAGACCATCAGGCCGATCAGCAGCATGAGCGTGACGCCCAGCTCACGCGAGACGCCGCGCACAATGCCGATGACGGCAAAGATGGCGATGACGATGAAGAAAATCAGCTCAACTGGACCCATCGGTCAGCCTCATTTCGGTGTCGTGGCTCGATTGGTTTTGACCGCTGCCCACAAGACAAACACGCCGATTGAAATCACGATGACGATGCCGCAAATCTGGGCGGTCTGCGGGTCGCTCAGGAAGCAGATCAGGCGATCCCAGATGCCGCCGCAACTGCCGCCGGAGGCCAATGGGCTGACGGCCTGCGATTCGCCCACGCCGAAGATCGGCAGGAACCAGGCTGAGAACCCCAGGATCAACGGAACGAGGGCGGCCGCCAGGACGTACCCGTAGACCAGCCCCACCAGCAAGCCCCAGATCGAGGGTTTACTCTTCCTGAAGAGAAAGCTCAACAGCCAGCCCAGGAAAACCGCGCCGCCGATGATCAGCAGATAGGCGAACCATTCGCGCTGGTCTACGAACGGTTTCTCGACCGATTCGAGCTTCGCCGCAGCCGACTCCAGGTTTCCCGATGCGATGTCGTTGAGGCCGCTCTTGAACACCAGCATCGCGCCCATCCACATGCCGTTCATGTATTTGATGATGGTGTCGGCGCCGCGGCGGACGATCAGGGCGGCCACGAATAGTATGAACAGGGATAGCATCATCGGCCAGAAGCCGCGCTTGTAGCCATAGATGCCGAAAATCGCCATGGTGGCGGCCAGGAAAAATAGGAACCACACGGTCAAGCCCTCTCAGTGCCGCCCGGCATGGGCAGCGGCGATCCTGCCATTTCGCAGAGCAGGCGTGCGATGCGGTCGGCGGCGTCCGGTCGCGCCAGGTTGCGCGATGCCACGCGCATGGCGGCAAGGCGATCCGGGTCATCGAGCAGGCCCAGAATGGTCGGCCCCAGGTCGGCGGGCAGGGCGGCGTCTTCGACGATGACGGCGGCCCCGCGATCCGCCAGATAGGCGGCGTTCGTATGTTGGTGTTGCCCGGCATACGGATAGGGCGCGAGAATCGCGGGCAAACCCAGCGCCGGGAATTCACCCAGCACCGAAGCCCCGGCCCGCGCGACCACCAGGTCCGCCGCTGCGAGCGCCTGCGTCATTTCGTCGTGCAAATACGGGTACACGTGATAGCGCGCCTTCCAATCTTCATCGAAGCCGCCCTCGCGCGTCGCGGCGGACACTTCGGGCCAATCGAGCTCACCGGTGATGTGCACCACCTGGCAACGCGGTAAGAGCGCCGGCAGCGCCCCCAGCAGCGCCCGGTTGATGCTGCGCGCGCCGCGGCTGCCGCCGAAGACCAGCAGGGTCGGGAGCGTCGCGTCCAAACCCAGCGCCGCGCGCGCCGCGGCCCGGTCTGTTTCCCACAATTCGGCGCGCACCGGGTAGCCTGTGACCTCGGCCTTGCCGGGGAAATACGCGGCAACCTCCGGGAAGGACACGGCGACTTTCGTCGCCAGCCGGCTCGTGGCGCGAATCTCCAGCCCCGGTTCGAGATCGGGCAGGTAGATCAGCAGCGGCAGCCCGGCGCGCCAGGCGGCCCAGGCGACCGGCGCCGCCACATACCCGCCGGTGACGAACACGGCATCGGGCCGGAATTGGCGGATCAGGTCGGCGCATTGGGCCGCGCCCGCGCGCATGTGCGCGGCATTGCGCGCCGCTTCCCACGGCGACCGGCCACGAATCTGCCCGGTGCGGATGGGCGCAAACGGAATGCCTGCCCGGGCGGCCAGCTCTTCTTCGATGCCGCCCGCCTGACCGACATAGTATAGCGCCGGCGTCGAATCACTTCCGGCGTGAAGTGGTTTTGCCGGCGGTTGTTCCCCGTGATTTCCGTTTCGTGGCGCCGGAACCTCGTCGCCAGGCCGGTCCGCGGTCGAGCTCATCGCTGTTGACGGCGGGCGCTTCGTGGCCGTAGGCAGGGCTGGTTGCCGATCGTCCCTTTTTGGCCCCACTGCCGGCGGTTCCGGTTGTGCTTCGGCCGGCCGGTTGCTTCGCCTTAGCGCTTCCACTACGGTCAGGATTGGGTAAACGTGGCCGCCGGTTCCACCCCCCGAGAGCAAGAGTCGCATAAAGCGCCTTCTTTGCGGGCGTCCCCCGCGAGATACTTTGCATGACGCCGAGGGCCATCATACAGGCCAGCATGTCTGATCCGCCGTAGCTCATCAATGGTAATGGCTGTCCCGTGGCGGGGATCAGGTTTGTGGATGCTCCGATGTGAATGAGCGCCTGCGCGACGATCCACGCGGTGATGCCGACAGCCATGAAGGTCCCGAATCGGTCGGGCGCATTGAGCGCAATCGCGAGCAAACGATATGCCAGTGCAGCGTACAATACCACAACCACGAGCGCGCCGATAAAACCGAGTTTTTCGGCAATGAACGCGAATATGTAGTCGCTCCAGCCGAGCGGCACCGCGCTGGGTGTGGCAATGCGATCCAACATGCTGGCCGGCCCGAAGGTTTGCTTCTGCCAGACGGCGACGGTATCAGAGGCCGCCTGGCCGGGCGCGCTCAGGTTGGTCCACCAGTTCTGGATGCGCTGGATCGGATAGCGTGATCTCCAGAGCGCGACGCCGATGGCCGGCGCGGCCAGGAGGCCGAACAACAGCATCTGCTTGATGTCGCCGCCGGCGACGAAGAAGATAGATACGCCAATGATGAGGATGATCATGGCGACGCTGTAGCTGGGCTCCATCACGAGCAGCACGGTTACGATGCCCATGATAATGACGAAGGGGATCAGTCCCTCTTGCACATCGGAGAGCCGGCGTCCTTTCGAGGCGGCCCAGGCCGAAACATAGATGACGACCGCCAGCTTGGCGAACTCGCCGGGCTGGATGCTGCCCTTGAATGTGCGAGTGGCTCCGTTGATCTCTACGCCGAAGATGAGCACCGCGACCAGCATGCCGAGCGCGAGGATCATGATGGGCACGGCGAGCCGGCGCCAGATGTTATAGGGGATACGCGAGAGGATGAACGCCGCGGTGATCCCCAGGGCGATCCAGCCTGCCTGACGGATGAAATAATAGGTGTCGCGGTACACGTAGCTGGCGCTGAACACTGAGGCCAGGCCGAGCGCCAGCATCACCGAGACGATGGCGATCATGGTATAGTCCCACGATCCGGTGAGCGCAGCGGGTGTTGATTTGGTGGTGGAGCGGGTGTTCGATGCGGTCATGGCAGGGCCTCCACCAGCGCGCGGAAATGACGGCCGCGCGCCTCGAAATCGGGGTAAGCGTCGAAACTGGTTCCGCCGGGGGCGAGAAGCACCACGTCGCCGGGTTGGGCGGCGCGGGCCGCAAGATCAACGGCTTCTCCCAGCCGATCACACACGGCGATGGCGATGCTCGCGGTGTCCTGTGAGGCGCGTTCGAAAGCCGCCTCGATCAGGGGCGCGGCCTCGCCGAACAGGATGACCTGTCGCACGGGACGCGCGTAGACGGCCGCGATGCAATCATCCCAGGGGAGATTCTTGTCGCGCCCGCCCAGCAAGTAGCACGATCGGTTCGTCAAATGCGTGCAATGCGGCGACGGTGCGTTCGGGCGCGGTCGCGATCGAGTCGTTGACCCAGACCACATCATCGCGCCGGCGCACCACTTCCAGGCGATGTTCGACGCCTGCGAAGGTCGTGGCGACGGCGCGCATGGCGTCTACGCTTGCGCCGGCAATCCCGGCGATGCACGCGGCGGCGAGGATATTCGCCACATTGTGCCGTCCGCGCAGATGGAGGTCGCCGACCCGGCAGATAATTGCGTCGGGCAGGCCGGGCCGCCTCCAGATCAGCGCGTCGCCCGACAGGAACGCGCCGTCTGCGACAGGCTCAGACAGGCTGAAACCGAACCGGCTCGCCAATAAAGGGAAATAAACGGCGGGTTGCCCGGTTCCCTCACTGATCTGACAGCGTCCACTCCGCAGCCAGGCGCCGGTGTAGGCGTCATCTGCATTGAGGATGCAGGTGTCGCCCTGGGCCTGGAATTGCAGGATGTTGGCCTTGGCCGCCGCGTAGTGACTCATGGACGGGTGGCGGTCGAGGTGGTTGGGGGTGATATTGAGCACCGCAGCAATATCGGGGCTGCGGTCGAACAGTTCGAGCTGAAAGCTGGACAGCTCGAGCACGACCTTGTCGCCGGAACCGACGGCGTCGAGACGATCGAGCAGCGGCGTGCCGATATTGCCGCCCACGTGGACTGTGAAACCCGCGGCCTGCAACATCAGCCCGACGAGCGTGGTTGTGGTGGTCTTGCCGGCCGAGCCGGTGACGCCGATGACGGGGACGGGGCAGTGCTGCAGCGTGAGCAGCGCGTCGTTGGTGAGCGGGATGCCGCGCCGCACGGCTTCTTGCGCGATGGGGATCGCAGGCGAGACGCCGCCGCTGAGACAGAGCAAATCGGCGCCGTCCAGCATCTCCAGCGGATGCCCGCCGAACACGAAGCGCAGCCGACCGGAAGCGTGCTCGGCGGCGAAGGATTCCAGAGCGTGTTTGGCCCCGGCCAACACAGACTCATCGCGCGCGTCGCTGATGATGACCGTGGCGCCTTGCTTGAGGAAAAAGCGCGCGGCGGCCGCGCCCTGGCGGGCCAGCCCCAGGATGACCACGGTGATATCTGCGTAGAGGGCGTCGCCGGTGGGGGACGCCGTTGGGTGAATTGCGCGATTCATTGGTTCACAGTAATGCCAGTGCAATGCCCAGCAGGGCGGCCATCATGCTGATCAGGAAAAAGCGCCAGACGATTTGCGTCTCGGACCAGCCGAGTATTTCAAAGTGATGGTGCAGCGGGGCCATCTTGAACACCCGCTTGCCCTCGCCGGTGCGTTTTTTCGTCCACTTGAAGTAAGAGACCTGGATGATGTCGGAAAGCGTTTCGGCGACGAACACCAGGCCCACGACGGGCAGCAGCAACCATTGCCCGGTCATCAGCGCGACCACGGCCAACGTCGCGCCCAGCGCCAGCGCGCCCGTGTCGCCCATGAAAAGTTCGGCGGGGTGGCTGTTATACCAGAGAAAGGCGAAAATCGCGCCGACCACAGTGAAACAGAAGGACATCAAGGGGTATTGCCCCTGGAGCAGCGCGATCAAGCCGAATGCGGCGAAGGCAATCGCCGCCGTCGAGCCGGCCAGGCCGTCCAATCCATCGGTCAGGTTGACGGCGTTGGTTGAGCCGATGATGATGAAAGCTGCGATCGGGATGTAGAACAGGCCCAGGCTGATCTTCGTTTCGATGCCTGGAATGGCGACGCTGGACAAGTCCAGGAAGAAATAAAGCGCCGACGCCGCAGCGATGGCCAGAATAGTTTGCAGCGAGGCCTTGAAGCGGGCCTTGAAGCCGTTGCCCTGCCCGTTCTTGCCGCGGATGCCGGACAGATCATCGCGCATCCCCAGCAGACCAAACGCCAGCATCACCAGCATGGGCACCAGGATAGACTTGCCGATGAGCGTACTGCCCTCGGCAAAGTTGAAGATGGACAAGATTTGCTTGCCCCAGGTGGAACCGCTGAGGAAGTTCGCCAGATTCAGCACAAACGTGATGATCACCACGGGGACGATGATCATGATGCCGCCCATGGTGGGCGTGCCCATCTTGATCTGATGCGACTCCGGCCCTTCGACGCGGATCTTCTTGCCGTAGCCGTGGGCCTTGAGATAGGTAATCAGGGGCCGCCCCCAGACGACCGCGAACAAAAAGGCCACGGTGGCCAAAGCGAGAGCGAAGGGGACAGGGGCTTGTTGTTGCATCGCTAGACAGCCTTGCTCCCGTGGTTTGGTTTGGTGCGCGTCAATACGTCCGAGATGCTTTCCATGCCCAGTGAGCGTGAGCCTTTGACCAGGATGATGTCATCGGGCCGGATGAGGCCTTGCAGGATGGCGATGGCGTCGAGGTTGGTTGCGGCGCTATGCACATCGGCGGCCGGCATTCCCGCAGCGATGGCTTCTTCCGCCATGATGCGGGCGAGCGGCCCCACCGTCACGAGTTTGCCGCCGCGCACGACCTGTGCGGCGCGCGCGCCCACCAGGCGATGGCCTTTTTCTTCGTAGCTGCCCAGTTCGAGCATGTCGCCCAGCACGGCAATGGGCCGATGTGGTTTGTCGGTCATCTGCCGGGCGATATCTTCCAGTAAATTCAGGGCGGCCAGCATGGACTCAGGGCTGGCGTTGTAGGTGTCGTCAATGACGGTGGCGCCACGCAAGCCGGGTGCGACCAGCAGGCGTAGTTGGCCGCGGATGTTTTCCAGCCCCGCAATGATTTCGGTCCAGGCGAGGCCATCTACGCGCCCGGCGGCGGCGGCGCGCAGCGCCGTGTGAACGCTGTGGCGGCCAAGCATCGGCAGGCGCAGATAGAAGCTCTCGTCCGCGTGGTGCAGGCGGAAACGGACGCCCTCAAGCCCGTCGCTGTCAATTTCGTCGGCCCAAAAATCGGCGTGCTCGGCCAGGCCGTAGGTGACGACGCGCGCGCGGGTGAGGCCGGCCATGGCGCGCACGAGTGGGTCATCTACGTTCAGAATCGCGACGCCGCCCTCAGCGGCGGGCGGCAGCGCGCGCACCAGCTCCGACTTGGCTTCGGCGATGCGCTCGATGGCGCCCAGGCGCTCGAGGTGAGTGGGGCCGACGTTGGTGACCACGCCGATGCGCGGCTGCGCCAGCTCGCAGAGACGGGCGATTTCGCCGACGGCATACATGCCCATCTCCAGCACGATGCGCTCGTATTCCGGCGTGAGCCGGAGCAGGGTCAGCGGCAAGCCGATCTCGTTGTTGAGATTGCCGGGGGTGCGCATCGTCTTGTAGTGTTGCGAAAGGACGTTGGCGATCGTCTCTTTGGTGGTGGTCTTGCCGACGCTGCCCGTGACGCCCACGACGACGACGGGCATCCGGGCGCGCCACGCAGCCGCCAGACGTTGTAATGCTTCGAGGCTGTCGTCGGTGACGAAGATGTAGCGCTCCGCGCCGGTTGCAGCAGGCGTGAGGCTGCCGTCGGGGGCCACGAGGGTCGCGGCGAGATCGAGGTCGCGCGCTCGCCGGCCGGCAATCACGGCGAGCGCGCCGCGCTCGAGCGCGTCCTGAATATAGAGGTGACCATCGGTGCGTTCGCCGGGCAGCGCGACGAAGACCGCGCCGGGCGTAGCCTCGCGCGAATCTACGACGACTGTCGAGATGGGCTGGTCTGCAATGGTGGCCGGGCAGCCTTCCGGGCTACCCAGCAGTCCTTGCCATACATCCAGGAAACGCACGTGTTGCCCTTTCTTTTGACGATGCGTCGGATCGTTCGTCGGCGCTTACGGGAGCCGGTCGTCCGGCGCGATCTTCAGGATTTTGATGGAATCCTGAGCGACTTGCTGGAAAACGGGCAGGGCGACTTGCTCGGCCCACTTCGATTTCTTCGGTTTGTCGAGCTTGACCAGGATGACGATTTTTGGATCGGCGGCGGGCAGGAAGCCCGCAAAGCTGGTGATCGTCAGGTCGCTGGTATAGCCGCCTTGCTCTGCGATTTCGGCGGTGCCGGTTTTGCCGGCCACGCGATAGCCCGGCGCGAGGTTCTTGACACTGTAGCTCTCGGCGGTCGAAACCATCATGCGGGTGAGCGCGGCGGCCGTTTCAGGCCGGATCGCCTGGCCCATGATGCGCCGGTCGAGCCGGTAAAGCTCGCCGTCTTTCACCACCCCGGCGACCACCTGGGGTTGCATCACGATGCCGCCGTTCGCAATGGTGGCGATAGCGTTTGCCATTTGTAGTGGTGTGACGGAAATCGCCTGCCCGAAGGAGTTCGAAGCCTGATCACGCCGGTTCCACGCATCGGTGCCCCAACGCGGCACGGCGCCGCCGCTCTCGTTCACGGCATCCACTTCGGTTTCCTTGCCGAACCCGAACAGAGTGAGATAGTGATAGAATTCCTGGCCGCCGAGATTAAGTGCGATACGAGCGCTGACCGTGTTGATGGACTTTTCCAGGGCGCGCGTGGCGGTGACTTTGCCGTAGACGCGTTTTTCGGCGTTTTCGATGACTTTGCCCTCCACGTCGAGCTTTCCCGTATCGTTGAAGATCGTGTCGGGCGTAATTTCACCGGCGTCCAGCGCCGCCGCATAGGTGATGAGTTTGAATACCGAGCCCGGTTCGTAAATGTCTTCGATGGCGGCATTGCGCATGACGGATTGCTGGGTCTGACCATAATTGTTCAGATCATACGCGGGCCAGTTCGCCAGCGCCAGGATGCCGCCGGTCTGCGGGTCCATGACGATGATGGAGCCCGATTCCGCCCGATAGGCGACAATGGCTTCGCGCAGCCGTTGTTCTACTTTGTATTGAAGCGGCGCATTCATGTGCAGGACGAGATCACGACCGCCCGCGGACGGCAGATAGATCTGCCATGCTTCGGGCAGCGGCTCGGCGTGGCTGGGGATTTGCTGAAAGGGTGGGCGCTCGGCAGTGCGAAGCCACGCGTTGTGGGCGTATTCGGTGCCGGTCTTGCCTTCATGATCCATGTTGGCGAAGCCGATGAGGTGGGCGGCCAGGCCCCCATGTGGATAGACCCGGAAACGTCGCGAGGCGCACCAGGTGACATCCTGCACCCTCAGCCCGGCAATGGCCTTGCATTGATCGTCTGTCGCATCGCGCGCGACGATGATCATATTGTACTCTGAGGATGTGATTTGAGCGCGCAATGCCTCTTCGGGCACGCCCAGGATGGCGCCCAGTTCGGAGAGGAGCGCCGGCCGATTCTTGACCTCGCGCAAGGCGCTGATGCGGATGTACACTTCCCACTTGAAATTGTCGGTTGCCAGGAGCAGCCCGCTGCTATCCACGATGCGGCCGCGCGAATCATCTACGGCGTGGGCAATCTGGAGCGGCTTCGGGTCCGGCTTCATGTTCCAGGCGACCAGGCGGAACACCACGACGATGATGATGGCGAGGAACACGACGATGAGCAAGCGGGCGCGGCTGAGCACCTGACGCAGATCAATCTCTGCGACGGGCGCTTCCGCGGCCTCTTCCTTTGGGTTGGCCTTAGGCTGGCGGCGCGCTGCGATGGGCGGCTCCGCTTCGGCCTGGTGTAGCCATCGTTTCACTTCACTCATCGGGCGTCCTCGTTGCCTGGCGTCGTCGAATGAAGGCGCTAAGGACGCCTATCGGGTGTTCCGTTGTCCGGCGCCCTCGGGCTGCCCGCGCTGGGCGAGGCGACGCGCCCAGCCGGCGACCTGTTCCGGGATGGCCGCATAACGGTTGGGCTTGATCCACGGGTTCCAGCACGAAGTAGGCCGGAGTCACCGTGACCCGCGGAGCCTGTTCGATTGCGATGCCGAGGCGTGCGGCCTCGCGTTCGATGTTGGCGGGCGAATCGAGCAGGGCCAGCTCCACCATGAGCCGGGAGTTTTCCTCCTCCAGCCGTTCGGCTTCGTAGCCGAGGCTGTTGGTTTCATGCCGGATGTTTTGAGTGTCATTGGCCTGCCAGATGAACGTGCACGCGATGACGCTGACCAGCGCAATCAGGATGAGATAATAGCGTAGCCAGGAAGCCGTTTGCGCCGGGGCGACCTGGCCCGCGGCGGGGTTTTCGGGTTGGGACATGGGCGGCGTCAACAAGCGGCCACCGGGCTGTGTCGTCCGCTGCAACATTTCGGTCCTCCTCAGGGCAGCCGTTCGGCGATGCGCAGCTTGGCGCTGCGGCTACGCGGGTTACGACTGATCTCGGTTTCTGACGGTTGAATCGGTTTCCGTGTCACGATCTTCAGGGTGGCCCGATGTCCGCAAATGCAGGTGGGTAGACCCGGCGGACACTGACAATCCTGCGCCTCTTGTTGGAAGAACCGCTTGACGATGCGGTCTTCCAGTGAATGAAAGGTGATGATGGCGCAGCGCCCGCCTGGCCTGAGCAGGCTGACAATCTGCGGCAAGGTCGCTTCCAGGGCGGCCAATTCGTCATTGACGGTGATCCGCAACGCTTGAAAGATGCGCGTTGCAGGATGTACCCGGCGACCCTGAACTCCGCCCAGCGAACGGGCGATGACGGCGGCCAGTTCAGCCGACGTGGCGATGGGCCGGGCCGCCACAATGGCCCGCGCGACCCGCCGAGAGCGGGGTTCCTCGCCGTAGCGATAGATGACGTCGGCTAACTCTTCGACCGTCCATTCGTTGACGATTTCATCGGCTGTCAAATCACCGGCCGGGTCGAACCGCATGTCCAACGGGCCGGCCGCCTGAAGACTAAATCCCCGCGCATCGTCTGCCAGCTCATCAGACGACAGACCCAGATCGAGCAAGATGGCCCCGAGACCGGCAAAGCCGTGCTGCGCCGCGAAATGCGCCATCTCCTGAAAGCCGCCTTGCTGGAGGACGGCGCGTGCTCCGAAGGGAGCCAGGCGATCCGCGCCCCGCCGGATTGCTGCGGGGTCGAGATCGAGCCCGAGCAGGCGACCGGTCGGCCCGGCAGCCCGGAGCATCGCTTCCGCATGTCCTGCGCCGCCCAGCGTCCCGTCAATGCTGTCGAGGCCGGGCTGGAGCGCCAGGCCCGCCAGCGTTTCCTCTAATAGCACGGGGACGTGGGTGGTCTCTATAATGAAGCGCCCTTCTCTTGCAGCCGTTTGCTGAGCTCTCGGCTGCCGCCTTGCGCCCGGCGCTCGGCCCACCGTGCGACGCCCCAGATCTGGATGTGATCGGTCTGCCCGACGATCATCACGTCGGTCTCGATGCCGGTTTCCTGGCGCAGCCAGCCGGGAATCAAGATGCGACCGGATTTGTCTACCTGGCATTCCTGGGCGTCATCGTGCAGGCGCTGATCCAGTTCGCGCGCTTCTTCATCCAGCATGTTCAGGCTGCGCACGCGAGAGATCTTGTTCCGCCAAACTTCGGGCGGCAACACTTCGATTTGACCGTCCAGGCCGGCCGCGAGCACCAATGCCTCACCGAGTTCCTCGCGGAACCTGGCGGGCAGGGAAACACGCCCCTTTTCGTCTATGGTGTGTTCGTATCGGCCGACCAACATCGAATGTGTTCTCCGCTTGTGCAAGCTAAGTCTGGATGATTGAACCCCATTTCATCCCATTTGATCCCACTTTGCCCCAGTTTACCTTACATGGCCGCGCAATACAAGCCCTATTTGGGTAATCATTGCGATTTTGGTATAATTCTTTAAGGTAGATACAATCTTCAATCCACGCTGCAATGACGCACACGACGAGTTTCGCGACTTTGTCATTTTCCTCACCGAAAGACTTGACAAATCAGCATATTATTGATATGATTAGCGCTTGCCGTTCAGAGGCATCCCAATACATTGCACCAGAATTATTCTATAGTGTATTCCCTTCGCATGGCGCGATCGGGATAGACCAAGTCGGGTTCCGAACTTGGTTTTTTGCTTTCCGATAAGGAGAAGGCGATTCATGACGGGTCTCCCAACCAGTGGCGACACAGCCATCATCCGCAAGTCGTATGCCCGCATCCCCAACGTTTACGAGCTGCCGCGCCTGATCCAGGTCCAGCTCGATTCCTTCCGCTGGTTCCAGGAGGAAGGACTACAAGAGTTATTCGACGAGATTTCGCCGATCGTCAGCTTCAATAAGAATCTTGAGTTGCACTTCGGCTCGACCCCCGGGCCGGAGGGTTTTTGGTTTGGTGAGCCGAAGTATTCCGAACCGGTGTGCCGCGACCGCGATATGACTTTCGCCGCGCCGTTGTGGGTGCGCGTGCGTCTGGTGAATCGCGAGACGGGCGAAGTGACTTATCAGAATGTCTTCATGGGTGACTTCCCCTTGATGACCGAGAACGGTACGTTCATTATTAATGGCGCGGAGCGCGTGGTGGTGAGTCAGCTCATCCGCTCGCCCGGCGTTTATTTCACGGTGGAAGAAGATCGGGTGACCGATCGGCGGTTGTGCTACTCCAAGCTGATCCCGAACCGCGGGGCGTGGCTGGAGTTTGAGACCAGCAAGCGCGATGTGATCTCGGTGAAGGTGGACCGGAAGCGCAAGCTGCCGGTGACTGTGCTGTTGCGCGCGATTGGCTACGGCTCTGACGAGGAAATCCTGGAGCTGTTCGCCGAGGTGGACACCGACCCGGAGCATCCGTATATCGCCACGACGTTGGAACGCGACCCGACCCGGACGCCGAACCGCGAAGATTCGGCCAAGGGCGTGGATGGCGCGTTGATGGAATTCTATAAGAAGTTGCGCCCCGGCGATCCGGCGACCCTGGACAACGCGAAGAACTTCATGTTGAACCTGGTGTTTGCGCCGCGCCGCTATGATCTGGGCAAGGTTGGACGCTATAAGCTGGATCGGCGGCTCGACTTGAACGTGCCGCTCAGCCACCGCACGCTGACGCAGGAAGATATCGTCGCGGTGCTTCGCCATATGATTCAGATCAACAACGGCGTCGAGGGCGAGGACGACATTGATCACCTGGGCAACCGGCGCGTGAAGACGGTGGGCGAGCTGATTCAGAATCAGTTACGCATCGGTCTGTTGCGCATGGAGCGGGTGGTGCGCGAGCGCATGTCTATCCGCGATACGGAGCAGGCGACGCCGCTTTCCTTAATTAACATCCGGCCTGTGGTGGCGGCCATCCGCGAGTTCTTTGGCGGCTCGCAGCTCAGCCAGTTCATGGATCAGACGAACCCGCTGGCCGAGTTGACCCACAAGCGCCGTTTGAGCGCGTTGGGGCCGGGCGGTCTGCGCCGCGAGCGCGCGGGCTTTGATGTGCGCGATGTGCACAACAGCCACTATGGCCGCATTTGCCCCATCGAGACGCCTGAAGGCCCGAACATCGGCCTGATCGGTGTGCTGGCGAGCTACGGGCGGATCAATGAGTTTGGATTCATCGAGACGCCGTATCGGCGGGTCGTGAACCGCGTGTCGAACACGCCGGAGGCGCTGGAAGGCAAGACCTTGCGCGAGCGCATCGTGCTGCCCGATGGCACGGTCGTTGCCGAAAATGGCGCGGTGGTGGACGCCAAGCTGGCGCAGCAGATCGCTGAGTTGAGCGATGTGCTGCCGGAGGTGCGCGTGGCGCCGACGCTGACGACAGAGATCGTCTTCCTGTCGGCGGATGAAGAAGATCGTTACGCCATCGCGCAGGCGAACGCGGCGATTGACGAAGAGGGACATTTCCTGGAGTCGCGCGTGTCGGTGCGGCACGGGCAGAAGTTCCTGTTCGATTCGCCCGAGCACGTCGAGTATATGGATGTCTCGCCGAAACAGATCGTGTCGGTTTCGGCGGCGCTGATCCCGTTCCTTGAGCATGACGACGCCAACCGCGCGTTGATGGGTTCGAACATGCAGCGCCAGGCCGTGCCGTTGTTGCGGCCCGATGCGCCCCTCGTCGGCACGGGCATCGAGCGGCAGGCGGCCGTGGATTCGGGCCAGGTGATTGTGGCGTTGAATCCCGGCGAGGTGGTCAGCGCCCGCTCTGATGAGATTGTGGTGCTGGAAGATGACGGCACGCGGCGCACTTATCGGCTGCGCAAATACCAGCGCTCGAACCAGAGCACGTGCATTGACCAGCGCGCCGTGGTGAGCAAGGGCGACCGGGTGGAGCGCGGCCAGGTGTTGGCCGACTCCAGTTCGACGCAGATGGGCGAGATGGCGTTGGGCCAGAACGTGCTGGTGGCGTTCCTCAGTTGGGAAGGCGGCAACTACGAAGACGCCATCCTGATCAGCGAGCGATTGGTGCAGGCCGACAAGTTCACGTCCATTCACATCGAGAAGCACGAGATCGAGGCGCGCGACACCAAGCTGGGTCCTGAAGAGATCACGCGGGATATCCCGAACGTGGGCGAGGACGCGCTGAAAGACCTGGATGAGGGCGGCGTGGTGCGTATCGGCGCGGTGGTGGCGCCCGGCGACATTCTGGTGGGCAAGATCACCCCGAAGGGCGAGCAAGAGCTCAGCCCCGAAGAGAAGCTGTTGCGGGCCATCTTCGGCGAGAAAGCGCGCGAGGTGAAAGACTCGAGCCTGCGTCTGCCGCACGGTGAGTACGGCAAGGTCGTGGACATCAAGGAATTCAGCCGCGAGGAGCATCGCGATCTGCCCGCCGGTGTGGAGCGGATGGTGCGCGTCAGCGTGGCGCAACGGCGCAAGCTGATGGAAGGCGACAAGATGGCCGGCCGGCATGGCAACAAGGGCGTCATCTCGAAGATCGTCCCGGTTGAAGACATGCCCTTCCTGCCCGATGGGACGCCGGTGGATATCATCTTGAACCCGCTGGGCGTGCCGGCGCGTATGAACATCGGCCAGGTGCTGGAAACGCACCTGGGGTGGGCCGCCGAGCGCCTGGGCTTTCGGGCGGAAACGCCGGTGTTCGACGGCGCGAGCGAGCTGGAGATCGAGGCCGAGCTGGCGCGGGCGTGGTTGGCGGATCGGGCCTGGGAAAAGGCCAGCAGCCGCGCCTGGGCGTGGGCCGTGGATGCGGGCTACCCTGAAGAAGAGTTGCAGGATGACGACGAGGTTCGGCGGCTTTACCTGGCCGAGTGGCTGGGCGAACGCGGTTACGAGCCGGAGCGTGTCTATAATGATGTCTCATACGCCCGGCGCTCTGCGCTACGCGAATGGCTGCGTGAAGAACCGCAGAACTATGACCCGGACACCTTGCTGTGGTTCGAGGCCGATGGCCGGCCGATTCGGGCGCGCGAAGAAGCTGACGCGATGGCGCGCGTTGTGGGTCTGCGTGAGTGGTTGAAGTGGGTGGTGCGCGAGCGGATGCGGGCGACCAATTTGAAGCCGGTCGAGGTTGTGGCCGAGACGGGCGACGCGTCTGAGGGCGAAGATGCGGGCGAGCCGATCATCGAATACGTCGAGATTGAAGCAATCGCCGGAAGATCGCGAGATCGTCTACGCCGAAATGGAACGCATCTCTAACCTGACGCCCGAAGAGGTGACGGCGGAAGCGCTGCGGGTGAGCCTTGAGCGCAACCAGCCGCTGCCTACCTGGGGCAAGACGGTGTTGCATAACGGCAAGACCGGCGATCCGTTCGACATGCCGGTGACGGTAGGCGTCATTCACATGATGAAGCTGCATCACCTGGTCGAAGACAAGGTGCATGCACGGTCTACGGGGCCGTACAGCCTGGTGACCCAGCAGCCGTTGGGCGGCAAGGCGCAGTTCGGTGGTCAGCGCTTCGGTGAGATGGAAGTCTGGGCGCTGGAAGCCTACGGCGCGGCCCATAGCCTGCAAGAGATGCTCACGGTGAAATCGGATGATGTAACGGGGCGTGTGAAGACCTATGAGGCGATCGTCAAGGGCGAACGTATCGAGTCGCCGGGCGTGCCCGAGGCCTTCCGCGTGCTGGTGAAAGAATTGCAATCCCTGGGTCTGTCGGTTGAGGTCGTGGACGCCAAGGAGGAAGTGATTCAGTTTGGCCGCGAGGATGCGGAAGAGAAGCTGCCCAACCTGGGCTTCAGCTTGAGCCTGCCCGGTCCGATGAGCAAGGGCATGGAATAAGGCGATTGACACCAGGCAGGAAAAAGGAGTGACTTGTGGAAGTCAATGAATTTGATGCCATCCGTATTTCGCTGGCCTCGCCCGATGAAATTCTGAAATGGTCTCACGGCGAAGTGACGAAGCCGGAAACCATTAACTACCGAACTTTGCGGCCCGAGCGGGACGGTTTGTTCTGCGAGCGCATTTTTGGTCCGAACAAGGACTGGGAATGCTCTTGCGGGAAGTACAAGCGCATCCGCTACAAGGGCATTGTCTGCGATAAGTGCGGCGTCGAGGTGGCGCACAGCCGGGTGCGGCGCGAGCGGATGGGGCACATCCGGCTGGCGAGCCCGGTCAGCCATATCTGGTACGTCAAGGGCGTGCCGAGCCGTCTGGGCTTGCTGCTTAACATCAGCCCGCGCAACCTGGAACGCATCCTGTATTTCGCGCAATACGTCATCACGAACATTGATGAAGAGGCGCGCAGCCGCACCATCGCCCGCTCTGAGCGTGACCTGAACCTGAAGATTGCCCGGTTGGAGGGCGAAACACAGGTGCATATCAGCGAGCTTGAAGCGCAGCGCGACGATCAACTGGCGGCGCTTGACCGCCAGGTAGAAGCCGAACGCGCGCGGCTGGCCGAGCAGTTGGCCACGGAAACGGGTGAGGTGATTGCCGCCGGGCAGCGGGCGCAAGCCTCGCTGGAGAAGACGCTGGGCAAGCCCGCCGCCGAGGACATTTACCTGCCGTGGGACGCGGGTACGCTGGTGGTGGCTAAGGGCCAGACGGTGACGCGTGAGCAACTGGACGCGTTGAACGGCGCCATCCAGGAGCGGTTGAGCCGGATCGAAGACGCCATCAATCGCGAGCTGGAAGCGGTCGGCGATCGCATGGATGCGCGGCGTGAGACGATTCGCGCCGGAGCCGAGCAGGCCATTGATGCGGTGCGCGATGATGTCGAGAAGCAAAAAGGGCAGATGCGAGACGAACAGGAGAGTTCGCTCGAAGCGCTGAAGATGCTGCGTGAGCGCGACCTGCTCTCGGAGAGCGAATATCGCGACCTGTCCGACCGCTGGGGCAATGTGTTTCGGGCCGGCATGGGCGCCGAAGCCATCCGCGAGTTGGTCACCAAGATTGACCTCGACCAGATGGTGAAGGAATTGCGCGTTGAGATTACGACCACGCAATCGAAACAGCGCAAGAAGAAAGCCGCCAAGCGCATGATGGTGGTGGAGTCGTTCCGCAAGAGCGGCAACCGCCCCGAGTGGATGGTGCTGACGGTGTTGCCGGTGCTGCCGCCCGAGTTGCGCCCGATGGTGCAACTGGATGGTGGACGCTTCGCCACGTCCGATCTGAACGATCTTGTATCGCCGCGTGATCAACCGCAACAACCGGCTGAAACGCCTGTTGGAGTTGGGCGCGCCGGATGTGATCGTGCGCAACGAGAAGCGCATGTTGCAGGAGGCCGTGGACAGCCTGATTGACAATGGCCGCCGGGGCCGGGCCGTCAGCCGCAGCGGCAAGCGCAAGCTGAAGAGCCTGTCTGACTTGCTGAAGGGCAAGCAGGGCCGGTTCCGCCGCAACCTGCTGGGCAAGCGCGTGGACTATTCGGGCCGGTCGGTGATTGTGATCGGGCCGGAACTGAAGCTGAACGAGTGCGGGTTGCCGAAGAAGATGGCGCTCGAACTGTTCAAGCCGTTTGTGATGCGCCGGCTGGTGGAATACAACTTCGCGCACAATATCAAGAGCGCCAAGCGCCTGGTGGATCGCGAGAGCCCGGAAGTCTGGGACGTGCTGGAAGAGGTGACGCACGAGCGCCCGGTGTTGTTGAACCGTGCGCCGACCCTGCATCGCCTGGGCATCCAGGCGTTCGAGGTGGTGCTCATTGACGGCAGCGCCATTCAAATCCACCCGTTGGTGTGCGCGGCGTTCAACGCCGACTTCGACGGCGATCAGATGGCCGTGCATGTGCCGCTGTCTGACAAGGCGGTGGAAGAGGCGCGCTCGCTGATGATGAGTTCGTCGAACCTGCTCAAGCCGTCTTCGGGCGAGCCGATCGTCGGGCCGTCGAAAGATATGGTCCTGGGTTGTTACTATATGACCGTGGAAGATAAGAAGGCCAAGGGCGCGGGCAAGGCGTTGGTTGACGCCGACGAAGTGCGCCTGGCGTATAACCTGGGGGTTGTGGGTCTGCGCGCACCGATCAGGGTTCGGTTCACGGATTACGCCGATGAAGTCACCCTCGAAGACCTCGAGCTGGAACCGGCGATGGAAGCGGCCTTGACCGGGGCCGGCATGAGCACGGCCGGCGACATCGTGCGGATGATGCTGACGGATCGCGAACAATTGGTGGGGATCATCGGTTCGCCGAATGGCCTGGAGGTGTTGCGCGAGCGGCTGGTCGGCCATCAGGTGCAGGCCAACAAAATGCCGCAGACCGGGTTGCTGGAAACCACGGTGGGCCGGGTATTGTTCAATAACTCGCTGCCGCGACCGGTTCAGTTCGTCAATGAAGTGATGGATAAGAAGCGGCTGAACGACTTTGTGGGCGTTTGCTACGAGTTCCTGGGGCCGGAGGCCACGGCGGAAGTGGTGGACGAGATCAAGCGGCTCGGGTTCACCTATGCGACCATCTCGGGCATGACCATCGCTGTGAGCGATATCACGGTGCCCGATACCAAGCAGGCTGTGCTGGATGAAACGACGCAGCGCGTCGAGGAGACGGAGCGCCAGTATCGCCGTGGCCTGATCACCGAGGAAGAGCAGTACAACAAGGTGGTCGAGCTGTGGACGCGGGCGACCGACGACATCACGCAGGCGGTGAAGGCTCTGCTGGATCCAAGCACCGGGCTGGGCGCGATGGCGACCTCCGGCGCGACGAAGGGCGGCATTCAGCCGATCCGCCAGTTGGCCGGGATGCGTGGTTTGATGGCCGATCCTTCGGGGCGCATCATTGCGCTGCCGATTCGTTCGAACTTCCGCGAGGGGCTGACGGCGCTGGAATACTTCTTGAGCACGCACGGCGCGCGCAAGGGTCTGGCGGACACGGCGCTGCGCACGGCGGACGCGGGGTATCTCACCCGGCGTCTGGTAGATGTGGCGCAAGACGTCATCATCTCCACCGATGACTGTGGCACGCAGGGCGGGATCTGGCTGACACAGGCGGAAGCGGTGTCTACAGGCCAGAAGCTCCGCGAGCGGGCGGTCGGCACGGTGACGGCCGGGCCGGTGGCGCACCCTGAGACGGGCGAAATCCTGATCGAACGCGGTGTGCTGATTGATGAATTGGTCTGGGGCGTGCTGGAACGCGCCGGCGTGGATAAGGTTTACGTGCGGTCGCCGTTGAACTGCGAGATGCGCTTCGGCCTCTGCAAGAATTGCTATGGCAGCGACCTGGCGCGCGGCGGGATGGTTGAGATGGGCGCAGCGGTTGGCATCATTGCCGCTCAGTCCATCGGCGAGCCGGGCACGCAGTTGACGCTGCGCACGTTCCACACCGGTGGTGTGGCGGGCGCGGAAGATATCACGCAGGGTTTGCCGCGCATCGAGGAGTTGTTCGAGGCGCGGATGCCCAAGGGCAAGGCCGTGATCGCCGAGATCAGCGGTATCGTCAGCGTGGAATGGGAGAACGACGTCCGCAAGTTGAAGGTGACGAACGCGCGGTTGCGCCGCAAGACGCACAATATCCCGATGGGCTGGCAGATGCTGGTCGAAGATGGCGATCGGGTTCAGTCCAATTCGCCCATCGCGCGTTCGCTGGCTCCGGTTGAGGACGGCGAAGCGCCGACGCCGGACTGGCTGGCGGGCATGGACGGTAACATCTACGTCGAGCCGGAACCGGAAGGCGGCTACCAGGCCACCATCCGCCGTCAAGATGTGGAAGAGTGGGCGACCGATATCCCGGCTTCGGCCCGCTTGCGGGTGGACAAGGGCAGCCGCGTCGAGGTGGGTGAGCAGCTCACGGAAGGCTCGAAGGACCCGCGCGAAGTGTTGCGGATCCAGGGGCGCGAGGCCGTGCAGCTCTATCTGTTGGACGAAGTGCAGAAGGTGTACCGGTCGCAGGGTGTGAGCATCCACGACAAGCACATCGTGACGATTGTTCGACAGATGTTGCGGCGGGTGCGCGTGCTGCGCAGCGGCGACACGGACATGCTGCTGGGTGAGCTCGAGGATCGTTTCGAGTTCGAGGAGAAGAACGCGGCGACCGAGGCGACGGGCGGCGAGCCGGCCCGCGGTGAGCCGGTGTTGCTGGGCGTCACCAAGGCATCGCTGAACACCGATAGCTTCCTGGCGGCGGCTTCGTTCCAGGAGACGACGCGGGTGCTGACCGACGCGGCCGTGAAGGGCGCGAAAGACAGCCTGCGTGGCCTGAAGGAGAACGTCATCATCGGCAAGCTGATCCCGGTGGGGTCGGGCTTTGCTGCCCGTGTGCAGGCCGTGGAAGCGGCCCGCGCGGCTGAGGAAGCCGCGGCGCGGGTGTTGGCCGAGTTCGACTATGACGCGGATTTCCTGGAAGATGACGGGAACGGTTTCATCGCCGATTTCCCGCGAGGAACCGACCAACGGCATCGAGCCGGAGGATCTGGAAGCGGCATAAGTCACGACAAGCGCGCGAAGGCGGCTCGTGATTTGACCGAAGCATGACCATGTGATAAAGTTACAGTTCGTGGGCCGGCTCAGGCCGGCCCACGTATGTTTGTTTTTTGCACTAAGAAAGCGGAGGGAATCTTGCCGACGATTAATCAACTGGTGCGCAAAGGCCGGAAGCCCGTAGCCAAGAAGGAAAAGGCGCCGGCGCTGCAATATAACCTGAACACCAACACGGGCCGAACGCGCCGCACGTCTAAGGGCAACCCCTTCAAACGCGGCGTTTGCACCCAGGTGCGTACGATGACGCCCAAGAAACCGAACTCGGCCTTGCGCAAGATTGCGCGCGTGCGCCTCACGAATCAGCTTGAGGTTACGGCGTACATCCCGGGCGAGGGCCATTCCTTGCAGGAGCACTCGGTGGTGCTGGTGCGCGGCGGTCGTGTGAAAGACCTGCCCGGCGTGCGGTATCATATCGTGCGCGGCGCGCTGGATACATCCGGTGTGGATGGTCGCAAGCGAGCGCGGTCGAAGTACGGCGCGAAGACGCCCAAGGCCGGCGCTCCTGCCGGTCGCAAGAGATAGACGGAGTATTGCATGGCTCGACGTAATCGTGCGGAAAAGCGGGTAGTTGCGGCGGATGCGCGCTATAACAGCGTGCTGGTGTCGAGTTTCGTCAACAAGATGATGGTCGCCGGCAAGAAGAGCACGGCGGAGCGGATTCTTTACGGCGCAATGGATACGATGGAGACTCGCGCCAAGAAGCCGGCTCTGGAAGTGTTGGAGCAGGCTGTGCGCAATGCGACGCCCATTATTGAGGTTCGTCCCCGCCGGGTGGGCGGCGCGACCTATCAGGTGCCGATGGAGATTCGGGAAGATCGGCGGCTGGCGCTTGGCGCTGCGCTGGTTGATCCAGAACGCTCGGAAGCGGCCCGGTAAGAGCATGACGGAGAAGCTGTCGAACGAACTGATGGATGCCTACAACAATACGGGCACGACCGTCAAGAGGAAAGAAGATACGCACAAGATGGCCGAAGCCAATCGCGCTTTCGCCCATTATCGTTTCTAACTTCCCGGTTCTTTCCCCGCTCCGCCTTCGCTTCGATTGAATATACCCGGCATCGCCATTCTGGATGCCGGGTTTGTCTGACTTATTTCATCATTGTCTGATGATATCCCTTTTGGCGTCCTGCACTGCAGGGCGCTGATGATCTGTTACCTGTTGTGAGTGATTTATGTCTGAAATCAACAAGCCGAATCCGGATGAAGCACGGTTGCAACGCCTGCGCAATATCGGTATCATCGCGCACATTGATGCCGGGAAGACGACCACGACCGAGCGCATCCTGTATTACACAGGCAAGACATATCGCATGGGTAACGTGGACGAGGGGACGACCGTCACGGATTGGATGGAGCAAGAACGCGAACGCGGCATCACCATCCAGTCGGCGGCAATCTCCAGCGAGTGGAAGGGCTATCAGGTCAATCTGATTGATACGCCCGGCCACATTGATTTCACGGCCGAGGTTCAACGCGCTCTGCGCGTATTGGATGGCGGTATCGTGGTGTTCGATGGCGTGGCGGGCGTCGAGCCGCAGTCGGAGACGGTGTGGCGACAGGCGGATCGCTACGGTGTGCCGCGCATCTGCTTCGTCAACAAGATGGACCGCACAGGCGCGGATTTCTGGCGGACGGTGGGCATGATCGTTGATCGTCTGCATGCCACACCGCTGCCCATCCAGTTGCCGATCGGCGCAGAAGACCTGTTCGCCGGGATGATTGACCTGATGACAATGCAGGCCTGGTCGTTCCCGAATGCACTGGGGGCCGACCCGGTCGAAGTCCCGATTCCGGAAGAGATGGTTCCGCAGGCCGAGGCTCAGCGCGAGCAGATGGTGGAGCGCATTGCGGAAACCGATGAGGCGCTGACCGCCAAGTTTCTGGAAGGCGAAGAGATCGGCGTGGCCGAGTTGAAGGCCGCCTTGCGCCGCGCCACGATTGCGAGCGAGTTGGTTCCCGTGCTGTGCGGCACGGCCCTGCGAACCAAGGGCATTCAACTGCTGTTGGATGCGGTGATTGATTATCTGCCGTCTCCGCTTGATGTGCCCGATGTGCGCGGCGTGAACCCCGAAACCGAAGAGGACGAGACGCGTCCGGCGCATCCCGATGCGCCGGTGGCCGCCATGTTATTCAAGATTCAGGCGGACCCTTTCATCGGCAAGCTGGGCTATATTCGCGTCTATTCGGGCGTGTTGAAAACCGGGCAGATGCTCATCAACTCGAACAAGGACCGCAAAGAGCGCATGGGCCGGCTGGTGCAGGTGTATGCGGAGAAGCGTGAGGACGTGACCGAGATTCGCGCCGGCGATATCGGCGCAATCGTGGGCATCAAGCAGACCTTCACCGGCGAAACGCTGTGCGATCCCGATCGGCCGATCGTTCTTGAGGCGATCGAGTTCCCGTCCCCGGTGATCTCCGTGGCGGTGGAACCGAAGACCAAGGCCGACCAGGACAAGCTGTCGAACGCGTTGCAGCGCCTGGCCGAAGAGGACCCGACTTTTGTGGTCAAGCAAGACGAGCAGACGGGGCAGACGGTCATCAGTGGGATGGGCGAGTTGCACCTGGAAGTGCTGGTCGAGCGGATGCGCCGCGAGTTCGGTGTGCAGGCGCACGTGGGCCGCAACCAGGTGGCCTATCGCGAGACGATCACACGGAAGGTCACGCAAGAGATGCGTTTCGTCCGCCAGACGGGGGGCCGGGGACAGTTTGCGCACGTTATTGTGGATCTGGAACCCACGGAACGCGGCAAGGGCTTCGAGTTCGTGGACAAGGTGACGGGCGGGGCCATTCCGAAGGAATTCATTCCGGCGGCGGCGAACGGGATGCGGGATGCGCTGGAGAATGGCGTGCTGGGCGGCTTCCCGATGGTAGACATCCGGGCGACGCTGACGGGCGGGTCTTTCCATGAGGTGGATAGCTCGGATATGGCGTTCCGTATTGCCGGTTCGATGGCGCTGCGCGAAGGGGCCGAGAAAGCCGGGACCGTGCTGCTGGAACCCGTGATGCGCATCGAGGTGGTGGCGCCCGAGGGCGGGATCGGTGACGTGATCGGCGACCTGGCCGCACGACGTGGGCAGATCGAGGGCATGGAGTTGCATTCGCCCGGCTTGCAAACGGTGCGGGCGCTCGTGCCGCTGGCCGAGACGTTCGGTTATGCGACCTCGCTGCGCTCGATGACGCAGGGCCGCGGGACGTTCACGATGGAGTTCGAGCATTACGATGTGGTGCCGCAAGAGAAGGCGCGGGCGGCGCTGGGCATGTCGGGCGATAATTAACGAACGGTTTGCAAAATGACGCCTCGAATTTGCCAAAGAGGGGTCAGTTGGATACAATATATAAGTTGCCGCCGATTGGAAGGAGCGCATCTGGGCCGTAATGGCCTGAGAGCGCCAAAGACTCGGAGTGGCATCAGGTGCCTCGCCTGCCAAAGCGATGTGTGAGGCGCCGACGAAGAGCGGTTATCAACGGGGCCGGACCTTTATCGGTTGGCTCAGGCTCCGTTTTGCTGCCTCGTCAGCGCCTGTGGGCCGAACGCCCAATGGTCAGCACGAGGCAGTTGTGTTTCCCCTCCGGGGGAGGCGTCCAGGCAGCACTCGTGTAAAAGGAGTTTAGTTATTATGGCGAAGCAGGTTTTTGAGCGGACGAAGCCCCATGTGAACGTGGGGACGATCGGGCATATTGATCACGGCAAGACGACGCTGACGGCGGCGATCACCAAGGTGTTGGCGATGCAGGGTGGGGCGGCGTTCCGGGCGTTCGATTCGATTGACAATGCGCCGGAAGAGAAAGCGCGCGGCATCACGATTGCGATTGCGCACGTGGAATACGAGACGGCGCAGCGGCACTATGCGCACGTGGACTGTCCGGGGCATGCGGACTACATCAAGAACATGATCACCGGGGCGGCGCAGATGGACGGGGCGATCCTGGTGGTGGCGGCGCCGGACGGGCCGATGCCGCAGACGCGGGAGCACGTGTTGCTGGCGCGGCAGGTGGAAGTGCCGGCGATGGTGGTGTACCTGAACAAAGTGGACTTGATGGAAGACGAGGAGTTGTTGGAGCTGGTGGAGTTGGAGTTGCGCGAGTTGTTGACGGCGCAGAAGTTCCCCGGCGACGACATTCCGATTGTGCGGGGCAGCGCCTTGCAGGCGTTGGAATCGACCTCGAAGGATCCGAACTCGCCCGATTACGCCAGCATCCTGGAGTTGATGCGGGTGGTGGACGAGTACATTCCGACGCCGGCGCGGGAGACGGACAAGCCGTTCCTGATGGCGGTGGAAGACGTGTTCGGCATCAAGGGGCGGGGGACGGTGGCGACGGGGCGCATCGAGCGCGGCGTGGTGCACGTCAACGACCCGGTGGAGATTGTGGGCTTGAAGCCGACGCGGCAGGTGGTGGTGACGGGCGTCGAGATGTTCCGCAAGCTGCTGACCGAGGGCATGGCGGGCGACAACGTGGGGTGTCTGCTGCGCGGGGTCGAGCGGGATGACATCGAGCGGGGGCAGGTGTTGGCGAAGCCGAAGTCGATCACGCCGCACACCAAGTTCGAGAGCGAAGTGTACGTGCTGAAGAAAGAGGAAGGCGGGCGGCACACGCCCTTCTTCAAGGGCTACCGGCCGCAGTTCTACATCCGCACGATGGATGTGACGGGCGTGGCGGAGTTGCCGGACGGCGTGGAGATGGTCATGCCGGGCGACAACGTGAACCTGACGGTGGAGTTGATCGTGCCGGTGGCGCTGGAAGTCGGTTCCCGCTTCGCGATCCGCGAGGGTGGGCGCACCGTCGGCGCCGGCGTCATCACCAAGATCCTGGAATAGCAACACACAGATACCCGGTTTCCGGCCAAGCCAAAGAAACCGGGTATCTGTTGAGCGACTGTATAAGGGCGTAAAGGGCAGGAGTGCCACATGGCAAAGAACAAGATTCGGATTCGACTGAAGGCGTATGATCATCGCGTGCTGGATGACTCGGTGCGGAAGATTGTGGACGCGGCTGAGCGAACCGGCGCAGCGGTGGTGGGGCCTGTGCCCTTGCCGACCCGGATCGAGAAGTTCACCGTCAATCGGTCGCCGTTCACCGACAAGGACAGCCGCGAGCAGTTCGAGATTCGCACGCACAAGCGGCTGATCGAGGTGGTGGACCCGGGCGCGAAGACGATCGAGAATCTGACCAAGCTCGACTTGCCTGCGGGCGTGGATATCGAGATCAAGCTCTAGCTTATAGCCGATGGCAGATAGCGAATGGCAAATAGCAGATAGCCATAAGCTATACGCTATCCGCCATAAGCCATGTTGGGATGATGCGGTCTTGCGAGAGCGAGATCACGACAGTCCCGAGGAGGATGCATGAAGGGGATTTTGGGTCGCAAGGTGGGCATGACACAGTTGCTCACCGGTCGCGGCGAGGTCGTGCCCGTCACGATCATTGAAGCGGGGCCGTGCTTTGTAACGCAGGTCAAGACGCCCGAAAAGGATGGCTATAGCGCCATTCAGTTGGGTCTTGGCGAAACGCGCCAGAAGCGGCTCACCAAAGGACAGGTCGGCCACTTGCGCCACGATGGCCTGCCCATGCTGCGCGTGCTGCGCGAGTTTCGCATGAAGAACGTGGAAGATTTCACCGTGGGGCAAAAGCTGCTGGTGGATGTCTTCGCTTCGGGCGAGCGCGTGGATGTGCAGGGGATTTCCAAGGGGCGCGGTTTCCAGGGCGGCGTGAAGCGTCACGGTTTCCGGGGCGGCCCGCGGACGCATGGCCAGTCCGATCGGTTGCGTGGGCCGGGCTCGGTGAGCTCAGGCACGACGCCGGGACGGGTTTATAAGGGCAAGCGCATGGCCGGACACATGGGCGATGCTACGGTGACCGTCGCCAACCTGCGGGTTGTGCTGGTGGACGCTGAGCGGAATTTGCTGGCCGTGCAGGGCGGCGTTCCGGGGGCGCGGGGTGGTCTGTTGATCATCACCGAAGCGCGGAAGCAGGGGTAGGGAAGATGCAAGTCTCACTCTTGAACATGGCGGGCGAAACGGTCGGCGAGGTCGAGCTGCTGGACAGCGTATTTGCCGCATCCGTCAACAAGCCCCTGATGCACCAGGCATTGGTGCGCCAACTGGCGAACGCCCGGTTGGGAACGCACAAAGTTAAGGGCCGCAGCGAAGTCGCCGGCGGTGGACGGAAGCCGTGGAAGCAAAAAGGCACCGGGCGGGCGCGTCAGGGTTCGACCCGGGCGGCGCAATGGCGCGGCGGCGGCATCATTTTTGGCCCCACGCCTCGCTCTTACGAGAAGAAGATGCCGCACAAAATGCGCCAGGCCGCCGTGCGTTCGGCGCTCTCGGTGAAGGCGGCGGAACAGAAGATCGTGGTGTTGGAAGACCTCAGCATGGCTGCACCGAAGACGCGCGACATGGCGCAGATGCTCCAGCGGATTGCGGTTGACTCCACGGCGCTCATCCTGATGCCGGAAGCGAACCTGGCGATCGAGAAATCGGCCAATAACCTGCCGGACGTGAAGCTGTTGCGGGCGCATTACCTGAACGTGCGCGACCTGCTGTCTTATGATTACGTGGTCATTCCGAAGGCTGCGCTGTCTGTGATCGAGGAACTCTGGGGCTAATCGCAGACGCCCCACGGCGCGTCCTCGTCAGAGGATTGAGGAGATCAAGCACGATGCACGTTTACGATATATTGAAGCGCCCGGTGATGACCGAAAAGAGCAACGCCCAGGGCGATGCGCAAAATCAGTACACCTTCGAGGTGGATCGGCGCGCCAACAAGATGCAGGTGAAGGATGCGGTTGAGACGATCTTCAACGTCAAGGTTAAAAACGTCAACATCATCAACATCCCTCCCAAGATGGGCCGTTACGGCCGCGTTGTCGTGACGAAGAAAACGGCGTGGAAGAAGGCCGTCGTGACGTTGCTTCCGGGCAACAACATCGAGTTCTTCGAAGGCGTCTGAAAGGTCAGGAGCTGGCATGGCAATCAAGATTTACAAGCCCACTTCGCCCGGGCGACGCGGGATGAGCGTTTCCTCTTTCGAGGAGATCACATCTACGACCCCGGAGCGTTCTCTGGTACGGCCCATGCGGCAGGCGGCCGGTCGCAATAGCAGCGGTCGGGTGACCGTGCGCCATCGCGGCGGCGGCCACAAGCGGCTGTACCGTGTGATTGATTTCAAGCGCGACAAGATCGGCGTCCCCGGCACGGTGGCAACGATCGAGTATGACCCCAACCGGTCGGCGCGCATTGCGTTGGTGAACTACACCGACGGCGAGAAACGCTACATCATTGCGCCGCAGGGTTTGAAAGTCGGCGCGGCGTTGATGGCGGGGCCTGAGGCTGAGGTGCGCGTAGGGAATGCGCTGCCGTTGCAGAACATTCCGTTGGGCACGCAAGTGCATAATATCGAGTTGCAGCCGGGCAAGGGCGGCCAGATGGCGCGCTCTGCCGGGACATCGGCGCAGTTGATGGCGAAAGAAGGCGATTATGCGCTGTTGCGTCTGCCTTCCGGCGAGCAGCGGCGAGTGCCGGTGCTGTGCATGGCGACGATCGGCCAGGTAGGGAACACCGATCACGCCAATATCACCATCGGCAAGGCGGGACGCAAGCGCTGGATGGGGATTCGCCCGACCGTACGCGGTACGGCGATGGAACCGAACTCGCACCCGCATGGCGGCGGTGAAGGCCGCACCGGTGTGGGTATGGCCAGCCCGAAGACGCCCTGGGGTAAGCCGGCCCTGGGCTATAAGACCCGCAAGAACAAACTGACGAACAAGTACATCGTGCGCCGGCGCAGCAAGAAGTAGGGGGAGCAAGGCATG
Organism: uncultured Chloroflexia bacterium; assembly: GCA_963695715.1. Classification (GTDB taxonomy): domain Bacteria; phylum Chloroflexota; class Anaerolineae; order CG2-30-64-16; family CG2-30-64-16; genus JBBQRS01. Next base: position 61,076 of record CAVOHP010000037.1, read on the forward strand.
TCTCGATCTCTGAAAAAAGGCCCGTTTGTCGAACCCAAGCTGCTGAAAAGGGTCGAGGAAATGAACCGGACCGGCAAACGGCAGGTCATTAAGACCTGGTCGCGGGCCTCGATGGTGTTTCCGCAGATGGTGGGCCACACCATCGCCGTGCATGACGGCAGGCGCCACGTGCCGATCTTTATCAGCGAAAACATGGTGGGGCACAGGCTGGGCGAATTTGCGCCGACTCGCTTCTTCAGGGGCCACGTGCGCAGCGAAAAGAAGTCCACCCGCGCGTAAACATGAGCCGGTTCGTCGGGCCGCGCCGATCGGCCGGGCGGGCGCTCTTCATGAGGTGATACAAATGGAAGTTCGGGCAATCACAAAATACGTGGGCATCTCACCGCAGAAAACGCGGTGGGTGATTGACCAGGTGCGTGGTATGGACGCCGAGCAGGCGTTGGCCGTGTTGCGCCACATGCATCAATCGGCCGCCGACCCGGTCGCCAAGACGGTGGCTTCGGCGCTGGCAAATGCCGAGGAAAACCTGGGCCTGTCCCGCGAAGACATGTACATTGCGCAGATCATGGCGGATGTGGCGCCGATGCGCCGATGGCGCCGCTTTGGGGCGCGTGGGCGATTCAAACCGATTATCCGCCGCTCGTGCCACATTACTGTGGTGCTGGACGAACGGTTATAACACTCGGGAAGGCGGCGCAAGCCGCCCGTCGCCCCTGGCCTGGCCGATTGGACCAGATGATGACGTGGGTTAGGGGATACAGGAACGTATCAGGAGGCAGCTTTGGGCCGTAAAGCACATCCGACAGGGTTACGCCTGGGAATTATAGAGAAGCATCGCTCTCGTTGGTACGCGGAGGGCGAGGAATACACGCAGCTCCTGGCCGAAGACCGCGCGATCCGTGATCTGATTATCCGGGGTTTGCCGGAAGCGGCGATCTCCAAAGTCGAGATCGAACGCTTTCCCCCGAACCAGATTCGGATCACGGTGCATTCCGCGAAGCCGGGCATCATCATCGGGCGCAAGGGCGCCACGGTGAACATGCTGCGGAATGATTTGCAGCAGATCACAGGGAAGCGCGTGAAACTGGATATCGCCGAGATTACGAACCCGGAGACGGATGCGTATCTGGTGGCGGCGAGCATCGCCCAGCAGTTGGAGCGGCGCGTGTCGCACAAACGGGCGATGAAGCAGGCCATCCAGCGGGCGATGAAGGGCGGCGCGCAGGGTTGTATGATCCGTTGCGGCGGGCGGTTATCGGGGTCTGAAATGGCTCGTGTTGAGACTGCTCGTGAAGGCCGTGTGCCCCGGCATACGCTGCGGGCGGAAATTGATTACGCTAAGAGCGAAGCCCTGACCACCTTTGGGCGCATCGGCGTCAAAGTGTGGATTTATAAGGGTGAAGTACTGCCCGGGGCGGAGAGCTAGGAGAGTCGCACATGTTAATGCCTAAGCGCACGAAGTATCGCAAGGTTCATCGCGGCCGGAAGAAGGGTGTTGCCAGCCGGGGTAACGAGGTTAACTTCGGCGATTTCGGCCTGCAGGCTTTGGCGCCGGCATGGTTGGACAGTCGCCAGATTGAGGCGGCGCGCCGCGCCATCGTCCGGTATCTGCGTCGCGGTGGGAAGCTGTGGATTCGCGTCTTCCCCGACCATCCGGTGACGGCTCGCCCGGCGGAAACCCGCATGGGCGGCGGTAAGGGCGCCGTGGAGTATTGGGCGGCGGTGGTGCGGCCTGGGCTGATGCTGTTCGAGATCGCCGGTGTGACTGAAGAAGAGGCGAAAGCGGCCATGCGTCTGGCTTCCCATAAGTTGCCGATCCCTACGCAGTTCGTGAGGCGTGAATTTGGGGAGGGCAACTGATGAAAAGCGTCGAAATTCGCAACCTGTCTGACATTGATCTGGGGCGTAAGCTGGATGAGGCGCACCAGGAGATGTTCAACCTGCGGTTTCAGTATGCGACGGGCCAGTTGAAGAACACGTCGCGCTTGAACGAGGTTCGCCGCGAAATTGCCCAGTTGCGCACGATTATGCGTGAGCGCGAGCTGGCGGCCTATTACGAGGAGAACTGAGCCATGCAGGAACAGCGTAAACGTCTGACAGGCAAGGTAGTCAGCAACAAGATGGAAAAGACGGTGGTGATTGAGGTGCAACGCACCCGACGCCATCCGCTTTACGGCAAAGTTATACGGGTCAACAAGCGCTATAAGGCGCACGACGAAGAGAACGCCTGTATGATGGGCGACCAGGTGCGGATCGTCGAGTCGCGGCCCTATAGCAAGGATACGCACTGGCGGGTCGAGGAGATCCTCCAGCGGGCGGCCCAGATTGACCGGACGCCATTGCGGGCAGAAGCTTCGAGCGAGTGAGAGACCAGCCATGATTCAGCAAGAGAGCCGACTTAAAGTAGCCGATAACTCAGGCGCGAAAGAACTCCTCTGCATCCGTGTGCTGGGCGGTTCGATGCGACGTTACGCCGGCGTGGGCGATATCATCATCGCAACGGTGAAGCAGGCGGCCCCGAACGCGGCCGTGAAGGAAGGCGATGTGGTGCGGGCGGTGGTGGTGCGGACGACGTACCCCAATAAGCGCACGGACGGATCGCACATCCGCTTCGATGATAATGCCGCGGTGCTCATTGATCAGGCGCGCGCGCCGCGTGGTACGCGTATCTTTGGGCCGGTGGCGCGTGAGTTGCGAGACAAGGGCTTCATGCGTATTGTTTCGCTGGCGCCCGAAGTGCTGTAGGCCCGGAAGGAATAGCGACGATGGAAATTAAAAAGGGCGACAAAGTTCGCGTGATTCATGGCGACGATGCAGGCGCCGAAGGCGAAGTGCAGCGCGTAGCTCACGGCAAGTGGGGCAAGGGCCGCCGCGCGGGCGAGCTCAGGCCGGCGAGCGATCGTGTGGTGGTGGCCGGCATTAACCTGGTCAAGAAGCACCAGCGGCGCACGGGCAACGTCAACACGCAATTTGGTATCATCGAGCGCGAAGCGCCGATTCATGTTTCGAATGTCATGTTGATTTGTCCGCGTTGCGACAAGCCAACCCGCATCGGGCACATCGTCCATGCTGACGGCGCCCGGTCGCGCCAGTGCAAGCAGTGCGGCGAGGCGATTGACGCCTAGCCTATTGGCCACAGGTAGCCTTTAGAATCCTGGGCGGGAAAAGGGAGCTGTTAGATGGCAGTGCCGAGATTATTGGAACGATATCGGACGGACGTTGTGCCGGCAATGGAAAAAGAGTTCGGCTACGAGAACGTGATGCGCGTGCCGCGCGTCGAGAAGGTCGTGCTGAACATCGGAATGGGCGAGGCCCTGCAGAACGCGAAGGCGCTAGACTTCGCAACGGCAGATATGACGACCATCGCCGGGCAGAAACCGGTGATTACGAAGGCCAAGACCTCCATTGCGGCGTTCAAGCTGCGCGAGGGCAACCCGATCGGCGTGACGGTGACGTTGCGCGGAGAACGGATGTGGAGCTTCCTCGACCGCCTGATGAACGTGGCGTTGCCACGGCAGCGTGACTTTCGGGGCGTATCGCCCGATTCATTCGACGGCCGGGGCAACTATAGCCTGGGTCTGCGTGAGCAGCTCGTGTGGCCTGAGATCAACTACGACAAGATTGACCGCGTGCGCGGCATGGCGGTGACCATCGTGACATCTGCCAGGACCGACGAAGAGGGCCGGCGCCTGTTGGCGATGCTGGGGATGCCTTTCCAGACCACAGCCGGCGGCTCTTGACGGGTCGCAATCGGCAGATACGAACGGTCTCGTAAGAGGGCAGAACGTCCTCGATAGAGGGAGGAAATATAGTGGCGAAGAAGTGTATGCCGTGGCGCGAAAAGCGACGTAAGTATGAAGTACGGGTGCACAATCGGTGCAGCGTCTGTGGCCGACCGCGTGGCTATATGCGCCGGTTTGACCTGTGCCGCATTTGCTTCCGCGATCAGGCGCTGCGCGGCAATCTGCCGGGCGTCGTGAAGTCGAGCTGGTGAGAGGAGACGGGAATGGTTAATGATCCTATCGCCGACCTGTTGACACGCATTCGCAACGGGCTGATGGTGCGTCAGAAACAGATCGTCGTACCGAGCTCGAAGGTCAAGGTCGCCGTGGCGCGCATCCTCAAAGAAGAAGGCTTCATCCGCGATTACGAAGTGACGCGCGATGTGGTTCAACCGCAACTGCGGATTCTGCTCAAGTACGATCGGGATCGGCATTCGGTGATTACGGACCTGAAACGCGTCAGCTCGCCGGGACGCCGGGTGTACGTGAAGCATGACGAGATCCCGTGGGTTCTGAGCGGACTGGGCATCGCGGTGATGAGTACGCCTCAGGGCATTATGACCGGACAGCGGGCGCGCCGCCAGGGTTTGGGCGGTGAGGTGCTCTGTTACGTGTGGTAATACGCGTGGGGGGCCAGATTATGGGTCCACATGCAAGGAGGTTATGACTGTGTCGCGTATTGGTAAAATGCCTATTCCGTTGCCCAAGGACGTCTCCGTAGATGTGGGCCGGGGCAACTATGTGACGGTGAAAGGCCCCAGGGGGCAGCTCGAACAACAGTTGCCGCCGGATATGGTGTTGGAGCAAGATAACGGCGTGGTGCTGGTGAAGCGCCCTAACGACAGCCAACAGAACCGGGCTTACCACGGCTTGAGCCGGGCCCTGCTGTTCAATATGGTTGAGGGCGTCAGCAACGGATTCACCCGGACTTTGCAGATCGAAGGCGTGGGCTACCGCGCCGGCGTGATGGGCAAGAACCTGGTGTTGATGTTGGGGTACTCGCATCCGGTCGAGATTGTGCCGCCGCCGGGGATCACCTTCGAAGTGGACCGGACGGGCCGCCAGGTCACGATCAAAGGGATTGACAAGCATCAGGTTGGCCAGATGGCCGCCGAGATTCGCGGGCTGCGTCCGCCGGAGCCTTACAAGGGCAAGGGTGTGCGGAACCAGGGCGAGGTGGTGAAGCTGAAGGCCGGCAAGAGCGGTAAAGTCGGCGGCAAGAAGTAGCCCGGCATTCCGGGGTTTATTCCACGGGGGTTACGAAGTCCGAGTTGGGGCGAAGGGTACGCGTGTGCGCTGCCCCGGCCTGCCTGAGAGCGGGCAACCCCGGCCGGTCAGGGAGGGATCAAGGTCAATGGCCAAGTATGTGAGCCGAGAGGCTAGAGAGCGCCGCCACGAGCGGATTCGTCGAAATCTTCATGGGACTGCGGAACGACCGCGTTTGAACGTTTTCCGCAGCCTGCAACACATTTACGCCCAGGTGATTGACGACGACCAGGGATATACGCTGGCGGCGGCTTCATCGCTGGATCCTGAACTGCGCGAGCAGTTGGATAGTTTGAATAAATCGCAGCAAGCGGCGCGCGTGGGTGAACTGGTGGCGCAGCGCGCGATGGCGAAGGGACTGACCCGCGTCGTGTTCGACCGGGGCGGCTATCCCTATCATGGCCGGGTAAAGGCGCTGGCCGATGGCGCACGCGAGGCCGGGCTGGAGTTCTAAGGGGGAATGATGCCGGAAGAACGAACGAATCAACAACGTGACGCCTCGCGCGGAGACCGCCGTAAACCACGGGGTGATCGCGATCGTGATCGCGCACCGCAAGACGATCGCGAGCAGCTTGACGAGCGCGTCGTGCACATTGCGCGGACATCGAAGGTGCTGAAGGGCGGTCGCCGCTTTGCCTTCCGTGCGGTCGTCGTTGTGGGTGACAATCACGGGCGGGTGGGCTATGGCGTGGGCAAGGCCCGCGAGGTGCCGGATGCCGTGCGTAAGGCGTCGGACCGGGCGCGGCGCATCATGCGGCCCGTGGCCATGGTCGGCACGACAATTCCCCATTCGGTGATCGGTGATTTCAGCGCGGCGAAGGTGCTGTTGCGACCTGCCAGCCCGGGGACGGGTGTTATTGCAGGCGGCGGCGTGCGCGCGGTGTTGGAAGCGGCAGGCATCCGCGACATCCTGACCAAGTCACAGGGTTCGGCCAATATGCTGAACGTTGTCGCGGCGACTTTCAAGGCGCTTGAGATGTTGAAGAGCCCGGAAGAAGAGGCTCGCAAGCGCGGCAAACCGGTTGAAGCAGTCATGCCTCACTGGTTGCGTGGAGGCGGCAACAATGACAGCCAAGAAGACTAAACCCAACACGAAGCTGTTGGTCACTTATTCGACCAGCTCCATCGGGGTCAAGCAGGATCAGAAGGACACGGTGACGCGCCTGGGCCTGACGCGCCTGGGGCAGACGGTGGAACACACCGATACGCCGGCCCTGCGCGGGATGCTCCATAAGGTGCGCCATCTGGTGACCGTGGAAGAGATGACGAAATGAAGCTACATGATTTGCAGCCCGCTGCGGGCTCACACAGAGATCGGAACCGCATCGGTCGGGGTATCTCGGGCGGTCAGGGTAAGACGGCCGGTAAGGGTACGAAGGGCCAGAACGCACGCTCCGGCGGCGGGAAGCGCCAGTACTTCGAAGGCGGCCAGCTTCCGCTGGTGCGCCGGCTGCCGTTCCTGCGCGGCTTCACGAACCTGTGGCGCGTGGAATACGAGCCGGTGAACGTCGAGCGGTTGAACACTTTCCAGAAGGACAGCGACATCACGCCCGAGACGCTGGCGGCGGCCGGGATCATCAAGTCCCCGCGTTCGCTGGTGAAGGTGCTGGGCAACGGCGAGATTGATCGGGCCCTGAACGTGAAGGTCCATAAGTTCTCTTCCGCGGCGCGCGAGAAGATTCTTGCGGCGGGGGGAACGGTGGAAGAGTTGACGCCGGTGGTCATCGAGTTGTCTGAGGCCGAAGGCTAAAGCCTCGAATCGGGAGATTCTCATGTTCGACGCTTTGCGAAATGCATTTCGCCTGCCGGATCTGCGGCGCAGAATCCTGATCACGTTGGGGATTCTGGTCATCTATCGTTTCCTGAGTCATGTGCCGGTGCCGGGCGTGAATCGGGCGGCGTTGAGCCAGCTCTTCGAGTCGAATCAGTTGCTGGGCATCTTGAACCTGCTGTCTGGCGGCGCGCTGGCGAACTTCTCGGTGATGGCGAGCGGGGTGTATCCCTACATCACGGCCTCGATTATCATCCAGTTGTTGATCCCGATCGTGCCGCAGTTACAGGCCTTGCAGAAGGAAGGCGACGCCGGCCGGCAGAAATTGAATATGTATACCGTCTGGCTGACCATTCCGATGGCGCTGTTGCAGGCGTTCGGGCAGGCTTCGATCTTATCGCAGCCGATTGCCGCGGGCGGCGCGTCGGTGTTGAGCAATTTCGGGTTCCGGATAGACCTCCTGGCGACGATTTCTGTGCTGGCGACGCTAACGGCCGGCACGATGATTGCCATGTGGTTGGGCCAGATCATCACCCAGGAAGGCATCGGCAACGGTATCTCGATCATCATCTTCGGCGGCATTGTCGCCAGCCTGCCGGCGAACATCCAGCGGGCTTACGTGCAGGGCGGCTGGGGTGAGTTGTTGATCTTCCTCGTGGTGACCATCCTCACCGTGGCGGTGATCGTGGTTGTGCAGGAGGGCCAGCGCCGGATCCCGGTGCAATATGGCAAGCGCGTGCGGGCGATCCGCGGCAACCGCCTGATGGTGGTGGGTGGACAGAGCACACATGTGCCGTTGCGGGTGAACTCGGCGGGCATGATCCCGTTGATTTTCGCCAGCAGCTTGCTGATCTTCCCGAGCACGATCGCCAGTTATCTGGTGAATTCGTCGAGCGAGTTTGTGAGCACGGTGGCCAACGCCATCAACCGGATCTTCAGCCCGCAGTATAACATCTACTGGATCCTGTATTTCGTGCTGGTCATTGCGTTCACCTACTTCTATACGGATGTGGTGTTCCGCCAGCAGAATCTGGCCGAGACGTTGCAGAAGCAGGGCGGGTTCATCCCCGGCATCCGGCCGGGGCCGAACACGGAGAAGTATCTGGCGAAGGTGATGGCGCGTATCACGCTGGTGGGCGCGATCTTCCTGGGCGGAGTTGCGATCTTGCCGTGGTTGGTGCATCTGATCTTCGGCGGGGGCGCGACCCGCGCGGCGACGAGCACGCTGCTGGTGTCGAGCACCGGCCTGCTGATCGTGGTCGGCGTGGTGCTGGATACGATGAAGCAGCTCGAGGCGCAGTTGTTGATGCGCCATTACGAAGGTTTCATTCGCCACTAGGGTTCTGTCGCCGCAGTAAACAGTTTGGAGAGTTTGGTGATGACATTGCAGGCCGAGCCGCTGTTCGTGATTATGTTGGGTGCGCCCGGAGCGGGCAAAGGCACGCAAGCGCGTATGCTGGCGGAAGCTCTGGGGTTGGCTCACGTTTCTTCGGGCGATATCTTTCGAGAGAACCTGAAGAATGAGACGCCGTTGGGCAAGCTGGCGAAGACGTATATGGACCGCGGCGAACTGGTGCCCGATGATCTGACGATTGACATGGTGATGGATCGGTTGGCGCAACCCGACTGCGCGAAGGGCGCGATCCTCGATGGCTTTCCGCGCACGTTGCCCCAGGCTGCCGCGCTGGATAAGGCGCTGGCGGGACGCAGCGACCGGGTGCGACTGGCCCCGTTGCTGGAGGTAAGCGACGAGGCGGTCATTAATCGGTTGGCGGGCCGGCGCGTCTGCCGAGATTGTCAGGCGATGTATCACACCGAGTACGCGCCTTCGCAGGTTGAGGGCGTGTGTGACAACTGCGGCGGCGAGTTGTATCGCCGCACCGATGATAGTCCGGATACCGTGCGGAATCGTCTGTTTGTGTACTACAAGCAGACCTCGCCGCTGGTCGGCTACTACTTCGCCCATAACGTGTTGGCGACCCTGGACGGCGACCGGGATATGGATGTCGTGCAGGCTGATCTGGTTGATGCGGTGAAGCAAGCACAGGGTTAACCGAGGCGGCGCAGTGATCGTCCTTAAAAATCAGGCGGAAATCGCGGAGATGCGTGAGGCGGGCCGGATTGTAGCCCGGGTTCACGAGGCGATGCGCGAGATGGTCCGCCCCGGTGTGACGACCTACGACCTGGATGTGCGGGCCGAGGAGATCATCCGGGGGCACAACGCCATCCCGGCGTTCCTGGGATACCCGCACACGGGCAAGAACGACTACCCGGCTTCGATCTGCGCTTCGATCAATGAAGAGCTGGTGCATGGGATCCCCAGCCGTGAGCGGTGGCTGGAACCCGGCGATATCATCAGCATTGATGTCGGGGCCATTTACAAAGGCTGGGTCGGCGATTCTGCCTGGACCTATGTGGTGGAGCAGACGGACGAAGCATCTATGCGTCTGTTGGAGGCCACGGAAGGGTCTTTGTGGGCGGGCATTGCCGCCGCGCGGGGTGGGGCTTACCTCACCGATATTTCGCGGGCGGTGGAGCAGTACGTGACGGCGGCCGATTTTGCTGTCGTGCGCGAGTACACCGGGCATGGTGTGGGGCGGCGGATGCACGAAGAGCCGCAAGTGCTGAATTACGTGCCGCCGGGCGCGGGCAAAGGCCCCCGCTTGCGGCCGGGGATGACGCTGGCGCTGGAACCAATGGTGAACGCCGGCACATGGCGGACCCGCGTGCTCGCGGATGGGTGGACGGTGATGACGGCGGACGGTAAGCGCTCGGCGCATTTCGAACACAGTATTGCCGTCACTGAAGGCGAAGCGATCGTCCTGACGGTGCTGTAAGAGCCGATCAAGGCCTCAGGCAGCGAATCAGGCACAACAGGGGGAGATGTAAGGTGAAAGTCCGACCGTCGGTAAAACGAATGTGTGACAAGTGCAGGATCATCCGGCGCAGAGGTACGGTGTTGGTGATCTGCTCGAACCCGAAACACAAACAGCGCCAGGGATAAGCCCGGCCGGGATGTTGGAACTTTAGGAGGAGCAGATGGCTCGTATTGCCGGTGTAGACTTACCACGTGAGAAGCGTGCAGAATATGGCCTGACCTACATTTACGGGATCGGTCCGGCGAGCAGCCGGGAAATCCTGGAAATGACGGGAATCAGCCCGGATATCCGGATCCGCGATCTCGACGAGGCCCAGGTGGCCCGGTTGCGCGAGGTGATCGAGCGTAACTATCGCGTGGAAGGCGATCTGCGTCGCGAAGTCAACATGAATATCAAGCGCTTGCAGGAAATTGCCTGCTATCGCGGTATGCGTCATCGCCGGAACTTGCCGGCGCGCGGCCAGAACACCCGGACGAACGCCCGCACGAAGCGCGGCGCCCGCCGGACGGTGCCTGGGAAGAAGCGCGCTCGGAAGTAGTGACGGCCGCGGGGCTGTCTCAGCCCCGTGTGAGTGGCGCAACGGCGCACGTTGTATGGTTTTTTTGTGAGACGGAGAAGATAAATGGCGAAAGCAGCAAGCACGACGACGGGACGGCGACCACGCCGAACGGCTGGGCCGCGGCGCGAGAAGCGCATGGTGCCGATGGGCCAGGTGCATATCCAGTCGACGTTCAACAATACCATCGTGACGGTGACCGACCCGCAGGGCAACGCGCTGACGTGGTCGAGCACGGGTTCGGTGGGGTTCAAGGGCTCGCGCAAGAGCACACCCTATGCGGCGCAGTTGGCCGCCACGCAAGCCGCGCGCTCGGCCATGGATATGGGCATGCGCGAGGCGGACGTGTTCCTCAAGGGACCTGGGCCGGGCCGCGAGTCGGCGATCCGTTCCTTGCAGGCCGCCGGTCTGCGGGTGCGTTCGATTACGGACGTGACGCCGTTGCCGCATAACGGTTGCCGCCCGCCGAAGAAGCGCCGCGTCTAGGTTGGATCTGTCATGCTGAACGGAGTGAAGCATCTCGGCCAGATTCTTCACGCAACTCTCGCCGTCATGACTGGCGCAGGGTTAACCCGCTCAGAATGATAACAAATAGCAATCCAAGAAGCGTGAGCGTGTGAGCGTGTCACGGTTCGCGGGCGAGGGGGATGAAGGTCGCCAAGCTGTAAACCCCTCTGACGACTACCTGCTGCCGCGAGGCAGTCATTATCAGGAGGAATGAGTTGGCAAGACAAATTGATCCGGTGTGCCGGTTGTGTCGCCGGGAAGGCATGAAGTTGTTTTTGAAGGGCGAGCGTTGCTTTAGCCCGAAGTGTTCGTTCGAGAAGCGGAGCTACGCCCCCGGTCAGCATGGCAAGAAGGGGACATTCCGCCACAAGGATTCCGATTACGCGTTGCAGCTTCGCGAGAAGCAACGCGCCCGCCGCATTTACGGCGTGCAAGAGCGGCAGTTCCGGCGCTATTTCCGCAGCGCCCGGCGGGTGCAGGGCATGACCGGCGTGACGTTGCTGATCACCCTGGAACGCCGGTTGGATAACGTGGTCTATCGGATGGGGTTGGCGGCTTCCCGTGCGCAGGCGCGACAGATCGTGCGCCATGGGCATTTCATCTTGAACGGTCACAAGCACAACGTGCCCTCTTACCTGGTAGGGGTGGGCGATGTGATCGAGGTGCGCCCCATCAGCCGCAGCAACGGCTTTTTCAAAGAGGCTGCCGACCGCCTGAATGCGGCGGCCGTGCCGGCGTGGCTCGATTTCGACGCCGCCCGCATGAGCGCCCGGGTCGTCGCCATGCCCGACCGGCAATCCGTTGATCTGCCGCTGAATGAGCAATTGATCGTCGAGTATTACAGCCGCTAGCCGTGCCGTAGGTAGAGGAGGGTAAGAGCGTTGTTAAATCTTGTGCTGCCCAAAATCGAGCGTGAGGCCAGCTCACGCAACTACGGGCGCTTCGTGATTGGCCCGTTGGAGAGCGGCTATGGGGTTACGCTGGGGAATGCGTTGCGACGTGTGTTGTTGTCGTCATTGCCCGGCGCTGCGGTGAGCTCCGTCCGCATCAGCGGCGTTCATCATGAGTTCTCACCGATCCCGTATGTCAAGGAAGACACGACGGCTCTGCTGCTGAACATCAAGCAGATTCGCCTCAAGTCAGATATGGAAGAACCGGTCCGCATCCATGTGGAAGTGCGCAGTGAAGGCTCCGTGACCGCAGGCGACCTGATTTGCCCGCCCGGCGTGGAAGTGGTGAACCCGGAATTGTTGCTGCTGACGGCTGATTCGCCCGAGGTAGACCTGGATATCGAGATGACCGTGAGTCGCGGCCGCGGCTATTCGCCGGCCGAAGAACGCGGTAAGCTGCCGCTGGGCGAAATCCCCGTGGATGCGATTTATAGCCCGGTTCGTAAGGCGAGCTACGCAGTTTCGCGGGCCCGGATCGGCCAGCAGACCAACTATGATCGTCTGACGATGGATATCTGGACGGACGCGACCATTACGCCGGAAGCTGCGTTGCAGGACTCGGCGATGTTGTTGATGCGCCATCTCTCGCTGGTTGCGGGGGCAGACGTGTCGAGCATCGAGGCGGAGCCGGCCGAACCGCAGGGCGTGCCGAGCCGGATTTATGAAGTGCCGGTGGAAGATCTCGAACTGACGGTGCGAGCTTATAACTGCCTCAAGCGCGCCGGCATCACCAAGGTCGGCGAGGTGTTGGAGAAGCTGCAACGGGGCGAGGAAGAAATCCTCGCGATCCGCAACTTCGGCCGCAAGTCGCTGAACGAGTTGGTGGAGAAACTGGATGAGAAGGGCTACCTGTCGGTGATCTCTTACCAGCCATCCGGCGCTGACGGCGATGATGAGGAAGTGGTCGAGATCGAAGTCGAGATGGGGTCTGAAGAGGACCTGTAGAGGCCACAGCAGAAACGCGCAGGGAGCCGGGAACGGCTGCCTGAAGAACTATCCGGGAGTCATTTTCGATGAAGCATCGGGTTGCAGGAAGAAAACTGGGCAGGAACGCTTCACAGCGCAAGGCGTTGTGGCGTAGTCTCATCACCGAGTTGTTCCGCTACGACCGCATCAGCACGACGGACGCCAAGGCGCGTTCGGTGCGCGGCGAGGCCGAGCACTTGATCACGATCGCCAAGCGCAGCCTGGGCGAGGGCGGCAATCAAGTTCACGCCCGTCGGTTGGCTGCGCGCACCATTCTCGATCCTGAAGTGACGCAGCGTCTTTTCGATGAAGTGGCGCCGCGCTTCGTGGAACGACCGGGCGGCTACACCCGCATCGTGAAGATCGGTCCGCGCATGGGCGACGGCGCCGATATGGTGGTGTTGGAGTTGGTCGGAGAGACCTCGGCCCGCTAAGGCCGGGTCACGCACTTTTATAGATAACAGGCCGCTGTGATGCACGAGGCCATCGGGTACGTGCGGGCCGTCATCGCCTATGATGGGACCGAGTTCGCCGGGTTCCAGTGGCAGACCCACGGGCGCACCGTGCAGGGCGTGCTGGAGGCTGCGCTGGCGCAAGTATGTGGCCTCCGCCCCGATGAGGGGCCATCTCGGGTGGTCGGCGCAGGCCGCACAGACGCCGGGGTGCATGCCGCCGGGCAGGTGATCGGGTTCGAATCGTGCTGGCGCCATCCGATATTGGCGTTGCAACCGGCGCTGAACGCCGTGTTGCCCACCGATGTGGCGGTGTTGGAGTTGGGGGCCGCCGCACCCGGGTGGCACCCACGGTTCAGCGCCGTGCGGAGGGCTTACCGGTACACGGTGCTGAATCGGGCGATTCGCTCGCCGCTGGACCGTCGCTTTGCCCTCCACGTGGCGAAGCCGCTGGATCTGACGGCGTTGAACGCCGGGGCGCTGCAATTGGTAGGCGAACACGATTTCGCCGCCTATGGCGGGCCAATGGTTCGGACGGATGAAGAGGGTGTGGCGCATGTGGGAAGCACTGTGCGCCGCATCGAAGAGGCCGTCTGGCGGCAGGATGGCGAGAGGTTCACGTTTGACGTGACCGGCAATGCCTTCCTGCGGGGAATGGTGCGCAGCATCGTGGGGACGTTGTTGGTGGTGGGCCTGGGGCAATGGCCGGTGGAGAGGGTGAGCGAAATTCTCGCCGCCGGAAGCCGGGCCGCCGCAGCGCCGCCCGCCGCAGCCTGTGGGCTGTGTTTGATGCGTGTGGATTACGATAGCGAGACCTTTGCGGTCTCTCAGACCGTTGAAGGTCTTTGAAGGAGCAATTGAGACGTGAGAACGTATAGCGCAACCGCCAGTGAAATCGAGGCAGGCCGCGAGTGGTACGTGGTAGATGCGACGGGCCTGACATTGGGCCGGCTCGCCACGCAGATCGCCATGGTCTTGCGCGGCAAGCATAAGCCGACGTTTACGCCGAACCTGGACTGCGGTGACTTCGTCATCGTGGTCAATGCCGACAAGATCCGTGTCACGGGGCAGAAGCTCGATCAGAAGTTCTACTACCGCTATTCGGGGTATCCGGGCGGCCTGAGTGAAATCAGCCTGCGCGATCAGCTTGACAAGCACCCCGAGCGGGTGATTGAAGCCGCCGTGAAGGGGATGCTGTCGCGCAATCGCCTGCGCCGCCAGTTGATCAAGAAGCTGAAGGTATACGCCGGGCCGGAGCATCCTCACCAGGCGCAACAACCGAAGCCTTTCCCGTACGCGTGAAGGCCCTGCATGTTGGAGGAAAGAGATAACGATGTCAGCCAGATATTATGAGGCAGTGGGACGACGCAAGACCAGCACGGCGCGTGTGCGCTTGTATCCGGGGACGGGGACGATTGTTGTGAATGATCGCCCGATGGAAGAATACTTCCACCGGGGGACCGATATCTTGCATTTGACCCAGCCGCTGGTGGTAACGGAAACCCGCAATAACTACAATATCAGCATTATGGTGGCGGGCGGCGGCACAAGCGGCCAGGCCGGCGCTGTGTTGCAGGGTTTGGCCCGCGCGCTATGCGAGGCCGATGAGACGCTGCGCCCCGTGTTGAAGCGCAACGGCTTCCTGACGCGCGACGCACGCGCGAAAGAACGCAAGAAATTCGGCCTGAAGCGGGCGCGCAAGGCCCCTCAGTACACGAAACGCTAAAGCGGTTCAACCTGTCCGAACGTCAGACCTTCGCAGTTCACAAGACTGCGAAGGTCTTTGTGCTTTGGGGATGGGACGGCGCTGAGGACGGCGCTGAGGACAGCGCACTACGAACGGGGGTTTGAGGTGAGATGATTCGAGTGGGGATTCTGACGGTGAGCGACCGGAGCGCGCGCGGCGAACGCGCCGACCTGAGCGGCCCGGCGCTGGCGGAGGCGATCAGCGCGGGGTTGGCCGGGGTTGAAGTCGTGGCGACGGCGATCACACCGGATGAGCGCGCGACGATTGCGGCGCAATTGACGCGCTGGGCGGATGAGGACGCGTTGGACCTGATCCTGACCACCGGGGGCACGGGCTTTGCGCCGCGCGATGTGACGCCGGAGGCGACGCGGGCGGTGATCGAGCGCGAGACGCCGGGTCTGGCCGAAGCGATGCGCGCGACCAGCCTGCGGGTGACGCCGCACGCCATGCTCAGCCGGGCCGTGGCGGGCATCCGCGGGCAGACGTTGATCGTCAACCTGCCAGGCAGCCCAAAGGGCGCAGTGGAGAACCTGGCGACGATCCTGCCGGTGCTGCCGCACGCGCTGGAACTGCTGCGCGAAGATCCGGGCGCAGAGGCGCGACATTAGATGTTGGAAGCCCCGAATCTGAACATAGATGCGCTCATTACGCGCCTGAACGCGGCCTATGGCATAGAGGTCTCAGACGTCGCGTTTCTCCCCCTCGGCGCAGATCAGGACACCGCCGTTTATCGCGCCGGCGCCGCGGATGGGGCGACCTATTTCTGTAAACTGCGCCGCGGCGAACTGTTTGCGCCCTCGGTGACGGTTCCTCACTGGCTGCATACGCAAGGCGTCCAGCACATCATTGCGCCCTATACGACTCGCGATGGCGACCTGTGGACGCGGCTGGAGCCGTTCAGCGTCGTGCTGTATCCTTTTGTTGCGGGCCAGGACGCCGTGGACGCGCCCCTCTCCGCGCGGCAGTTGGTGGCTTTTGGAGCCGCGACGCGCCGGATACACGACGCGAACCTGCCCGATGCGTTGGGCCAGGGGCTTCCGCGTGAGACCTATGATCCTTATTGGCGCGAGCGGGTGAAGATGTTCCAGGCAGTCGCCGGGGCGCGCGCCTTCACGGAACCGGTCGCGGCGAAGACGGCGGATCTGTTCCGAACGCACTACGCGGATATCGGTCATTGCGTGGCGCGCGCCGAAGCGCTTGCCGCCGAGCTGATCCAACAGGCCCCCACACACGTTCCCTGCCACAGTGACCTGCACGCCTGGAATATTCTCGCGACGGATACGGGCGCGTTCTATATCGTAGATTGGGACGAGTTGATCTACGCGCCCAGAGAGCGCGACCTGAATGTTCATCGGCGCGGGGCACCCGGTGTGGAATAACCCATCCGAGATCGCGGCGTTTTATGAGGGCTATGGCTCGACGCCCATCAACCGGGCGGCGCTGGCGTATTATCGCTATGACCGGATTGTGAAGGACATCGAAGCCTATGCTGAGGCGCTGTTGTTGACGGACGAGGGCGGCGCTGATCGCCCGGTGATGTACGAGCAACTGGCGAGCAATTTTGATCCTGGCGGCGTGCTGGAGTCGGCCCGCCGCACAGAGGATCATCGTTTGTAGCGCATGGGCCTGATTACCGGCGAGACTCCCTCGCTGCCACGATGATCTGCCGCGAGCCTCATGCGTCCGGCGCGTGAGGCTCCATCGCACAGGCGTCCTCGTCCTCACAACCGCATTCGAGGCCGGCTGCTTTCTGGAAAGCTTCGCGCCCCTCGTTCACCGAGAAGTAAATCAGCCCGATCGCGCCGATGCTGTCCACAAAGCCAAAACCCGTCAACTGATAGACCAGGCTGGCGACCAGCAGCACGACCGACATATAGATGCACACCATCGTGCAGTTTGCATCGGCCAGGATGGGCGTGGAGTTGAGGCTCACGGCCAACGTGGCGCTTGGCGCGCACCAGCGCCCACATCACCGCGATGGAGAGCAGCGCGATGATGACGCCCGGCGCGGTGGTTGTGGGCTGGTGACGGGTGGCGACGTTATAGATCGCGGTCACGCCCAGCCCGGCAGCGAGCAGGTAGAATGCCGCGCCGGTGATGCGTAACGCGGTCTGCTCGAACTGCGACCGCGGGGTGTCGGGGTTGCGGCGGATGCGCAGCACCATCGCCAGGATACCCAGACCCGACAGCACTTCGATGAAGGAGTCTACACCAAACCCGAAGAGGGTCAGCGCCTCATCTTGCACCCCGAACGTGATGGAAACAATCCCCTCTCCCATGTTATAGAAGATGGTGAGCAGCGCCAGCCAGAGGGCATAGTCCCAGTAGCGGTCTTCGGTTTTGGAGAGCGTCGTCATGATATCTCATACCCCGCAATAGTAGTTTGCATCATCGTTGCGGGGGTATTGTATCACACTCAGGCCGCGCGATCTCTATAACCACCGGCCCAGATACGCCATGACTTCCGCGCGCATCTGCGCGGTTTCGAAGTGCCCGATCTCATAGCGTTTCAGTTCCCAGGCGGCCGGCGCGCCGGCCGCCGCATAAGCTTGCTTCAACTCCCGGTCAATGCGATCCAGCCCCGCGGGCGGCGTGAGCCCGTCGTAGTTGCCCGCCAGCCCCAGGTGTGCGACGGCGCGATCAGCGCGTTGATCTGCGCCGTCGTGAAGTGTTTGAGCAGCGACGGCACGTAATAGTAGAGGCCGTGGCCGTCCAACCCGCGTGCTGCGATCAACGCCTGGTAGTCCGTCAGACAGCACAAATCCACGCACACTTTGATGCGCGGGTCCAGCGCCGCCGTCCACCACGCCATCGTGCTGCCCAGCGAGATGCCCAGTGTGCCGATGCGCGCGGCGTCCACGTCGGAGCGGGACGCCAGGTAATCCACGGCGCGCAGGCTGTCGTAGATCATGCCGCCCCACAGCACGCGGCCCTGCCATAACATCTCCTTGAACAGTTCCGACTCGGTCCGGCCGCGTCGCTCGCCGAACATCCAGGTGTCTATACACAGCGCGGCATAGCCATTGGCCGTCAATGCCTCGGCGTAAGGCGGGTCTTGCAGCGCATCTCGGCCGGCGATCAGTTCATCCTTGCCGAGCACGTAATTGCCCCCGTGCGCGTGGTTATACAGGATGACCGGAAATGGCCCATCGCCCTGTGACGGTTTGACGAAGTACGCGGGAACCGCCTCGATCCCGTTCAGGTCGAGGACGAGCTTCTCCAGCACGTAGCCGTCGCACGCCTCACTGGCGATGGTCTCAGCGGAAATCGCGCGGTCGCGCGGCGGCAGATCTCCCAGCAGCGCATAAAGCGCCTGGCGTTGACTTTCCTGATTGTCGCTCATCGGGCCTCCAGCCAGTCGGTGATCGCGCGCAGCGCCTCATCGTCCAGCGCCACGCCGTCGGCGTTATAGGTCAGTCCGTCAGCCGCCGTCAATTCCGACCGTGGACGGGGCTCATGCTTTAGGACGTGGTTCGCGTCTTCCGGGTAAACGACGGTGATGTTAGGATGATCAACTGCCAGCGCATCAAGCAAGGGTCCGTCGGCCTGCCAATCCACCTGAATATCCTTCTTCCCGATCAGCGCCAGCACCGGCGCGGTAACTTCAGCCAACCATGCCAATGGATCAGTGACCCACAACTCGCGCGAGAAGGGCTGGTTAACGGGGGCGCTCACGGCCAGGATTACATTGCGTAAGCCATCGGGAAGGTTCGGATCAGTCTGCACGAGGCGTCCGGCCATGAAGTCGGCCATCGCGGCGTCATATGCCGCTAGTAGTTGGTCGCCGTCGGGCACGGCTGCAAGTTGAGCCGCAATCTGCGCACGCGCCAGCACGCCCACGGGTCGGGCCGGCGGCGCGGTCAGGACGAGCCCCGCGGCGGCCGGCTCCGGCGCGTGCGCCTGGTAGTTCAGGGCGTGGATGCAGCCCTCACTGTTACCCAGAATGAAGATGCGTTCGGCATCCACATCTTCGCGTCCGGCCAGCAGCCGCACGCCGCCCGTCAGCTCGTCAAGGTGGCTTTGCAGACTGATCTTGCCGATCATCCGTTCCACGTTTTCCCTGAGACGGGGACCGGAGGCAGTTTTGTCATAGCGCAGGGTGATGAACCTTGTCTTGGTCAGGGCCTGGGCCAGCAGCGCGGCGCTGCCGTTTTCACCGGGCAGCAGGGGCGTACACCAGTTGCGGTCGGTCGGGCCACTGCCGGCGACCATGATGATCGCCGGGAAGGGGCCGTCGCCGGGTGGACGGGTCAGCGTCGCCTCTACGTCAATGCCCTCCACGGGCCACGACACGGTGGTCTCATCGAACGGGTCAGTTTGGGTCATGTCGGTTCCTTTCTTAGGGCTGCCAGTCCTGACACACTGCCGGTATGATGGGGATCAGGCGCAGGGATATCGGATGCCACGGAATCCTCCCGATGCGCGACGGTCTTTGACAGACACACGGCGCCCCAGTATGATAGGCATACGGTGTGCGGGCCGGGGCTGTTTTTTCCCACAAGATGCATATCCAGTTTACCCGACTTTGCGCCGACTCACTAACCCTGGGAATACGATGACTCCTAAATTCTCCGTTCGAAGAATCACCGCCGGCGATCTTCCGAAGATCCTGGCTTCCTTTCATTGGCAAAAGCAGGATCAGTGGGAACGGTATTTTGAGGAAAATCACCGGGGAGCGCGCGTCACTTTGCTCGCGATTCAGGATGATCGGGTTGCAGGGTATGCCAATCTGGTCTGGCAATCAGAATATGACCCATTCCGCGCCGAGGATATCCCGGAAATCAACAACATGCATGTCCTGGACGAATATCAGAGGCAAGGAATTGCATCCGCATTGATCCAAACGGCCGAACGCATTGCGGCCGAGGCATCGAAAAAGGCGATCGGCATCGGCGTCGCGCAACAGGAGCAGTATGCCGCGGCACAACGCCTTTACCCGAAGTTAGGCTATGTTCCTGACGGGCGCGGCCTCAACTCAACCCCGTGGGGAGATGTCCTCTTTTTGACCAAGCGCCTTACACCATCCGATTGACACGACAGGGACCAGACTTCGCATGGATCATGCGGGCGCTAACGGGACCATGCAATAACCGCTGGCCCCAGCCTGAACCACCGGGATAGGCTTACAGTCGCCCAGGGCAGGCGCATCGTCTCGGTACGGGGCAAGACTGCCCCTACTCTCAATCTTCGCACTGCTATGCCTTCTTCAGCTTCTCAAGCCGGGCGACGATCAGGTGGTCCAGTTCAGCCGGATAATCGATACCGTGCGCCTGGGCCAGGGGCAGAGCGACCTCGCGATAGAAGTCAACGATGACATGCGCTGCTTGCAACAGCGGGGCCTCTTCCATCGGGCAGAAGGTCGTCTCCAGCAGCGCCAACTGCTCGACCGGTATCGCGTTCTCGATCTTGAAGTAGGGATCGTTTCCGACGTCAGGGTCAGCGAAATTGTGACGCAGCCGGACAAGATTCACGCAAATGTGGCGCAGCACCTCCAACTGGCCGCACGCCCACCAGAGCTGCCCGCGCGCCATGGCCGTGGTGAAGTGCGAGAGGTCGTGCCAGAACCAGAACACTTGCTGCCGCAACACCTTGACCTGCTGAGACTCTTCGGGCTGTCTGCGAGGAAATATTGCGCCCTCAAGGAGTTCCTTCTTGTCCAGCAAGACAATATACGGGCCTCCATGATCGTGTTTGAACTCGCTCGCGCGGCCCAGTGCCAATTCGACCTCGGCGCCATCCGACAGGATGAAATACACCCCCACGGACGAGCCGAAGTCCTCGATGAACAACGGATCGCCCAGCCGCCGGATAAAGTCGTCGCGCCCGGCGACGAACGCCTCGAAATCCTCATCGGTGGTGATGAGGCCGAGATCGAGGTCGGAGTGCTCGTCGGCCGCGCCGCGAGCGTGGGAACCATACAGGGTCGCAGCCACGATCCGCGCGTCGGCCCCGCAGGCCGTCACGAAGCGGTCAATGATGGCCTGCGGGTCATGTGATCGTTGTACTTCGTGTGTGTCCATGGCTCCTCCATTCAGGTGTTACGCGGACCAGGTCTGTAACTCGACGATGTTTCCCTCAGGGTCGGTGACGTAGCACCAAGTCACCTGCGCGCCTGTTGCGACCTGTAACGTGACGATCTCCCCAACCGGGCAGCCGCCTGCGATAACCACCTGCTCCCGGGCTGTCTTAATATCGTCCACTGAGAAGGCGATATGCCCGAATCCGGGGCGGTTGACGGCGGTCCGCCCGCGATCTGCGAGGGCGGCATAGTTGAGAATCTCCAGCGTCGGGCCGGTTTCGCCGTAACCCGGCAGGCGCAGGTGGACGCCTCGCATATGGGCGCCGGAGAGGCCCGTCCCGGCGTCGAGCTTCTCACCCCGGAAGTCGCGTTCGGGCGGGACGGGGACGCACCCGAAGACCTCCTGATAGAAGCGGGCCAGCGACCGCCAATTTACGGCGATAAGATTGGTGTGCACGTATCTCGCCAGGACGCTCATGGTTCGCCTCCGTAGCCTCTAGCCGAGGGACGCGCCAGCGCGGCCAGCACGTCTTCGATCTCCGGGGTAGACGGAGCATCCTTGAAATCGGCCAGCCGGGCATAGAGTTCCGCCGCGGCCGCGTGGTATCCGCCGGGTAGTCCCGCCGCTTCGAAAGTGGCCGCGATCTCCTCCATCTCGCCCGCGAAGCGCCACGCCTTCGCAGTGGCCTGTTGGGCGCGCTTGACGGATTGCCCGGTGAAGCCCGGATGGTCGGCGTCCCAGCGCGCGGACAACGCATCCCACACGCCCAGTTCATGCGCCGCGGCCAGCACGCTGCACAGCAGCGCCGTGCTGCCCTTGCTCCACGCGGCGTAGGTCATCTTCAGCGCCGAGGCTTTGCCGACCCCATCGCCCATGACGATCGTCTCCAGCGGCCCCGCCTCGAAGTAAGCCGCGACCGCCGCGGCCTCCCCGCCCGACAGATAGAGCCAGGTCGCGCCCGGGCGCCAGGCAGGCCCGCCGATGATCGCGCCGTCTACGAAGGAGACGCCCGCCGCGGCCATCCGCTCGCCCACCTGCGCCACGCGCTGCGGCGAAATGGCGTTGGCGTCCAGGTAGAGGCCGCGATAGTTGTGCCGCAACACCTCATCGGCGACATCTTCCGCGGCGTGCGGCGGACATACGCTGATGATCACATCGCACATCCCGCACAGATTGGCGATCGTCCCCGCGTCGCGCAACCCCTGCTCATCGGCGCGTGCTCGCGTCTGCTCGCTGCGGCCGGCGGATGCCCAATAGACTTCACAACCGCTGTTCCGCGCCGACGCCGCCACGGAGACGCCCATGGCGCCCGGATGCAGGATGCCGAGATTTGATTTCTGCATGGTCTTGCCCCTTCTTCTGAACGTCCATCTTCTCCACCTCCACGCTGCGTCACCCCATGACCGAGATTGGCCTCATTCGTGAAGCAAGCAGTGAAGCCACAACCTCCGCCACCCGTCTGGATGCTATGTTGAGCGCGTCACAGCGATACTGATAGACGCGCCGACAGTAGGGCGTCGGGACACAGTTCCGTAATCAGCCGGGCGAGTGGTCCTGCAAGCGCAGGATCAACCTCGGCAAACGCTCGCAGGCCGATATTCCAGATGTGTACTGCGCCCATCCCGGCAAGGCGATCGCGAGCGATGATAGACGTGCGCTCGGTCGCCCGGTCGCGGTCACGTCCGCGCCAAAGTACTCCGCCCAGATTCGCCGGACTGTCAGGTCGAACGCAGCGTCAGTCGTCACGCCACACGCTCGGGGAGACTCCGTGTCATTTCAGCGCCAGGCCCGTAGTCACCAGCGCAACGGATCTCACGGGTAGATCGTCTCCTGCCGCGCCAGCATCTCGACGTATTGCCGGATGCGCTTCGCGCGTGTCTCCGCCCTTTTCGCCGTCTGGATGCGGTACAAAATGGCATACCGATTTTGGCCGTTCAGCGTGGCGAAGAACGCGCTCGCGGCCGGGTTGTCATCGAGCGCGCGCTGCAAGTCGTCGGGAACGACCGCGTTACGCGGCGAGTCGTAAGCCGTATCCCAGCGACCATCGCGTTGAGCCGCTTCCACGGCCCGCAACCCCGCCGGCATCATCCGCCCGTCGTCAATGAGCGCCTGGGCCTTCTCTCGATTGATCCGCGACCAGACGCTCCTGGCGCGGCGCGGCGTGAACCTCTGCAGCGAAGTCTGTTCGTCGTAGCCGCGCGCCTGGCCGTCAATCCAGCCGTAACAGAGGGCAACTTCCACCGCTTCACTATAGGTCACCGACCGGAGGCCGCTGGCCTTCTTCGCCAGCCGCAGCCAGACGCCGGTCGCTGTCGCGTGGTTTGCGTCAAGCCAGGCAGCCCAATCCTCTCGGCTCTCGAAGGAGAGTACCGGCAGATTATCCGGCGGTCTCGTCATGTCACTCACGCTGATTACACCTCGGCCATGCCGGTCATCGTATACACTTGGCGCACGTGTTCCTCCAGATGACCGATATAGTCACGAATCAGATAATCCAGCGTCGTGGGTTGATCGGCGGGAACGGTTTGCCAGGCGATTTGATCCAGCGAGTGTCTGACCCTGGAACGATGCAGCGTCTCGTGGGAGATGCTCGCAATGAGGTGCGCCAGATGCCGGTTATAGTCGCGCCACAGGCTCACCAGCGCCGGCCACGGCTCACCCGCCGCGTGCTGCACGCGCACCCACGCCTCCTGGTCGTAGCCTGCGAAGACCAGGTCATCGGTGAACTGGGCGCGCACGAAGCGCGCGTGATTGTTCGCCGCCGAGTCAATCAAGTGGCCCAGCACTTCTTTGGCGCACCATTCGCCTTTGCGCCGACACTCCGTCGCCGCCTCCGGGAACGCCATGAGCCGTTCGGACGCTTCTTCAACGACGACTCTCAGTGATTCCGCCGGGTTATCCATGCGTCTCTTCCTCCTATGCCGAACGATCGTCCAGGCCATGCCCGCCGACCACGCGCAACTCGCCGCCCGTGGGCGGCCCACCCATCAGCGGCAGCGCCTCTGCGATCAGCGCGCGTACTCGTTCGTTCTGGAGCGACGCATCGTGGGCGGCCTTGTCGTCCCAGGCTTCGTACACGGTGAGCGTCGTCTCATCCGCCGGGTCTTCATGCACGATGTACAGCCGGCAGCCCGGCAGTTGACCGACGATCTCTGCGGCGCGGGTGAGGATGACGGCGAACTCATCCCGCTTGCCCGGCTGCGCTGTCAGTTTTCCATACATAGCATACATAATGCCTATCCTTTGTGACTCGCCGCCGACAATCCCTGTATCATACATCAGAGTTTTTTCGCCTCTGACTTTCAATTATACCGCAGCCTGGTGTGCAGCGCTGCCTGGATAAGCAACCGTCCTGTGCCGGTAGGCGGTAGCGGATTCTCGACTCCTCGATTCTGTCGCACTTATACGCTACAAGTTATGATACAATGCGCGCGCGTTTATGATACTCCCGTCCGGTCAGGTCACATTTCTTTATACGGATGTTGAGGGCAGCGCCCGGCTCTACCAGCAACATCCCGACGCCATGCCGCGCGCCCTGGCCCGTCACGATCATCTCCTGCGTCAGGCTATCGAAGCCCAGGGTGGAGTGGTCTTCCGCACGACGGGGGACGGCGTCTGCGCTGCTTTCGCCGATGCACCGGCTGCTCTCTTCGCGGCGACGGAAGCGCAACGGGGTCTCGCCCACGAGCCGTGGCCCGTCACCGGCCCGTTGCGAGTCCGCATGGGCATCCATACCGGCCCCGCCGAGGTTGCCACGGACGACTACACATATAGCCTCGCGCTTGTCCTGGCGCAGCGCCTGATGTCCGCTGCACATGGCGGCCAGACGCTCCTCTCCGCGGCCGCGGTCGCAGCAATTCATGATCGCTTGCCGCCTGGCGCAACGCTGCGCAACCTGGGCGAACAGCGCTTGCGCAACCTCGCTTCTCGCGATCGGATCTACCAGCTTCTGATTCCGGGCCTTCCGGCCGAGTTCCCACCGCTGAGGTTGCCCGGCGGCGATGAATCACAAGATACCGTGGCATTACTGCTGGACAGACTGGAGCGCGGCCGGCTGGTAGGACGCGGCGCCGAAATGCAGCAGTTGCAGCAGCACTGGGCGCACGCTGCGCAGGGACACGGGCATTTGGTGCTCTTGTCGGGCGAGCCGGGCATCGGCAAGACCCGACTCGCGTTGGCGTTGATGGAGCACGCGCGATCGGACGGCGCTGTGGTGTTGCGCGGCGGCTGTTATGAATACGAGGGCGCCACTCCATATCTCCCTCTCGTAGAGGCCATACGCGAGTGGGTGCATCGCCAGAGCGACGAAAGCCTGCGTGCTGCGCTTGGCGATAACGCTGCCGAACTCGCGCGTTTAGCGCCCGAGATTGAGGCCAGGCTGGGATCCCAGCCGTCTAATCCGCCGCTCGGTCCCGCGGAAGAGCGTCTGCGCCTCTTCGACAGCGTCGCTCGTTTCTTCGATCGCATCGCCCAGCAGTCCGGGCTGGTGCTATTCCTCGACGATTTACATTGGGCAGATCCCGGCACGCTGGCCTTGCTCCACTATTTGCTGCGTGCCCTGCGCGAGTCGCCAATCTTGCTGCTGGCCGCGTATCGCGAGATCGAGTTAGACCGGACACACCCATTAGCCGCATCGCTGGTGGCGTGGAACCGCGAACGCATCGCGACTCGCATCTCGCTCGACCGGCTTTCGCGCCCTCAGACAAAGGAACTACTATCATCCCTCTTCGGCGCACAGGCCATCTCAACAGAATTCGTTGAGTTGATCTACCGCGAAACGGAAGGGAACCCCTTTTTTGTCGAGGAAGTTATCAAGACCCTTATCGAGCAGGGCCAAATCTATCGGGAGGGCGAATCATGGCTGCACAAGGATATCGCCGAACTCACGATCCCCCAAAGCGTGATCGAAGCCATTGGCCGTCGCCTGGATCGCCTTGCGCCAGAAACGGCAGAGGCGCTCTCCATCGCTGCTGCGTTGGGCAAGCAGTTTGCTTATGTAGAATTGGCCGCCGTCGCCGGAATGGATGAAGACATCCTTCTCAATGCACTGGATCAAGCAACGGCCGCTCAACTCCTTCGCCCCATCGGCGACGAAGGATTGGTTTTCACCCACGACAAAATCCGCGAGGTGTTGCACCGGGAACTGAACCCAATGCGCCGACGGCGACTGCACCGGCGCATTGGCGAGGCGCTGAAGATCTTGTACGCGGGGCGCGAAGATGCACATATCGCCGATTTGGCCTATCACTTTGCAGAGGCCGGCGATCTAAAGCTCACCCTTGACTACTCGCTGCGGGCCGCCGAAGCTGCCTCCGCTCTCTTCTCGCATGACGCCGCGCTGGATCACCTGGAGCAAGCCCTGGAAGCCGCGCAACAGCTCAACCATCCCGAGGTTGTAGCTGACATTCACGCCGCGCATGGGTCGCACCGCCTACGCCGCGGGCAGTCACATGCAGGCCGCCGAGTACTTCCGGCAGGCGTTGATGGCGACCTCAGACCCGCCAACCCGCGCGGCGCTCAAGGTGCGCATTGGCGATGCTCACGCGATGATCGGTCACGCGGAGGGTCTGCCGGTGCTGGAGGAAGCCCTCCGTGAACTGGACCCTGTCACGCAAGCCGCAGACCTGGCTTTGGCTCTGGCGCTGATTGGGCGTCACCATCATTTTCGCGCTGAGCACACGGAGGCCATCGCTGCCCTGGAGCAGGCGCGCGGCGCTGGCCGAACCGCTGGATGACCCGAGCGCGCTTCTATGGATCTATAGTGCATTATCCGGCGCTTACCAACACCTTTGTGACTTCGATCGCTCGGATGACTGGGCGCACATGTGCATCGCGCTCGGTGAACGCCGCACGTTCGCGGCCGCAGTTTGCGTTGGTCACGAAATGCTGGCGGAGAATGCGTGTATACGCGGTCACTGGGGTGTGGCGCAGGAGCATGCCCGAATAGACCGTGAGATTGGCGAACGCATCGGCGATCAGGATCGGGTCGCCTGGGCCGGCTATTCCCAGGCCCTTGCTTTGGCGGGACAGGGCCAACTCGCCGAAGCGGAAGCGGAGGCGGTCGCCGGTCTTGCGTTGGCTCTGCAGATTGGCGATCAACGGGTCGCCTGTTGGTTCGAGCCCCTGCTGGCCACCTTATTGGCAGAGCAAGGTCGTCACAATGAAGCGCAAGACTGCGTGATGAACGCGCTGGCGCGCGCCGATACCCTGGATCAGTTGACCTTGCGTCTGATCGCACGCCATGCGGCCATTGTTGTTTCTACCCGCCGGGGTGATGTCGTTAAGGCTGCCGAACAGGCCGCTCAATTTCTGGAAGGCGTACAAGCCTCCGAGTCGCGCATGGCTTACGTATTCGGTGGGCCCGCCGCGGCAGAGGCGCTGCTGGACGCTTCCGATGCCGGGCACGCGGCGGAGTTCATCGAGGAGTACCTGGCCTTTACGGCCCAGGCGCGCGCCCCATCCATACGCTGTGGCGTTAGGCGTGCGTGCTCGCATCCGCGTCGCGCAAGGCGAGATCGCCGAGGCGCGCACCGATTTCGATGCCGCTATCGCTAAACTGGAAGCGTTGGACAGTCGCCTGGAGTTGAAGCCGCGTCTTGCAAGCGCGGGAGGATCTGCTGCCGGACTGAGCAGACGCTGAGCCTCGGGGTGATGCTTCATCCTCGACGTCACCGAGCCAGGTAAAAAGGCGTAGGTCGGCAATCAGCGTGTCAAAAGGGTCGAGTCATTGACCGCCGCTTGCCAGCGCCACATCCACCTCATCGAGATGCTCGTTGCGATGCAGGCTTCGCTCGACCCAACGCTGGTTGGCGCCGTACACCTCTTCGAGCAAGCTCCGGCGGGAAGGCTGCCAGCCGCGCATCCAGCGCCTCCGCCGTTTTCAATGGCAAGGCGCGCGCGCTGCCCGTGGAGGGATAGCCGCCCATAGCGGCAGCGACAGATCGTTGACGAAAATGTCAATCTCCGGGATGAATACCTTGCCGTCGCGTTCGGTCATGTCGAGGACGTATAGCACGCGCCGATCCCAGAAAGCCAGGTGCGCCAGGGCAATGGCCACTGTCCAGTGCTCGCCCACCGGATGCTGCATTTCCTCGTCGGTCAACCGCGCCGCCAGCGCGTGGATGCGTTCGGTCGAAGCACGGTTACGCTCCATGAAATCTCGATCTACCGGTCATTTCTTCTGAACTCCTTTCACACCACTTTATCTACACAGTTAACCGGCATACTTGTCCGCCAGCTTGCGCACCGTTGTAATGTTGCGCATGGTCATGGGCGTTGCGAGCGTCTTTTCGAGCGCCGCGTTGGAGAAGTAGACCGATTCGCTCAATTTCGTCCGCAGGAACCAGTAGAGTTCGCGGCCGTGGAAGTGGAACCGGTCGGTCGGGGTTTGCAGCGCCAACACCCGCGCCTGCACATCCTCCGGCGGGGCTTCGTTGAAGAAGGCAATGTAAAGCGCTGCGCCTTCGGCGTCCGGGTCTTCGCCGGGGAAGGGCCGATAGGCCGCTGCCGCGGCGACTTCATCCACCGTGCGGATCAGAGCCGGCGTTGCGTAGCCCAGCGCCTTTCCCAGATACCCCTCGATCTGCGCCTGTCAACGCGCGTTCGTCCGCGTCCGGCGCGGTGAAAATCACGTTGCCGCTGGCGATGAAGGTCGCCACATCCCGAAACCCCAGCTCCTCGAACAGGGCGCGCAGGCGATCCATCTTGACGTTATGCCCGCCCACGTTGATTCCACGCAGGAGGGCGATATAGCGCGGCATCGGCGTCGCTCCTCTCTCAGAAACAAAGAGGTGCAACGCACTTTCGAAAGTGCGTTGCACCTGTGTTGCAGATGTCGTGATCGCTTATTCGGTGACCGTCAGCAACAGGCCGTAGAGCGTGACCTTGCCGTCGGCGCTGCGGCTGGTGCGCGAGGCAGTGGAGGCGGTTGAGGTGTCGGCCGTCGCCGAGATGGCCGGCAATGCGCCGGTCGGCGGCAGGTCGGCGCTCATCAAGCCGATGGTCCCGGCCAGGTCATTGATCATCAGCATCTTGTCGCCCTTGGGAGACAGGCCACCCGTCCACGGCGAGTACCAGCGCGCCGGGATCGTGCTTGTACTGCCCGGCATGGGCTGCGAGTACGAATCGTAGGTTGGCAGCGTGCTGAAGTCCACCAGCGGGGTCGTCTCACCGCTGGCGAGATCGGTATAGTAAAAGACCACGAATGGAGTCGTACTATTCGCGGTGCCCACAAACACTACGACACCCTTGTTATCGCTGGTCCACGAGACGCCGCCGGGCGTAGCCGGGTAGCCCGACCATTCGGGGATTGCTGCGTTGAACGCGTCCGGCCCCATCAACACTACCGGGGCCGACCCGTCTAGCGGAATGCGATAGAGGCTGAACTGGCTCTGACCCATATCGTTGGTCGAGCTTAAGAGCGCCGCGACGCTCTTACCATCCGGCGACATCACCGAAGGTCCGTCGAGGAAGAAGCGCTCCTGCGTGAACATCGGCAGCGAACGCGGCACTTCCTTGGCCACATCCACCACCTGAACCGGCTCGCCGCCCGAGGGGTCAATCGCGTACAGTCCCAGCGTGAACACCATGTACTCACCCTGGTTCTGGAAGCGCCAGAAGTAAATCTTACCGTCAGTCGGCCCCCACATGGGCAGATAGTCCACGACGGTGGAAGGCGTGCCGGTTGGCTGCACCCATGAACCCGCTACGCCATCGTCGGTGATATTGGTCACGGTCCCAGCCGCTAAATCGTACACCCAGATATCGGCGTCGTAGCCGAGGTCAATCGGGTTCTCTGTGACCGCGATCTTGCTGCTATCGGGAGACCATGCAAGCTGATACGGGTAGCCCAGGAATTGCTCCAGCGGCAAGTCAGTGCATTTTTTGCCTGCGCCGTCAAAGGTGTAGGTGCAAATCTGACCCGCCGTTTTACGGTCGCCAGGGATGTAATAGGCCATGTACTTGCCGTCGGGTGAGAGCGCGGCAAACACGGCATTCTGCTCACCCACCACGTCAATGATCGGGCGAGCGCTATCAACCTTCACGGTGGCGTTCGGATCCAGCGCGACGGTGGGTGCGGCATCCGGCGCCGGCGCTGGCGTGGCCGCAGGGGGCGGCGGTGTGGCAGGGGTACAGGCCGCCAGCGCCGTCAGCGCCACGAGGAACAGGAGGACAATGACTCGTCGCATGATGAGGTCTCCTTCTTGCTGGTTTGCGAGTCTGGGCTCGCTACAGTGGGCCTGGCGGGAAAGGCTCCGTCAGGCAAGGGCGTATCTATACTGTATAGTATAGCCAACTTTGCCGCAAACTGCAATCAGTGCGAAGAGATCACAGCTTATGCGCCGGGTCATTGACAAAGCGTCGCTCCGTCTCTAGAATAGCGTGAAACCCCTTTCGTATGGAGGCCCACATCGTGGAAAAACCTGAACAACCCGTCGCCGTCATCACCGGGGCCGCGCGCGGCATCGGCAAGGCGGTTGCCCGGCAGCTCGCATCCGAGGGCTATGCCGTGATGATCGGCGATTTCCGCGGCGAAGCCGCCGATGCCGCGGCCGCCGAATTCCGCGCCTCGGGGCTGACCGCGGCGGCGCACCCGTGCGATGTGATCGACCCCGCGGCCTGCGACGCGCTGATCGCCGGGGCCGTTGCGCAATACGGCCGGCTGGATGTGCTGGTCAATAGCGCAGGCGTCAGCAAGCCGTGCGCGTCGCTGGAAGTCACCCCGGAAGACTGGCGCAACATGATCGGCGTCCAACTCAACGGCGTCTTCTTCTGCTCGCAAGCCGCCGCGCGACAGATGATCGCGCAAGGCGGGGGCGCGGGTGGGTGCATCGTCAATATTTCCTCGATCAACGCCGAAGCCGCCTTCCCGCGGCGCGCCTCCTATTGCGCCGCCAAAGCGGGCGTGCAGATGCTCACCAAGACCCTCGCCATCGAATGGGCCGAATACGGCATCCGCGTGAACGCCGTCGGTCCGTCACACACCGAGACGGAGATGACGCTGGAGAACATCCGGCGCGGCAACTTCGCGGTAGATGAGGTCAAAAAGCGCGTCCCGTTGGGCCGACTGGCGAGCGTGGAGGATGTGGCGAACGCCGTGTCTTTCCTTGTCTCCGACCGGGCAAGCTTCATCACCGGTCATTCGCTCTATGTGGACGGCGGCTACCTGGCCTACGGCTATCTTTGATGTCGAAGGAGCGTGGCGATGAGTCTGTTGGGGCTTGACATTGGAATTACCGGTTGCAAGGCGGTCGCGTTCAGCGCAGAGGGCCGCGCGCTGGCCGAAGCCTATCGCGAGTATCCTCTGTATCAGCCGCATCCCGGCTGGATGGAACTCGATCCCGACGAGGTGTGGGCGGCGGTGCGCGCGGTGATCGGGCAGGCGACGGCGGCCATCCCCGGCGACCCGGTGCGGGCGCTCGCGATTTCCACCCACGGTGAATCGGTGGTCCCATTGGACGGGAAGGATCGCCCACTCTATCGTTTCGTGGCCGGCATTGACACGCGCGCCACGGAAGAAGCCGCCTGGCTGGGCGACCAGATCGGCAAGGAGCGCCTCTTTCACATCACCGGCATGCCGCTGCACCCGATGTACACAGTCAACAAGCTGATGTGGCTCCGCCGTCACGCGCCCGAGGTGTTCAACGCGGCGCAACGGTTCGCATGTATGCCCGATTTCCTGTTGACGCGGATGGGCCTGCCGCCGACTATGGATTACAGCCTCGCTGCGCGCACCATGATGTTCGACGTGGGGCGACTGGCGTGGGCGCCCGAAATCCTCGATCTGGTAGAGATGGATCCGCAACAC
>CAVOHP010000038.1:0-103178 GCA_963695715.1 uncultured Chloroflexia bacterium
GGGTTGGATGGTCTCGACGCTGGCCGAGGATAACCGGCTGATGGCGGCGTGGGAGACTGTTCAAGTACCACGCCCACGAATACCAGCACCTGGTGGATCGCTCGCACACCACCGGGCTGATCCTGGTCACCGAGCCCCGTCCCGACTACGATACGATGTTCGCCGACGTCGCGAATGTCGAGTCAGCCGACGCAAGCGCAACGTCGAGAACAGTCGTGGCGGTGCTGGCGAAACAGTTCGACGGCGGCATGGTGTTCCCCGGCGAGGTGGCCGCGCCTTCGATCAGACCTGGCAGAAGATGGAAGAAGCGATCCTCATCAACCAGACGCCCGATTGACGAGGTGCTGGCCGAATATCAGACGATCTACGACGAGATGCTGGCGAACACCAACTTCTGGATCACACCGGAAGGGTGAGGTTGGTGGATTGGTAGATCGGGGTCTGGTGAACGCATCCGCACGAAGGCGCTCACCACGAGCCCTTATGGCATGGCAGTTCGCCAGAGCATCGACTCGGGGATGACGGGGAGCGAATGATCAACACACTATGCGAAGACCAGATCAGCGACTAAGCCAGCGAAGGGCCCGGTAATCAGCGGGCAAAAACCCGGCCCTTTCGTGCTCTGGCTGGTCCCCATCCTGGGTTGCTGCTCATCTTCAACGTGCTGCCCATTTTCGGCTCGTTCGTCCTTAGCTTCTTCGAGTACGAAATGCTCCAGCCGTTGGAGTTCGTCGGGCTGGACAGAACTACGTCTACACGTGTTGCACGAAAGACCCGGTCTTCCTCCGAACCGTCGTTAACACGTTTACTACGCGGTCGCGTCGGTATCGTGGGCATGGCGCTTTTCGCTGACCGCGGCGCACTTCATCTTCACACGGCCGCGAGCTTCAGGGCCTCTTCCGCAGCGCCTACTTTCTGCCGGTCATCACGCCGATGGTCTCCATCGCGATCGTGTGGAGCTTCATCCTCCAACCCTCACGTTTCGGGCTACTCAACGGCGTTGCTGGGCAACTTCGGGATCCACTCCCAGCCGTGGCTCACTTCCGCCGGTCTGGTGATCCCATCGCTCGTGATGATCGGGGTCTGGGCCGGCTCGGCTACACGATGGTGCTCTTCCTGGCCGGGCTGTCGGGCATCCCCAGCACATTCTACGAGGCCGCCGCATCGACGGCGCCAAGGTCTGGCGGATGTTCTGGAATATCACCTGGCCGCTGCTGTCGCCGACCATTCTTTTCACGGCCGTCACCGGCACCATCAGCGCGCTGCAGATGTTCGGCATTCCCTATATCATGACGAAGGGCGGGCCGGAGAATGCCAGCCGCATGGTCGTCATGTGGATTCAGGAGACCGGCTTCGGACAGTTTCGCATGGGCTATGCCTCGGCCATTGCCTACATCTTTTTCGTCTTCATACTGATCCTGACGCTCGTCGAGCTGCGCTACCTGCGCACCGAGTGGAGCTATTAGCTGGGGAGCACGCAACCGATGACAGCCTACCAGGAGCATCGGTCTGACGTCAAGACCAACGCGTTTTGGCAGCGGGCATGATCCTACTGGCGTCCTCTTCCTGGGCGCGGCTCGGTCATGCTCATGCCCTTCTACTGGACGCTGATCACCTCGGTCAAGATCCCGCGGAGACGATCACCTATCCGATCATCTGGATCCCGTCCGAGATCACCTTCGAGCACTTTCGCCAAAGCGTGGAACGCCAACTTCCCCATCTACTACGCAATTCGACCATCGTGGCGGTGGCGGTGCTGGCCGGGAACGTGTTGACGAGCCGCGATGGCGGGCTTCATCTTCGCCAAGTACAAGTTCCCCTTCAAGAACGCCCTCTTCGTCGTCGTGTTGGCGACGATGATGGTGCCGTTCGCCGTGGTGGTCATCCCGCTCTATTTCGTGGTTGTGCAGTTCTTCCACCTGAAAGACACGCTGTGGGCGATGATCTTGCCGGCGCTCGTCAGCCCGTTCGGCATCTTCCTGATGCGCCAGTTCATCGAGACCATCCCCGACGAACTGATTGACGCCATGCGGATTGACGGCGCGTCGGACATGCGGACGTTCGGGCAATTCATCCTCCCATTATGTAAACCGGCGCTGGCGGCGCTGGCTATCTTCCACTTCATCTGGATCTGGAACGATTTTCTCTGGCCGCTGATCGTCACCGACAGCGACAGATCGCGCACCCTGCCGGTCGGCGTGGTGTTGTTCGCGCTGCCCCGCTGGCAGCAGTTCAACCTGGTGGTGGCGGCATCGGTGCTGGTGCTCCTGCCGCTGCTGATCTTCTATCTGATCTTCCAACGCCAATTCGTGGAGGGCATCACCCTGACAGGACTCAAGTATTGACCATGCGACAACCCGATTTCACCCGACACAACGAAGAAGTGCGCGCCGTGTGGGCGGCCTATCACGCAGGGCGACCGACCCGCGTCCCCGTAATCGCAGACGCCGACACCCGCTATTTCGTCCTCCACGACGAGTTGAATCCGGGCGAGCGCATGTCGTTCCAGGATTACTCGGAAGACGCCGATGCGATGATGGACTTTCAACTGCGTTCGGACGCATGGCGCGCGCTCAACTTGAACCCGCGCTGCGATTACGAAGCCGGGTCTGCCCGAACGATTCACCGTCACGGTGGACATGCAGCGCTATTTCGACGCCGGTTTCTTCGGCGCGGAGGTGGAATATCGCCCCGGCCAAACGCCCGACACGACGCCCATCCTGACCGGCGACCGCAAGAATCTGCTGTTCGACCGCGGCCAGCCCGATCCGCTGACCGGCGGCGTCTTTGCCGCGGCGCACCGGCTGCATGAGCAAATGGCCGCGCGCCTGGCCGCCGGCTTCACCTATCTGGACCGCGAGGTGGTGTTCAGGCCGTTCGGGCTGGATACCGATGGCCCGCTGACCGTGGCGACCAACCTGCGCGGCACGGAGATATACACAGACTTCTACACCGATCCCGACTACGTGCATCAACTGCTGGATTTCATCGTCGAGGGCACGATTGCGCGCATCAAGGCGCATCGGCGCTTCTTCGGGCTGCCGGAGGTTTCGGAAACGTGGGGCTACGCCGATGACTCGGTGCAGTTGATCTCGACGCCTATGTTGCGCGAGTTCATCATCCCGGCGCACCGCAAGCTGATCCGCGCCCTGACGACCGCCGACCGCGTGAGCATCCATCTGTGCGGCAACGCCACGCGACACTTCAAGACCCTGCGCGACGAGCTGGGCTGCTACTCCTTCGATACGGGCTTTCCGGTAGATTTCGCCTGGCTGCGGGAGGAGGTCGGGCCGGAAGTGGAAATCAAGGGCGGGCCGCGCGTCACCCTTCTACGCAGCGGAACGCCGGAGGAGATCGCGACCGAGGTCAAGCGCATCCTCGAATCTGGCGTCACGGAGGGCGGGCGGTTCATCCTGCGCGAGGCGAACGACCTGGCCCCCGGCACCCCGCTCGCCAATCTGGATGCGATGTACGACGCGGGTCGCCGCTATGGAGCATATCCCGCCGCGTGAATCCGGCGCAAAAGACTGTGCACGACAATTCTATTTCTATTGACGTTTCCTAAAGGAGGAAACCGATGCTTCCAACCAAAATCGTCGTCATCGGCGCGGGCAGCGCCAGCTTCGGGCTGAGCACCTTATCAGCCCTCATGCAGGGCGACAAGCTCAAGGGCAGCCGGATCGCCCTGGTAGACCGCAACCCGGAGGCGCTGGCGATCATGGCCGGGCTGGCCGAACGGCTGAACCGCGAGTGGGACGCGGAGATGACGCTGACGCGGCACACGCATCACGGCGATGCGCTGGACGGCGCGGAGTTCGTGGTCTCGGCCATCGAGGCGCCGCCGCGCGAGAAGCTGTGGCAGCAGGACTACGAGATCACGCTGCGACATGGCGTGCGCCAGCCCTACGCTGAAAATGGCGGGCCGGGCGGGTTCGCCCACGCCGCGCGCAACGTGTTGCCGCTGCTCGAGATCGCCCACGCCATGGAGGAGGCCTGCCCCGACGCGTGGTACATCAACTTCAGCAACCCGATGGTGCGCATCTGCGACGCCATCAACCGCTACAGCAAGATCAAAGTCGTGGGTCTTTGCCACCAGATTTACGCCGGTTACGGCATGGTGGGCTACACGCTGGCGGATGAGCTGGGCATCGAGGTGCCGGGGGGCGAGATCGGCACGCACGCCGACCCCGACCTGTGGCCGCGCCTGGGGAAGATCGCGCATCAGGCGGTGGAGAAGCTGGACATCAAGGCCGCGGGGCTGAACCACTTCACCTGGATGCTCGACCTGCGCGACCGGCGCACCGGCGAAGACCTCTACCCGCTCTTTCCGCGAGCGCTGGAAGGCGCATTCGCCGTCCTTCGAACCGCTCACCCAGCGGGTGTTCGCCGGGTTCGGGCTGTTCCCCATCCCCGGCGACGAGCATCTGTGCGAGTATCTGCCCTATCTCAGCAATCCGGTGACCCGACCGTGGGAGAAGTACGACATCAGCCTGTATGACTGGGCGCGCATGGATCGGATGCGCACCGAAGGGCACGCCCGGATCAAGCAGATGGTCGCGGGCGAAGCACCGGTAGACGAATTGCGGCACGAAGACGGCGAGGGTGTGTTGGAGATCATCGAGACGATGTCGAGCGCGGGCAACCGTTATCACGTTGCGGCCAACCTGCCGAACCGCGGCCAAATCGCCAATCTGCCGGACAATGCCATCGTCGAAACGCCGGTGGTGATCAGCGGCGCAGGGATCAACGGGCTCAGCATGGGCGACCTGCCCACCGGCATCGCGGAGCTGCTGCGCCGCGAGATCACAGCGGGTCAACTCTGCGTGGACGCGGCGGTGAGCGGCGATCGCAACCTCGCGCTCCAGTGCCTGCTGCTCGACCCGGTCATCACGGATATGGATCAGGCCGTCGAGATCCTGGACGACTATCTCATGACCTACAAAGATCTGCTGCCCCAGTTCTGGCAGTAAGCATTCGTGTAATTCGTGGCAAAAACGGAGACGCACATGACCAAAATCGTTCTCATCGGCGCGGGCAGCGTGAGCTTCGGGCCGCGCACGCTCGCCGATCTGTTCTATGCCCGCGAGGCGTTGCAGGGCAGCGCCATCGCGCTGGTAGACACCAACCCGGAATCGCTGGCGCTCATGCAAGGCCGTAGCGGAACGCGCCAATGAGCGCGCCGGTCATCCCTTCACCATCGAGGCAACCACCGACCGCACGGTCGCGCTGGCAGGCGCCGACTTCGTGATCATCTCCATCGCCGTCGAGCGCAACAAGCGCTGGAAGCTGGACTTCGAAATCCCGCTGAAGCATGGCGTGAAACAGGTGCTGGGCGAAAACGGCGGGCCGGGCGGCGTCTTTCACGCCATGCGCAACATCCCGATCGTGCTGGATATCTGCCGCGACATCGAGCGCATTGCCCCGGGCGCGCTGGTGCTCAACTACACCAACCCGGAGGGGCGAATCTGCCTGGCGGCGAGCCGCTACACCGGGCTCCAGTTCGTCGGGCTGTGCCACGGCATCGGTATGGCGCAAGACGTCATCAGCCAGGTGACGGGCATCCCGGTTGAGGATATTGACCCAAAGGCCGGCGGGCTGAACCACTTCAACTGGATCCTCGATCTGCGACGCAAGTCCACGGGCGAAGATATTTACCCGCTGTTCAAACGGCTGATCGCCGAGCAGGACCTCGAACACGTCACGATGGACGGCGGGTGGGGCTTCGGCGTCAAGCTCAGCCGCTATCTGATGGACGTGTATGGATACTGGCCCCTGCCGTCGGACGACCATGTGGGCGAATATCTGTCTTACGCCTGGGAATATTGTGGGTTTGAGGGGTACGACTTCGAAGCCGCCGACCGGCATGGTCGCGAACTCTACGCCGAGTTACGCGCCATCGCCGCCGGTGAGAAGCCGGTGGACACCTATCTGGAGCGCACTTCCGGCGAGATCGCCGTGCCGATCATCACCGGCGTGCTGGGCAACACGCATCAGTACGAACTCGCGGTGAACCTGCCGAACCGGGGCCTGATCCCCAACCTGCCGGAGTGGGCTATCGTCGAAGTTCCGGCCACGATTGATGCGACCGGCGTTCACGGCGCGCCGCTCGGCCCGCTGCCCGAACCGATCGCCGCGATGTGTCGCACGCAAATTGCGGTGATTGATCGTCTGGTCGAAGCGGCCGTCCACGGCGACCGCAACCTGGCGCGCCAGGCCCTGCTGCTCGACCCTACGATCAACAGCATCTCACAGGCGGAAGCGATCCTGGATGAGTTGCTGGCGGTACACGCAGACTTGCTGCCGCAATTCATGGAATGAACGATCATCCTGTGTCATAAGGACACTGGAAACCCGGTTTCTCCGGTTTGGCCGGAAACCGGGTTTTTGTTTACACGAATTAACTCTTGACAAATGACATCCCGTGCGCGATAGTTACATACAGTTAGTAAATAATCTTTCTCTGAACTTTCTCCTCAGTTACCGACATCCTGGAGCGCGCAATGACAGCGCAGCCGGCTACCGCCAGCCTGATGCGGAACATCAACCGATCCGCCGTCCTCGACCTGCTCAGGCAGGAAAGCCCCCTTGCGCGCACAGAGATTGCCCGGCGCCTCAACCTCAGCCTGCCCACCGTTATGCGTATCGTCGAAGAATTGATGGCCGAAGAATTGGTGCGGCCGCTGGGTCATGCCGCGTCGCGGCGCGGCCGCCCGCGCGCGATGCTCGAATTCAGCGGCGAGGCCCACGCCGTCATCGGGATTGACCTGGGCGGCGTAGACTGGATCGGCGCCATCGCGAACCTGACGGGCGCGGTCCAGCATGAGATCAAGCTGACCGGCAACGGCCCGGACGCCGAGGCGAATCTGGAGCGCTTGCTGGACCTGATCGAGGAGTTGCTGGCGGTTCCGCTCGGTGAAGGCCAAACATTGCGCGGCATCGGGGTTGGCGTTCCCGGCCTGACGAATGCGGATGAAGGGATTGTCGCCTATGCCCCCAGCCTGGGCTGGCGCGACCTGCCGCTGCGCGAGATCCTCAGCGCCCGCTTCACCGCGCCGGTGTTCATCGAAAACGACGTTAACCTGGCGGCGCTGGGCGAATGGGGTTTCGGCGCAGGGCGCGGCGCGCAGAGCCTCGTCTGCATTTCACTGGGGACCGGCATGGGCGCGGGCATCATCCAGGACGGCGCGATCCAGCGGGGGTTTCACCGCGCCGCCGGCGAAATCGGCTATCTCGTCCCCGGCCCGGAGCGCCTGGGTCAGCCCTACGCCAGCTTCGGCCATCTGGAAAGCCTCACGGCGTCGGCGGGGATCGTGGCCGCGCGCGACGCACGCCCGCGCCGCGGAGGGCGCAGAGACAAACAACGGCCATCAACTGACCTCCGACGAAGTGTTCGCAGCGGCGCGGGCGGGCGCAGGCTGGGCTCAAGCGACGGTGGCTGAAACCGTAGACTATCTCAGCCTGGCGGTGCTGAACGTCGCCACCCTGCTCGACCCCGAACTGATCGTCCTTGGCGGCAGCGCATCGCGCTGGGCCGATGATCTCATTGAACCTATCCGCCGACGACTCGATGAGGTCACGCTTTACATGCCCAGGCTGGAAGCCTCGCCCCTGGAACGACGCGCCGCGGTGATGGGCGCGATCATGCTGGTGCTCAACGGCACCACCGAAGCGGTCGTGGCGCGATGGTTGACGTGAACGCCCGCCGCATGCATGGGAGGTGAAATCCTGAAACGTCCTGCCATCCGTCTCGACGATGAAACCGCGAGAACAGCGTTCCGCATGAGCTTTCCAATTCAGTGACAGAAAGAAGGAGAGATACCATGTCAAGTCGAATCAGTCGTCGCCATTTCTTGCGCCTCTCTGCCCTTGCGGCGGGCGGCGCCGCCCTGACGGCGTGCGCGCCGCAGGTGGTTGAAAAAGTTATCACCGTCAAAGAGACCGTCGAGGTCGAAAAGATCGTCGAAAACGTCGTCACGGTCAAGGAGACGGTCGAGGTTGCGGCAGCGGCCGCGCCTGCCGGTGAACCCGTGAACATCCGCCTCGCCGAAGGCAGTTGGGTCGGCCCGGAAGGGATTAAGTTCTGGACCGATGACATCATCCCGCGCTTCGAGCTGGAGAACCCGGGCATCGAGGTGACGTGGGAATCGGCGGAGTCGGATGACTATCAGGACAAGCTATATGCTCAGGCAGTCGCCGGAGACGCGCCCGACGTCTTCTTCATCTGGTGGAGCGGCGGCCTGATGGAGAAGGGCCAGCTCTTACAACTGGATGAGTATTTCGACAAAGAGTACATGGCCGATTTCTACCCCGGCAATATGGTCGGCCAGGTGCTGGACGACAAACTCTACGGCATCCCCAAATACATCTCCACGGTCGCGCTCGGCTACAACAAAGACATCCTGGACGAAGCCGGCGTACCGTACCCCGACGGAACCTGGGATTGGGCGACCTATCTGGACGCCTGCCAGAAATGCACCAAGCGCGATGGCGACGGCAATATCACGCAATGGGGCAACTACATTGCACACGAATATCTGCCGCACTGGGTCTGGATGAATGGCGGCGAGTGGATGAACGCCGATCTATTCGGCACAGAGGCTCTGTTCAACGAAGCGAAGGCCATGGAGGGCCTGAAGTACAACTACGACATGATCTACGGTGATCAGTCCAGTTCGGCCCAGCCGGGCCAGATCCCCGACATGGGTTGGTGGAACGTCTTCTCCACCGGCAAGATCGGGCTCATGGAGTCGCATAGCTGGACGGTCACCAATTACATCCGAGAGAACACTTTCGGCTGGGATTTTGCGGCGCTGCCCGTGGGGCCGGACGGCAAGAAGGCCGGTTTGACCTTCACGAATGGCTACTCGGCTTATAACGGCACCCAACAAAAGGAAGCATCGGTCAAACTGATCGAGTTCCTGACTTCGCCCTGGGCGCAGCGCGCGATGTGCCTGGGCATCCTGGGGCTCCAACCGGCTCGCCGCAGCATGCGCGAGGTTTGGGATACCGCCTCCATGGGTGCGCAGGCCGGCAAGAACGTCAAGGCCTTCAACGACATCATGGACGATGCACGCCTGGCCCCCGAGTTCAAGGACGCGCAAAAAGCCAATGAGGTCTTCAACCCGATCTGGGAGCAGGTCTGGGTAACGCAAGAGCTGCCATTCGAAGAGGGCGTCAACCTGGCGGCAGACCGCCTCAATGAGCTGTATCAGTAACTAACGCTTTGCCGGACACGTGCAACGCACCCCGCAGGTGCGTTGCACGTCTGGAAATCACAGCAGGAGAGCGTCATATGACCACTGCATCTGCTGAAATGAAAGATCCGCCCCCCGCGGCGCAGCCGGCCGCGGGGCCGCGTCTCAACGCACGCCAGCGCGAGGCGATCACTGCGTATATCTTGATCTCGCCCTGGATCATCGGTTTCCTGGCATTCATCGCCGGGCCCATGCTCGCATCGCTGGGGCTGAGCTTCATGGAAACCGACATGTTCACCTACAAGTGGGTCGGGCTGGACAATTACACGCAGCTCCTGTCGTTTGACACCACCCGCTCTCTGTTTTGGAAATCGCTCTTTAACACAGCGTATTTCGTCTTTCTGAGCATCCCGTTGACGATGGCCGTGGGATTTGGGGTCGCCATATTGCTCAATCAGGGGATTCGAGGCCGCAGCGGCTACCGGATGATCTACTATCTGCCGGCCGTCATCCCCGGCATCGCGGTGTCCATGTTGTGGCTCTGGCTCTTCAACACCGATTTCGGCCTCATCAACTGGTTCCTCTCATGGTTCGGGATTGACAAGGTGCGGTGGCTGCAAGACCCGGACGTTGCGAAGTTGGCGCTGGTCATCATGAGCATCTGGGGCGCGGGGGCCAACATGCTCATCTTCCTGGCCGGGCTGCAATCCATCCCGACGCCGCTCTACGAAGCGGCCACCATAGATGGGGCCGGGGTGTGGCGCCGTTTCCGCAACATCACGATCCCGATGATCAGCCCGACCCTCTTCTTCGTGCTGATCACCGATATGATCTGGTCATTCCAGGTGTTCACCAACGTCTTCGTGATGACGAAGGGCGGCCCGGCCAACTCGACGCTGATGTACGTGCTCTATCTATATAATCTGGCGTTCAAGCAATACCGCTTCGGGTTTGCCAGTGCGTTAGCCTGGTTGTTCTTCATCATCATCATGGTCATCACGCTGGTGGTCTTCAAATCATCCAGCGCGTGGGTGTACTATGAAACCGAGATCGGGGGCAGACGATCATGAGCACAGCCACTTCCCTCGACCAGCCCGAAGTCGCCGTTCAGGCCGAGGTCACCGCGCGGTTTGAGCCGCGCCAAACGCGTCCGGACACCTGGCGACTCACGGCATCCTGATTCTCGGCGCGATTGTGGTCTTGATCCCGCTCGCGTGGATGATTTCCACCTCACTCAAGTCGCCGGAGCAGGTGTCGAAGTTCCCCCCGATCTGGATTCCCGATCCGGTGGTGTGGGAAAACTACGTGAGGGCGCTGACGATCTTCCCGGTGCCGTTGTGGGTGTTCCTCAGGAACTCGCTGCTGATGAGCCTGGGGATCACCGTGGGGACGGTGATGTCCAACGCGGTCGTCGCGTTCGCGTTCGCCCGGCTGCGTTTTCCCGGCAGCCGCGTGCTGTTCCTGATCGTGCTGGGAACCATGATGTTGCCCGGCCAGGTGACGATGATCCCGCTGTTCCTGCTCTTCTCGAAGATCGGCTGGGTCAACACGTATTACCCGCTGGTGGTGCCGGCCTTCTTCGGCAGCGCGTATTTCACCTTTCTTCTGCGCCAGTACTACGCGACGATTCCGCACGAACTGGATGATGCGGCGCGCATGGATGGGTGCAGCACCTTCGGGCTGTTCTGGCGCATCATGTTGCCCATGAGCAAACCGGCCCTGGGCATCACGGCGATCTTCGCCTTTTCCTGGGCGTGGAACGAGTTCCTGGGGCCGCTGATTTACCTGAGCAAGCTGGAGTCTTTCCCGCTGGCGCTGGCGCTCTCCTATCTGCGCGGCACCTATCGCGTGCTCTGGTCGGAGCTGATGGTGGTATCGTTCATCGCCATGTTGCCGCCGCTGATCCTGTTCTTCATCGCCCAGCGATCCTACATCCAGGGCGTCGTGATTTCCGGCGTGAAGGGCTGACCCGTCACTATAGAAAACGACTCGGCGGCCGGCGCGCCGCCCATTCGCATACTCAATTCAGGAGAATCAATCATGGCTTACAAGATCGTCGTCATTGGCGCGGGGAGCTTCTCGTTCGGCACGATGACCGTCCGCGACATCATGGAGGCCCCGGAAATGCGGGGCAGCGAGGTCGTGCTGGTGGACCTCAACGAGGAGCGGCTGGATCGGATGCACCGCCTATGCAACCGGCTGAACGAAACCTGGCAGGCCGAGATGAAGATCTGGGCCACCACCGACCGGCGCGAGGCGCTGCCGGGAGCCGATATCGTGGTGGGCGCCGTCGAGCAAAACCGCTATCCGCTCTGGCAGATGGACATCGCAATCCCGCGCCGGCTCGGCTGCGGCGATCTGTATGGCGAGAACGGCGGGCCGGGCGGCTTCTTCCACACGCTGCGCCAGGTCCCCATCACGCTGGCGATTGCACGCGATATCGAAGCGCTGTGCCCGAACGCCTGGTTCATCCAGATGAGCAACCCGGAAAGCCGGTTGACCCTGGCCGTCCAGCGCTACACGAAGGTCAAATCGGTGGGCGTCTGCCTGGGCGCGTACATCACCCGGCGCTCGCTGGCCGGCAAGGTGCTGGGCATCCCGGAAGAAGAGGTGGAGATCAAGGCCGCGGGCATCAACCACTGCCACTGGGTGATGGATGTGCGGCGCGTGGGCACCGGCGAAGACCTGTACCCCGCCGTCCGTGAGAAGATCAAGGCGGTGGACCCGGGCTGGCAGCCGTTGTCGCGCTACTGCCTCGACCGCTTCGGATATTTCCCCGGCCCCGCGGATAGCCATGTGGGCGAGTACATCAGTTGGGCCGAGAACCACCTGACGCCCGGCTACAATCAGTGGGTCTTCGAGGCGGACCATGAAGTGGAACGCATGACGAAGATGCTGGAGAAGTACGCGGCGGGCAGCGGGCCGCTCTCGCCGGAAGAGCTGGAGCAGTTCATGGTGGAGCGCGGCTACAAGTGGCAGACGATGGACATCATCCTGTCGCTGTTGGACGGTAAGAACCGCTACGTGCTGTCGGTGAACATCCCGAACGACGGCTACATCACCAACCTCAAGCGCGACGCGGTGATCGAAGTGCCCGCGCTGATCGGCGCGGATCGCATCTACGGCGTGGGCATGGGCGACCTGCCGCTGCCGATTGCCTCGGTGATGAACCGCCAGCTCGACGTGATGGACCTGAACCTGGAGGCCGCCGTCACCGGCGACCGCAAGACCGCGCTGGAAGGGTTGATGCTCGATCCGCTGGTGCCCGACCCCGACATCGCGGAGAAGCTGCTGGATGAGATGTTGATCGCCCAGAAAGCCTACCTGCCGCAATTCGCATAACTTTCTTGGCCGCTTCTTGTTCGTAGTGCGCACCTCAGTGCGCCCGCAGCCGTAAGAGCGCTCAGGATGAGCGCACTACGAGCAACGAGGGTGAGCAACCACTGGAGTACGCATGATAAGCATCAAGATCAGCCCTGAAGAGCTTACCTCCGGCGTGATAGAACCGGCGCACCTGCAAGAGGCCGTGCGCGCCGTGCGCGAGGATGGGTTCGTCGTGCTGGAAAACGTGGTCAGCCTGGAGCATATCGCCGCGCTGCGCGAGCGGATGCTGGCCGACCTGGAGACGATCCTGGCGCGGCCCGACGCCCCGTTCAACTGGAACAAGGGCAACGTCCAACAGGACCCGCCGCCCTTCCCGCCCTACATCTTCCGGGATGTGCTGCTCAATGACATGGTGATCGCCGTGTCGAAGGCGCTGCTGGGGCCGGGCGTCAAGCTGACCGCGTACACCGGCAATACGGCGACGCCGCGCGGCGTTGATCGCCAGCCCGTCCACCCCGATATCGGCCAACTCTGGCCCGATATGAGCGTGGCCTCGCCGGCGTTCAGCCTGGTCGTCAACGTCCCGCTGGTAGACGTGTCGCCGGAAAACGGCAGCACGGAAATCTGGCCGGGCACGCACCTCGATACGACGATGTTCGCCTGGGAGCATGACATCAAGGTTCCCGCGGAACAGCTCGAAGCCCGGCGCGCGGTCGT
The DNA here is from genome assembly GCA_963695715.1 of uncultured Chloroflexia bacterium. Taxonomy (GTDB): domain Bacteria; phylum Chloroflexota; class Anaerolineae; order CG2-30-64-16; family CG2-30-64-16; genus JBBQRS01. Next base: position 13,236 of record CAVOHP010000038.1, read on the forward strand.
CCCGCCCATCCAGCCCAACGTGAAGGCAGGCAGCGCCCTGATCCGCGACATCCGCATGTGGCACGCGGGAATGCCCAATCATACCGACCAGGCCCGCCCCATGATCGCCATGATTCACCACATGGGCTGGTTTGCCGCGGGCGCTGTGCCGTTTGCCAGGGACGCCGAGCCGCTGCTGCAACACCCGGATCTGAGCATCGCCGCGACCTATGTGGATGGCCCGATCAACTATCTGGGGCACAACGAGGCGTTCGATTTCGAGCAGAAGTAGAGCCGTATGGGTCGCAGCGCCGAATGAATTCGGCGTCTGAAAGAGAAAAACAGGCTAAAGCCAGTTGACCGCCGGCGCATCGATCTTAACATGCAACACGCTTCAGCGCGTTTGGCTGTTTCAGGTCGGGAATTCATTCCTGACAGAGTACCAGGAGAAACCACTTTGCCACGCTACACCTCGCGCCCGGCGCAGGAAGAGATTCATCCCCTGCGCTTCACCCGCCCCGCGCTGATCAGCGATGAACAATCGGCGCGTGTGGATGCGCTTGCGAAGCGTATCCTGCAGGAGATCGGCATGGAAGTGCGGCACGAGACGGCGCTGGCGCGCCTGCGCCGCGACGGCCACCGCATCGAGGGTGACCGCGTCTTCTTCGAGCCGGCCGTCGTCGAGGAGCATATCGAGGCGCAACGCCGCTATCTCGCCACGCGCCCACGGTCGGAGCCAGGCCCCGACGACGGCCTCCTGCACCTCACCGTTAGCTCCTACACGCTGAACCTGCACGACCCGCACACGGACGCAGTCATCTCGATGACGACCGACGCGCTCATCGAGATGACGAAATTCATGGACAGCTTCGTCGACGAGCGAGTCTACGGCGTGCCGCCCGGCATCCCGGTGGACGAGCATCCCGACGTGCAGCCGATCGCGCAATACCGCATCGCCGCGCTCTACGCACGGCAGGGGGCCAACCCGGTTGACCCGACCTCGGCGCTCACGGTCAATCACCTGCTCGACATGGCCGAGGTGATGGGCGAACCGATCCGCGGGCTGCCGGTGTACGTGCCCAGCCCGCTGCGTTTCGGCGGCGAATCCATCGGCGTCGTGCTGGCGTGCATTGACCGGCTGGAGCGTGTCTCGGTGAGCAGCATGCCCAGCACGGGCCGCGAATGCGCCGATCGAGCCGCTGGGCGCGCTGGCGCTGGCCGCGGCCGAGGTGATCGGCGGCATGATTTGTATGCAGACGCTCACCGACAAGCCGGTCACGTTCCGCGCCGAGATCTTCCCGTTCGATCTGCCACGCGGGGGCGCAGGTGTTCGGCTCGCCGGAAAACCTGCTCGATCAGATGCTGTGCATGGACTTCAACCGCTTCTACGGCCATCAGACGGGCGGCGCGCCGGGCAACATCCACGTGATGTCGAAGATCCCCGACGTGCAATCGGCCGCCGACAAGGCCGCGATCATGGCCGTGGGCGCGCACCTCGGGGCGCGCTGGTTCGGCTCCGCCGGCACGCTCAGCCTGGATGAAATCTTCAGCCCGACCCAGCTCATCCTCGATTGCGAAATCCGCGACTGGGTGCAGCGGGCCATCCGCGGCGTGGACCTGACCGACGCGGAGGACGATGCGTGGATCGGGGAGATTCGCGCCGGCATCGGGCGCAGGGTTCATGGGGCTGGATAGCACGCTGGAAGACTACATGCTGTCGAAGAACAGTTTGAACCGCGGCACGACCTGGTATCCGCGCCACTTTCAACCGCGCGGCCATCGGCGCGTGGGTCAAGGCCGGGCAGCCGCGGTTGGAAGACCGGCTGCACCGCGGAGGTAACCGCGCGGATTGCCCGCCATGAGTACGAGCTGGATGCCGCCCGGCGCGCCGCGATCGAGCGTATCTACCGGGCCGCCGCGCGTCGCTGTGACGGAGAATTAGCACCGAATTCCGCGAATTACACGAAATTTTCTCCTTTCGTGTAATTCGCGCAATTCGGTGCAAGAAAAGAGTGAAACATGCGCCTGACCGCCCTTGAACCCGAAGCCCTTGACCGGCTGCACGATGCCTCGCTGGAGATATTGCGCACCGTTGGCGTGCGCGTGCCGCACCCCGAGATGTTGCAGCGATTCCGCGAGGCGGGGGCCGATGTGGACGCAAACACCGCGATCGTCCGTATCCCGGAGGCGGTGATCGAGCGTTGCCTGGCGACGGCGGGCAAGCAGTTCACGATCTACGGGCGCGACCGCAAAGACGGCCGCGTTCGGCGTGGGCAAGCGCAACTACAACAGCATCGGCGGGCAGGCGCTCTGGGTCGGACGACAGCCGCGAGCGCCGCTATGCCACGCTGGACGACGTCGAGACCGCGGCCGCGCCTCGGCGACGCGCTGCCCCGCATCACCATCGTCGGCGCGATGGCCGATCCGCACGAGATCCCGGTCGGCCTATCGCTGCGTCGAGGTGGCCGCGACGCTGCTCAAGCACACCACCAAGCCGATCACCTTCTGGTTCCACGACCGCGCGTCGGCCCGCTTCCTGCAACGAGCTGTTGGCCGCCGTTGCGGGCAGCGAGGAGGAGGCCGCGCGCATATCCCGCTGGCCTATCCGTTCCTGGAGCCGATCAGCCCGCTGCGGTTCCCCTGCAACGGCATCGACCTGCTGTTCGAGACGGCGCGCTGAACCTGCCGGTGCCCATCGGCCCGATGGCGCAGATGGGCGCTATCCGCGCCGGGCACGCTGGCGGGCACGATGGCGCAGGAGAACGCGGAGATCCTGGCCGGCGTCTGCATCACGCAGCTCATCCGCCCGGGCATGCCGGTCTGCTACGGCGGCATCCCGCCACGCCTTCGACATGCGGACCACGCAGATGATCTTCGCCGGGCCCGGAGCAGGCGCTGATGGCCGTCGCGATGACGCAGATGGGCAAGCACTACGGCCTGCCGGTCTACATCAACGTCGGCCTGACCGACAGCAAGCTGCCCCGACGCGCAGGCGGGCCTGGAGGCGGGCATCACGCTGCGTCTCGGCGCGCTGGCCGGGGCCGACATCTTCGGCCACCTGGGCATCTGCGGCGTCGATCAGGGCGCGTCGCTGGACATGCTGGTGCTGCAGCACGAGATCATCGGCTACGTCGAGCGGCTGCTGCGCGGCATCGAGGTGAGCGACGAGACGCTGGGGCTGGAGGTGATCGAGGTAGGGCTCGGCGGCAGCTTCATGGCGCAGCCGAGCACACCGTGCAGCACTTCCGCAAGGAGCTGTGGTTCCCGCGACTGCTGGACCGCAACTACTGGTCTACCTGGCTGGAAGGGGGCGGCCGCGACCTGCACGAACGCGCCGTCGCCGCGAAGGATGCGCTGCTCGCGAAGCACACGCCGGAGCCGCTCGACGAGTCCGTAAGCCGCGAGTTGGATCGGATTGTGGATGCGCGCGGGCGGAGTTGTAGATATCGGGATCACGAAGGCGCGTTTGGACCACGAAAACGCGAAGGAGACGCGAAGGCCACGAAGCACGAAGAACGCGAAGTACCACCCCGCGGACATCACCTGGCAGTCTTCGCGCTTCGCGCATTTCGCGTTTGCTTCGCGCCTTCGTGTTCACGCCTTCGCGTCTTCGTGGTCCAAGCAGCCTCGACTCTCCCATTCCCATCGGGTTCAGCGCGGCCACGCTGCCCGGCGCATCCACGTGCGTGCGCCAGCATGTCCCGATGTGCGTCACCCCATTTCCGGTCGGGATGTAGACCCCGCCGCCTGACGCTCCTTCCAGGATGGAGGACGTCATCTCCAGGACAGGCACGTCGCCGCGCGCCGACAGCCGCACCGGGCGCGTCCACTGCACGTACGTGTGCCGGGCTTCCCGTTCCAGTTGATCTCCGCCACCTCGGGCAGACTCGCAATCTCGGCGCGCTCCGGGCAGACGAACCGGAGATCATGCGGCGGGGTCAGGGCGGGACACGGCAGCGTCAGCAGGCAGGCCTCCATCGAACAGAGTCCGCCCTGCGGGTGCAGTTGCCGTCTGAGTTCCGCCAACTCCATCGCATCCCCAATCGCCGTGATTATCGAACCGTCCGCCGTGTAGAAAGTGACAAGCCGTGGCGTGCAACGCCTATCGCCCAGGATGCGATAATGGTTGTGCGTCAACAGGGTGTGGTCGTCCAGGATCGTCGCGTGCGAGTCGAACGACCAGTATTCCCCCTCCGGTCGGTCGGTGCAGTGCGAGATCATGCGGATATACACCGTCGCGTCCAGGATCATCGCCGCGTAGTGGGCGCACGTGGCCGCCGTCGCGAGGTCGGTTGGAGCAGCGCAGGAAATCCATACCGGCGTATCCGCCCCCACCGGAGGAGAAGCGATCGCGCTGCTCAGGAGCAACAGCGCAACCGATGCACAGACGATGCACCGGCCCTGTCTGCGAGCGCAGCGAGTGAAGAGATGCATGGCGGCCTCCTTTCGGCTCTACTTCGAGCCTACAGGTTGACCGCAAGCGCACCGTCATACGCGCCGTGAGCGCGACCGTGAACGTGCTACCAAAAATGCTTGACTTCATGCTTTGTTTGTGCTATTGTGGATGCAACACCGCAGGAGGTTGTTCCCGTGGCGACCCTGCAACTTTCCTTCCTGGGTCCGCCCCACATCGTCGCCGATGGCGCCGCCGTCGAGATCCCCGTGCGCAAGGCGCTGGCCCTGCTGGCCTATCTCGCGGTGACCGAACGCCGCCACGGCCGCGAAGCCCTCTCCGTCCTGCTCTGGCCCGACTCTGACGCCGCCCACGCCCGCGGTTCGCTCCGCACCACGTTGAGCGCGCTGCGCGAAGCGATCGGCGCGGAGCGGCTGGACGTCGAAGCCGACGCCATCCAATTACATGCACAGGATGAAGCCGGCATCTGGCTGGACGTGGCGGCCTTCCGCGCGGAAGCTGCGCAGCCGCGTGTTCACGGTCACAGCGCCGACCTGCCCTGTCCGGCCTGCCTCGCCCACCTCACCCACGCCGCCGAACTGTGGCGCGGCGAGTTTCTCGCGGGCCTGTACCTTCCTGATGCAGCCGGTTTTGAGGAGTGGCGATTCTTCGAGGCTGAAGCGCTGCGCCGCGAAGCGGGAGATGTGTTGGAGCGCCTGACGGCGGCGCAGGCAGCCGGGGGCGACCTCGCAGGAGCTACCGACTCGGCCCGTCGCCGGCTCGCACTGGACCCCTTCCATGAACCCGCGCACCGCGCCCTGATGCGGCTTTACGCGCAAAACGACGGCCGCAACGCGGCGCTCCGGCAATACCGCGAGTGTGCGCGCATCCTGCCGCCGAGTTGCAGATCGGCCCCGATGCCGAGACCGAAGCATTACACGCACAGATTCTGGCGGGTTGGCCGGAAACGCCGGTCGCCGACCGGAGAGCGGTCGTCCCGGTCACCATTGCGCCGTCGCCGCCCGCATTCCTCCGAGAAGATAGGCCGGTTTCGCTGCTCCCGCCGTTCGTGGGCCGCGCCGAGCAACTCGACTGTCTGCACGCGGGCTTGCGACGCGCGCTGGCGGGCCAGGGCGCGATTCTGTTCGTGACGGGCGAGGCGGGCGCCGGCAAGACAGCCCTGTTGCGCGCTTTCGTGCGCCAGGCGCTGGACGCTCACCCCGACCTGCTGGTTGGTTTCGGCGTGTGCTCCGCGCTGGCGGGCATGGGCGACCCCTATCAGCCTTTCCGCGAGGCGCTGGTGATGCTGACCGGCGATCTCGCCGGGCCGCTGGCCTCGGGATTGATTGCGAAAGAGCGCACGCGATGCGGCTGTGGCAGGCCGTGCCCGAGACCCTGGCGGCCCTGGTCGAGCACGGCCCGGCATTGGCCCCGGCGCTGCTCTCGGGCGAGTCCCTGCTGGAGCGCGCTGCATCCGTCCTGCGCCCCGCAGATGCGACTCTGTCACGGTTGCGCCGTCTCGTGGAGACCGGCGCGGCGGCGAGCGGGAGCAATCTTGCGCAGCTCTGCGGGCAGTACGGCGATGTGGTGCATGCGCTGGCGGCAGCGCGGGCCGGTGTTGCTCGTGCTGGACGACCTGCAATGGAGCGACCCTGGATCGGCGGGGCTGCTGTTCCACCTGAGCCGGGCCCTGGCGGACGCGCGCGTCTGCATCGTCGGCGCATTCCGGCCCGAAGAGGTGACGCTGAACGGTCGCGGGCCGCAGCCGATGGCGAAGGTCGTGGCGGAAGTCAAGAGTCGGTATGGTGAACTGGACGTCGCCCTTGATCACATCGAGCCGGAGGTGGCGGCGCGAGTTCGTCGACGCCCTGCTGGACAGTGAGCCGAACGCGCTGGATGAGCGTTTCCGAGCCGCCCTGTTCGATCGCACCGAAGGCCACGCGCTTTCGCGGTGGAGACGTTGCGGAACCTGCGCGAGCGTGGGCAGTTGGTCACAGCAGGCGAGCACGGTTGGATTGCAAAAGACGCGCTGGATTGGTCCACCGTGCCGTTGCGGGTAAGCGGCGTGATCGAGGAGCGGCTGGAGCGGCTGTCGCCAACGCACCTGCGACTGTTCAATGCCGCCTCCGTCGAGGGCGAACATTTCACAGCGCAGGTCGCCGCGCGGACCGCAGGACTGGACGAGCGCAGCTCGCTGCACGACCTGGAGCACGAACTGAGCCGGACGCACGCCCTGGTCGCCTACGAGGGCACGATCACTATCGAAGGGCGCGTACTCGACCGCTTCCGCTTCCGGCACAACCTGTTCCAACGACATCTCTATGACCGGCTGGGCGCGGTTGAACGCCGGGTGTTGCACGGCGATGTCGGCGCGGCGCTGGAGGCGCTACACGGCAAGCGCGCCGATGAGATGGCGTCCGACCTCGGTTGGCATTTCGAGCAGGCCGGGGAGAGCGTCCGCGCCATTCCCCATCTTTCCACGCGGGCGACCAGGCCCGTCTGGCGTTCGCCCACGATGCCGCAATCGGGTTCTATCGGCGCGCCGCTGTTTTGCTGGAGCAGGAGAAGGATGAGGGCGGATTGGCGCACACCCTGATGCGACTGGCATTGACCCAGCACGGCAACTTCGAGTATGCCGCCGCCGCACACACTTATTCGGTAGCTTTCGCAACGTGGAAACGCTCCGGCAGAGAACAACGCGCCGCGATTTCGCCATTGCAGCGCTTCCGTGGGGTGCTCGATTATGGGATAACTTCCCACGTATTGGTCCCGATGCTGTATCGAGGATTGGTGCAGACAAGCGCTGATCTCGAAGTGTTGCCCGACATCGCCGAATCATGGGAAGTAGATCGGGACGGCGCGCGCTACATCTTCCGGCTGCGCGACGATGCCCGCTGGAGCGACGGGAGCCCTGTCACCGCGGCAGACTTTGAGCAATGCTGGAAGGCAATGCTGCGCCCCGGAGCATTGCAACGTACCGCGCGTCTCCTTTATGATATCAGCGGAGCAGAAGCGTACCACAGGGACGGGGCGTCAGGACCGGACAGCGTTGGCCTGTGGTCACGCGATGCGCACACGCTGGTAATAGACCTGGACCATCCGGCGACGTACTTCCTGCACCTGCTGACCAGCGAAAGCCTGTTACCCATCCCCGCATCGTTGATGGCCGACCTGACCGAGCCGCCGAAACGCCCGGAAACATGGCGTGTCAATGGGCCATTCATCGTGCAGGAACTCCAGCCTGGACGGGTGCGACTCGTTCGCAACCCGGAGTTTCTCGGCTACGCATCCGGAAATGTGGGAGAACTGGAGTTCCTGGAATACCGAGATTACACGCGCACCCAGGCGGATGGACTGGACTGGTATGAGGCGGACATCATTGACGCGCTGGAGATCTGGAACTATCCGGTGGAGATCAAAGAGGTGGCCCTTCACCGGCATAGAGAGGAATTGCTCAAGACGCAGAGTGCCCAAACGATGGGCATGGCATTTGACGTCACACAACCCCCTTTCGACGACGTGCGCGTGCGCCGGGCGTTCTGCCACGGATTTGATGTCAAACGCCATGCGCGCGAGTGCATGCAGGCGCAAACGGGGGCTGCGGGCGGTTGGGCGCCACCCGGCTTACCGGGGCATTCGCCGGACCTCGCCCTTCCTTTCGACCCGGCGCTGGCCCACGCCCTGTTGGCACAGGCCGGGTATGCAGACAGAAGGGATCTCCCGCGTTTCAGCATGGCAGGGGTCATGTCTCCGGGATCGGTACATGCCACACGGTTCATCGAGGCACAAATTAAGGAGCACTTGGGCCTCGATGCGCAATATGACAAGCACATCCTGCCGGCGCGCACCTGGGTCCCGGCGATGCACGAATCCAGCGGTCCCGTCGGCTCCTATTTCTGGGTACATCATGTGTGCGCTTACCCTGACCCGGACAACTTCTTGCGCATGGGTTATGACACACTGATAAGGAACCACAATGGGTGGCAGGACCCGGAATATGATCGCCTCATCAACGAAGCGCGGATCCTTTCCGATCACGCCGCGCGGATGCGTTTGTACCGGCAGGCTGATACCATGTTAATCGAAGCCGCTGCCGTCCAGCCCTGGCTCTATGGTGAGTCGCAGCGCCTGGTTAGCCGTGGGTCAAGTGGTTTCCAATACCGCTGGTGGGTTCCCCGCAGTATCAACACATGATCATCGAGCCGCACTGAAGCCCGAGACTCCCCGTTTGCCCCCTGCATACCCCTGTGCTAGACTACACAAAGTAGTACCGATCACAATTGGCATCGGGATATGCACTCTCAGTCGTAAATGAAGGAGCATGTGTCATGATGGATCTAACCTCATCCAAACGCCGACACAACGCCGCATCGAACGTTGCTCGTATCCTCACGATACTGATCCTCATCATCATCCTTGCTCCAATGGATGGAACGGTTGCACAGGAGCTGTCCCCCATCTCAACACCAATGCCCGCAATAGCGACGCCATTACCGGAGACGCCTTCGCTGGGCGACTACCTCAACCCCGACGGCACGCTCGACCTGCCGCCCGGTCTCTCCGGCAGCCTCGACCCATCCGGGTATGCGCTGGTCAGCGGCCCAAGACGAGAGCCCCGCGGTTCGCGGCCGCTGCGGCGGACGCGGCCGACCTCAACGGCGCGGTCAAGGCGCTGGCATTTCGACCGGCTTCCGGCGTGCTCTACGCCGGCGGCGATTTCACCGCGGCGGGCGCGACGGCGCTGAACCACATCGCCCGCTGGGACGGCGCGGCGTGGCAGCCGCCGGGTTCCGGGTTCGAACGGCTCGGCGCTCGCGCTCGGCGTTCGGTTCCAGACGGCAGCCGTCTACAGCCGGCTGTGCGCGTTCAACACGGCGGGCGGCAGCTGCCGCGATGAACGTCGCGAAAGTGGAACGGCTCCGACGTGGGTCGGCGCTCGGCTCCGGCATCAGCGGTCCCGGTGTACGCCCTTGCCTCCGACGGCGCAGGGGACCCTCTACGCGCGGCGTGCGAGTTCGCCAGCTGCGGGAGGCATCTCCGGCCAACGGCATCGCGAGTGCGCAACGGTTCGGACGCTGGTCGGCGCCGGGCAGCGGCGTGAGCGGCGTGGACTACCCCTACGTCTCGGCGCTGCTGTGGGACGGCGGGCAACTCTACGTGGGCGGGCGCTTCACCGCCGCGGGCGGCGTCACGGTGAATCACGTCGCGGTGGGACGGCGCGGCCTGGCAAACGCGCTCGGCGGCGGGTGTCGGCGACGGCGTAAACTACGCCGCGGTCTAACGCCCTGCTCAAGGACAGCCACCGGGGGGACTGTCGCGGCGGCCGGGGACTTCTCCAAAGATCGGCGCGACCAACGCCGGTTCCATCGCCCGCTGGTACGGCTCGACCTGGCAGCCGCTCGGTTCGGGCGTCAGCGGCTGGGTGTGGGACCTGGCGCAGGACGGCGCTGGCAACCTCTACGCGGGCGGGCGAGTTCGCCACCGTGGGCGGCGTGACGGTCAACCACATCGCGAAGTGGAACGGGTCAGGCGTGGTCGGCGCTGGGCGTGGGGATGAACGATGCCGTGGTCGTGCTGGCGACAAACCCGTCCGGGCAACTACATGCAGGCGGCGGATTCACGTCGCCCGCCAACTACGTGGCCGCTGGAACGGGCACGCGTGGAGCGGGATGGAATCTACCCTCGACTCCCCCGCGCGCCTTGATGCCATATATCACGTACCGCTGGCCGACATTGCCCGACCCAGGTGTCCTAGCCAATATCTACAATCCCAACGGGATGACTACTATACGCTTAACGTCATGCAGTTTGCGACCTCTTACATTATAGAAGAGGACGACAACACGGTGTTTTCAAGTCCTACGGTAATCTACGGTCCGCTCACTGCTCTCAATTTGGCTGGTCAGCAACCAGGGAACTACTATTATCGTGTGCGCGGCCAGAACCAATACGGTTACGGGCCGTGGAGTGCATCAATGGAGTCGGTCAGCTCACGCTTCCATGGCCGTGTAAACGTGCCGGAACCGTCCAGCCCAACTTACTTATAGACCTCCAGAAGATTAATGGCGAGATTGCAGAAACCGTGCAATCCGTTCGCACTGGCACAGATGGGCGATTTGAATTCCGCAACCTACCATTGCTCGCGCCGGGACAACGCTATCATGTGCGCTACTCTGCCGTGCGGACGGGCTAACGGAACAGTACTTGGGATACTTCCGCTGTCATGATGTGAATGTCTATCCGACGTTAAATGACTCGACCTGTGATTTCGATATCTAAGGAGATGCGAATTTGCCACCCGGTGGGGCGCTGATAGAACTCCCACACACCTGACGTGGTCAGTGCGGCCTTCCATACCTGATGAAACATACGAGTTTTATCTGGCCACTGAGACGTATGAAACCCAATGGACAAGGGCAATCTTGGTAGAACTGGTTCCTATCAGCTCAATGACCGACCCCACGGCTTTGACTCAAACATTCGTTATGTATGGTATCGGTTGGTAGCACCCCAACGGGCGGGCATTTCCCTATTGGTACTTTATCTGCGCTTCGACTGGTATCTGGATGACTTCTCCGACAGTACTTCCGGTTGGGGTGTGCTGGACATACCTGAAGTTCGTTGGGATTACATCGGTGGTGAATACCGTATCATGCCAAAGCAACGTGGCAATGCGGGTTGGTCATCGGCTCCAGTACCGCTGATAATACGTCGAGGTGATGTCGCGCTGCCTCCAGTCCGCGTGGCTGCCCGGGCATAATCTTCGGCTATGAATGGGATTCAGAGTATAACTACTATGTCTTTTCGATCGCCCAGTAGATCGCGTATTCATACTTGAAAAAAGAATTGGAAACAGTGGTGTCGTTGCAGCCTTGGACCAGAAGCAACTCAATACGTAGTGAAGGCAGCACAAATCATCTCAAAGTTAGGCGGTGGCAAGATCGAATCGAATTTTATATTAACGATGACAAGGTGGCGGACTTGCGCGATAATGATTATCGTTCACCGGCTCTGGGGTCAACGGTTGGGCGTGTTGGAGCGGGCCGGCCGACGTGCGATTCGATAACTTCCGTCTGCCTATCACATCAAGAGATACCGGAACTAGCGAGCAAGGCGATAGAATGAGCAAAGAAACAGCTCTCACTTCCGACGCTCCATCAATGAGAGCCCAAACAAAAGATGATCCGCTTTGAAATCCTTCTTCGCTCTCAAGCGAGTCCATGCTTCATTAGAAAAAAAGGCAAACTTCAACCTATCACAACAAGATGAGCATACGATGTTACGCCGCACGTCAACTGTTACGGCAGCCCATGACAGTCAGAAGGGAATAGCGGACAGTCTGAACCACGCAGCCACGAAGGTTACGAAGAACGTGAGAATCACCGTCAGTGAGTCTTCGCGTTTCGTGGTCGCGGTCTTTCGTGTTCATTTGTTCGTGGTCCAAACCCCGCGGACCACACCTCCGCGACGGCCGGACGCCCCGCGCCGTTCCGCCACCCGCACGAGGTAATACAGCCCCACCATCGCTAGGTTTGCCGCGGCGATCAAGCCCGCTGCGGCGAGCAGCCCGCGCCCGGCCAGCAGCACGCCCTGAAGCCACGGGATCACCATGCCGCCCAGCCCGCCGAAGAGCATCGTCAGGGCGGCGGCCTTGCCGGCGGCGCCGGGGAAATCCGCGGTGATGATCGCAATCACCACCGGGAAGATCGGCCCGTAGCTCACGCCGATCAAGAGGATCGCCGCGTGAATGCTCAGCGCGAGGTTGCCGCCGCCCACCACCAGCAGCACGCCGCCCGCCGCCGAGAGCAGCAGACAGGCCAGCAGTAAGCCCCACCGCGGCACCCTGTCCCCGCGACCGCCCCGATCAGTCGCCCCACGGTCAGCGCGACCCAGAAGGCCGAGGTGCCCAACGCCGCCAGCGCCAGCGGCAGCGACGAGGTCTCGGTCAGATAGATCGCCGTCCAGCCGTTCATGCCGCTCTCGGCGCCCACGTAAAGGAAGAGCAGGACGGCAAACACCCATACCAGCCCCGTCGCATAGACGTTGCGCCGCGGCGGCGTCTCCGCAGTGAGCGAGGCCGACGAACCGTGACCGTGCGGCAGCAGATAAGCGAGCAGCGGCAGCGCGATCATGAACACCACCGGGCCGGCCCAGATTGCCGGAATGGCGGTATTCGCGTTGCGCAGCGTCAGGCTGGCGATGATCGGGCTGAGTACCGCGCCCAACCCGAAGAAGAGGTTGAGCAGGTTCAGCGCCCACACGCTCCGCTCGGCGTAGGTCGTGGCGATCATCACGTTGAAGCCCACATCCAGCGCGCCGAAGCCCAGCCCGGCCAGCGCGGCCAGCGCAAATAGCACACCCAGCGTCGGCGCAACCGACACGCCAAGCATCCCGATGATGAGCAGCGTCATGCCGGTCAACAATACCGGGCGCGCGCCAAACCGGTCGAACAGCGGGCCGGACAACGCCTGCGCCGTGACGGAGCCGCCGAACATGGCGGTGAAGATGCCGCCCAGCACGGCCAGCCCCGAACCGGTCTTCGCGGCCAGTTCGGGCAGCGCAGGGCCAAGCGCCGCCGCTACCATGCCGAGCGCCAGGAAAGAGAGAAAAGAGACGGCGAGCAGTGCGCGCCCCCGTTTGACTTCGGACATTCCAACCCTCTTCTTGAAAAAAATGCGGAAGGAAATGTTATCTTACCTCATCTCGAGGCATTGATGAATTCAGCAAAGCTGGTTGTATAATATCCCCATGAGTATCATTGAACAGCCCGTTACGGATAAAAGCCGGGTTCTTGCCGTGCTGAGAGAGCACCGGTCGAGGGCGCGCCCTGGGCGTGACGTGCCTGGGCCTGTTCGGCTCGTTGTGCGCGGCGAGCAACACGCAGATAGCGACGTTGACCTCCTGGTGGAATTTGGTCCCGGCCAAAAGACGTTCGATCATTTCATGGCGCTTGGTTTTCTGCTTGAAGACCTGCTGCAACGCCGGGTTGACGTGTAACTCCGGAATCGCTCAGCCCATACATCAAGCCGTACGTATTGCGCGGAGGGTCGAATATGCCACTTTCGGCAATTGAGTACCTCCGCCATATCCTGGATGAAACGAACTTCCTCGTGGAGGAGATTCGGGGTCTGAACGAGACAGAGTTCATGACCGACTCCGCCCGAAAGCGAGCCTTCACCCGCAGTCTGGAGATTATCGGGGAAGCAACCAAACGAGTCCCGCCAGATGTCCGCGACGTTGGCCGCAAGTTGACTGGCGGTCAATGGCCGGGATGCGCGACCGGCTAATCCATGACTATTTCGGCGTAGACTACGACATCGTTTGGGATGTCGTAGTCAATAAGATACCTGCCCTCCGAAGCCAGATCATCGGGATCATCGCGGATGAGGATCGCCTGCCTCCCGTGAACTAAGGCTGTACCGTCGCGGCTTCTTTCATCAACTCAGCCCGCCGTATCCACCACCACCTTCATCGCCTGGCCCGAGCGCATCAACGCGACGCCTTCTTCGAGGCGCGAAGGGGGACGCGGTGGGTCGCCAGCCGGCCCGGATGCAGGATGCCACTCTCCAGCAGTTGCACGGTCTGCGGGAACGGATTGAGTCCGACGAACGCGCCGACCACCGTCAGATCGTAGCGCGTGATCGTGTACTGGCTCACCGCCGGGCGGTAGTGCACGCGCAGGCCGAACAGCAACACCGTCCCCGCGGCACGCCAGCCCGATGGCGGCATCTATCTGATTCCCGACCGCGTCTACCACCACGTCGCAACCGATCTCGGTGAGGTCGAGCACAGCCTGCCGTCGTCCGTCTCCGCCGGGTTGATCACGTGATCAGCCAGTGCCCGCGCCTGCTCGATCCGGTAGGGACCACATCCAGCATGATGATCGTCCCCACGCCCAGCGTCCGGTACATCATGGCGAACAGCACGCCCATCGGCCCCGGCCGGCCGATGATCGCCACACGGTCGCCGGGACGTACCGGCGCGCGCTGCACCGCCCCCACCACGCACGATAGCGGCTCGAGAACGGCGTCATCGTCGGACACGGCGTCGCTGATACGGTAGAGCGCCGAGATACCGGACCGCGCCAGATACGGGGCGAACACGCCGTCCATCGTCGTGCCGATCGTGCGATAGTCTTCGCACTGGTTATGTCCAGCCCACGGCGGCAATATCGGCAGCGCCCGCACGTGATACACAGCGGGCGATCACCACGCGGTCGTCGGGCGAAGACCGCGCACACCCTCTCCCGTCGCGACGACCACGCCCACCCCTTCATGGCCCAGGACGATGCCCGGCAGCGCCTTGCCGCGGGCGGCACGGCCAGGATGTTGAGGTCAGTGCCGCAAATGCCGCACGCCTTGACCGCCACGGTCACGTCGTCGGGCGCTTCGGGCCACAGCACGGGCCGTTCCTCGTGAAATCATCTTGCCCTCACCGGCGAACACCGGCGCGCACATCATTTCATCCATTGCTCACTCCCCCTTTTTTGCCACGAATTTCACGAATTATACGAATTGGGAAACCGGGTTGACTTTTTCTACCTCGTCAGCAACCTTCTTCCCGTCTATTGGTGTAATTCGTGGCTATATATCCAGCGCCCCTCCGCGGATGACACTTCGGCGGCGGTGAGGAGACGCTGCACCACGACGCCGTCGTGCAGGTCGGGCTCGGGCGGCACATCGGTCCAAAGGGCCACGCAGGAAACGATACTGACATTCGGCGTGCGAGCGGACGAACCCCATCGGCTGGGTCCAATCCGGCGCGATGGCCTCCTCGAAGCGCTGTACCGTCTCGACAGGGTGAAGCCCGCGCGCCGCCCAACGGCCGATCCGGCACGCGGGCATCGTATATTTCAAGCCAGTCGGGGTCTTCCAGCGACAGCTTGATCGCCCCCTGCTCACCGTAGATTTCCAGCCGCAGATCGTTGACGGCGCCCGTGCCCATCCGCGAGAACTCGGCCAGCCCCGGGCGCCGCCTCGCGCCAACCGCATCTGGAGCAACGCCAAGTCGTCTACATCCACCGGCGCAGTCCGCGTGAAGCCGGCCCTCACGGGCCGCTCACGCACCAACGTTTCCAACGTCACGTTGACCGCGGCCACGTCGCCCAGCAGGAGATCGATCAAGTCGAGGACGTCCACGCCGAGGTCGTAGAGACTGCCGCCACCAGCCACGTTGCGCTGCAATCGCCAACTCAACGGGCGCGACGGCGATATGTAGCCCGAACGGTGATAGCGCACGTAGAAGGGGTCGATGCGCCGGAAAGCCCTCATCCATCAGTTGCTTCCGCGCATCACGGCGGGGAAGAACCGAAAGTTGAAGGTCATGCCCCCCTTCAGACCGGCGGCGTCCAGCACGGCGGCCATGCGTTCGGCCTGCGCCAGGTCCATCGCCAGCGGCTTCTCGATATAGACGTGCTTTCCCGCGGCGGCCGCCGCGTTCAGGATCTCCTCATGATAGGCGTTCGGGACGCAGATGTCGGCCATATCCACGTCACGCGCCAGCAGCGTGCGGTAATCATCCGTCCAAACGGGGCAGCCGATCTCACCGCGGCCGCCTCCGCCGTCTCAAGCCGCGCGGTCGCCACACCCACAATGCGGATCGCGTCAGCGGGCAAGGCATAGTGGTACGGCAGGTCGCGATACGCCATCGCATGCACCCGCCCGATCCCCCCGTACCCGATCAACGCAATGCCGATAGATTTCATGCTTCCAGCCTTTCACCACCAAGACACGAAGGGCACAAAGGACACCAAGAGGATAGGAAACAAGTAGACAAGCAGTAACCTTGCGGTTTCTATATCTTCTCCCGCATTTCCTTCTTCCCAATCACCTTGCCTACTTATCTACTTGTTTACTTGTCTTCTTGGTATCCTTCGTGCTCTTGGTGTCTTGGTGGTCAAGCAATTGCTGCATCGAGGGCGGCGCGGCCGCGGTGGACGGCGGCGGTAATCTCGCCGGTGCCCGGCTTCAACTTGCCGTTGCGGCCCCTTGAGCAGCGGCGACGAGAACTCGCCCACCGTCATGCCGGCGGCAATGAACTCGGCCACGTTCCCGGCGTTCAGCCCGCCGTCCTCCATCAGTTCGATCTGGTCCTCCACGCCGCTTCGCAATCATATTATGTAGGCGGCGCATGGTTTCGACCATGATTGGATCAATGGTGTGCGGGCTCTTGCCCGGCTGCGGCTTCACCCAGAAGGGCGCGCGGCTCTCATACTCGATGATGTCCACATAGGGGAAGATACTGCTCGAACGCCGGGTGGGCAGCCCTGCCAGGCCCAGACGCCCACCTTCAACTCCAGCTTCTCCTTGATGTAGGTGATCTGCTGGAAGATCATCTCGCCCGTGGTCTCGATGGGCAGGCTGATCAGGTTGACGCCCAGCTTCCTTCAACTGGTCGAAGACGTCGAAGGTGGGGCGATACATCTGCAACTGCGCTTCGACCTCAAGGTCGGTGTGCGCGCGCGTCGCCTCGATGATGTCAAAGCCGCCGCGCGCAGGCCAAAGTCCATGTACTTGCCGTCGCGCATCTCGATGTGGAGCCAGTCGACGCCCGCCGCGGTCAAGTCCTTGATCTGCTCGCCGAGCATGGCGTAGTCGGCCCAGAAGAGCCCCGCCGCGATCTTGACACGCTCCGTCACCTTCCCAATCGTGTCCTGTCTCATGGTCATCACCTTCTGAAGAATAACCACCAAGACACCAAGACACCAAGACTGCCGGGAATCTTTTTTTTTTCTTTGTGTCCTTGGCGTTCTTGGTGGTGAGTAGGTTTGGCCGCCGGCAGATACGTCAACACACTATACAGGTCATCGCAATATAGCGTGACAGAGGGCCGACCCGCGTCGCCGGCCTCGATGTTGCCGCCGGCCACGCCGATGGGGGCAAAGCCCGCCAGGCGGATCGCGCAGACGCCCGCGCCGCTGTCCTCGATGCCGACGACCGTCCCGCGGTCCTCGAACGGGATGCCCAGCCCCACGCGCGCGGCCTCGGCGTAGAGCCAGGGGTGGGGCTTGGGCGAGAGCTCGCCGAGCGTGCCGGGCTCGCCCTGGCCCACCGGGAACCCGGCGGTGATGATCGCGTCGTAGAACGCGGCGGATCGCCCAGGCCCATGGTCCGGAACGCGGCCACGATCTCCGGGTAGGCCTTCTCGTAGAGGCCGGAGGTCACCAGGCCGATCTGATCTCACGCGCCTTGAGCGCCAGCAGGAACTCCTTCAACCCCGGCGGCGGGCGTGAAGCGCATCGGCGCGGCCGTGGCCCTCCAGGATGGCCCGCATCTCTCGCCGGGTGAGCTGGAAGTAAATCGCCCGCGCCTCCTCCACGGTGCAGCCGGGCGCGTACTTGCGGATGCAATACTGGAGGTGCTCCGAGACGCTGTGCCCGGAGACGTGCGGCAGGTCGGCCTCCTCGAGCGCAAAGCCGGGGTCGCCGATCAATTCGGCGGTCGTCTGCTCGATGATCCACACCCAGAAGCCCTCGCTGTGGACGCTGGTCCCGTCCAGGTCCATGAGCACCGCGCGGACCGGGCGCTGCACCGCGATCGGATGCACCGGATAGTACGCCGGGTAACCCAACGCCGACCGGACATGGGCCAGCGTGTGCATCGGCGAAGGCGACGAACTCCACCTTGCCGTCACCGGTCGCGGCGATCGCGGTCACGCCGCCCGCGCCGGCCCGGAAGCGCCCGTCGGCGGTGGCCGGCAGCGGGCGCAGGCCCGAGTCGGCATCGAACTCACCGAGATCGGGGAACACAAGGTGTGAAGTCACGCGCCTATTGTGAATCATTTGCGGCGGGGCGTCAACACCATTGCGAGGTGACGACGCTGCCTCGTGCTAGAATCGAGACCTGAGGGTAAGGAGTATTTCATGAGCACAGTATATGTTGAAACAGGACCAGACGCGTCAGAGACCCTATCGCTGGCGCGTGCGGCGGTGGCGAGTGAGACGCTGCGGCTAGAACTGGCGCTGGACGCTTAGCAGCGGCGACTAAGCGCGGGCTTCGAGCACAAATACGGTGTCACTTCGGAACAATTCATCACAGACATGGCGGCGGAAGGCCTCGAAGGCAAGGATGATGAATACGTTCAATGGGGCGGACGAATATCATTGACGGGCCGTCGAAAATCAGGTTGACCCGCATTCAGGAAATCCGCTTCGGTGCTTGTGACTTACATATCACTGAGATCTAGGGAAGCGATTGATCGGTACGGCGCTCCCCTTCGAAGAGCATAAGCATACCTCTGACGAGATTGCGACCGCCCATGCGCCGAACCTGACTGTTGCGCTCGAAGAAGCGGTTCGATTGGGTGGTTGGCTTTAGGTACCAGGCGCGTCAGCGTCTCTGCCCTTCGAAAACCAAATCCCGTGAGTTCTTTGTAGTCGTCCCACGTTTTTTCGCACCCATCCGTGTCCCATCAAGCGGAAGACCGCGGCAATGGATGGAAAACGGACAACACGATTGCGCGTCGCACTCATCCGCTTATTGATTTTATCCGTTGCGCTGAACCCTTCGCACCCTTCGTGCTTCGTGATCTTCGCGGCCCTTCTCGCCTTTGTGGTCCAAGCCCGTTCGTGGTAAAATAGCCCCCGTCGTGCAAACCCTCCTTCGGCGCTGCAACGATCTTCGCGACCCTTCGCGCCTTCGTGGTCCAGGCCCGTTCGTGGTAAAATAGCCCCCGTCGTGCAAACCCTCTTCCGCGCTTACGGTTACCTCCGACCCTATCGGCGGTACGTGGTGGGGTCAATCATCACGCTGATCCTGATTGACGCCGCCATGTTGCTGACCCCGCAGATCATCCGTTACGGCGTAGATACCGGCATCGGCCAGAGCGACCTGCGCCGCGCTGTACGTTTCCGCGGCCCTGCTACTGCTCGTGACGCTGGCGCGCGGCGTGCTGGCCTATTTCCAGATGCGCTGGATCGAGTTGCAGTCGCAAGGCGTGGCCTACGACCTGCGCAACGCGATCCACGCCCGGCTGGCGGCGCTCTCCTTCTCCTATCACGACCGGGCGCAGACGGGGCAACTGCTCTCGCGGGCCAGCCAGGATGTCGAGCGCATCCGCTTCCTCACCGGTCGCGCGACGCTGCGGCTGGTGGAGGGCGCGGTGTTGCTGGTCACCACCTCCATCGTCCTGCTGATGATGAACCCGCAGCTCGGCTTCCTGACGCTCCTCACGCTGCCGTTGCTGCTATATCGCGCCGTCGCGTTCGGCAAGACCATCCGCCCGCTCTCGCTCTCCATCCAGAACCAGCTCGGCGTGCTGACCACGCTGCTGGAGCAGAACCTGCGCGGGGCGCGCATCGTCAAGGCGTTCGCGCAGGAGGACGCGGAAATTGACCGCTTCGACGCCGCAAACAACCTCTGGCGCGAACTGGCGATCCGTTCGGCGCGGATCGAAGCCGTCCAGGGGCCGCAACTGATCCTGATCTCAAACATCAGCACGGTGATGGTGATCGGCTATGGCGGGTTACTCGTCATCCGCAACCAGCTCACGCTGGGCGAACTGGTGGCCTTCACCACCTATCTGGGGCAGTTGGCGAATCCCGTGCGCATGTTTGGCATGATCGCGCCGGTGGTGGGCATGGCAATTTCATCCGCCGAGCGCGTCTTCGAGATCCTCGATGCGCGCTCCGAGGTGGAGGAGTCGCCGGACGCCATCCCATTGCCCGCGGTCGAAGGCCACGTCCGTTTTGAGAATGTGTCCTTCTCCTACTTCGGCCACCATAAGGTGCTGGACGACGTCACGCTGGAGGCCCGCCCCGGCCAGGTGATCGCCCTGCTGGGGACGACCGGGTCGGGCAAGTCCACGATCATCAACCTGATCCCGCGCTTCTATGACCCCACCGACGGGCGCATTACCGTGGACGGCTACGACCTGCGCGACGTAACGCTGGAGTCGCTGCGCGCGCAGATCGGGATCGTGTTGCAGGAGACGACCCTGTTCGCCGCCACCATCCGCGAGAACATCGCCTTCGGCCGGCCCGACGCCACCGAGGAGGAAATCATCGCGGCGGCAAAGGCGGCGCAGGCGCACGCGTTCATCTCTGCGATGCCGGAGGGCTATGACACGCCGGTGGGCGAGCGCGGCTCCACGGTGTCGGGCGGGCAGAAACAGCGCATCGCCATCGCCCGCGCCCTGCTGATGAACCCGCGCATCCTGATCCTCGATGACGCGACCTCCAGCGTGGATTCGGACACGGAAGCGCTGATTCAGAAGGCGCTCGACCGGCTGATGGAAGGCCGCACGTCATTCGTGATCGCCCAGCGCACTCAGCACCGTGCGCCGCGCCGATCTGATCCTGGTGATGGAGAACGGCCGGATCGCCGCGCGCGGCCGGCACGAGGATCTGCTACGCTCATCCGGGCTATACGCCGACATCTATCACCGGCAGTTGCGGGTCGCTGAACCTGAACCCACCGGCCAAATCGCGACCGAAGCGCAGGGGGCAACCGCATGACGTTCTCGATGGGCGGCTCCGGCATGAGCGGCGGCCCCGGCCAGATGCTGAATGCGTTCGGCGCGGCCGACGGCAAAGCGTTCGACCGGCGCATCGCGCATGCGGCTGTTGGGCTTCCTCAAGCCGTATCGGGCGGCCATGGCGGCGGCGCTGGTCCTCATGCTGATCGCATCCGGCCTCAGCCTCGCCGTACCTTATCTCGTCAAGGTCGCCATTGACGGCCCGATGACGAATGGGGACGTTCGGGGGTTGGCGCTGCATCACGCTGCTGCTGCTGGCGGCCTTCATCGCGCTCTACCTCGCCTCCGTGGGACAGCGCTATCTGGTGGCGCGCGTGGGGCAAAGCGTGCTGGCCCAATTGCGCAGCGACCTGTTCCGCCACTTGCAGGCGCTCCAACTCGGCTATCACGACACGCACATCGTCGGCGTCACCGTCTCGCGCGTCGTCAACGACGTGGAGGTGATCAACCAGTTCCTCTCCGAAGGGATCGTCACGCTGGTAGGCGACGTGATCCTGCTGATCGGCATCATCGTCGTGATGCTCGCCATGAGCCCGCAGTTGGCCTTGATCGCTTTCAGCGTGCTGCCGTTGATGCTGCTGGTCACGATCTGGTTCTCGCGGCGCGCGCAGGTAGCCTTCCGCAAGACGCGGCAACGCGTGGCCGCCCTGATCGGCAACCTGGCCGAAGACATCTCCGGGATGCGCGTGATCCAGGCGTTCGCCCAGGAGGACGCGTCGCAGGATCGCTTCGATGAGGTGAACCGGGCGAACCGCGACGCGCACGTCGAGGCGATGTCGCTGTCGTTCATCTTCCTGCCGACCGTGGAATTTCTGGCGATGCTGGCAACGGCAAGCGTCCTGCTCTTCGGCGGCATCGGCGTGATCCGCGGCGCGTTGACCGTGGGCGTGGTGGTGGCGTTCCTGGCCTACGTAGCGCGCTTCTTCCAGCCCATTCGCGAGTTGAGCCAGCTTTACACGACGATGCAAACCGCGGTGGCGGGCGGCGAACGGGTCCTGGCATTGATGGACACGCCGATCACGGTGGCCGACCTGCCCGACGCCGCCGAAATGCCGCCGATCCGCGGAGCCGTCGCCTTGTCCGATGTATCCTTCGCCTATCGCGGCGATACCCGCGTCCTGCACGGCGTAGACCTGACCATCGCGCCCGGGCAGACGGTGGCGCTGGTGGGGCCGACGGGCGCGGGCAAGACCTCCATCGCCAACCTGATCGCGCGCTTCTACGACGTCACCGAAGGGGCCGTCACCATAGACGGGCACGACGTGCGCGAGGTATCACAGGAATCGTTACGGCGGCAATTCGGGCTGGTGCCGCAAGACCCGTTCCTCTTCTCCGGCACGGTGGCCGACAACATCCGCTACGGGCGGCCCGACGCGACGCAGGAGGCGGTGGAAACCGCCGCGCGACTCGCGAACGCCCATGATTTCATCCTCCGGCTGCCGGACGGGTATGAGACTGCGGTGCAGGAAGGCGGGGCCAACCTCTCGGTGGGGCAGCGACAGCTCATCTGCATCGCGCGCGCCCTGCTGGTCGAGCCGCAAATCATCATCCTCGATGAAGCGACCTCCAGCGTGGACACGATGACCGAAGCGCTGATCCAGGACGCCTTGAGCGTGCTGCTGGAAGGGCGCACCGCGGTCGTCATCGCCCACCGGCTCAGCACCATCCGCGATGCCGATGTCATCTGCGTGGTCGAGGACGGGCGCATCGTCGAGCAGGGCAAGCACGACGAATTGCTGGCGCGCGACGGGCTGTACGCCTCGCTCTACGCGACGCAGGGCCTGGCAGAGTAGAGGCACATAACGTGCAACGCACCTTGGCAGGTGCGTTGCACGTTATGTGTATCGGCGGCGACGCCAACAGGTGATCGGACGCGCCGCGGATGGACGGGTCGTGGGCGATACGCCAGGTGTAGTCGCACCAGTAATCCCACGCCGCCCCGTGTAAGTCGTTGATCCCCATCTGCTCGATCCGGCTCAGAATCCCCTCGACCCCCAGGATCGCCTCACAGGTCAGCCCCGCCTCACCCAACAGCGGCTCGACTTCATCCGGGTGCGCGTAGTAGGCGACGAAGCCCTGTTCACGCACGCCCTCGTGTCCATCCCGTTCGATGCCGGCGAAATGAGGGTCATTGAGCGGTCGTTCAGGATCGTTGGCGGCAAAGTAGCGATGCGCGGCGAAGCGGGTGATGAATGAGGCAAACAGCGGGCCGCCGGGTTTGAGCACGCGGGCAGCCTCACGCACCGCCTGGATCCGGTCAGCGCCCGCCAGCAGGTGATAGAGCGGCCCCATCAGCAGCACCGCGTCGAACTCACTGTCGGCATAGCGCGACAGGTCGAGCGCGCGTGCCCCGCTGGATCCCCTCCAGCAGCGACGCCCGCTTCGGCGGCTTTCACGCGCGCCAGCGCCAGGTTGCCCGCCGACAGGTCAAACAACGTCACGCGATAGCCGCGCCGCGCCAGCTCGACCGCATAGCGCCCCGGCCCGCCGCCGCAATCGAGCAGGCGCGCCGGCGGGGGCGGCAGCCACGTCTCCAACGCACGGAAAGTCGTCGCGAATTCCATCCGGTGACGGTCCATGCGATCCCACTCATATTGCGGGTCCGAATCATACGTCCGCAACACCGCAGCAGTCTCCGGCGGGATGGTGGGTTCGGTCATACTGCGCTCCTGAGACTGGACAAGGTTCACAGGACGACCGGGAATTGCACATACGAAGCCTGTAGATCTAGCAAATCCTGTCGGTCATCCATTCAGTTGGTTCGCTTATGATACAATACTTACGCATCCTTCATCAATCAACTTTTCGGAGCGACCCCATGTTTGAATCGTTGACGAAAGCCCCCGATGACCCGATCCTCGGCCTGACCGCCGCTTTCCTGCGTGACCCGCGCCCCGACAAGGTCAGCCTGAGCGCCGGGGTATATAAAGACGCCCGCGGGCAGACGCCGGTCTTCCAATGCGTCAAACAGGCCGAAGCGCAACTGCTGGAAGAAGAAACCACCAAGAACTATCTGCCGATCGAAGGCTCGCCCGGCTACGCGGCTGCCGTGCAATCGCTGATTTTCGCCACGACCCCCCAGTTCATCGGCAAAGATAACATCATCACGGCGCACGCGCCGGGCGGCACCGGCGCGCTGCGGGTCGGCGCGGAGTTGATACAACGTGCGCGACCGGGGCGCGCGTCTGGATCAGCCGCCCCACGTGGCCGAATCACCCCAACGTCTTCCAGGCGGCGGGCCTCGCCGTCGAGTGGTACCCGTATTTCGATCCGGCGGACAACAGCCTCCGTTTCGATGAAATGCTCGCGGCGCTGGACAACGCGGACGCCGGCGACGTTGTGCTGCTGCACGGCTGCTGCCATAACCCCACCGGCGTGGACCCCACGGTCGAACAATGGCGCGAGATCGGACGGCAGCTCGCGGCGAAGGGACTGGTCCCTTTCGTAGATTTCGCCTATCAGGGGCTGGCCGATGGGTTGGCGGAGGATACGGCCGGGCTCTCCGCCCTGTTGGAGAGCGAGAACGAAGTCCTGATCGCCAGCTCTTTTTCCAAGAATTTCGGGCTGTACAATGAGCGGGTCGGGGCGTTGACGGTGGCTGTGCGGGACGCCGAGCAGGCCGAAGCGACGATGAGCCACGTGCGTCAGGCCATCCGCGGCAAACTACTCGAACCCGCCCGCGCACGGGGCTAAGATCGTGGAGCAGGTTTTGGGCAACCCCATCCTCACGCGAGACGTGGGAAGGCGAGGTTGCCGCCATGCGGACGCGCATCAACGCCATGCGCCGGCTCTTCGTCGAGGCGCTCGCGCGGACGCGGCGTGGAGGGAGACTACTCGTTCATCGCCGATCAGCGCGGCATGTTCTCGTTCACGGGGCTCAGCAAGGAGCAGGTCATCGCCCTGCGCGAGCAGCACGGGGTCTACATGGTGGAATCGGGCCGCATGAACGTCGCCGGCCTGACAGAAGCCAACATGGACCGCGTCTGCGAAGCCATCGCCCAGGTACTCGCCGCTACATCGCCGCGTCCGTCTATTTGCCGGTAGTGTGCAGTTCTCTGCGCTGTTTGCCGTTGAGCACAGAGGGCTGCGCACTCCGAACAGGGCGATCCATGGGCGCGAGGAACGCCTCACCCAAACCTCTCCCTCCGGGAGAGGAGCCAGATTCACCCGTGTCTCCGTCGTCTCCTTGTTTCCGTGTCTCCGTGTTTCCTCCGTTTCTTGCTCACACCGTCAGGCAAGCGTAGGGCAATCGTATTTGACGCGATGGCCCACGGGGAGTATACTCATTAAGTGCTCTTAACTATGGCGGTATCGCCACAGAGCAGCGTGAGCCGTCAGCACACTGGAGGCGGTTTCACGAAATCTTGAAAAGCATAGGGAGAATCGGATGCACCGTCACCCGGCACACCCCTGGCGAAGCAACGTTCGGTTCCTTCGCCCGGCAGTCCTGGTCCTTTCCACCCTTCTCCTCCTCTCCACCATCGTCCCCGTCGCACAGGCTTCTGATTACGCGTCTTCCGGCCCCTACCCGGCCGGTTGGAAACGCGTTACGATCACGCGCACCGACCGCACGACCTTCACGGCGCGCCTGTATTATCCGGCCCGCGCGCGCGGCCAGGATGCGGCGTACGACAAAGCGGGCGCGCCCTATCCGGCCGTCGTCTTCGGCCACGGCTATCAGATCAACCCGTCGCTTTATGCGGACACGCTCGAACAGATCGCGTCGTGGGGCTACTTCGTGTGCGCCCCGGAATCCGGGTTGGAATTATTCCCCAACCACAAGAAGTTCGCCGAAGACTTGAGCCGCTGCCTCACCTACCTGGAGCAAGAGGATGGCCGCCCGGCGTCATGGCTTAACGATCAGGTGGACACCGCGCATTTCGGCGCGTCCGGCCACTCGATGGGCGGCGGCGCGGCGCTGCTGGCTGCGGCCGCCGACTCACGCATCCGCGCGGTGGTGGGCATCTCGGCCGCAGAGACGAACCCTTCCGCCACCGCAGCCATGCCCGGCATCGCGGCGCCGGTGCGGATGATCGTCGGTTCGGCGGATGGCATTGTCAGCGCAGCGCAGACGGCCGGCATTTACGCGGCCGCGCGGGCGCCGCGCCAGCTCTCGGTGATTCAGGGCGGCACGCATTGCGGCTTTCTCGATGCCAATGCCCAGTTCTGCGATCCGCCCGTGATGGCGCGCGGAACCCAACTGGCGCAGACGCGCCGCCTGCTGACGAATTTCCTGAACCTCTACCTCAACAACGACCAGACCGCCTGGCGCGAGACGTGGGGGCCCGAGTTGCTGGCAGATTCCGCGGTCGGCACCCAGGCCAACGCGGGCATCAGCCTGGGTCCGGTTGAGCGCAGCGGGAGCGGCGAGCCGGGCAGCGATGTGTCCTACTCGCTGACCCTGACCAATGCCGGGCCGCGAGCCGTCAGTGTGTCGCTTTTCTATGAGGACAACGCCTGGCCGACGACGGTAGCCCCCGCGCAAACCGCGGTCCTCAAACCCGGCGACTCGACGCAGGTCACCGTCGAGGTCACGATCCCTGAGGACGCCGCGGCAGATGCGAAAGACGCGGTTCTCGTCAGCGCGCGCAACGACGCCGACGGCGGGACGCGCACCTACGTGCGCATCGAGACATCCGTGCAGTAGTCAACACCCGAACGAAGCCTCATCACCCACGACCGGCGTTGGCAAGCGCCGGTCGTGCGATTATAATCACCCATGCTACCCGCCATTCAAATGGTCGCAAGGAGATCGTTGCCATGACATCTGCCACCCGTCTTCGCTCTTTCGGACGCATCCTCGCCCTCGTCATCCCGGCGCTGCTCGTCATCCTGTGGCCCGCCGCGCTGGCCGCAGATTCGAACACGCCCGCCCGCCCAAACCCGACTTCCGGCGCGTCCTATCTGCCCTTCGTCGCCTATAATGCCGCGTCAACGTGCGCCCCGCTCTATTTCGACGATTTCAGCAACCCTGCGAGCGGATGGACCGTTCAAGATACGGAACAGGTGCTGATGGGATATGTGAACGGCGAGTACCAGATCATGCCCAGGGAACTCAATGATGTGGCCCGAAGCTGGCCCGCGGGATCATATCAGAATTATCGCATCGCCGCCGATGTTCGGCCCACAGTCGCCAACAACGGCACCGCCGGGTTGATGTTTGGTTTGGCCGATGGGGCAGGCGAATACTACACCTTCGAGGTCAATACCAGGACGACCGGCGAAAATACGACTGATCTGGCGCTATTCCAGGACGGTACGTGGGGTCTTCTGGGTACGGGCTACTCAACTCACATCAAAGAGGGGCTGACCACCAATCATCTGGAAGTGGTGCGCAACGGTTCAGAGATTCGCGCCTATGCCAATGGGCATCTGATAACCACCATTTACGACAACTCATTTCTCGGCGCGCGTCAGGTGGGTCTGATCGTCACCACGTTCGATGAAGAAAACTACGACGTGCGCTTCGATAACTTCGCGGTCTACCCCTACCCGTGCGGCGGCGGGATGGGCGCGCCCCGTGAGGTCAGTGGACGCCAACGGGGCCGCAGAAGCCGGCGCCGCCGTCGAGCATTCCGGCAAAGTCCGCTAACGCGTTCTCCCTTCTCCCCGTGTCCTCGCGTGGGATGAGACCGGGGAGAGGGAGAATAAATGCCCGCTAAACCGGATAGCCGTAGCTGCGCAGCCGCGCCCGCGCGACCTCGCGCTCATCCTCGGTGAACAGCGCGGCGTACTCCGGGCGCAGCACGTATGCCTCCACCGAAATATCCAGCCGGCGAATCTTGCGGAGCGTCTCCAGCCCTTCTTGCGGTTGAGATTTCCGCAGCAAACGCCGCGTCGCCTCTACGCCGCCGTTCTGACGCACCGATCGCAGGAAATAGTTCGCCCAGTAGCCGGTTTCTTCGCCCAGCAGATAATAAGATTGGATCATATCATCGGTGAAACGGCTCGCCAGCTTCTCGGGATCCGACTCAGCCTTAGCGGCGACCGGCGCAGAAGGCAGGCGCAGGCTTTCCTGTCAGATGGGGGCGACACGCCCCATACAGCCGCGCCATCGCGTCCACCAGCCCGTCCTGCAGCCCCGTCCAGTCGCCGGTGGTTGCCGGGCCATACTCTTCGACACGCCAGATGATGACCAATGCAGGTTCCTCGGCGGCGCGGCCCTGCCGCCAGATCAGCCGCGCGCCGCACGCCATGTCTATCTCGTGGCGGTGTGCGAGGAGGGATTCGGAAATGGCGCGGTCTGAATCTGCATCCGCGACTTGCAACACGACGAGGGAAGAGTTGTCACTGACGACGAAGCTCCAGCGCAGCGCGCCCTGCTTCACCGCCAGTTCAGGACCGGCTTTGGGGGTCGCCCCGCGGAACAGGCTGGTTTGCAGGCGCGTCTTTTCAAGCAGTTGGTTCCAAAAGCTGATGGTGAGGTCGGGTCCGGAGCTTTGAAGCGCGGGCGGCATGACGCGCGTTACGCTTCGGGGGGTGATGCGGCGGACCGGGGTTCGTCTTCACCCACCTCGAACGCCAGCCACGCCGACTCGGCAATCTCGCGCCGGTGGCCCGCAGCCCACAGCGTCACGACGCATTCCAACGTACGCCGCTTGCGATCGGGCAGGTGCAATTCCTCCAACGGGATGAACGCGACGCAATGCCGAAACCGCGCATGCTCCTGTTGGGGGACGAAACGCCCCGACGTGCAGACCAGGCCGCCGTCGCAGACGTAGCGACCATTCGCATCCATCAGTTGCTCGCCCGTGGCCTGATCGCGGAAGTAAACGCGCATTTCGCCGGCGCGTCCCCGCCACGAGTCCACCGTGAAATTCGCGCTGATCTCGAATCCCTCGCCACGCTGATCACGACGCTGGCCCAGGTGTACCGGTCTCACCGCCGCCTCATTGAGCTTCGCTTCGGGGCGGCGCTCGCGATAGCCGAACTCGGCCCACCCCGACTCGCCAACCTGCCGCCCGGTCAATGGACTGAGGATGTTCGCTGCGAGCGAAATGTGATGCGATCCGGGGTTCAGATGCAGCTCATCGTAGGGGAGGAAGAAGGTCTTCTCATAGCGCTCGCGATCCGAATAGACGGGGACGCGGTCGGAGAGCGTCACGTAGCCGCCGGTTTCATACTGGCCGTTCCGATCTTCCAGCCAGACCTGCGTGGCGGCGTCCTGGAACCAGATCTTCACGGCCGCTTGACCGAACGCGAAATCGGAAATATCGCAGGCCACATTGATGCGCATGCCCTGAAAACACTCATCGCCGACATCCTGCATCACATTCTGGGTCAGTCGAATGGCCCACCCTGTGACCGTGCCGGGCTCGGCCTGCGCCAGTAACCACTCGGCAGCAGCCGGCCACTCTTCCAGGCTGCTGACGTGGACGTTGCGAAGTTGCTGAAAATCGGGCGAGAGCAGCGCCAGGTTGCGGGTCGCAATATCGTGGGAGAGCAATACGAAGCGGTCATGGGGGAAACGCCGCGCACGCTGCACCAGGTAAGACACCAGTTGTTCGCCCACCGGCTGCTCGCGCACCAAACGCGTTTCGAGATCGGTTTCGTAGGTCACGAGCGCCCCGCTCGTCTGCTGGGTGCGCAACAGTTGCTCTAACCGGCGGCGCACCTCGCGCACGATGAACGCCTGGTCGTCCTGGAAGCGCAACTCATCCAGCTCCCAGAAGACCGGGCGCGGGATGACCACCTTCAGCCGCAAGCCGGGTTGCGAGAGATACTCGTGAAAATCACCGGACTTTTGCGCCCTGATGAAGAAACCGGCATCGGGGATGGCGACCAGACCTGACACGGCGTTCAACTCCTGTCGTGTTGAGGTGATGCCTGGAGTATAACACACCAAACGAATCAGATGCAACGCACTTCTGCGCTACACCTGCTGCTTGCTGTCCGCAGCATCACAGCCAACGTTCCAGCCCGCCGGGGGTACGCGTGAAGCCGAGCGGTTGCAAGATGGCTTGCGCCGGGCCGCCCAGAGCCGGCTCGCCATTCCAGCGCGCCACCGTCAGGCGGCGGGGCGCGCCCGGCGCTTCGAGATAGGCCGTCACGGCCCGGCGGATCAGCGCATCCGAGGCCCACGCGGCCGCCCACATGCGCTCGCCGTTATCTTCGGCCAGCAACAACAATCGCCCACCGAGGTACACCAGATGCGTAGACGGGACGCGCATGAAGCGCGGCGCATCTTCATCGGTGACCGGCGCGTCCTCCTCGTCGTCGAGCAGCGCCGCGCCATCGGTCGTGTTCAGGCCGTAGACTTGCGCCGGGTCGAGCGCGTTCAGCACGATCAACGGCGCATCTTCGGCGTCTGCATCCGGCGCGGCGACGGCGCGTAGTCGTTCGACGGCTTCGGGCAGGGCATATTGCACGCCCCAGAACCCGGCAACGAAGTAGCCTCGCCGCACCTCACCACGCAACTCCATGCGCGCCAGCGACCCGACCAGTGAGGCCCACTCGAACGGCCCGGCCTCGCGACGCACGGCCTCGCGCGTCACCACGCCATACCGCTCGAGCAGAATGCGGGCGCGGGCTGCGGCCAGCGCGTCATCGGCGGCGGGGGGGCCAAGCACGCCGGTCCGATGCAGCAGGCTCCACCGCCCCGCCCACGGGTCGCCCGATGTAGCCGCCGCGGGCGACTCCAACTCGCGCTCGAGCCGGCGCCGGACATCGCGCCGGGCGCTGCGCAACCGCTGGCCTGATGGCCGCGAGATGTGCGCGTGTGGCTCACGCCGCGCGGCAAGATCCGCTTCGAGCGCGCTGACCGCGCGGCGCGGGCCGGACTCAGGAGAAGCAAAATCCAACACCGCGTGCAGCCCACCGATGCTGTCGGAGGTCGCCAACCCGGCCAATGCCAACTCGACCAGCGCAGCCTGCACGACCGGCGCGCCGAGCCCCAGCCCGCTCTCCAGGTCTATGACCGGCGACGCGCCTTCCTCCTTCAAGTACTCGTAGACGCGTTGCGCCGTGTCGCTCAGGCCGGCAAAATCCGCGGGAGCCAGAAAAAGCCGGCCCTCGCCGCGTGGGAAGAACCCGACGCGCGCGCGCCGGCCCTCGCCGCCCGAAGCCGCCCAGATCACGCCGCCATCCGCAAGCGCCGCCGCAAGGTCGGCGGGAGCAAAGCCGGTCACCCGCGCGGGCAGGATTTCGCGCGCCCACAACGTCGCGGGCAACGAGATGCCGCGGAGTTGCCCCAACGTCTGCCGCACGCCATCCGCCGCGTCCGCGAAACGGTCACGCCCCAGGTGTTGCCACTGCGCCAGGTATTTCGAGAAGGTCGCAGGCGTCACCGGGCGCACTTCCCTGCGGAGGATGGCGATGGTGCGGCGGCGCGCCTGCTCGAACAGACGACCATCCAGATAGACCGGGGGGTCGCCTGAGACATACTGCACGATCTCTCGTGCGTCCTCCATCCGGTGCAGCGTCGCCGCCAGCCACGCGGGATCAAACGGGTAACGCCGCAAGAGATCGTCGGCGGTGAGCGGCCCGGCGTAGCTCAGGTAGCGGCGCAGGATGCCCTCGGCAGCCGCGTCCTGCGCCGCGCCCGGAGGCCCGATGAAGGCCGTACGATAGGCGTCTGCGTGTTCGGCGGACACGTAGCGCGGCTCACCTGCGCCGATGTTCAACAATACAATGCGCCCCGCCCGTTCCAGTTGCGCCAACCAGTCACGCGCGTCCGCTTCCGCGGCGCGCTGCACCGGGCGACCGCTTCACCCGCAGTCAGGTCGCCCAGTCCCTCGAAGAAAACGGCCAGCTCATCCAGACTGCGCGCTCCGCGCCCGGCCGCGCTGTGACCGGCGCGTTCGACGACCTCCGTCACGGCATCCGGCCTGAGCAACTCACCGATGCCGTCGCCTGCGGACGCGGGCAGTTCGGCGCGCAGGCTCAACTCCAGGATCTGCCGCTCGGCCTTCGGCGCGTCCCACTCATAC
Organism: uncultured Chloroflexia bacterium; assembly: GCA_963695715.1. Taxonomy (GTDB): domain Bacteria; phylum Chloroflexota; class Anaerolineae; order CG2-30-64-16; family CG2-30-64-16; genus JBBQRS01. The sequence continues at coordinate 45,009 of CAVOHP010000038.1, forward strand.
ATGTAGGTGTTGGCGAAGTTGGCGAGCAGCCCCGCGGCCACCGGCGACGGCGCGACCGTCTCGACCGCCGAAACGCGCACCGCCCCCGCCTGGATGCGATCCAGCAGCGCCTCCAGGTGCGGCAGGTCGAGTGCATCCTCCAGACATTCGCGGTAGGTCTCTACGATCAGAGGGAAGTCATCGAAGCGCCGCACGAGCGCCAGCATATCGCGGGCCTTGAGGCGCTGCAACCAGAACGGGGTGCGCTTGCGGCCCCGCGCACGCGGCAACATCAGGGCGCGGGCGGCGTTCATGCGGAAGTGCGCGCCGAAGAGCGCCGAATCAGGGAGCGCGCGCAGGATGCGTCCCCGCGCCGCGATGGCCGATGTATCCCGCACCGTCTCCACGACGATCTCCGGCGCTGCGCCCGCCGGGAGCCGGAAGAGGATGCCGTCGTCGTTGGCCTGCGTCTCCGGCAGGAAGCCGAACCGCTCGCGCAGCCCGTCGCTCAACGCCAGCGCCCACGCGCCGTTGACGCGCCCCCAAACGGCGAATGCACCACCACGCGCCCCTCGCCCACCGCGTCGGTGAAGGACTCGATCACGATGGCGTCGTCCGCCGCGATCTCCCCAGCCACTTCCAGTTGGTGCGCCAGGTAATCCACCAGGTTGCGCGCCGACCGCTCATCCAACGCATAAGTCTTGCGCAGCCAGGCCAACGTCTCGGCGTGCGCCGCCTCACGGTCCGGCGCGCCTTCGCTGCTCCGCAGCCGGTCGGCGACCTCGCGCCGCAGCCGGGCAATCCGCGCTCCCAACTCATACGGCCGCCAGGGATAGTCGCCGCGCCAGAACGGCATCCGCGGCGAGACGCCCGCCGCGTCACCTACGACGATCCGATCGTCCTGGATGTCCAGGATGCGCCAGACGTTCGACCCCAGGATGAAGGCGTCGCCGGCACGCGACTCGAACACGAACTCCTCATCCAGTTGGCCGACGCGCGTCTGCCCATCGGCCAGCACCACGTCGAACGCGCCGCGGTCGGTGATGACGCCCGCATTGCTCAGCGCCAGCATCCGCGTCCCCGGCAGCGGATAGAGCATGTTGTTGACGCGATCCCACGCGATGCGCGCCCGCAGCGACGGATGGATGGCCCCCAGGTCGTGGTACTTGCCCGACAGCATCTCCAGCACCGAGCGGTAGGCTTCGGGCGTCAGGTCGCGATAGGGATAGGCGTCGCGCACGAGTCCGTACAGGGCATCAGCCGCCCACGGCTCCACCGAGACCATGGCGATGATCTGCTGGGTCAACACATCCAGCGGGGCGCGCGGGGCTGTCGTCGGCTCGACATCACCCTCCAACATCCCGCGCGCCACCGCGGCGGCCTCGACCAGATCATCGCGGAAGGTCGCATAGATGCGGCCGCGGCTGGTCTGCCCCACCAGGTGGCCCGATCGGCCCACGCGCTGCAACCCCTGCGAGACACTTTTGGGCGATTGGAGCTGCACCACCAGATCCACCGCGCCGATATCAATGCCCAAGCTCCAGCGAACTGGTGCCCACCAGCGCCGGCAGCCGCCCCGCCTTAAGGTCTTCTTCCATCTCGTGGCGGCGCTCACGCGCCATGCTGCCGTGATGCGCGCGGATCGGCCCCTCCGCGCCGATGGCGAAGATGCCCTTGCCGCGCATCACCCCGCCGGGGGCCAGCGCCTCGGTCGAGCCGGGCGGCATCTCCTCGGAGCGTTCGGCGGCGATCTGGGCGTTCAGCCGGTCGGCGGTGCGCTCGGCCAGGCGGCGGTTATTGCAGAAGATCAACGTGCTGCGATGGCGCAACACGTCGCCCAGCACTGCGGGAATCACCGACGGCCAGACGGAGTCGGTCGGCATCTGGCGAAAATCGTCCACCGGCGTGATCACTTCAAGATCCATCGGCTTACGATAGCCGGTGTCCACCATCGTCACGGGCCGCGGAGCGCCGGCGTGCTGCCCACCCAGGAACTTCGCGGCTTCGTCCAGCGGGCGGATCGTCGCGGAGAGGCCGATCCGCTGGATCGGGCCGTCGGCGAGGTGTTCCAGCCGTTCCAGGCTGAGCGCCAGGTGCGCGCCGCGCTTGTCGCCCACCAGGGTGTGAATCTCGTCCACGATCACGGAACGCACTGTGCGCAGGATCTCGCGCGCCTTCGGTGAGGTCAGGATCAGGTAGAGCGATTCCGGCGTGGTGATCAGGATATGGGGCGGATGCTTCACCATCGCCGCGCGCGCCGGGGCGGGCGTGTCGCCGGTGCGCACGGCGACGCGGATGCGCGGCCAGGGCGACCCCATCCGATCGGCCACACTGCGGATGCCGGTCAACGGGGCGCGCAGGTTGCGCTCGATGTCGTTGTTGAGCGCCTTGAGCGGGGAGATGTAGAGCAGCCGAATGCCCCGCCCCTCGCCGGGTTCGCGCCCGATCTGGTCAATGCCCCAGAGGAACGCGGCCAACGTCTTGCCGGAGCCGGTGGGCGCGAGGATCAGCGTGTGGTCGCCGCGCTGGATCGCGGGCCAACCCGCCGCCTGGGGCGGCGTCGGCTCGCCGAAGGCGCCGGCGAACCAGTCACGGACGGGGGGTGAGAACTGGGATAGAGCGTCGATCATGCCTCCATTTTAGCGCAAATGGGGTAGATTGCCCACACATTGACCCATCCGTGTTGGCCTGGCTCCCCGATTACCGGGGACAGGCTCTCCCGCGGGGAGAAGAAACCGGATACTCCATCCGTGTCGGCCCCCATGATAATCAGAAGGATTCATGCTATACTGCGTTCACGATTTCCCGCCAAGCGGCCACACACCGACCGCCAAAGGAGCGACCATGAAACGATTGTTCACCGCATTGTTGATCCTCCCGATCCTCCTGTCGTCCTGCGTCGCGGTCCCGTCAGCGACCGAGCAGGCATTGCCGTTTCCGATGCCGGACGCCGACATCAATCTGGATGAGACCATGCCGCTCGACCCGGCGGTGCGCACCGGCGTCCTCGACAACGGCCTGACCTACTACATCCGCCAGAACGCCACACCGGCGCAACGCGCCGAAGTCTGGCTGGCGATCAACGCGGGTTCGTTGCTGGAAGACGACGACCAGAAGGGCCTGGCCCATTTCCTCGAACACATGCTGTTCAACGGCACGCGCAACTTCGAGGGCACAGAGCTGGTCGCCTTCCTCGAATCGCTCGGCATGGAGTTCGGCCCCGACGTCAACGCGTACACGTCATTTGACGAAACCGTCTACACGCTCGAAGTGCCCACCGACGACCCCGCCAGGCTGGAAACTGCGCTGAAGGTGTTGGAGGAGTGGGCGGCTTATGCCTCGCTGACCCCGGAAGAGATTGACAGGGAGCGCGGCGTCGTCATCGAGGAATGGCGGCTGAGCGAAGAGAATGCGGGCGGGCGGATCAATGACCAGATCATCCCGCTGATTTTCGGGGATTCGCGCTATGCGGCGCGTCTGCCCATCGGCGACCCGGAGGTCATCAAGAACGCGCCGCCTGAGACGCTGCGCCGGTTCTACGAGACATGGTATCGCCCCGACCTGATGTCCGTGATCGCGGTCGGCGATTTCGAAGACATAGACGCCGTCGAGGCGCAGATCCGCGAGCGGTTCGGCGCATTGCCCGCGGCGACGGAGACCCCGGCGGAGCGCACGAGCTTCGACCTGCCTCCGCAGGAAGGCACGGACACGATGATCGTAACCGACCCGGAGTTCCCCTATACCGCGGTGGAAGTCTTCTACACCGAGCCGGCGAGACCCCTGAAGACCGTGGGCGATTACCGTGAGTTGCTGGCCGGTTCGTTTGCCACCGCGATCCTCGGCGAACGGCTGGAGGAGCTGCGCCGCACCGCCGACGCGCCCTATCTGAGCGCCGGCGTCAGTCGCGGCCCGTTCCTGCGCCCCGTTGACGCGACATCCGTGTTCGTCGAGATAGAAGAGGGCAAAGTTCTCGAAGGGCTGGACGCCGTGGCGACGGAGATCGAACGCGCTCGCCGGCATGGCTTCACCGAGACTGAACTGCAACGATCCCGCGAGCAGTGGTTACGCTACTACGAAAGCGCCTACACCGACCGCGCGAATCGCGAGAGCGCCCCGCTGGCGCAAGAATACCTTTCGCTCTTCCTGGAAGGCACTGCTGCGCCGGGCATCGAGTATGAATACGACCTGGCGCGCCGGTTGATCCCGACCATCACGCTGGATGAGGTCAACGAACGGGTGAAGACGCTGGCCTCCGGCGAAGATCGCGCGGTGGTCTTGATCGCGCCGGAGAAGACCCGCGCCGGGCTTCCCACGGAAGCCGAACTGGCGAACACCATGGATGCGGTCGCGTCGAAGGAAATCGCGCCTTACGAAGATCGCGCCGCCGGCCTGACGCTGATGGACGAAGCGCTCGCGCCGGTCGCCATCACTTCCGAATGGGTCATCCCCGAACTGGGCGTAACCGACATCACCCTGGCAAACGGCATCCGCGTCCTGCTCAAACCCACCGATTTCAAGGATGACGAGATCGTCATCTCGGCCACCAGCCCCGGCGGCAATTCGCTGGTGAGCGACGAAGATTACCCCGAAGCATCCGCCATCGAGGGCGTCATCAATGAAAGCGGCGTGGGCAATTTCGATCAGACCCAGCTTGAGAAGCTGCTGTCGAACAGGCTCGCCTCAGCGTGGCCCTACATCGGTGAGTTGGACGAGGGCTTCAGCGGCTATGCGTCCCCACGCGATATCGAAACGGCGTTCCAGCTCATCTATCTCTATGCGACCCAACCGCGAACCGACCCGGCCGCGATTGAAGTGATGCGGACGCAGATGAAAAACGACCTCAAAAACCGCGACCTCGTGCCCGAAACCGCGCTCTATGATGCGCTCACGGAAATCTTCTGCGGCAAGGGCGTGCGCTGCGACGACTTGACCGCCGAGCAGATAGACCAACTGGATATGACGCGCGGCCTCGAGATCTACAAAGATCGCTTCGCCGATATGAGCGACTTCACCTTCACCATCGTCGGCGCCTTCGATGAAGCGGAGATGAAAGACCTGGCGCAGCGCTACCTCGGCAACCTGCCGGCGGGCGACCGCGGAGAGACCTGGCGCGATGTGTCGCCGCCCCTGCCGCGCGGCGTGATCGAGCGCGAGATACGCAAGGGCATCGGCGAGCAGGGGCAATCCGTCCTCGGCGTTCACTGGCCCGTTCAATCCCAGCCTGCAGAACCAGGCGCGGCTGGATGCCCTGGAAGCCATCCTCTCGATTCGGGTGCGCGATGAACTGCGCGAGACGCTGGGCGGCACGTATTCGCCCTCCGTTTCGATTGACTGGCAGCAACTTCCCCGGCCCGAATATACCGTCTCGATCAGCGTAGATAGCGACCCGAAACGGGTAGACGAACTGACCGAGGCCACCTTCCGGGTGATCGAAAAGCTCAAGGCCGATGGGCCGACGGCCGAAGAGGTCGCCACGGCGAAGGAGCAGGAACGGCTGGACTACGAAGAACAACTGGAGGAGAACGGATTCTGGGCCTTCGCGCTCGAAAATGCGTTCACCACCCGCACCGGCCACCCCGATAATATCCTGAAGTGGCAGGACGCCATCAACGCGCTGACCGTCGAGGACGTGCAGGCGGCCGCGCGCGAATATCTGCCCGACGACCGCTACGTCCACGTGACGCTGCTGCCGGAGTAGCAGATAGGCAAAACACTGATCTGAAAATCGCGCTGCCTCGCCGATCAGGCTACAAACGTCAGCGCCACGCGAAACCCGGTGAAATCGTCGCCTTCTCCGGCGTCCAGACCCAGCCGGACCGCCGAGCGACAATTGCCGGGCGTCTCGTGCCAGGAGCCGCCGCGGAGCACGCGGCGGCGAGCGCCGCGTTGGATGCGCGCTTCCCCGTTGCCGGGCGCGCCGTTGTAGTCATCATACCAGGCATCCTGGCACCACTCCCAGACGTTGCCGTGCATGTCGTAGAGTCCAAATTCGTTCGGTGGAAACGCGCCCACCTCGGTCGCGCCGTGCCGGTATACGCCGGGCGGCTCATCTCTGAAGACGTGCTCGCCGACGTAGTTCGCCAGCCCGGTGGTGAGGGTGGGGCCGTAATGAAACGGCGTCGTGGACCCGGCCCGGCAGGCGTATTCCCATTCGGCCTCGGATGGCAGCCGATACGGTCGCCCCGTCAAGGCGGCCAGACGCCGGCAAAACGCATCCGCCGCGTCCCACGAGACCCGGTCTGCCGGCCGGCGCAGCCCAGGGCAACGATAGGGCGGCTTCCATGACATCACCGCGGCCCATTGCTCCTGGGTCACGGTGAAACGGCCGATGAGAAACGCCGGTACGCGGACGTAGTGCAGCGGACGCTCATCGTCATAGCCCTGCCCCTCGCGCGATCCCATCTGGAATGACCCGGCCGACAGGGAAACCATCTCGAGCGCAACATCAGAGCCGAGATTGTCAATGAAACCCGACAGCTTCGCCCTGCGGCCGCGCGATGACCCGGCCCTGCGCATCTACGAGCGCCGACGCATATGACCACGACGCGGGCTGAAGGCTCATTTTCGAGGCTCCTCTCGCCATACGGCCTACTCCCTTCAGGTCCGGCGCGCGAACGTGTCCTGAGAGCGCGCCTGGATGTATAATCCATATCTATCAGATCACGTGGTCGCCGTCAAATGCCGCAGGAGGCAGTGTCATGTCTCTCATGGATTACGAAAACCGAAATACCCCGCTGGCCCCGCGAGATATCTTTCTTCGCCGGCTGGCGCGCAATGCCGGCTTTGCAGCCGTTCTGATCCTGGGGTCGCTGGCGCTGGGCGTCATCGGCTATCACTTCACCGAGCACCTGCTCTGGATTGACTCGCTGGTCAATGCTGCGATGATCCTGGGCGGCATGGGGCCGGTGGCCGAACTCCACACCACTGCCGGGAAGCTCTTCGCATCATTCTACGCCCTCTATTCCGGTCTCGTGCTGTTGGTCGCAGCCGGCGTGCTGATCGCGCCGATATTCCACCGGTTTCTGCATCGCTTCCACATCGAGATCGAATTGGACGACAGCGATCATTGAGTCGCGGAAAGGTCGAACAGGCATTTCATGGCAACACAGCAGCTCGTGTATGAAGTGTGCGTGGAGTCGGTTGAGGCGGCGCAGGCGGCGCAAACGGGCGGCGCGCACCGCGTCGAGTTATGCGCTGATCTGCTGGAAGGCGGTATTACGCCCAGCGCCGGGACCATCGCCCTGGCGCGAGAGCGGCTGGAGATTCGGCTGCACGTAATCATCCGACCGCGTGGCGGCGACTTCTGCTACACGGCGATCGAGTATGCCGTGATGATGCGCGACGTGGAAACGGCGAAGGCGCTGGGCGCCGATGGCATCGTGATCGGCGTATTGCAGCCCGACGGCGCGATTGACGCGGCGCGCACGGCCGCGCTGATCGCCGCGGCGCGGCCAATGCGGGTCACCTTTCACCGCGCGTTCGATGTGACCCGCGACCCGTTCGAGGCGCTGGAGACGTTGATCGCGCTGGGCGTCGAGCGCGTCCTCACGTCAGGGCAAGAGGCCAGCGCGCTCGAAGGAGCCGACCTGATCGCAGAGCTGGTGCGCCGGGCCGGAGATCGCCTCATCGTGATGCCCGGCGGCGGCATCCGTGCGGGCAACGTCGCAAAGATCCTCGCCGCCACCGGCGCGCGCGAGATTCACTTCACCGCCGGCGCGAGCGCGGGCAGCCGGATGACCTTCCGAAATCCACGGGTGTACATGGGTGGGGCGCTGCGCCCCCCGGAATACGAGATCGCCGGCACGGACGCTGAACGGGTCGCGGCGCTGATTACGGCGTCAAAAGGATGAACCCAATGACACGACAGCCCGGGCGATGGATTATGCGAATCCTGGTGCTGTTGCTGGCGACGGCGGCGCTGACCGCGTGCAACACCGGCTATCAGCAGATCAACGGGCAATGGATGTACGTTACCCTGGATGAGTCGCAAGGGCGCAGGGAAAACCCGATCGCCGGCGCGGACGCCGCCACGTTCGAGCGGATCGAGCGCTCGGACTTCGCGCGGGATCGCAGCCGGGTCTACTATCAGGGCCGCGTCCTGGAGGGGGCCGACGCCGCCACCTTCGAGCATCTGAAGGGGAATTACTGGAAAGATCGGAACCGGGTGTACTACTTCAGTCGGCCGCTCGCGGGCGCTGACCCCGGTTCATACCGCCTGCTGCGCGCCGACTGGGGACGCGACAACCGCAACGTCTTCGTCGGCGCGGACGCGGTAGACCCGAAGGATATCGGCACATTCGAGGTGGTCAATGACAACTGGGCGCGTGACAGCCTGTGGTACTACCCGGCGCAATATGGCCGGTACGCGCCCATCGAAACCCTGGATCGGGCCACGTTCAAAATCCTCGATGGTGTGTGGGCGAAAGACTGTTGCCGGGTCTACTACTTCAACCGGGTGGTCGAAGGCGCCGACCCGGCAACCTTTGAGGTGATCAACGACGTGCGCGGGCGAGACAAAGACTATTACTACCTCACAGGCTTCCGCCAACGCACCGTACAGGAAGAAACGGAGCTACAACAGCGTAAGACACAGCAGAAATAGCTCACGCGGCGCGCAGGTCGTCAACCCAACGCGGCGGCCTTGATTGCGGCGACTTCCTCCTCGCGATAGGCGCTGCCGTCCGTGTGGAAGATCTCGTGAAACCATACTTCCGGTTCCTGACCCGGCAGGGGCACGCTCCACTGGTATTTGGTGTTGGTTTTCCCATCCACCAGGCCCCAGTTGATCGCCCCCACACCCTCGCGCTTGAAGATCGGCAGATGCGTCTCGAACCGGCTGCCGCGCGGGCGCGCCATGTACTCGGTGCAAATCAGCGGCCGCCCATAGGCCTTCAGCCGGGCGATGTCACCTTCAAGGCTGGCGACGTCATCGTAATTGTGGAAGGTAATGACATCGGACGCTTCGAGCTGGAAGTCGGCGACAGGTCTAAACGGAGACCAGACGCCGGAGGTGAGCGGCTGTGACGGCTCGCCCTCGCGCGCCCAGGCGAACGCCAGGCGCAGCAGCGGCAGCGATGCGGCGTTCAGGTCGCGGTTGCCCGGCTCATTGTAAAGGTCCCACATCAGTACGCGCGTGTCGCCGGCGAACGCGCTCACCACCTCGGTGACGTATTTCTCCAGCCGCGGCCACGCAGTCGGGTCGAGCACCAGCGCCTCGCCGGGGCTTTGCACCCACCCGGAATTGTGGATGCCCGGCTGCGGCGCAGGCTGCACGCCCAGCCGCGGCTCCTTGTTCCAGCAATCGTCGAACAGCACGAAGATCGTGCGGATGTTGTGGCGCGCGGCGATGGCGAGATACTGATCCATACGGTCGCGCAGACCGGCGGCGTCGGCGTGCCACAGCAAGTCATGCAGATAGACGCGCATCGTGTTCAAGCCGATGGCGGCAGCCCAACCCAGCTCGCGGTCAATCGTCTCGGGGTCGAACGTCGCCGCTTGCCACATCTCAAGCTGATTGATGGCCGTGCTGGGGGTGAAGTTACAGCCCACGGGCCAGGGCACGCTCTTATACCAGCGATTGGCGCGTTCGGCGCTCCAGCGATAACGGCTATCCATGAATTGCTCCTTGTAGTGAAATGAAATGTGATGACGAGGTACGGGGAACCGGTCGCGCCCTTGCGCGTTGACTTATGATAGCGCAAAGCGGCGCGCCCGGCAAAGCGCGCCGCGAGGTGATGGGCCGGGGCGAGGAAAACTCGCCCTACGGGAGTAATTCATCATTCCAATTCGCAATTCCATCTGCGGCGTGTTTTCGTCGTGGACTTGTCGCCTAAGGCGTTGACCCGGATGGGAGCAGCATGTTACAATCTTCCCAATCTCACCCCGGAGCCGCCCATCATGTTTGAATTTAAGCCCGACTATGAAAAGACCCTGGCGCGTATTGATGCATTCTGGGAACGCGAGCTGATTGACCGGCCGGTCGTCATGTTCGGGCTGCTGAAACCGCCGGAGGAACGGGTTCCGTGGCCCGAGTCGCATCACGCGACCGCCGAAGAACGCTGGACCGATGCACAGTATCACGCAGACCTGGCGCTGGCCGCGGCGCAGAACCATGAGTTCCTGGGCGATACGCTGCCCGTAACCTTCCCCAACCTCGGGCCGGAAATCTTCTCCGCCCTCTACGGCTCCCCCATCCATTTCGGCGACTATGGCACCAGTTGGACGGACCCGATCCTGCACGATTGGAGCGCAGCCGACCAGATTCAGCTTGACTGGAACAGCCCGTGGCTGGCGAAACTACACGAAATGACCGACGCCTTGCTCGAAGTCGGGCGTGGCAGGTTCATCGTGGGCATGACCGACTGGCATCCCGGCGGCGACTGCATCGCGGCCTTCCGCGACCCGCAGAATCTGGCCTTTGATATGATGGAGCACGCCGACGACGTGAAGGCCATGCTGGCGCGCATCGAGACAGACTATTACAAAATCTACGATATGTTCTATGAGAAGCTGCGCGCCGCCGGCATGCCCATCACCACCTGGACCCCGCTGGTGCATGAGGGCAAGTACTATCTGCCCTCCAACGATTTCTCGATCATGATCAGCAAGCGCATGTTCGATGACGTCTTCCTGCCGGGGATTGCCGCGGAGTGCCGCTTCTACGACCGCTCGATCTATCACCTGGATGGGCCGGGCGCGCTGCGCCATCTCGATGCCCTGCTCGCCATCCCCGAACTGAACGCCATCCAGTGGGTGTTCGGCGCGGGCAACGAAGGCTTCCATCGCTGGGTAGACGTATACAAGAAGATTCAGGCGGCGGGCAAAGGCATCCAGGTCAACTGCACCTATGACGAGCTGGATATGATCATGGAGACGCTCGATCCGCACGGCGTCTACCTTGCAATGAGCGAGGTTCCCGATCGCGAGGCCGCGCTGGATATGCTGGTGAAACTGGAGAAGTGGGCCGCCGGGAAGGCGTAAACCCGCGGAAGTCCTTCAGTTGTTATGTCAATATTTCTCCCAGTGGATGACCTGACGCAACGATTTCTTGTCGGGGTCGGGCGCTTCGGCGGCGACCCCGACGGGGATCAACGTCAATAACCGCAGGCTTGCCGGAACGCCCAACAGCGCCTTGATGCGCTCCTCGAATTGCGAGCTATACCCTTCGAGCCAGCACGAGCCGTAGCCCAGCGCGGTGGCGGCGATCAGCATATTCTGTGCCGCGGCCGCGCCGTCCTCTACCCACCACCGCGAGCGCGAGTCCATCACCACGGCGATCACGCCGCCGGCTTTCTCCATCCAGCGCGCGACGAGCTTGAGTTGCGCGATCATCGCCGGGTCGGTGATCACGATGAACTCCCACGGCTGGCGGTTGCTGCCCGTCGCCGCCAGCCGCCCCGCGTCCACAATCTGTTCGAGATGCTCACGCGGGATCGGGCGCGCCCGTGTAGGCCCGGATGCTGCGGCGTCTGTGGATGGCTTCGAGTGCGTCCATGGCGTCTCTCCTGCAAATCCCTCAGTCTATATCCATCACTAAAATGGTCATGTCGCACGCCGCTCCGCGAGCTCGGGCAGATGGGTAAAATGACGAAGGTCAACATGACTTGATTGTATGCCCCGGAAGAAAAGGCGTCAAGAGGCGCGGCATTTCCTCCCAAGGCCGCGCCTGTGAAACTTCAAGGTCACTTAGATTCGACGGATACAGGACAATACACAACTTTCCGAAATCTATTGACGCACAAGGCATATCGGCCTATAATTCAGGTGGGGCACTCAACAACACCGGAGGTTGCCTGAGTGAATATATCCTCAACCTGCCCGACACACGGCAATCGAGCATCTGCGCTTCGACCCTCAATAAGTAAAAGAGTCAATGTCCCGTCCATTCGTGCAAGTCAATTCCACAAACCAAATCGCGCCGCTTCGCCAACACCTGGAAGAGATGCTTCCCCACCTCACATCATTGGAGGGCGTTGTGGGATTGACCCTGAACGGCGGCCTCTCACGCGGCTATGGCGATCACCTCTCGGAGATTGATGTAACCTTCTACCTTACGCCGGAAGCTTTTGAATCGTGGCGAAGCAGCAAGGCTCCCGGCGCAGTGGGCATCACCGTGCTGAATGGTCAACTTTACGACATCAAGTACGTGAGCTACGTCGCTGAGAGGGAACGAACCTGGGATGGCGTTAGCCTTTGGGATGCGTCCTATGCAGAGGTTCTATACGATCCGGAGGATATCATTCACGATTTGCTTGCCGGGAAGCTGGCCGGCGCTCCCGATCTCGCCATTGCCGAAGGCCTGTTGATGCGTTGCTGGTGGTATTTCGAACTCGCAGGCGAGATCTGGATTCATCGCGGAGATGTTCTCCAGGGCCATCACATGTTCAACCAGGCGGTGATCGCGTTAGTTGAGGCGCTGTTCGTTGCCAATGGCGAATACATTCCCCACGAGAAGTGGCTGCTGCACCTGAGTCGCAGCCTTGAGTGGAGACCTGCGGAGTGGGAATCGCGGCTGCGCGCAGCGATGAGCACGGGCGACTTCACTGTGGACAGCCTCAGAACGCGGCAGAGAACGATTCGGGCGCTCTGGGAAGAGGTAGACAGCCACATCATCGAACGATATCATCCGGGCCTGCCGGTCCACCTGATGCAAAAATCCACGTATGAGCAGTTGAAGTTGCTGTCCGATGCGGGAAGTCTGACCGTGGCAGAATGGGCGGAACGCACGGGTGCAGATTTCCCGAACGCGGATCCGTTTTACCCGGTCGTGAGGGTAGACGAGGGGCGAATCATCCTGGATCGCGAGGCCATGGCGAGGATCGGGCCGGACGAGATGTATCCGTGGCACTATGCGGTGCTGCAAGCAGTCAGGAGGTAGGTGCATGACGACCTACATCGTCCGGGTATCTCTGTTCTCCATTCTCCCCCTTCTTTTGAGCGCCGGCATCCTGTTGCTGGATCGTTCGGCGTCCACTCGCGAGCGGCGGCTCGAAGTCCCGCTCATCTTCCTGTTCGGTCTCGGAGTTGGCGGGAGCGGCATCGCCAGCTTCTTCGGTCACCTCTTCGCCTCCGATATCGTGGCCGATGCGATCGGCTGGCCGAGAGGCAGCCCCTTTCAACTCGAGATGGCCTTCGCCAATCTCGCTGTCGGCATCCTGGGCGTCGTCGCGGCCGGAAGGCGCGACGGGTTTCGAGAGGCGACGGTGATCGCTGTTACGGTGCTGGGCGTCGGCGCATCCATCGTCCACTTCATGGATATCCTTGCCACCGGCAATCTTGCGCCGGGCAACACCATTCAGAACATTGCGAACCTCATCAAGCCGGCCTTCCTGATCCCGCTGCTTGCGGCTTCACGGCGCGCCGAAGGCGCAGCCCACTCAGAGGCGGACACCCCACCGTTCGAATTGTGGCGGGCGCCGCTGCTCCAGGCGGTCGGCAGCGTCACGGCAATCGTCGCCACAGCCTTTGCGGTCGGGTTCGCGGTGCGAACAGACGCTGATCATCTCGCTGCTGGGCGCGCTCGGCGCTGCGGCGCTGACCGCCGTCATCCTCACCAAGTCTCCGGCGCACAGGGGGCGCGCTAGGATCACGGCGTTCCCGCGCGTGTAAGGGAAAAACTCATGCTTTTCTTCATTGGCGGCGCAGCGCGGACGGGCAAAGGGATCCTTGCGCGGCGGCTGCTCGTCGAGCAACGGCTGCCGTACCTGAGCCTCGACGTGCTGAAGATGGGTCTCACTCGCGGCGCGCCCGAATACAGGATCGATCCGGACGCCGGCGGGATCATTGTCGGGGAGCGACTGTGGCCGCTCGTGCGGGAGATGAGCGCCAGCCTGCTGGCCGATGAGGTGGATTACGTCATTGAGGGCGAACTCTTACCGAAGCACGTGGCGGCATTGCAGCAGGCGCATCCGGCGCAGGTCAGGGCGTGCTTCCTTGGCTACACGACGATCACGCCGGGACAGAAGCTGCTGGAGGTGCGGGCGCACGCCGGTCATCCCAACGACTGGCCGAGCGAGCTATCGGACGCCGAATTGCTGCCCATCCTCGCGCGAGAGATCGAGTTCAGCCGCTATTTGCAGACAGAATGCGCCGCACATGGCCTGCGCTATTCGATACGTCCCACGATTTTGAAGGGACGCTGGATCAAGCTATCGCGCATCTGTGCGCTGGGCGTTAGGTTCGCCCGCACATCACGGCGAAACTCACCCATTCACCGGGATCTATCCTTAACATCACTCAATACGGCAACAACAAAAGATGCCCGCCCGGCCCCATGATGGCGAGCAGGCGCTCCCAGTTCATGGCATAGCCCCACACCCACAACGAAATCAGGATGGCGGCCCCGCCCAGTAGCGCCCACCGCCGCGTCGTCGCGCCCTCACCGCGCAACGCTTCACGGATCGCGCGTCGTTGGCTCAGCGCAACGGCGGCGAACCCCAATAGCACGGGAACCAGCGGGAGATGGAAGCGCGGTTCGGCCAACACCAGCAACGGCGGGACGGCCAGCCCCACCACCAGCGCCGCGGCCAGCCAGGCCGCATCGCGTCGGGGCGCGAACAGGACGCCCGCCAGCCCCAACAGCGCCGCCAGAATCCAGCCGGACACCAGCCCGACGTAGAGCAACCAGCGCGCCGGCGGCTGAATCTCCCCGAAGTAGCCCACGTTGTAGAAAAACAGCATCTCGCGGTCTTCGACGCCCGCCAGGAAGGCCGCCCGGCGCACCACGCGCCGCGCCGCCTCGACCGGGTCGGCGCGGATGAAACCGATCGCCGCTTCGCGAGTCACGCGGTCGCGCTCGGAGTCGTCAAGGATCAGCATCGGCGGCACGCCCACTTCCTGCACGAACCCGCCGTTCCCATCGGGGTGATAGCCCACGTACAGGTTATAGCCGATCGTCGTCTCCACGAAGGCCGGAGCGCCCATGATCCGCGAATTGCGAACCGACCACGGCAGGCATAGCCCGAAAGCCACCACGCTGAGCAGCAGCGCGTCGCGCCACGGACGTCTTGCCGCGTAGCGCAACCACAGCCCGGCCAGCAACACGAACGGCGCCAGCGTGCCGCGGGTCAGCATCGCCAGGCCCAGCGCCGCGCCCGCCAGAAAGACCGGCCCCCACCCCGGCCGCCGCCCGGCGCGCAGCGTCAGCAGATAGGCCGCGCCGGTGAGCGGAATGAAGAGGTTTTCGGAGGCCAGCGCAACGGGGTAGAAGATCAGGATCGGGTAGAGCGCCGCGCCCAGGCCCGCGAGGGCCGCCCACTTTCGTCGCGCGCCGGCGGTCACGGCGACCGCGGCGGCCAGGGGGGCGATGGTCGCCAGCAGGCCGGCCTGGGCCACGCGCGCCGCCGCGATGTGGCGTTCCTCCGGGGTGAGCGCATACACCAGGCTCAATGCGACCGGGTAGCCCGGCGCGCGGAAGGTGGTCAGCAGACCCTCTTCCGGCGCGTTCAGCTTCGAAACATCCACCATCAACGAGAGGTAGCCGCTGAAACGATCCACGTCCGCCGCAGTGTACCAGCGATAGCCGCGGCCCTCTTCGATGGAGCGCGCCAGCATGTCATACTGCAGCATGTCGCTGAGGGTGATGGGGGCATCGAGGAAGGCGTGCGCCACGATGAGGCGGGGCATGAGCGCGACCAGCCAGAGCGCAGCGTAGGCCCACGCGGGGAACGCGGCCGTTCGCCGCAGGACGACCGCGCGCCCCCAAACCCCTTCCCAGCGACCGGCCCACCCGCGAATCATCGGGCGGGGCGCCTTTCTCGGCGTAGCAAATCAGACGGATCACAGGATGCAAGCGATTTTATGGCGTGGAGTCGAGGCTATGCCGGTTGCGCGCATACACCTATGCCACAGAAACCGGCTAAAGCTTCGACTCCGGGCATATTTGGAATTCCTAGCATCCAATAGACGGAGTGCCAGGATATGCAGTTGACGGGGTCAAGGCATCGCGCCTTCGGCCTGCTGCTGGGCCGCACTGAGGGCTTCGTCGGGCGTCGCCGCGCCGGCCATGATCTCACGCACGGCGCGTGAAAGGTAGCCCAGCGTCGGCGCGGCCGTCGCCGCCTCCGGCGAGATCAGCATGGCATCCGCTACGGCCTGTCGCGCCGCGGCGGCCACGTCTTCACCGACGACGCCGGTGAAGGCTTCCGACTCGGCCACCGAGCGGCGCGCCGGAACCAACCCGTCGGGGGCCTGCGTGCTCAGGTATGAAATGAGCTTCCAGCAGGCGTCGGGGTTGGGCCGGTCAGACAGGATGTAGTAGGCGCGGACGAGACCGGCGGTGGTGGCGTTCACGTCACGCGGCAGCGTCGTCATGCCCCACGGCCACGGCCAGGTCACGGGCCAGGTGCGCCCGCCGCGATCCGAAAAGAAGCTCATCCACATGCCGAACTTGCCCTCGTAGATGCCGCGCCCGATGCCCTGCGCGCTGCCGCCGCTGAAGCTACGCATCTGCTCGGGCGTCGGCGCGACATTATGGCGCAGCGCAAGGTCGGTATACCACTGCACCGCTTCCACGGTCAGCGGGTCGTCCAGCGTCGGCGTGGTGGGGTTGTTCAGATCGTCGAGCACGCGGCCGCCGTGCTGATAGATGAACAGCGCCACGTCGAACGCATCCTGCTGATCGAGCGGCATCGCATAGCCGAAAACACGCTCATCGGGGTTACTGAGCGCCATCGCGGCGGTCAGGAAGTCATTCCACGTCCAGCCCGGCTGCGGATAAGGGATGCCCGCCTGATCGAACATCTCCTTGTTGTAGTAGAAGACCAGCGGATCAATGCCCGCGGGGATGCCCCAGGTCTTGCCCTGCGTGTTCAGCACATCCACCGCGCCCGGATAGAAATCTTCGGGGCGCAGCGTTTCATCCTGATCGAAGAATGGGTCAAGCGCCACGAGCGCGCCGGAGGCGATATCACCGGAAATTTCGAGCGAGTCGCCGACGAAGCAATCGGTATCGTTGTTCCGATCGCCTTGAAGGTTGACCGTGATCTCCGGGTGTTCCTTGTTGAACGGCTCGATGAATTTGGCGTATTCTTCGCGTTCGCCATCCTCGATGGCAAAGTTAATGCTCACCGGCTCGGGCGGGGGCGTTCCCCCCAGGGCGCAGCCCGACAGGATGGTCGCGACGACCAACAGCGCGATGATTCGATAGGCGTTCATCGCTTCTCCTTTCACTGACGTTACACGGGTGTGTGGACCATTGTACCGCAAGACGTGGCGCGAGGGAAAGAAATCTGCCCTCAGCGCCGGACACGCAGTTCGCCCTGGGCCTCACTCTACGCGGATGGGGGTCGGAGTGAGAGCGAGTCGGGATATACCACATTCGTGGGATGCGCCGCGGGCGAAACGAATGTACAATGGAGAGGAAGCATGGAACAGCGCGCCTGCGCCGGGCGTCTGCTTATCAGGCGGGCGCAATCGTGCGCCGGCGCAACCGATCGCATCGCTGACCCGTCAGCGTCACACACTGACTTCGGGAGGCAAAATGAACGACAAACGCAGACACCCCATTGCATGGCTCGCACTGGCAATCCTGCTGGCCGCCGCGCTCCTGCCGGCGCAGGCCCAGGCCGCCGACCCGGCATGGCGCGGCGAATATTATCCGAATCGTTGGTTGGCCGGCACGCCCATCATGGTGCGCGACGATTCCGCCATCAACTTCAACTGGGGCGCCGGTTCGCCCGGTCCCTATCTCCCCGCCGATAGCTTCTCGATCCGCTGGACGCGCGTGGTTCCCTTTGAGGGCGGTCGCTATCGCTTCACGGCGCAATCGGATGACGGCATCCGGCTCTTCGTGGACGGCGCGCTGGTGATTGACCAGTGGGAAGATCAGGCGGGCGCAACCCACACCGCCGATCGCGACCTGGCGGCGGGCGATCACTCGCTGCGGGTCGAGTACTACGAGAATACGGGCGGGGCGCTGGTGCATGTTTCGTGGGCGCGCATTGACGGCCCGGCCCCCACGCCGCCCCCGACCTCGGCGGAAGGGTGGCGCGGCGAATACTGGAGCAACCCGTGGCTCTCGGGCAGCCCCACCCTTCGTGCGCGATGACCCGGAAGTTAACTTCAACTGGGGTTACGGCTCGCCCGATCCGGCCCTGCCGCCCGACCGCTTCTCGGCGCGCTGGACGCGCTCCGCGCCGTTCGACGGCAGCCGGTATCGCTTCACCGTAGTCACCGATGACGGCGCGCGGCTCTACGTGGATGGCCGGCTGATCCTCGATGCGTGGAAGGTGCAACCGGCGACGACCTATCGCGTCGAGATGGACATGGGCGCAGGCTCGCACGCGATCCGGCTGGAGTATTTCGAGGATGCGAATGAAGCATCGGTCCGTCTCACTTGGGAGCGCATCGGCGGGCCGACGCCCTCGGGGCCCTGGCGCGGCGCGTACTTCAGCAATCGCCAGCTCTCCGGCGAACCCACGCTCGTCCGTGAGGATGAGGCGATTGACTTCCGGTGGGGACTCGGCGCGCCGGCGCCGGGCCTGCCCGCCGATAACTTCTCCGTGCGCTGGACGCGCGACATCGAGTTTGGCGGCGGACGGTATCGTTTTACCACCGTGACGGATGACGGCGTGCGGCTCTTCATTGATGGGCGGCTGGTCATCAATCAGTGGAAAGACATGGGCCGCGAGTCGCACTCTGCGGAGGTGGATCTGCGCTCGGGCGTGCATACCCTGCGGATGGAGTACTACGAGCACACAGGGGCCGCCGACGCCCGGCTGACGTGGGACAAGGCGCCGTCGAAGCGCGACATCGGCAATATCATCACCTGCGCCCGGCCACGCGACTCGTGGGTGCGCATCTACCGGCTGGAGAGCGGCCGCTGGCTCGACACCAACCCGCGCGGCTATTCGCCCATCAGCGCCAGCGGCTACATGAAGCTGGACGGGATGCTGGTGGATACGGCCATCTACGGGAGCGCGGGCCATCCATACCGGGTGGAGCTGTGGGCCGATGGGCGGATGATCCGCTCGGTGGGCAACACCAACAACGGCGAACCGGAGTTTCGGGTGCGCGCCTTCGCCGATAACTACACCCCGTGGGGCTGCCCCGCGCCGTAACTGCCACGCTAACCCTTTGTAGTCACAGCTTTAGCCGTTGGGGGGGCGCCACGGCTGAAGCCGTGACTACAAAGGGGGTAACGCAACCTATTCCATCGTCACAATCACCATGCTACCGCCGCTGTCGTCGCCGGTGATCATGATGTTGGCGGACTGGTCATCTTTGGTGAACACCAGGAGGGCCATCTCGCCCATGTCCGTCGGATCGCCCGAAAGCGTCCAACCGGCGGCGGGCATCGCTTCCTGATAGAATTTCACGATCTCGGCTACCGGCGTATTCAGGGTGTACTGCGACATCTGGGCGGTCTGCATCGTGCTCTTTGCACCCGGCGGCGTCGGGCAACGCGGCGTCACCGGCGGGGTTCAGGCATTCCTCCGGCGGCTCGATGGTGAACTGTGCGTTGATATCCGACAGCTCCCAGGTCCAACTGCCCTTGCCCTTCGCTTCGTCCTGCGCCGCCATCGAGAACAGCCCTGCGCCGCCTTCC
This sequence comes from uncultured Chloroflexia bacterium, assembly GCA_963695715.1. Classification (GTDB taxonomy): domain Bacteria; phylum Chloroflexota; class Anaerolineae; order CG2-30-64-16; family CG2-30-64-16; genus JBBQRS01. The sequence continues at coordinate 64,534 of CAVOHP010000038.1, forward strand.
CAGGTCAACATCTCCTTGACCATGTAGCCGCCATCTTCGGCCACCCACACATCGCCGCTGACCTGGTCCGCGCCGAGCAGCGCGAAGCCGGTGCTATCATAGACGTAGTGCTTGGTGCGGATGCCGTTGACCGTCTCGCGCCCTACGTATTTTGCATCTTCAACCCCGCCAAGCAGGCTGGGGTCGAAGGGCGGATCGGCGTCCTCCTCATCCTGGGTGATCGCCATACACTGAGTCTCTTCGTCTTTATCAAACATCATATATGTGGTAGGGCCGATGCGCCACATGCGGCTGATCGTCTCTTCGCCGCCGGTGGCCTCACTAGACCCGCTCCAGGCGATGGATTGCGCCGACGGGTCGGTCGTAAATTCCTGCGTCCACGTCATCTGCATCGGCTTTTTCGTAGGGTCTTCGGGAGTCCATTCGGAGGTCCACGTGAGCCGGTAGCTCTTCAAATCTTCCAGGCCGCTGACGCGGTCGGTCAGGTTGAGTGGCTCCTCCTCTGCCGCCGCCGGGGCGTCGGTAGGGGCAGGCGCCAGCGTCGGCTTCGCGGTCGGCGCGGGGGCCTGGGTCGCAGCAGCCGCCGGTTCGTCGGCGGTTTCCGTGTCGGCGGAGCTCGCCGCCGTAGTGGGCGCGGCGGGTTCCGGTGTGGCATCATCGCCGCCCGATCCACAGGCCGCAAGGCCCAGGGCAAGGATCACCGTGAGGATGAGCAGTAGAGTCTTGTGAGTCATCATTGTTCCTCCTGAACGTACATTGACGCGATGGGGCATGCGCCTCACCTGTCCAGCTTAGCATATCCGAATGGCCGCGTCAACGATTTGAGTCCTACGTCCACCGTCCTACATCCTCTGAGTGTTTTGCGCCTCAGCGTGATCACTCAGAGTGTTCTTTCTTCACGTTTCACCGTTGACACGGTGCATGGTGAAGTTATAGAATCAATCCGGGCATCGCTCTGGAGATCATATGTCCGACCAAATCACGATTCGCGGCGCGCGGCTGCATAACCTGAAGAACATCAGCCTTGATATCCCGAAGAACCAGCTCGTCGTCCTGACCGGCCTGTCCGGTTCGGGCAAATCTACGCTGGGGTTCGACATCCTGCACAAAGAAGGCCAGCGCCAGTACATGGAATCGCTCGGCCTGGCGCCCTACGGGTTGGCGAAACCGCCGGTCGACAGCATCACCGGGCTTTCGCCATCCATCAGCATGGACCAGCATCTCACCAACCACAGCCCGCGCTCGACGGTCGGCACGACCACGGATGTCTATACCTATCTGCGCGTGCTCTTTGCCCGCCTGGGGCATCGCCCCTGCCCGGTCTGTGGCAAGGACGTCCCGCCCGCCTTCGACCCCGCCGAGGCAGGCTGGGAAGACGAAACCGGCGCAGATGACGCCGCGCCCGAAGCGACCTTCCCCTGCCCGCACTGCGGCGCGCCGATCCCGGAGATCAGCATGGCGCACTTCTCCTTCAACAAACCCGACGGGGCCTGCCCCACCTGCACCGGGTTGGGCATCGTCCATCAGGCCAACCTCGCGCCTGGTGAACGAGCAGAAGAGCATCCTGGATGGGGCCGTCACCGGCTGGAACGCCGTTCACATCACCTACCACGTCGCGAACCTTGAGGCAGCCGCGGCGCATTACGGGTTCACATTCGATCCCTCACTGCCGGTCGCAGACTACACCCCCGCGCAGCGCGACCTGCTGTTCTACGGCGTGGAAAGCCCCCTCTTTCGCCGCCACTTCCCGCATATCGAGCCGCCCACCACCGTCCGCCAGGGGCGCTTCGAAGGCATCGCCACCAATCTGCTGCGCCGTTACGCCGAACGGATCCAGGACGCCGATACCCGCGAAAAGCTGGAAGAATTCCTGGTCACCCAGACCTGCCCCGACTGCGCCGGCACGCGCCTGCGCCCCGAAAGCCGGGCCGTGACCGTCAACGGGCAGAACATCATCGCGGTCTCGCGCCTGCCGCTCGACGACCTCTTGATCTGGCTGGAGGCTCTCCCCGCCACGCTCAGCGCCGATGAAATGCTCATCGCCGAACCGATCCTGGCGGCGCTGCGCGAGCGCATCGCGCGGCTGGTCGAAGTCGGCGCCGGGTATCTGACCATGGAACGCGCCTCGCCAACCCTGTCCGCCGGCGAGGCGCAGCGCCTGCGGCTGGCTTCGTTGCTCGGCTCGGGGTTGAGCGGCGTGCTCTACGTGTTCGATGAGCCGACCATCGGGCTGCACCCGCGCGACACCCACCGCCTGATCGACGTCTTGCGCCGCCTGCGCGATCTGGGCAACACCGTCCTCGTCATCGAGCACGACCTGGAGATGATCGCCGCCGCGGATTACGTGATCGACTTCGGCCCCGGCGCCGGCAAGCACGGCGGGCAGGTGGTCGCCGCCGGCACACCCGCCGAGATCGCCGCGCAACCCGGGTCGCTCACCGGCGATTACCTGGCCGGGCGCGCCTCCATCCCGGTCCCGCCGCACCGCCGCGCGCCCGGCGAGAAGGCCCTCACCATCCACGGCGCTCGCCAGCACAACCTCCAGAATATCACCGTGCGCCTGCCGCTGGGCCTGCTGGTCGCCGTGACGGGCGTCTCCGGGTCGGGCAAATCCTCGCTGGTGTTCGACATCCTCGACCGCGCCGTCCGCACAGCGCCTGCATGGCGCCGACGAAGCCCCCGGCGAGCATGACGCCATCGAAGGCATCGAATACCTCGACAAGATCATCACGATCGACCAGGAGCACATCGGGCGCATCCCGCGCTCGAACGCCGCGACCTATTCGGACACGTTTACCCCGATCCGCGAAGCGTTCGCGGCCACCCCCGAGGCGCGCCGCCGCGGGCTATCCGCCCGCCACTTCTCGTTCAACGTGCCGGGCGGGCGCTGCGAGCGCTGCGAAGGCGCCGGCGTCCTGACGGTCAAAATGCAGCTCCTGCCCGATGTGGAAGTGCGCTGCCCGGCCTGTCACGGGCGCCGCTTCACCCGCGAGACGCTCGCGGTGCGCTACCGCGATCACGACATTTCTCAGGTGCTCGATCTGACCGTCGAAGAGGCCCTGGCGCTGTTCGAGGACGTCCCCGCCGCCCGCTCACGCCTGCAGGTGCTCTCCGATGTCGGCCTGGGCTATCTCCAGCTCGGGCAGCCCGCCACCACGCTTTCGGGCGGCGAAGCCCAGCGCGTCAAGCTGGCGAAGGAGCTGGGCCGCCGCGCCCGCGGCCGCACGCTGTATCTGCTCGACGAACCGACCACCGGGCTGCACCTGGCCGATACCGCCCGCCTGCTGGGCGTGCTCCAGCGCCTGGTCGACGCGGGCAACACCGTGATCGTGGTGGAACACAACCTGGAAGCTGGTCAAGGCGGCCGATTGGGTCATCGACCTGGGACCGGAAGGCGGCGCGGCGGGCGGCAGGCTGATCGCCGAAGGCACACCCGAACAGATCGCCCAGACTCCCGAATCGTATACGGGGCGGTATTTGAGATTGCTCGCGTAACAAACGGCGCATCGCCGGTTCTGAGCGGTCTGGAAAGGTTCTATGATGTCACCCTGAGCGGGTCAACCCCTCAAAGTGCGTTGCGTCAGCTTAGCGAAGGGTCTCGCTTCGTGTTGCGAGAGATTCTTCGCTGGTGTCGCGCCGTAACGAACGTCCGTGGGTAGACCCGCTCAGAATGACGGAATCTGACTTTGCAGACTACTCAAAATGAGATCGTGCGAGGAGTCCGCCCCGCCAGCCCGGTGCGGACGAAGCACCACGGCGCGAGGTACGCCACCCAGAAAGTGGCGATCCCGCCCTGCAAGACGTATGCGACAGACGAGTCGGGGGCCAGCGGCAGCGCCCGCACCCCCAGGAGGAGCACTCCAAGCCCCGCCACGCCCAACCCGAACCGGAGGGCGCGCTGCCAGACCGGACCGCCGACGTTGAAACGCACCCGTCGCGCTTCGAGCATGAACCCCGCCCAGCCGCCGACGATCATCCCCGCGAGCATGGCGGCGCTCTGCATGGTCGTCTCCTCACCGATGGCGCGCCAGGTTGGATCGCCGCCCGCCGCGGGGAGGCTGAGCGCCGCGCGGATAGAAAGCAACGCCAACCCGGCCACACCAACCGCCAGCGCCACGTTGAGGCCGCCGGATCGAGCCGCGAGCCAACGCCCCACAGAGGGCGCCAGCCACAGATACAGGGCAAGGATGAACAGCCCGATCGCCGCGCCCAGCAGCACGTCGCCGGGGAAATGCACCCCGAGATAGACGCCGCGACAGCGCGACCAGCGGAACGAGCAGGATCAGCCCACCCGCCGCGACTCGCCGCGCCATTCGATGCGCCGGCGCGACCTCCGCCGCCCGAATCAGCCGCCACGCGAGATAGCCGAACAGCACGGTGACTTGCTGCGCATGCCCGCTGGGAAATGAGAAACTGTTTTCGACGGCGCGCCCCAGCGATGGGTCGAGCCAGTAGGGGCGCGGACGGTGCGTAACGGCCTTGATCAGCGTGTTGCCGTAGCCGGAAAGGATCATGCAGCAACGCGAGGTCTCTGCCCGTGCGCTTGTCAATGCACCAGTAGAACAGCACGATCAGCAAGGCAGCGAAACCGGGCGAGCCGAAGGCGGTCGTCGCCCGCATCGGCGCCAGCAGCCAGTCTCCCCAGCCCTGCACGGCGCGTACCAGGTCGAGGCTCCACAGCGGCGAAGTTTCCATCGGTCAAGCCGCCGACCGCGCGAGGAGCGCCGCGCCCGCGGCAGGCGACTGCTCCGCGAGGATGATGCGGCACTCCGGCAATCGGGCCGCGATCTCCGCGCGCAGCGGTGCGATGACGACGTCGCCGGCGTTGAACAGACCCGCCCGAAAGCGCCGCCTCGACGGGGCCGCGGTCGAAGCCCAGCCGTCGCGCCACGGCCTCCACGCAACGCGCCAACTCACGCGCGCCCTCATGCAGCGCGTCTATCCGCGGCGGCGTCCCCCTCTGCGGCCGCGGCCAGCGTCAACGGCCCCAGCGCGGCAATCTCGGCGCGTGAGAGACCCGCCACGTAGACGCGGTGCATCAGGTCATCCATCTCCGCGATGCCCAGCGCGGCCAGCACACGCCCGGTGAGGACGCCGGGCGGTAGCCGGCCGTCGTAGCTCTCGGCGGCGATCCGCAGCGCGCGCAGCCCCAGCCAGTAGCCGCTGCCCTCATCGGCGAGCAACGGCCCCCAACCGCCGGCGCGCCAGCTTTCCCCGTCTGCGGTCCGGCCATAGCAAATCGAACCGGTGCCGGCAATCAACACCATGCCGGGGCGGCCCGACAGCCCGCCGGCCAGCGCGACGCGCGCGTCATGATCCACGCCCACGCGGTCAGGCGGGGCCAGCGCCAGCTCACGTGCGATACCGCGGATCACCGCGCGGTCGGTTTCGGAGACGATGCTGCCCAGCCCCAGGAAAGCCGCGTTGAAAGGCTGCGGGGAAAGCGCCGCCGCGCGTCGCGCCCCGTCAACGGCGCTCACAATCGCATCGCGCGCGCCCGCCACGCCCTGATCGTGATAGTTGGACGAGCCTGCGTAACCCTCGCCAAGCAGCGCGCCGTGCGCATCGGTAATCAGGGCGTGGGTCTTGGTCCCGCCGCCGTCAACGCCGAGGTAGTACGTTCGCTCAAGGTGTGTCATTCGGGGCGCTTCAGGCCGGTCACGACGACCATCGCGGGGCCGTCGCCGAGGTTGGTGAGCCGATAGCGGCTCGCCGCCGCGGGGACGACGAAGGTCTCGATGTAGTTGAAGCGCGTGGTCATGCCCGCCGCCGTCTCCAGCCCCACGGCAGTCCCACTCACCAGGCTGAGCACGTGCGGCGAGCCGCCGGTCTCGATCTCCACGGCGTCGGTGAAGGTGTAGCGACGGACATCATAGAAATGCTCGGGATGCGTGGGCAGATGCTCCACACGCAGCCCCGCGCCCTCCGCGAGGATGTATGGATGCGACACCAGCTCATCGGCGACGCGTTGACCCTTGCGCTCGAAGACCAGATTCTCGAAGGCGCGGGCGATGTTCAGCGGGCGCGGCCGGCCATCCAGGTCGAGTCGCAGCCAGTCGTACATCTTGAACGTGAAGATGTAGGGCGTGGCGGAAATCTCCAGCACCAGATTGTGCGCGCCGGAACCGTGAATCGTGCCGCTGGGGATCAGGAACAGGTCGTGCGGGTGCGAGGGCAGGCTGACGACGAAGCGGTCAATATCCACCGGGACGGCCTCCGCGAAGCTGCGTTCCAGCGCGGCGCGAAACTCCGGCGGGCGAATGTCCTCCTGAAAGCCCAGATAGACGCGCGCATCGGACGCCGCGTCGAGGATATAGTAGGCTTCGTCCTGGGTGAAGTTCTCGCCGAAGTGGCGCCGGGCATACTCGGGCCGGGGGTGGCATTGCACCGACAGATTGCCGCCATCGAACGTGTCGAGCAAGTCATAGCGGATCGGGAACTCGACGCCGAAGCGGTCTGCGCCATATCCCAGCACCGCCACAGGGTCGTGGTACATCAGCGTATCGAACGAGACTTCGAGAAGCTCGCCATCGTGCTCCAGCATCAGGCCGTTCTCCGGCACGATCAGCTCGAAGCTCCAGGCGTAATTCGGCGCGTCCAGGTTGAGGCCGGGGATCCGCTCCTTGATCCACTGGCCGCCCCAGGGGCCTGGCTCGAACCACGGGCGCACCCTGAAATAGTTGCGGCCCATCCGCGCCAGCGTGGCGCGCAGGGCGTCGCCGTCCATCGCAGCCGGCTCCTCGGGGCGCTGCCCGTCAACCATGAGGTCAATACGCGGCAGAAGCGCCCGCTTGTGCGCGTTGAGCGCGGGCCAGTCCACGAAATAGAATCGCTTGTACATCCGCTTCGGGTCATCAGGAACTGCGACGCCGAGATTCGTCACACTGCCGGCGCGGGCGCGAAACTGAATTTCGTTCTTCGGCACGTCCACATAGACCAGCGGCCCCGCCCACCCCGCGAGCGCCGCGCCGGTCCCATAGACGATGTTCAGCGCGGCCGCGGGGTCGGGTTGCAGGCCGGCCAACCGGTCGGGATCGAAGAAATCGGCGAGCGCGCCGGTGAAACGCGTGCCGAACACCGGATCATCGCCGCCCAGGAAGGGCGCAACCAGCGTCTCGATCTCATCGGATGAGCGCATCGCTTCAGTTATGTCAACCCAATGCGCGGCGATCCCCCGCGCGCGCAGCGCCGCATCGAGGCCTGCGCGAAACGGCGTCCACAGCACGCCACCGTAGCCGTCGAGGGTGACTTGCGCCTGTGCAGCGAGCGTAGCGAGTGTAGCGGCCAACCCATCGAACCCAACATGGATCGCGCCCGCCGCCGGGAAGGTCGGATAGATGTCATATTTCCCCGGCGGAACCGGTGGATGCTGCGCGGGCGCAAGGTATTGCGTCGTTCTGCGAAAATCGGTGCTCACGGGTGGCGCTCTCCAGGGGCGCGGGGCCGCGATGCGGCCGGCATTTGTGCGTTTCTGCCCGATGTGGTGGAATATGGCGTCACTGCCTGACTCGATTCTAATACAGCGGCCAATCATCCGTCAACCAAACCTGCGATATCAATGATCTGGAGTCGCCACATGCCGCAAGCCCACCGCCCGAACGTCATCGTCTTTCTCACCGATCAACAACGCTGGGACACCACCGGCGTCCACGGCAATCCCCTGGGGTTGACGCCGAACTTTGACCGGATGGCGCAGGAAGGGACGCATCTTTTTAATGCCTTCACCTGCCAGCCGGTTTGCGCGCCCGCGCGCGCCAGCCTGCAAACCGGTCGCTACGCCACCGAGACGACCGTCTATCGCAACGGCATCCCTTTACCCCCCGACGCGCGCACGCTGGCGCATCACTTCCGTGACGCGGGCTATCGCACGGGCTATATCGGCAAGTGGCACCTCGCCGATGATCAACATGCCGGGGCCGTGCCGCCCGAGCAGCGCGGCGGCTACGAGTACTGGCTGGCCGCCAACCTGCTCGAGTTCGTGTCAGACGCCTATGACACCACCCTCTTCGACGGCGATGAACAGCCGGTCAAGCTGCCCGGCTACCGGGTGGATGCGCTCACCGACGCGGCGATCCGCTTCGTGGACGCCCACCAGGGGGAGCCGTTCTACCTGTTCATCTCCTACCTCGAGCCGCACCACCAGAATCACCGCGACGACTATCCCGCGCCCGACGGCTACGCCGAACGTTATACAGGCCGCTGGACGCCGCCCGATCTGGCCGCGCTGGGCGGCCAGGCGCCCGCCCACCTGCCCGGCTATTTCGGCATGGTGAAGCGGCTGGACGAGGCGCTGGGGCGGCTGTTGGATGCGCTCAAGAGCCTGGGGTTGCGCGAGAACACGATCGTGCTGTTCACGTCGGACCACGGCAACCACTTCAAGACGCGCAACGCCGAATACAAACGCGCGTGCCACGACAGTTGCATCCGCGTGCCGACGGCGCTGTGCGGGCCGGGGTTCGATGGCGGCGGGCGCGTGCAGAACCTGGCGAGCCTGGTGGATCTGCCGCCAACGCTGCTGGATGCGGCCGGGTTAGAGGTTCCCGCGGAGATGCAAGGGCGCTCGGTGTTGCCGTTGCTGCGCGGCGAGACGCGCGGTTGGCCGAACGAGGTGTTCCTGCAAATCAGCGAATCGCAAGTAGGGCCGCGCAATCCGCACGCGGCGCTGGAAATACAGCGTGGTCGCGCCGGGGCTGCACGGCTGGGCCGTCGCCGGGGCCGATCGCTACGTGGAAGACTGTCTCTACGACCTGCAGGGCGATCCGTATGAGCTAACCAACCTGATCGGGCTGGAGTCGCACCACGAGGTGGCTGCGGCGCTGCGCGAGCGCCTCATACAACGCATGATCGAAGCGGGCGAGGCCGCGCCGGTCATCGAGCCTGCGCCCTCCGCCGGCAGCGGAGGACAGCGCAAGGTATCGGCTGCGGAGATCACGGCGTAAAGATGGACACTTAGCCCGGGGGCAACGTGTGGGGAATGCGCGCGCCCCCATCCATCCGGATGGTTTCGCCGGTAACGCCGGCGAAGACGGGACCGCACAACAGGGCAACGGCCTGCGCGATCTCGTCGCGAGTGACGAGCCGCTTCAAGAGGGTGTGCGCCAGCTCGGCCTCGACCACTGCGGGCGTCATGTCTTCGTTGTCGGCGATCAGGCCGGGCGCGACGGCGAGGACGCGCACCTGCGGAGCCAATTCCACCGCCAAAGCCTCGGTCAGGTGGATGACGCCTGCTTTCGCCAACCCATAGACGGAGCGCCCCCGCTCGAAGGCATCCGTGGCGGCAATGTTGACGATGACGCCGCCCCCGGTCTCTCGCATCTGCATCCCGGCATCCCGGCTGAGGAGGAAGGTCGAGCGGGCGTTGCCAGCCATGATACGATCGAATTCGGCTGCGCTCAGTTCCGTGAAGGGAGCGCTCGTCCACGGGCCGTGGTTATTGACGAGGATATCCAGCCCGCCCAACGCCTGCCGGGCGGCTTGAGCAGACGGCGGGCTTCCGCTTCGTCGGACACGTCGGCCTGAAGCGCGACCGCGACCCCGCCCGCGCCTTCGATCTCGCGACAGAGGGCCCGTGCCGCATCTTCCGAGCGGTGATAATTGACGGCCACCGCCGCACCACAACGCGCAAGCTCTCGGGCGATCGCCGCGCCCAGTGTACGCGACCCAGCCGTCACCAGAGACCGCTTGCCCGAGAGGTATCGGCTCATGGCCGGCGGTTTAGGTCCGTGACGTGGAACTCTGTCGCGAGGAGATCAGCCTTGCGCGACGATGGCCCGACATAGAGGGTGTGGCGCACCGGCTCGACCCACCAGCGATCGCGGGTTTCGTCCCAGTATGCGAGGCGACGCACCGGCAGGTCCAGCGTCACCCGCTGCGTCTCGCCCGGCGCGAGCGTCACCCGCGCGAACCCTTTGAGCTCGAGCGCCGGGCGCTCCACCGCGGTCTCGGGATAACCGGCGTAAAGCTGCACCACCTCATCGCCGGCGCGGTCGCCGGTGTTGGTCACGTCTACGGATACGGACACGGCGTCGCTGATCCCCGCGGTCTCGGCCGATAGCGTCAGGTTGTCATAGCCGAACGTGGTATAGCTCAACCCGTGCCCGAAGGCGAACGCCGGTTCATGGCCGTCGCGATCCAGCAGACGATACCCGTGCCAATAATCATAATCCACCACGTCGGCCTTCGCATCGAATGGCATCAGATGGTCGGCGGACCGCGGAAAAACGCACGGCAGCTTGCCGCTGGGGTTGACGACGCCAAACAGGATGTCGGCCAGCGCGTGACCGCCCTCCATGCCGGGGTACCAGGCCATGATGATGCCGGGCACGCGCTCTCGCCAGCGCTCGGTGATCACGGGGCTCCCTCCGATCATCACGACGATCGTCCGCGGGTTGACCGAAGCGACCGCCTGGATCAGCGCCTCGTCCTCCGAGTTGAGATAGAGCGAGACGCGGTCGCCGCCGGTCTGATAGCCGAACATGTTGATGTGTTCGCCCTCGTCCTTGCCCGTGTATCCAACGACGACAATGGCGACATCGGCGGTGCGCGCGGCGTCAGCGGCGGCCTTCGGCTTACCGCTCGTCTCCTGGATCAGCGCCGCGCCCCCGGCAAGCGCCGCACGGATACCGTCGAGCACGGTGACCACCTCCGGCGGGCGCACCTTGCTGCTGCCCGCGTCGCCGATGTTCGGCTCGGCCGCCAGCCGCCCCACCACCGCCAACCGTTCGAGGCGCGCCCGATCCAACGGCAGAATCGGTCCTTCGCCGCCTACCGCAGGATCGTTCTTCAGCAACACGATCCCCTTCTGCGCGACCTCGCGCGCCAGGGCGCGGTGCTCGGCGCAGGCGACCTGATCGCTCGCCGTAGCGGTCCGGCTCGCCCACCTGCGCAAACCGGAGCTTCTGCCGCAAGATGCGCATCACGGCCTCATCAATCACCGCTTCCGGCACCTCGCCCGAACGCACCAACTTCTCCAGGTTATTGACGTAGTGCCAGCGAAACGGCATCTCCATGTCCATCCCGGCCAACGCCGCGGCGCGGGCGTCGCGAATGCCGAAGACGAAATCGGACATCACGAACCCGTCGAAGCCCCACTCCTCTTTGAGGATCTCGCGCAGGAGGCGGGTATTGTGCCCGCAGTAATCGCCGTTCACCTGGTTATAGGCGCTCATCACAGAGGCCGCGCCCGCATCCACACAGCGCTTGAAATGGCGCAAATAGATCTCGCGCAGGGCGCGCTCACCGATGCGGATATTCACCTTCATGCGCGAGTTCTCGATGCTGTTGCAGGCATAGTGCTTGACGCACGCCATCACGTGGCGCTGCAAGCCCTGCACCAGCGCAACGCCCATCTCACCGAGGTGATACGGATCCTCGCCATAGGTTTCCTGGGCGCGCCCCCAGGCCGGGTGACGCAACACGTTGATGCAGACAGCGGCCAGGAAGTTCGCGCCCAGCGAGCGCGCCTCCACGCCCATCGCGTCGCCCACGCGCGCCTCCAGCGCCACATCCCACGTTGCGCCCCGCGCCATGGACACCGGGAAGCACGTCGAGTGATTGACGACCACGCCACGCGGCCCATCGGAGAACTGGATGGCCGGGATGCCCAGCCGGGCGTTCCCTCCCGCGGGCATCGGTTTCATGTTGTAGGCCCGCGCCATGGTCGCGACGCCGCGCACGCGCCCCGAATCGCCGGACATCTGGGCGATCTTCTCGGTCAGGGTCATCTGCAGCAACAGCCCGAACGCTCTCTCCTCAATTTCACCGGCTGAAAGGGGTTCGCCGTTCGCCAGAAGTTTCCATTCGACCGTCTCGCTCATTCGACGCGCCATCCATACACTCCCGTTTTTCCATGATTTTGTCAGAAGACCCGATAGGCGTCGGTGGTTACATCTTCCATGCCCTGGGGCCAAACGGCGGGCTTCAGCACCGGCTCCACCTTGACGCCGCCCAGCGCAGCTTCGAGCCGCCGCCGCACGGCCAGGAACTCGGCGACTTCCAGGGGCCGGGCCGGCTCGATCAGCAAGTCCACCTCGCGAATCGGCCCGGCCTCGCGTCCTGCGCCGCCGGGCCGAACACCCAGAGTGCGCTCACACCATACTCGGCGCGCAGCCAGGTTTCCGTGTTGCGCAGTAGATCCAGCAGGCGATCCGCTGTTCAATGCTTATGCGAACCGTTTGCCGTACACCCTGGCAAGCGCACTTTGTCCGTCACCACACCTCGCCCTCGCGCCAGTCGCACGAGAGAGGCGCTTCGAGATCGAGCGGCGGCGTGCCGGGCAGCCGGAGGATCATGATTTCCTCATCAGGAGTCGGTCGCGCCTCACCATCCTGCCGCACATAAAGCGGACCTTGCCAGGGTTCCCAGCCCAACGGCGTGTAGAATTCCGGCGTCCCGGTTGACAACGCGCCCATATCGTAATTCGCGATCTCGCGCGCCAGCCGGCGCATCACGGCTGCGGCGTAACCCCGCCGGCGATGCTCCGGGTGCGTCGCGACCGCTTCGACGTAGGCCGTGCGCAGCAGCCCCAACCCATCCGGGTACAGGTCCGATTCACCGACCTCGAGCCACCGGGTAACCCAGAGCAGCGTGGCTGACCAATTGGCCGCCCAGCATCCCCAACACATGCACCGCCCCCTCAAATGTATGATAGAGGCTCTGATAGTCCATCTCGAACGCGTCCGAGCAAAGCGCGAGCATCTGCGCCATCTCGTCGGAGGTAAAATCCTGCGCGCGTAACACCTGAATGGTCAACACTTCAGGGGTATGCTGCGGCTTCGGGTCAAGGCGTCGTGCGGTCATGGGGTACTCCAGAAAGATTGGCGCACATATCGGGCAGCGCCAACCGTCGCGCGGGTCCACGGACTCAAATGAAGGCGAGCAGTTCGCAGCGAATATTGGAACATACGAGTTCTCAAGAGAAATTCTAAGCCAGTGCCGAGGATTATACGTCGCGCGCGCCGGAGCGTCAAACGAATGGCGCGGATTGCCAACACGGATACGTCAACACGGATAGGCGAACACGGATTGATCCACAGAGACTGTATTCATGAACAGACGGATGCCCTGATCCATATAATCCACATGAGTCAATCTATGTTGATCCGGTCGTGCATCCGTGTTGACAATCCGTGTTCGCCGGATCCCGACACGCCACAACGCCGTCCGCAACAGGTCTGCGAACGGCGTTGGTGCATAGAAAACAGTACCAGATCAAATCAGTTAAGCTGGCCGCGGACCTCGCCCGCCGGGTTGAGCGCCGTGTGCACGTTCACGTAGACAAGGCCGCCATCCAACATATTGCGAAGCTGCGCGCCGGAAAGGCCCCAGGCCTGGGCAAGCGCAGGCGTGAGCACACCGTCAATCACAAAACCATTGATGGTCGGATCCCACGGGCAAGCGCCGTCGAGCGCGGAAGGCGCAGGATTGCCGCACAGGCTGAGAATCACCGAGGCGTTCTGGGTTGCGTCCGCCGGGCCATGCAGATGCGCGCCGGTCGCCGGGCCGCTCAAGTTGCGTACAACAAGCTGGAAGCGCACTTCGCCATCGGGATAATACGCGAGGTTCATTGATCCACGCGCCGAGGAACCGACCACTACATGCAATTCCGCCCCTGTCGTGAGCTTCGCCTGGTACTGGCGCTTCTCCGCCAACACCGAAGACGGCAACGCAACAAGCAGCAATAGCGCCAGCAGGACAAACCCACTTCGTTTTCGAATGCTCATGTGACCTCCACTGATCGGAACGATCCGTAATATAGTATCGCCGGCAAGAGCCGTGTGCGACGGGCGGAGGTCGATAAGAGAGCAATGACCACGACGCAACATCGGCTGGCGTCACCCTTGACCACGATTATGTATCAAATGATACACTACACGGGTACAAATGTCAAGCGCCAAAACGCCGGACGCCGGGACGCCGGGGCGATCAGGTGACTTGCGCCGGGTGAATCAGGGCATCCAGGCGCGCCGCCGCAGCATACGTCTGCGCCAGAAACGCGCGCTCATCCGTGATCCCCGTATGGTGCATCATGGACTCGATGTTGACCGGCCCGGCGTACGCGGTGCGCGGCAGGATGCGCGCCAAGCGCGCCCAATCGAGCGTGCCGGTGAATGGGATGAGATGCTGGTCGGCCAGGCCGTTGTTGTCGTGCAGATGCACGGCGATCAGCCGGTCGCCCAACCGTTCGAGGTGGCCCAATCCATCTTCGCCCTTGTTGCCGTGACCCGAATCGTAGCACAACCCCACATAGTCGGGCGCGTAGGCGTCGAGAATACGCGCGAGGAGGGCCCAATGCCCCACGTCGTTCAGGTTCTCCAGGGCGATGCGTACCCCCAGCGTGCGCGCCGCGGGTTCCAGGTCGTCCAGAGAGCAGAACAGCGATTCCCAGAACGCCGCGGGATCGGCGTCGGGTTCAAGGATGGCGTGCATGATGACAACGTCACTACCGAGCCGCGCGGCCATCTCCAGCCGGTTGCGCACCAGTTCAACGCCCGCCGCGCGGCGGTATTCTTCGGGCGCATACCAGCATTTCTCCCGCCCGTTCGAGCCGTGAATGTTCAGGAGCGTGAGATCGAGTTCGGCGAACCAACGCGCGAGTTGGTCTATTTCGGAACGTGAATAGATGAAATCCGAGTTCCAGTGGTGGCACCAGTGCAGTTGCTTGAAGCCCGCCTCAGCGATCAGGCGCAATGGGGGCAGCGGGCTGCCTTCGTCAGCGAGATAGTCGGTCGTCATTGAGAGTTTCACGATTTCTCCTCCAGTGCGAACAGAATGGGACGCGGATACGCGGACGAGCAGGATGGCTCCTTCATAGCGCCCGCCACTACGAAGGGGAAGAGGGCGTATCGGTCAGGATGGTCAGCGCATCGCGGCGGAGGGCGAGCCGCACGCGCGCGCCGCGCTCGAGGCGCAGCGATGCATAGGCGTACGCCGGAAAGCGCATCTCGATTTCGAGGCCATTTTCCAACAGGATGCGCAGCTCACGCAGACCCGCGCCGGGCAGGTTTTCGATGATCACGCCGTCGGCCAGGTTTTGCCCCACCACGCCGACCAGCGGCCGGTCGGGATAAACCACCTTGACTTCCTCCGGGCGGATGTAAGCCGTCACTTCCCCACCGACTTCCACCGGCTGCGGCGGAGCCGTCAGCGCCAACCCCTCCCAATCGAGTTGCACGCCCTGCGCATCCGCCGAGACGACGCGGGCGCGCAGCAGGTTGCGGATCCCCATGATCTGTGCGACGGCGCGGTTGGCGGGGCGGCGCAACACATCCTCGATGCGACCCACCTGCGCGACGCGCCCGTCGCGGATCACCGCGAGCCGGTGACCCAGCGCGAACGCGTCTTCGAGCCGATGGGTGACGTAGAGCATCACCAGCCCCAACTCGGCTTGCAGGTCGCGCAGGTCGCGTTGCAGGCGTTCGCGCACGCCGGCGTCCAGCGCGGAGAACGGCTCATCCAGCAGCAGGACGCGTGGCTCGGCGGCCAGCGCGCGGGCCAGCGCCACCCGTTGCTGCTGCCCGCCGGAAAGCTCATGCGGATAGCGATCGGTCAGGTGCGAGAGATGAACGCGTTCGAGTTGCGCCCCGGCGCGAGCGCGCGCTTCGGGCTTCCGCCATAGCGCATAGGCCGCATTCTCGAGCGCAGTCATGTGCGGAAACAGCGCGTAGTTCTGGAAGACGTAGCCGATGCGCCGCTGCCGGGCCGGCAAATCCTGCGCGGGGCCGGGGCGTCCCCGGCGATACAGCGCCACGCCGTCGAGCGTGATCTCGCCGGCGTCGGGCGTCAACAGGCCGGCGATGACGTTGAGGGTAGTGGTTTTACCTGCGCCGGAAGGGCCAAACAGCACCAATGTCTCCGCCGCAACATCGAGGCGGACGTCCAGTTCAAACGATCCCATGCGTCGCTGCGCGTCCACCGTGAGAATCGGCGTAAGGTCCGTCATTCCGGCGACTCCGTGCGCCCTGCGACGGCACGGCGGCCCGGTCGCTCGAGACGACGCACCGCCCACAGGCTCAGGAGCGCCACCGTCGTCATCACCAGCACCATCGTATTGGCCCGCGCGAACTGCCCGTTTTGCACGGCGTCGTAGATTGCCAGCGAGAGCGTTTGCGTGCGACCGGGGATGTTGCCCGCCACCATGAGGGTCGCGCCGAACTCGCCGAGGGCGCGCGCTGCGCCCAGCGTCAGCCCGGCCAGGATGCCCCGGCGCGCCAGCGGCAGGGTCACCCGCCATAGCACGGCCGGCTCCGATGAGCCCAGGGTGCGCGCTGCGCTCTCCAACGCGGGGTCAACCCCGGCAATCGCCGCCCGCGAGGAAATGACCATCAACGGCAGCCCCACCAGCGCCGAGGCCAGGACCGCGGCCTGCCAGGTGAACAGGATACTACGCCCAAGCAAGGCATCTACCGGCCCGCCCGCTCCCAGGATGCGGAGCAGATAGTAGCCGACCACGCTGGGCGGCAACACCAACGGCAGCAGCACCAGAGTCTCGACCAGCGGCTTGCCGCGCGCGTGGCTACGCGCCAGCCAGAGCGAAAGGGGCAGCCCCACCGCGGCGATGAGGAAGAGCGCCGCCGCAGTGACCCGAATCGAAAGCGCAAGAGCGCTCCAGTTCACGGCGTCAACCGCCTTCAGGGAGATCGTAGCCGTAGCGTTGCAGGACTTCCCGGCCGGCCGGGCCTGTCACGAACTCCACGAACGACCGGGCTGCGGTCGCGTTGGGCGAGCCGCTCACAACACCCAGCGCCTGCACAATGGGCCCATATAGCGATGGGGACACGACGTAGGCTACACCGGTTTCATCCATGGTCAACGAAAGCGGCGCAAACGCCACATCCACGTTACCCGTTTTCGCGTACTGAAACGCCTGCCCCACGCTCTCGCCCATCACCAGACGATCCTGAACGGCGTCCCACACGCCTGCCGCCTGCATCGCCTCACGCGCAGCCACACCGTACGGTGCACGTTCAGGGTTGGCGATCGCGATGCGCTTCACGTCGGGCCGCGCCAGGTCTTCGACGCGCGTGACCTCCGCGCCGGTGTTCGAGTAGAGCACCAGGCGCCCGATGGCGTAGGGCCGGATCGTATCGGCTGCGATATGGCCTCGCGCCGCCAGCGCCTCGACATCCGCCGTATTCGCCGCCGCGAACACGTCTGCCGGCGCGCCCGCGGCGATCTGTTGCGCCAGCGCCCCCGTCGCGCCGAAATTGAAGGCGACCGGCGTCCCGGTCTGCGCGGTGAATGCCGCACCGATCTCCTCGAACGCCGGCTGGACGTTGGCCGCCGCCGATACGGTGAGGGCAGCCGGTTGCGTCGCAGGAAGCGAAACGCAAGCAGAGAGGAGGAGGCCGATCAGACAGAGCAGGGAAATGGCGTGTAACTTCATCAACGCAGATTATAGCATAATCCGGAGCGAAACATCCGCTCCTCCATCCCTCCTCCGCCTCCGGCGAAAAAGTCTTGCCGTTGCGTCGTGTTCGTGATACGATAGTACCAGAACTGAGGGCAGCATGGCGAAACTCACCGGAGTTCAAATCCGACGATTTCGAGACATCCTGCTCGACGCGTTCACCACATTGGATGCTTTTGATGCGTTCATGACGGAGCGCGTGGAGCGGAATCGCGCGGCCATCACCACCGCGGATGGCCTGGAACTGATCATCTTCAAGGTGATCGAACGGGCCGAGGCGGAACCGTGCTGGACCGAGAGCCTGCTGCTTGCCGCTATCGCCGAGCGACCGAACCTCGCCCCACTGCAAGAAGTGGTGGCCGAGTTGCTCGTTCAGGTGCGCGCGCCCGATCCCCCGTTGCCGCCGCCGAATCAGGTAGACACGGCCGAAGTCGCCGGTCAACTCGCGCGCCTGTTCAAGGCAGGGTTGGCCGAGCTGGGCAAGGACAGTCTGGCCCGCGCCGAGCTCAGCCTGCAAGACAACATCCAGCGCGTGCGGCGCATGGCCGTTTACAAGGACGCGCACGATGGCTTACAGGAGGTGGAAGCCGACTTCAACACCCTGGCGCAAGACCCCGACCTCTACCCGGATGGGAAGCTGGCGACGCCCGACCGGGTACGCTGGAGCAGCATCCGCCGGCGCTGTCTGACCATGCTCAATGCGTTGGAAGCGCTGGTGGATGAGACGGCGGCGTCCTTTCTCAAGGAAGAAGATACGTATCTGCTCGAAGCGTTGCAGCAGGCCAGCGCCGACTTGAACGCGGCGGTTGACGCCGAATCGCCGGGCGATCTCGACGGTGTGATGCTGGATCTCTACGAGATCATCCGCAAATATTCGCCCCGCATGAACACCAACATCGTCGCAGAGGTCAAAAACCTGAGCCTGCTGGAGTTGGCCGATGCCCTGCGCACCGTCTACGATGCCCTGGCGCAGGGAGCACAACTCGACGGCTTCGGCGCGGCGCTGGACGCCTTCGAGGGAACCGCCGACCGGCTGGCGATCCTGCGCGATGAGCATGATCGCTGGCAACTGATCGAGGACGACCTGCGTCGCGAAGCTGACCAGTTGCCCACGCGCGGCGTAGACCCGTTTCGGCGACGCTGGGAAAGGACACTCGGGCTTCGTCTGTGTCAGCAAGCGGATGCGGCGCGAGCCGAGCGCTGGGCCGCGCGCCTGAGCGCAGACATTGCGATGCTTGAAGCTGCGCTGGTGAAAGCCGACTCGAGCGGGGTGGCCGACGCGCTGCTCAACTGTCGCCTCTCCGTGACCAGCCGCTTTCGCCAGGTGGATGATGAACTCAAGCGCGTGTGCGATGGTCTGCGCGACGCGAGCGTCATCATGGAACGGGAGTTGAACATCCGCGTATGAGCGAACAAACCACACGCTTTCCGTCATTACCGGCGCTGCAAGCGGCGAACGACCACCTGCTGGATGCCCTGGACGACGCCCATACGACGGTGGAAACACCAAAGGCATTCTGGGCCGAGGTCGCCGCCTTCATCTCGGCGCGCCCAGGCCACCGGAGCCATCCTCGATATCCCCAACGAGCGCCGCGCCGCGCAGAGTATCCTCGACTACTGGGACAATGCGCTCTATCGCGCGAATCAGCCCGCACCCGGCGCGCGATTGGCCGATTTCGACATCAATCTCGCGCCCGATTTGAAAGACCAGCCATGCCCTTATCGCGGGCTGGCGGCATTCGATGAGGGCAGCGCCGAGTTCTTCTTCGGGCGACGAACGCTGATCGGGCAGATGGTGGCGAAAGTCAAAGACGGCGCGCGGTTGATGGTGGTGGTGGGGCCGTCGGGCAGCGGCAAGTCATCGGTGGTGCGCGCCGGGTTGTTGCGGGCGCTGAGGAAGAACGGCGCCATCGCCGGCAGCGAGGGCTGGTGTTACGCCGGCATGGTGCCGGGCGCGGAACCGATCGCCAACCTGGATCGGGCGCTGACCCAGGCCGCGCCCTGCGCCCGACCAACGGATCGTCCTCGTCGTAGATCAGTGCGAAGAGGTGTTCACGATCTGCGAAGACCCGCAGGCCCGGCTCGCTTTCGAGGCGCGGCTGTTGGCGCTGTTGGAAACGGAGGAACCCGCACACATCGTCATCCTTACCCTGCGCGAGGATTTCGTGGACAACCTGAGCCAACTCCGCGCCCTCTACAACCGCTATCGCGAGCCGGGCGTGCGGGTCAACGTCGAGGCGATGGACATCAATGAACTGCGCGAGGTGATCGAAGGCCCGGCGGCGCTGGTCGGGCTGCGTTTCGAAGAAGGGGTCGTAGACGACCTGGCCTCGAAGGTGCTGGGCGAGCGCGCCGGGCTGCCCCTGCTCCAGTTCACCCTGCTTCAGTTGTGGGAGAAGCGCCAGCGCAACCGGGTGACGATGGACGTTTACAACGCCGTGGGCAGCCCGCTGGAAGCGCTCAAACGCAGCGCCGACGATTTCTACGGCCGGTTGCTGCCCGAAGATCAGACCCGCGCCCGCAACATCCTGCTGGCGATGGTGCATCCGGGCGAGGGCAAGGAGTTCACCAGCAACCGCATCCCGCTGGAAAACGTCTTCAGCGCCGATCAGAACCCGGAACGCGTGGAGCAGGTGATCTGTCGGTTGATCTGCGAAGCGCGGTTGGTCAAACTCACAGGGACAGACGAGGAGATCTGCGCCGACAAATCCGCCGATCACGAAGGGGCGCTGCGCGACCTGATGATCGAGGAGGCGACGCGCGGCAACGTGTTACAGATCGAAGTGGCTCATGAAGCGCTGGTGCGAAACTGGCCCAGGCTGGAGACGTGGCTCGACGAGGAGCGCCAGACCCTGCAAGCGCGCTGGGATTTCCGGCGCCAGGCCGAACGGTGGGAGCAAAGCGGCGAACGGAAGGAATGGCTGGCGCGCGGCGCCACATTGACCGCAGCCAGCGCTTATCCCAACCTCTCTCCGCTCGAACAACGCTTCGCCGCCGCCGGCCGTCGCGCCGAACTGATTGATCGTCTGGTGCGCATCGCCGGGGCGACGGCCATCATCGTCGGCGCGCTTCTGGCCGTGACGATGCTCTGGCAGGTGGAGCGCGTGCGCCGCTTGCAAGTCGGCATCAGCCGCACCGCCGCTCAGGCCCTGATCGCCAACGACAAGGAGATCGAGGAACGGATCGGCTGGGCGCTGAAAGCCTTTGAGGATCAAAACAACCTGGACGACGACCCGATCGCCGGCATCCTGGGGGGCTTGCATTTGCTCACGGCGGAGTCAACGGAAGCGGAAGCCGCCGAAGGGTTAAGCGTGGAGGCGGCGCTGCGCAGCGCCCTGAAAGACGCGCCCGCCGCCGTGCTGCATCGCTTCTGGAACGACGCGCCGCCGATTGAAGTGCGGGAGATCATCGCCAGCCCGGATGGGCGACGCCTGGCGACCCTCTCGCTGCCGGAAGACAGCCTGGGGCTGATCCCCGCCCTGTGGAACTGGGATCTCCGCGGGCAACAGGCCGAGTTGCGCCCGAAAGTCATCGCGCCGGCCAGCGGCGGGTCCGGGCTGGTGTTCAATAGCGACGGCTCGACCCTCGCGGGCATCGGCGAGAACAGGAAGACGGTTTACCTGTGGAACGCACGCGATGGGACGGTGCTACAAGAATTGACGCACGAGTCGGACGTCGCCGAGGTCTGGCCGGGGCCGGCCGGGTCCAACCGGCTCGCCACCGCTACATCCGATCAGCAAATCTACATGTGGGACACGGCGAATGGTCGGCGGCTCTGGGCGTTGGACGCAACCGTATGGCCCCAGCACCTTGCCTTCAGCGAAGATGGCCGGCGCGTCGCCGTAACCCTTGAACCGGGCAGCCTGTGCCTCACGGATGCGGTCGGCGACGAAACCGGCGACGCGCCGGCCTGCACCACGGTCGCGCTTCCACCCGACGGCTATCTCAGCGACCTGGTCGGGTGCCGTGAGGCCGGCTGTTTTTATGCGGCGCTGGCATTCGATCAGCTTCAGGTGTGCGATGACTCGGGCTGCCAACCCGTTGCGGACGCGCCGCCGGCCGCCGGCGAACTCAGATTCGCGACGCGCCGTTCTGCGTGCGGACGACAACGCCCTACAACCAGGCCGCCGATGACCCGCCGATGGGCAACGACGCGGACACCGTGAGCACGACGCCCCCCGGCCGGGTGACCCTGGCGGCCTACGACGACACCAGCGTTCAAACGTGGGACGTCAGCGACCCGCTCAACCCGGCGCTTGGGATCCTCTTGCCGGGGCAAACCGGCGTGGAGGATATCCTCATGCGCGAGGATTGCGCCGCCCTGGGGACGGTTGCAGCGACTGGCGGCGCACTTTACGACGCGACGAGCGGCGCACTTCTCGCGGAAACCGCGATTGAGCCGGGCGACGCCCGCCAACTTTACAATATCGGGGCCGGGATTGGCATTGCCAGCGCCGACCGGGACGACGCCATCCGACTGTGGGGCTTCTCACGCACCGGCGACTCGGAGCCGTTGTGGCGCGGCGGCGACCGGGACGCGCGGAGCATCTCGCCCGATGGCCGCCGGGCGGCCACCCTGACCGATAACATCATCACCCTGACCGATCTGGCAACCGGCGAAAGCGCACCGCTGAGTCTCGATTCAGCAGGCGACGACGCGACGCTATCGGATACGGTGAAAGAGATACTACTGGGACCGGGCGGCAAACAGATGCTCTGGCGCGCCTACGATGGATCTGCGCGCCTGGTGGACATCGCTACGGGCGCGGAGCTGGCGCGCATTGAGGAAGCGCCCCCGCTATCCGCCGCGGCGCTGGCAGAGAACCGCCTCGCCAGCGCGGGAACCGACGGGATCGTCCGCCTGTGGGAGATGACCGACCCGGCGGGTCTTGATATCACCCGGCCCATCACCTTCGCGCAGCCGATCACCGATGTGAGTGCATTGGCGCTCAGTCTCGACGGTCGATGGCTGGCGCTTGCGGGCAGGGGTCCGCAGGATCGCGTGCGCCTCTGGGATACGACGAATTTAACACCGGGTGGGGCATTGCCGGTCATCACCGACGCATGGGCGCTGGCGCTGAACGAAGACGGCTCGCAGCTTGCCGTGATGCATGAAAACCCGGACGGCTCGATCCTGCCGACGCAGGTTACGATCTGGGACACGACATCGGGCCAGAAGATCGCCGGGATGGGCGTCACCCGGGCGTTGCCCGCGCTGGCGTTCGGTATGGGCGACGACACGGATGCTCCCGACTCACTGCTGGTCGCGCATGGCGGCGACGGAGTGACGACGATCCACCGGCATTTCATCACAACGACCGAGCTGGCGCAGCGCGCGGCGCAGATCGTAAACTGCCGGCTCGCAACCGACGCCATCGAGGACGCCAGACAACTCAGGCCGCGGTGTGAAGCCCTCTTATTGAGACAGCCCCGGCAGCGCGTGCCGTCAGGCGGCCAGTAATATCACCTGGAGGAGCGAAGATCATGAAACGGATAAGAAATCACTTGCCCATCCTGGTCGCCGTGCTGGTCCTGGTTCTGACCACCACGACGTTGGTAGGTGCACAATCCTATAATGCGACGACCTTCCTCGTGTCGCGTAGCCTGGGGATCGGCACCACGCGCCCGGCCAGCCCGCTGCACATCGAGTTCCCGAAAGCCGGCTCCATCCAGGCGACGACGCCGTTGGGCAACGGCCCCGGCCTGATTTTCACCGCGCCCAACGGGCGGCGGCGCGACATCGTCGCCTGGAACTCGGGGCTCTATCTGGGGGCCGGCGCTTCGACCAGCGCGCCGTCGGGCACGCTGCAAGTGTGCGATAACGGCACGGTGGGCATCGGGCTTTCGGATTGCCCGACGAATATCCTGCAAGTGCAACAGCGGTCGCGCACCGATCCGGTGGCCGATGCCTGGACCACCTACAGCTCGCGCACCTACAAGACCGACATCACCGAACTGACCGACGCCGAGTATCGGGCGGCGCTGCAAGCCCTGCTGGATACGCCGCTGGTGCGGTTCCACTATAAGGGGCAGGCGGCCGGCGAAAAACTAAAACTGGGCATCATCGCCGAGGACGCGCCGGAGACGATCATTGCAGAGGGCAACGATAAGGCCGTGAGCCTGGGCGAGTACATCAGCCTGCTGCACGCCGCCGTCGTCGCGCAGCAATCGCAAATCGAGACGCAACAGGCGCAGATCGAGGCGCTGCAGGCCGCGATCACGGAATTGAAATAGACGAGCGATGCTTCTATGCCGCGGAGTTCTCTCTGAGGATGATAACTCCGCGGCGCACCTTCGCGTGCGCCCTACATCCCCAACCGATCCAGGTTGGCGCGCAGGCGCGCGAGCGCAGCGGCATAGTGCGGCGGGATGAGACCGTGTTTGTCCGGCCCCACATCGAGCAGCAAGTTCGCGCCCCGGCCACGCGTCACCAGATACATCCCCAGCAGTTCGGCGTCGCTGCGGGGCGTATCTCCTTCCACGTAGAACCATTCGCGACCGATGGGGTCGCACACCTCGCCGGGGATGTAATAGCGTCGGCCCTCGATCTCCTTCCAGGGCTGGTGGCCGGTGTGGCTGTTGGGCAAGTAGCGCTCAATCGCGACAATATCGCTCGGCCAGGTGTCGCTGATGCTCAGGGTCGAGCCATCGCCGAAGCCGTTATTCATCATGATGATCGCCTCAGGCTGGAGTTCTGCGATGCGGTTATAGAGGCGATGGCGGTAATCGCGCGGCAGCACCTTCGGGATGTCTACCCACACCTCACCGATGCGCCCATATTGCGTGAGCAACTCCTCGATCTGTCGCCACTGGAACTCGCGATAGGCCTCGGTAGTGAAGGCCCACTCCCAGCGCGTGTCGGTGGGAGTCAGCGATCCGAGCCTGTTGTGATTGTCCCACGAGCAATAATAGAAGCCGGGCATCAGCCCCTTGTCTTCGCAAGCCCGCACAAACGCCTCGACCACATCGGTTGTGTTCTCACTCGTGCCCACGTTATAACCGGTGAACCGACTGGGCCACAGACAGTGGCCGGAGACATGTTTGGTGGTCAGAATCGCGTACTTCATCCCCGTGTCGCGCGCGATGCTGAGCCATTGGCTCACGTCCAGTTGATCGGGTGCATAGCAGGACGAGGGCTGGTCGCCTGGAGATATTTCCAACCCATCGAACGTGCTCATCCCGAAGTGGATGAACATGCCAAAGCCCAGCGCTTCCCAGGCCCGGAGTTGTTCGAGGGTCAGCCGTTGGCTGCCGCGTGATTCGATCGGTGTGTCGTCGGTCATGTAAAGCCTCCGCGAAGAGATGGTGCTATGATAGCGTAAGATTGATCGGGCTGAAAACCGGAAATAAACCACAGAAGACACGAAGCACGAGAAAGAGGATCATTCTTCTGTCTTTTCCGTGTATTCCGTGATTTACGTGGTTGCAAATCCCTTTGTAAGGACCGCAATGAAACTACTGAAGCTTGCGCGACCGCAATTCTTGATTGCCGGCATCCTGCTCTATCTATTCGGCGCGCTGTGGGCAGTGCTACTGGGCGCGCCGCTCGATCTGCTGCGAATGTTGTTGGGCTATCTGATCATGGCGCCGGCCCACCTCTCGGTGTCGTTCAGCAACGACTACTTTGATACCGGGGTGGACAGCTATGGATCGCCCACGCCGTTCACGGGCGGCAGCGGCATCCTCGTGCGTTATCCTGAGTTACGGCCCACTGCGAAGCGCATCGCCATCGGGCTGATCCTCTGCTCGATCGCGTTCGGTATCCTGTTCATGGCGCTCTATCCGATGCCATTCTGGTTCCTGGGGCTGGTGATCACGGGCGGGCTGGCCGGCTGGTTCTACTCGGCTCCACCGCTCAGTCTCGCCTATCGCGGGCTGGGCGAGATCACGAACGCGGTGGTCGGCGGCGTCCTGGTCCCCGCGCTGGCCTTCGTCGCAATGACTGGCACACTGACGCGGGACGCACTTCTATTCGTTGTCCCCTTCACGCTGTGGGGCCTGGCGTTCATCGTCGCCGTGGAGATTCCCGATGTTGAGGCGGATCGCCTGGGCGGCAAGCGGACGCTCGTCGCCCGGCATGGACGCAAGGCAGGCTTCGCCATCGTCGGGCTGTGCCTCGTGGCCGCCACGGGGTATATTTGCGCGCTGCAATGGCTGCGCGGCGACGCATACCCGCTGGACTTGCGGCCGCTGATCCTGTTCTCGTGTCTGCCGCTTGCCGTCGGCGGCTACGGCGCGGTGCGTAGACCAGTCGAGCAAGGCCCCGCGACGCGAATCGTCACCCTCTTCGTCACCAGCCTGATTGTGTTCTTCATCCTGACCGACAGCTATATGCTATATCAAGTCGCCCAATTGTGATTTGACAGGTCAAACGCTATATCGTATAATTACGATGAAATAAGGAGGGCGGCATTGGAACAAGATATCATCACCCTGACCGCCGCGCATGAGCGGCTGGCGCAGATGTTCAAGGCGCTGGGCAATCCTGTGCGCTTTCAAATTATGCAAACGCTGGCCGAACGGCAGACGTGCATCACGCAGGAGATCGTTGAGACCACCCCGCTGGCGCAGTCCACCGTGAGCCAGCACCTCAAAGTGTTGCGCGAGGCCGGCCTGATCCGCGGCGAGATCGAAGGCCCGGCCACCTGCTATTGTGTGAATCCCGATGGGGTGCGCTGGCTGAAAGAGCAGATCGAAGGCTGGCTGCCGGATTGCTGCGATGAACCGGTCCGGTTACGGTGGGAACCGGACCGGTCAACCGCGTCCTGATGCGCGGCGGGTGCGGCGCACAGCCCGCCTTTTTTCGGGGTCGAATAATCGTTTTTTTGCGATATTACCAGATGCGCTGAGGACAGCGCGCTACAAACACGTAGATTGGAGAACCACGATGAAGATGACGACTGCAGCGGAAGCCTATTTCGAGCACAATGCAGACGCCTGGGACAGCCTTCAGGCAGGATATTTCACCGACGCGGTGCGCGACGACGCCATTGCGCGCGCCTATCTGCGCCCGGAATGGACGGTCGCCGATGTGGGCGGCGGGACGGGCTATATGGCCGGCGGGCTGGCCCCGCGCGTGGCACAGGTGCATCTTGCCGACGGCTCGCCGGCGATGTTGGACGTGGCGCGGCGCAACCTGCGCGCCCATGACAACGTGGCGTATGGCCTCATGCAAGATGGACGAATCCCTCTGCCCGACGGCGCGGTGGATGTGGCCTTCGCCAACATGTATCTGCACCATTGCACCGATCCGGCGGCGGCTATCGCAGAGATGGCGCGCATCGTGAGGCCCGGCGGGCGGTTGGTGATTACCGACATGGAGACGCACGAAAACACCTGGATGCGTGACGAGATGGCCGACGAATGGCCGGGCTTCGAGCGCGCTCAGGTGCAGGCATGGCTCAAGGAGGCGGGTCTGGTAAACGCCTATGCGAGTTACAGCGGGCAATCCTGCCGCTCGGCTTCGTTAGCGACGCCGGACGCGCAGGCCGCCGTCAAGTTGATCGTCGCCATCGGCACGAAGCGGATTAGCGGCGCGCGTGAAGCCGTTCAAACAAGCTACGGCGCGGCCGCGGAGCGCCAGGGCGAATGCGGTTGCGGTTGCGACCCCGCGCCCGCGGCGGAAACCAGCTACGCCATGGAGTTCGTGGCCGACATTCCGTTGAGCGTCAGCTCCGGGTGCTGCTGCGAGGAGACGGAGGCGGATACGATCGAGTGGCGGCCCGGCTACTCCACGGATGAACTCAACAGCGCGCCGCAGGAGGCCGCCGCATTCAAGTTGGGGTGCGGCAACCCGACCGCCATCGCCGGCCTGCAACCCGGCGAAGTGGTCGTAGATATCGGCAGCGGCGGCGGGCTGGATGCGTTTCTGTCGGCGCAACGGGTGGGACCCGCGGGGCGCGTGATCGGCGTGGACATGACGCCGCAAATGCTGGAACGGGCGCAGGCCACGGCGCAGCGCAACGGCTTCGCCCAGGTAGAATTCCGCCGGGGACACGCCGAAGCGCTGCCCATCGAGGACGCGACGGCAGATGTGATCATGTCGAATTGCGTGATCAATCTGTGCGAGGACAAGGGGCGTGTGTTCGAAGAAGCATTCCGCGTGCTACGCAGCGGCGGGCGGCTCTCGGTGAGCGATGTGGTGACTTCAGGGTCGTTTTCGGCAACTGCGCAGCGAGACCCGACGCTATGGTCGGGCTGCGTGAGCGGCGCGCTCCCCGAAGGGGAATATCTGGCCCTGGTAGAAGCAGCCGGCTTCACTGATGTGAGCGCCGAACGCACCGCCAGTCGCGGCCGGCAGGCGGGGGTTGATGTCTACAGCGTAACCGTATCGGGGCGCAAGAAATAAACAAAGGTGCAACGCACTTTCGAAAGTGCGTTGCACCTGACCTTACATCACTTAGCGATACAGACCGGCGTGGGCGCGCGCCCACGTGGCGAAATCCGCAAGCTGCGGATACATGCCGCGCAGCGCCGCGATATCCGCCTCATAACCGTCGCTGATGAACCACTTGAGCATCACGGCCGTCTCGTGACTATACGCCTCAACCTGCGCCATCGGCTGTTCGACGTACTGCACCGATTGACCGCTCACATCGGAAAGGGTCTTGGCGACAGCCGGGAAGGTGAGTTCATCGCCCGCCAGCTCGACCGCCTGCCCCAGATGCGCATCGCGGTCGGCGAACGCCTGCGCGGCGAACCAGCCGATATCATCCACGGCGATCATCTGCAGCGGAGTTTCGGGCGGCATAGCGATTGCGAGGACGCCATCCCGCGGCCCCATCATGCCGGGCAGCAGGTTGTCCATGAAGAATACGGGCCGCAGCGTGGTGACCGGCAGCCCCAGCCTCTGATGATACTGTTCCAGTTCCCATTTGCTGTCGAAATGCGGGATGCCCGGTAGCGCGCTCCGCGCCGCCCACCGAGGTATAGACGAAGTGTTGCACGCCCGCCGCCTTCGCGGCGTCGGCCACGTTCTTGCCCTGGGCGATTTCGCCATCCACCCCGGCTTCCCAGGTATTCTGCACGCTGAAGACGCCGTAGGCGCCCTGCAACGCGCGATCCATATCGGCGCGGTTCGCCATGTCTCCCTGTACCACCTCGATGCCCTGCGCGGCCAGCGCCCGCGCGGCTTCGCTCTCCGGGTGGCGGGTCACTGCACGCAGCTTCCAGCCGCCTTGTTTCGACAGATGCCGTATCACCGCCCCGCCCTGCTTGCCGGTGGCCCCGGTCACAACGATCAAACGCTCATGGTGAGTCATCACAGTTTCTCCTCAATACAGATTTGCTAACAGCTCTCATCTCGATCCGTCCGGGGCGGTTCATGAACCGCCCCTACGAACCGGGCTTCCCCAACTTCTTGCACAAGCGACCCAGTTCGGCCTGCTCTTCCGGCGACAGGGCCGCCATCGCCTCGACGATCGCCTCGACGTGGGCGGGGAATATCCCCTCGATCACCTCGCGCCCCGCATCGGTGAGCGAGACGTTCACCACCCGCCGGTCATCGGGGTCACGGTCTCGGCGCACGAGTCCGTCGCGTTCCAGGTTATCCACTATCAGGGTGATGTTGCTGCCGCTCCGCAACAGCTTCGCCCCGATCTCAGTCTGGCGCATCGGGCCGAGATGATACAGGCTCTCCAGGACACCAAACTGGCCGGGGGTGAGGTCGCCCAACGCGCCGCCCTGCGCCAGCCGTGCGCCGAAAGAATCGGCGGCCCGGCTTAGCTTGATCCAGGTATCGAGAGCGAGGGTCGCCTCAGGAGCGCCCCGGTAATGGGTCGGCATCAGTTACTTCCATATCTAATCATTCGATATGAAAATAATATCACCGGATCGGGGGTACGTCCGTAGTGCAGATTCCAGAAATCGGAGAGTTCAAAGGGCGGTAGCGCGCTGTCCCCAGCGCAAGCGTCGGCGCTGAGGACAGCACGCTACAAACAAGAGGCTCAGTCCTTGAACTCGGGGATATCGTCCATCGAGGCCAGGCCCTCGCGCAGGGCAAAGAGCGCGGCCTGGGTGCGACTGGCAAGGTGCAGCTTGCTGAGGACGTTGCTGACGTGGGCGCGGACGGTCATCTCGGTGATGACCAACTCGTCGGCGATCTGCCGGTTGCTATAACCCTGGGCGATCAACCGCAACACTTCCAGCTCGCGCTCGGTGAGTGGATCGGTCGTGGGTTCGGCTTTGGGCGGGTGCGCCAGTTCGAACAGCACCTTGCTGGCAATCGCCGGCTCCAGCGATGGTTCACCGCGATGCACCTGCCGGATTGCCCGGATCAACTCGCTCGGGCTGGAGTCTTTGAGCAGGTAGCCCAGGGCGCCGGCCTTGATGGCGGGGAACACCTTGTCGTCGGCGGCGAAGCTGGTCAGCACCAATACGCGCGGGCCGCCGGTCATGGCCGTGATGCGACGGGTGGCCTCGATGCCGTCCATCCTGGGCATCACCATGTCCATCAGCACGACGTCGGGGCGCAGCGCCTCGGCCTTCTCGACGCCTTCCGCGCCGTTAGCCGCCTCCCCCAGCACTTCGATATCGGCTTCGGTGGAAAGCAGCGCGCTGATCCCCTTTCGCACGATAGCGTGGTCATCTACGATCAGCACCCGAATGGACTGGGCCATGAATGATTCTCCTGATAATGAGAGTTAGCCGAGAAGTTGTACCGTGATGCACGTCCCACCGTCAGGCGCGCTTTCGATGGCAAACGCGCCGCCGATGCGTTCGGCGCGTTCTCGCATCGAGTGCAGCCCCATCCCGCCCGTATCCGCGCCGGCGGTTGGATCAAACCCCGCGCCGTCATCGCGCACCGAGACGCGTACCCCAGCCTCGCTGTATGCGATCTCGACCCAGACGTGCGCGGCGCGCGCGTGTTTAAGGCAGTTATTCAATGCCTCCTGCACGATTGCGTACAGGTCGGCCTGCACCGGCAGCGACAGGCGAGTCGCATATTCTTCGCCGGTAACCTTCAGATCGGCGTCAATGCCGCCGCGCGCTTCCACGCCTTGCAGCCGGGCCTGCAACGCCCCGGCCAACCCCACCTCCTCCAGCTTGGGCGGGCGCAACTGGAAGATGAGCAGACGCATCTCGCGCAAGGCTTCTTGCGCGGTATCGCGGACATCGCGCAGATAATCGGCCGCTGCATCACCATTGCCGCTGACCAGCAGGCGCGCGGCGGCCTCCGCGTAGAGCGTCACGCTGAACAGCGATTGCGTCACGGAATCGTGCAACTCACGCGCCAGGCGCGTGCGCTCTTCGATCGCCGCGGTGACCCCGGCCTGGTCGCGCAGCCGGGCGCTCTCGATGGCGAGCGCCGCCTGGTCGGCAATCGCCGCCGCCAGACGCATGTCTTCATCGGTGAACTCGCGCAGTTCGGTGAAGTAGAAGCTGATTGCACCATATGGTTCATCGCGGATGATCAACGGGACGCCGAGCAACGCATGGAAAGTCACCAGGGCCTCTGCCAGCACTTCGTCGGGCATCCCCAGGGGCAACGAGCCCTCCACAGCCATCCGCTGATAGAGCCGACCGGTATTCGAGACGGCCACCGGGCGACGTTCTGCGATGGCCCGCCCCGAGACCGCGGTACCGTTCGGCACCTGCAACGTGGCAGCGAAACGCGCCGAAAGCCCCCTGGATGCTTGCACCACCAGCGTGCCTTCGCGATCCTGCAACCGCATGAGGGCGACGCCTTCGCTGCCCATCAACCGCTGAGCCTGCTCCACGATGTGATCAAGAGTATCCGGCAACGACTGGCGCGAATTCAGCACGGTCAACGTCTCGCGCAGACCCTCGGCCACTTCGCGACGCCGTTGTTCCGCTCGATACAGGTTGGCGTTCTCGATAGCGACGCCGACCTGCTGGCCCACGGAGAGTAAAAGGCGCTTCTCGTCGGGTGTGAGGGCGCGCTCGGCGCGGGTGGCGAGCACCAGGAAGCCCAACAGTTGCCCCGACGACGCCAGCGGCACGCCCACGATCAGTTCCTGCCCATCAGCCCGAATCCGATCGCGAAGATCGCCCGGCGAGTAGTCCTCCACCCGAAAGACGTAGAGGTCATCCAGCGCCAGAGGCCGCCCGGCCAGCGCCACCTCCAGCGGCAGCGTCTCGACGCGACGGGCGAATTCCTCAGATAACCCCCGCCCCACGACGGCTTGCAGGCTCTGGTTCCGTTCATCCAACCGATAGGCGATGCCGGCCTCCATGTTCAGGGCATCCAGGGTCTCATCGAGGGCGCTTTCGAGAATCTTCGAAAGCTCCAATGACTCGCTGGCGACCGCCGCGACGGCGTTGAGCGTCGCCAACTCGCGCGTGCGTTCCGTCACGCGTCGCTCCAACGTCTGATAGGCGCTCTGGATAGCCGCCTGAGATGCTTCCTGCTCGCGAGCAATGCCGATGAGGCGGGCAACGGTTTCCATGACGCCAAGCTCGGTTTCGTCAGGCCCGCGCGCCGTCTCACAGTAGAGGACAAAGGCCCCGATGATGCGGCCATCCGGCGCGGGGATCGGTTCGGCCCAACAGGCGCGGATGTTGTGGCGCAGCGCCACGTCGCGCAGCGCGGCGTACCGCGGCTCTGCGGCTATGTCGGGAATGATCACGCGTGCGCCTTCATCAGCGACCAGGCTGCATACGTCCGGCGCGTTGGCGTCTATGGTCCGGATGAAGTCAGCCGGCAGGCTGGGCGCTGACATACAGACCGCCAAATCGGTCTCCGCATCCAGCAGCCGAACCATGCCATGAACGCCATCCGACTGCTGCTCGATGGAACCGATCAACGCGTCCAGAGTGTCGCAGAAAGCGCCGCCGCTTGCCAGCAATTCCAGGAACTCGCGTTGGCCCGCCAGCAGGCCCTGAGCGCGTTTGAGGTCGCTGATGTCGGCGTGCGACCCGGCCATGCGATAGGGTTTCCCGTCGGCGTCGCGCAACGCCGTGCCACGCGCCAGGATCCAACGATAGCCGCCATCCTTGTGTCGCAGGCGGTGTTCGATCACGTAAACCGGCGTCCGCCCGGCCAGGTAATCCTCGAGCCGCGCCTGCACGACCGGACGATCGTCGGGGTGCTGCAAATCCAGCCAGACCGCCTGTTCATTGGGCAATTCGTCGTCGGCGTAGCCCAGCATTTCCTTCCAGCGCGGCGAAAAATAGACCCGGTCGGTGGCGATGTCCCAGTCCCAGATGCCGTCGTTCGTCCCCTGGATCACCAGCCCCAGCCGCTCCTCACGCTCCCGAAGCGTGGTGTACGAGTTGAGCAATTCGGCGGACATGCGGTTGAACTGCGTCACCAGCTCCGCCACCTCATCGCCGGTATCCGCCTCGACCGTTTGGCCGAAGTTTCCGCTTGCCACCTGCTGCGCCGCGACCGCCAGTTCGCGGATGGGCCTGGTGATGCGTGTGCTGCCGATGGCGCTGACGATGGCCGGAATGAGAAGCCCCAGCCCCAGCAGGATGAGCAGAAACCGGCTGTACTCGCGGGTGGGAGCGAGCAGCGCACGCCACCCCGACTCGATGACGAGACCCCACGGCGCGCCCGGCACCGGCGCGTAGGACGCGACGATCTGTCGGTCGTCGAGATCGGTATCCCGTTCCGCGCCGATCTTGTTCAGCGTGACCATGCGCACGGCGTTCCGGCGCGACAGGTCCTCGCCGATGAGCGTCTCGTCGCCGTGATACAGGGCGCGTCCGGTGGAATCCACCAGATACACCGTGTCGGAGGGGGTCAGCCGGAGCTTAATGATCGAGCCGTAGAGCGAGTTCGACACGTCGGGGCCGACGCGAAACATCCCCGTCGCCGCCCCCAGGAACTCGCCGCGATCACCGGTGATGGGCACACCGATGGCAACCACATCCGCGCCGCTCCGGGCCGTCGGGCGCGATGTCTCGAGATCACCGGCTCGCCGGCGCGCAACAGTTGCTGGAAGTAAGGCCGGCTCGACCAGTCCTGGCCGATGATGTCGGGGCGCGGCGGTTGGGCCGCCACCACTACTCCATGCCCATCCATCAGCACCACGCCGGCATCGAAAATCGCGACCCGATTTGCGGCCGCTTTCAGCGTCTGGCGTAAGGCCACGGGGCTGCCCGCATAGACGCTGAAGCTGCGCGCCAGGCTTGATAAGTCATCGCCGTAGCCGCTCAACTCGCCGGCGACCTGGCTCGCAGAGAGGCGCGTCACTTCCTGGTTGCGCTGGATCACCATCTCGGCGGTGACGCGCTGGTAGGCGTTGTATGCCACCAGCGCCACCAGCGCGAGGATGATGGCCGCGGGCACAAAGGACCAGGCGATGATTTTGTTGCGAAGCGAGCCCAGGTTAAACATGGTCAGATAGTCGGCAATCACCGTTTGTCATCCGCCCGTGGAGGCGCTCCCCGCTCGTCATAGGCGCCGGGCGCGACGAGCCATACACGGGTAGAAAGCGGAAGGGGAATTCAGGCGGCGTCCTGCGCCTGCTGAATCTGCGCGGCGGCCGTCACCATGATCTCCGTATCGGCCTGACCGAGCGTGTAAAGGCGATCCCAGGCGTCATAGGCGATGCGCTGCGCGGCCTCCATATTGGGGAAGATCTCGGCGATCACCGAATAGCCCTGGCGGTGCCCGTCGGCGAAGGCGGCGAGATTCACGTCGCGCGTCTGCTCCGGGTACTCCGCGCGGATGAATGCGACCCATTCATCTACCAGCGACTCGCGGGCCGGTTGGAGGAACTGCGCCTGCGCCATCGCCCGCCCGTAATCCTTGCTCACGAGAAATTTCAGCAATTCCCACGAAGCATCAGGATAACGCGTATTTGCGTAAATGCCGAAGCCGTCGGTGCCGGCGAGGGTGGCGCGGCGAGCGGGGCCGGCAGGCAGCGGAGCAATGCCCAGCCGGAAACGGCTCTCTTGCAAGATATCGCGCAGCGACCACGAGCCGTCTTCCACCATCGCAGTGCGGCCCAGCGCGAAGGCCTGACGCGGCAATTGGTTCTGCACATCGAGCTGCGTCGCCATGGTCCGGTCATCCCACATGCGCGCCCGCAGCCACTCCATGGCAGCCAACGCGGGCGGCTCGCCCATCAGGCAGCGCGACGGGTCGGCGGGGTCAACGAAATGGCCGCCGAACGCGTTGACGTGCACCTGGATTCGATCCCACGAGATATCGAGAATGCTGCCCCAGCGGTCGGCCCGGTTGTCATTTCGGGTGTCCGTAGTCAGCCGGCGCATTGCGTCCTGATAGTCATCGTCGTTCCCATGAAGCATCGGGATAGGCGACGCCCACATCATCGAACGCATCCTTGTTATAATAGAGCGCCAACGCGCCATGGTACTTCGGCAGCGCATATTGCACCCCTTCCCGCGTGAAGAGCGCCGCGTACTGGATCGGGTCCCAGTCGGCGATCACGGCCTGATCCAGATCGGCGGCGACGAGGGGGCGCAGATCCATCGTGTAACCGCGCCGCGCCCAGGCCGGGAAGAAGGTGCAGCACCCGGCGAAGACATCGGGCGCGCGGCCCGCTTCGAAATCCACCGGCATCCGCTCTTCGAGGTTTTCGGGGTCCAGCGTGAAGTAGACGCGGATGTTCGGGTGCTGCTCGTGGAACTCGGCGAGCATCCGGTTAGCCATCGGCGGGAACCACTCGGTGCGCCAGTCCTGATAGACGATCTCGGCTTTTTCGCCCGTCGCGCCCGCAGCGGCCGGGTTCGGAGGCGGCGCCTCATCCGGGGTTCCCGGCAGCGGCCCGGCGCACGCGCCCAGCGTCACGCCCAGTGCAGCCGCGCCGGTCGCGACAAGAAAGCGTCGCCGCGACAGGGGCGCGCGCGCTCGTGGTAAGCAAATTTCGTGGTTTGCCCCAGCGGGGCATCGAGGAATCATCGCAACATACCCACAATCGTTGTAAGCTGGCTTACACGTGAATAGTTTATCATAGATGGGCGCGGCTGTAAATTCGTGTTAGAATGTTCGGAAAGCGTATAGCATATAGAATAACTTATAGCGCATGGCGGATAGCTGATAGTCCGACCATCCGCCGGGCGCACTGGCGTGCGCCACTACGAACCATTCGCTGTCGCTATCCGCTATTCGCCATCGGCTATTCGCCCGAAACACGTCTACCCATGAGGAAACAATTTGACGGGGAAATACGTCGAAGGGGAAAGCGTTGATTCCCTGTTTACCTGTTTCCCTTCCCAGGAGCAACCCGTGTCACATCTCATCCGGCTGATTACCTCCGACCGGCGACAGCTTGCCGTGGTCGCGTCGCTCGTGTTTGCGTCGTTCGTCTGCCTGCTGTTGCTGATGTTGCGCGCCATGTATTCGGGGCGAGTCTCACACGAGGGTCTGGCATGGAATCTGTTTCTGGCGTGGCTGCCGATGGTCAGCGCGCTGCATCGTCTATAACCTGAGCAAGACGCGGCGGCGCGCGGCCTGGCTGCTGATCGTGCCGTGCCTCGCGTTCTGGTTGCTCTTCTTCCCGAACGCCCCCTACATCCTCACCGACATCATCCACCTGCGCATCCAGCCCGACGTGCCCCTGTGGTATGACCTGATCCTGTTGGTCGCGTTCGCGTGGACGGGCGCGTTCCTGGGGTTCGTTTCACTCTATCTGATGCAGGGGCTGGTGCAGCGCCGGGCCGGCGCGATGACGGGCTGGCTCTTTACCTTCGGGGTACTGGCCGCGGGCAGCGTGGGGGTCTATCTGGGCCGCTTCCCGCGCTACAACAGTTGGGACGCAGTGCTCAACCCCATGTCGCTGCTGTCCGATATCGCGATCAACCTGCGGCATCCGCTTGCCAACCCGCGCCTGTTCGTCTTCCCCGCGGTCTTCGCCCTCTGCCTCACGGCGATGTATCTAATGCTGGTTGCGGTAATCCACCTGCGCCCGGAAGCGTCGGAGAGCTTGTAGTTGATGGCTTATGGCTGATCGCTGGTGCTGATGGCTTATCGCTGACAGGCCGTATGGGCGCGCGTTCCCCGGCAACCCACTCCAGCGATGCCCGTCAGGTTTGTAGTGGCACGCGCCGCGCCTCCTCCACTCCCAATTCAGGCCTTATGCTAGTTGAAAGCCCAGTGCTTGATCTGTAAGCAGTGGGGATAGCCCGTCAGCCGGTTGAGATAGATGCCCAGCGTGTGGGCCGTTAGTTTGGCATACAAGCGGGTACACAGGCCCCAGCAGGTATGCGCCTGGTTCTTCTGAATCCGGAATTGCTGTACCAGTTGCCCGTTGACGGTTTCGATGATGTGCCGGCAATGGGTGACCAGGTGGGTGAACGCCGAGGGCCACTGGGTTTTCTGGTTCTGGCGACGCATCGCATATAACGCAATCCGATTGCAGGTACGCAGGGTCTCGGCCACAGGTTGGCTGATGTAACCTTTGTCGCCGAGCACGAGCAAGTCGGTATGGGCGCTGAGCAACTCAACCCCCACCGCCAGGTCGGTGGCATGGGCGGGCGCCAGGATGAAATCGAGAATCAAACCGTTCAAGGTCACCAACAGATGCAAGCGGTAACCAAAGATCATCTGCTTTTTGGAGGCGACGTGGCCATAGGTCGCCCCCGCCGCCGCCCAGTCGGCGCTGGCGGTCGGCGCGAGATGGAAACCCACCGCCGGCACCGGCAGGCTGTCTATGACGCAGGCCGGATCCGCCGCCAGATCCAGCCGGCGCACCAACTCTTGCCGCACCAAGTTAAGGGTCAGCGCCAGATTGCGCCGCCGCCGATTGAAGCGCGATTGCTCGGGAACATGCGGGAAGAGCTGCGGATAGGCGTGCCAATGCCGCACCATTTCAGTTTCGATATCCCACCCGCACGCTTCGCCCACCAAAACCATGGTCAGCAACTCGCTATCGCTGCACAGCGGCGGCGGGCCGGTACGCCCCAAGTGGGCCGCCCACGCGTGCAACATGTCATCGACAAGCACGTACGTGTACAAGCAGAACGTCTCGAAGTCGGGTATCATGGGAGGAGTCCTCTCGGTGCTGTTGGTAGTTCAACCTGCTCAACATACACCAGAGGACTCTCTCTTAGTCAACTCTAACTAGCATAAGGCCTAATTCGTAATTCTCAATTCCTAATTCCAAATTCCTTCCGTTTGCGGTAAAATGAACGAAAGCACACCCATCCCGCTGCGAAAGAGAACGCCATGCTCACCCTCACGTCACGCGAGCGTGTCCGGCGCGCGCTAAGCCACCAGGAGGTGGACGCGTCCCCATTGACCTGGGCGGGACGCAGAACAGCACCTTTGCGCGGGCGCATATGAGAACTTCGCCGTGCTTCCTCGGGCTGGACGCCGACGCGACCACCCTCAGCCTCTCTTTCGAGACGGTAAGGCTGCCTGAGGTGATGCTGGCGCGGCTGCCGGTGGACACACGCGGGGTCTATGCGCGACCTTCGGCGACGGGCGGCGGGCGTGTGCTCGATGATCACACCCTGATGGACGAATGGGGCGTAACTTATCGTCGCCCCGAAGGCAGCCGCCAGTACGACGCCGTCTCGCACCCGCTGGCCGAGGCGACCATCGCCGACCTCGACAGCTACGCCTGGCCCGACTCGGCCGATCCGTCGCGTTATGCGGGGCTGGCCGACGAGGCCCGCGATCCTGCGGGAGAACACCGATTACGCCGTTTGCGGCAGCGCCAACGACACCGTGATCTTCGACCGCGGCCTGGCTGCTGCGCGGGATGGAGCGCTTCCTCGCCGACTTGCTGCTCGACCCGGAGTTCGCGCTGGCGTTGATGGACAGGGTGGCGCAAGTGCAATATCGCCGGCAAGAGAGCTTTCTGCGTGAGGTCGGCCCCTATCTCGACGTTCTGGTGATCGCCGACGACATGGGAACGCAGCAGCGCCCGCTGATCCGCCCGGCGCTCTATCGGCAGATGGTCAAGCCGTTCCATCGCCGCTACGTCGAAACGATCCGTTGCCACACCGACGCCAAAATCCACATGCCACGCGTGCGGCGCGATCAGTGACCTGGTGGACGACTATATCGAGGTGGGCGTTGACGTGCTCAACCCGATGCAGGTGGCCGCGGTGGGCATGACCCCGGCCAACCTGAAACAGCGCTTTGCGGGGCGGATGGCGTTCTGGGGCGGCATTGACACGCAATGGCTGTTGCCGCACGGTACGCCGGAAGACGTGCGCCAGTCGGTGCGCGACACGCTCGGCGTGATGGGGCGCGACGGCGGCTACGTGCTGGGCGCCGTCCACAACGTGCAAGACGACGTGCCGCCGGAGAACGTCTGGGCAATGCTGGACGAGGCGGCGCGCGGCTGATAGCTGATGG